>JBOGXA010000004.1:0-173268 GCA_050694175.1 Actinomycetota bacterium
GGCCTCGGGGGCACGCTCGACGGTGGCTCCGCCCTCGAGATGACGGATGCCGTAGTCGGCCCCGGCCTCGGGGGCACGCTCGACGGTGGCTCCGCCCTGGAGATGACGGATGCCGTAGTCGGCCCCGGCCTCGGGGGCAGGCGCTGAATCCACAACGCCGGACTCAGGGGTAGAAACACGGATGGCCTGGTCCTGCGGCAGAGCCAGCAGGCTTCCGATGACGATTCCCGCCATCGCCAAGCCCATGGCGACAATCGCTCCCTGCCGCGGTCGGACCCGGTTCCCGGTTACTCCTGCGATCCTGGTATCAACTGACATTTTCTTTCTCCTCTCATGATCTCAACAATGCGAATCGGCGACTTTCTGATGCGGCGCTCTGTGATCGCCTCCTTCCACCGCCGTTGTTTGACCTCGACTTCAAGCTATGGAAAGGGGAAGGGCGGTTCATCGGTGAACTCCCTCGCGCGCGGGCCTCATCTCTTCCCGAGGCTCAGGAAGCTCGGCCCCAGTCCCCCAAAGGGATTGAAGAGTTGCCACCCCGCCACTAGCTTTGAGCGCATGGCTCCTCCATTTCTCGGGCGAGAGCGGGAGCTGACCGCCATCCGCGACCTCCTGAAGCGTTCGAACGAGACGAAATCCCCAGGCGTCGCGATCGTGATCGGCGACCCTGGGTCCGGGAAGAGCAGGCTGCTGTCCGAAGCGTGCGCGGCGAGGGGCCGCGCGCGGCTTCTCGAGGTCATAGGGCATGAGCCGGAGCGCGACGTCCCGCTCGCCGCGGCGCGCGATCTGCTCACTGCGCTTGCCGCGGCGGGCCACGAGGGGCGCCGGCTGGCGGCGCTCGTTTACGAGTCGGATCTTGAAGGGCTCGAACCGTTGCGCGTGTTCGAGGGCGCTCACCGGTCAGTCACGGATCTCGGACCAGTCGTTCTTGTCGTTGACGACCTTCAGTGGGTCGACGAACTCACGACCGCGCTATGTCACTACCTCGTGCGAGCGGCGCAGGTTGTCGGCAACTGTCTAGCACTGCTTGCTGCGTCACGTGCAAGTGAGGCCGCCACATCGCTCAGGGACTCTGTCGGGGGCATAATCCGATCTCCAGAGTTGCTCGTGGACATCGCCCTCGGACCCCTGGACCGCGACAGCGGCACCCGCCTGGCTATGGAACTCGATCCACGCCTGGACGAGCGGAGCGCCGAGCTCCTATGGGAAAGAGCCGGCGGGCTTCCCTTCTGGCTGGAGGCCCTGACGGGACCCGACGGAGCCGAGGTCGCGGCCGGTGGACTCATCACTGCCCGCCTCGCAGGCATCGCCGCGGATGCCTCCGCGCTCCTGGCGGTCGTGGCCATCGCCGCCCGGCCGATGGATCTCGCCGAACTGGCCCGCCTGTTGGGCTGGCCCGGGGGCCGGGTCGAGAGTGCGGCCCAGGAACTCATCGACCATGGCATCGCTGTGCGGGCCGGTCTCGCCCTCAGCGTTGCCCACGATCTGATACGCCATGCAGCGCTCGAGGGGATGCCGCAGCACCTCAGACACCGCACCCACAAGGACATCGCCGCGTGGCTGGAGGATCAGGCGGGAGACGACGTCCAGTTGCTGCGCGAGGCCCTCTACCACCGGCGCTCCGCCGCTCTGCCGTGCGCCGAAGTTGCCCTTCGCGCCGTGCAGTCGCCGCGCCGGCGGCTGCTCACCGCCGACGACCTGAGGGAACTCGTCGACATCACTCGCGACGAGGAACTCACGGGAGGTGATCCCATCGAGTTGCTGTTGCAAATCGCCCGCGCAGCATCCGAACTCGCGGAGCCGTCGCTTGCCCTCGAGCGGTGGGCGGACCTCGTCGAGCGATTGCCTCCATCCAACCTCAAAGCCCAAGCCGCGCTGCGCGCATCACAGGCAGCTCTCGAGCTCGAGGATCAGGCCCAGGCCCGCTCCTATCTCACGCAATGCCGGTCGATCGCTTTTGACGACCCCGAACTGGCCATCGAGGTGGACGCCCACGACTCTCAACTGGCCGGCAACAGCAAGCAAGAGGCTCAGGCGACGATGCGCCGCGCCGTCGGGGCGGCAAACCGAATGGTGGAAGCAGCAGGAGGATTCGACAAGCTGTCCCCAGAATCGAAGCGGGCGTACCGGTCGGCCCTTCAAGCCAACTTCTACCTCGCCTTACGAATGGAGCAACCGGACGAGATGCTGCGGATCGCCGAGGACATGTCTGATACGGCATCGGATTCGGTCGAGTCCCGTCTAACCGCGACGCTGGATGCCACCCTCGCTCTGCGCGTGTTGGGACGGTACGAGGACGCGGAGAGGCGATGCCGCGCGACGTGGCTCGAGGCGCGCCGCCTTGTCTTGCCCGCGATTGCCTTCCACTCTGCCTACTTACTCGCGGGGACGCTGCGCGACCTCGGGCGTCTCGAAGAGGCCAAGGCTGCCGCCGTCGAGGTCGTGGACCTCACGGAGCGTGCACAGGTCGTCATACCAACCTTTCTGTCCAGCGCGTGGATCAGATCGCTCCCCCACGAGATAGACATCTCTCTGGGCGAGTGGAGGAAAGCTCTCGCAGCCATCCGGGATCTGGCCGCAGAGGAGAGAGTCCCGCACTTTCGCCTCCACCTGTGGCTCGTTATCGGACATTGGCTCGCACGGCTGGCGGGCCCGGACGCGGGCGGCGAGGTCGTTGGTGCGCTAGAGGCAGCGGGCGCGGACGTTGAAGCTGCCGGTTGTTCGCGCTGTGCATCGGAATTCGAGGTGCGCGCCGCGCAGGCATACGCACGAGTGGACCGCGCGAGCGACGCGCGGCGTCATCTCGATCTATGGGATGCCGGCCACCACACGCCGATCGGGCAGACCGGCTACTGGCGCAATCACGCCGAAGCTCTGACCGTCGCTCTCGAGGACGCGACCGCCGGCGCCGACCTTCTCGCGAATGCCATCGACACGGCGGCCTCGATGCGCGCCCACCTCGAAGAGACATGGGCGTGGCTGGACATGGGTTCAACCCTGGGCTCAACGGACAAGGCAGAAGCCGTTGGCGCTCTGCGTAACGCTCTCGACCGCGCCCGCGCGATTGGAGCGGTGAGCGAAGCACAGAAGGCTGAGCAGAAACTGCGCGCGCTCGGCGTGCGGACATGGCGCCGGGGAGCGGGCGCAGCGGCGTCACCGGGACAGTTAACCGAGCGCGAGCTGGAGATCGCGCGCCTGGTGATGCAGGGCGCGAGCAACCCGGAGGTTGCCGAAGCGGTTTTCCTGTCGCGCAAGACCATTGAGAGGCACGTCTCCAACATCATGGCGAAGCTGGGAGCCAGGAACCGTACGGAGGTGGCTTCGAAGCTGGCACAACTCACAAGCTGAAAGCTGTTGCGTTCCTTCACACGTCAGTGGTCGGCTGCGACAACTCAGTCGACGAGGCGCACCCGAACGTTGCAGTTCAACAGGAAGTCGCGCACGTCGTTCCATCCCTCGTAGGTGTCGCCCGTCGCCACAACCTCGCCGATTCCGGAGTTCGCGATCAGCTTGGCGCACGTGAAGCAAGGAACTCCGGTGATGTAGATGGAAGCACGCTCCCGCTCCTGCGGGGACGAGTACAGGATCGCGTTCGCCTCCGCGTGGATCGCGATGCAGTTGTCGTGGCCCCATCCGCTGACTGCCTCCGACCGTGCGCGCGGGCACGCGCCTTCGTCGCAATGGGGGTGACCTGACGGCGGCCCGTTGTATCCCGTCGAGCAAATGCGGCGGTTCCTCACGATGACGGCTCCGTGCTGACGCCTGACGCAGTTAGAACGCGTCGCCGTTTCGCGCGCGATGTTCAGGAAATAGTGATCCCAATCGGTACGCTTAACCTCAAGGGCAGTGTGGACCACGCCCACCGCGCCCCCCTTTCTGTCCCCCGATGCAACAGCGGTTCCTGTAGAGCCAACGTTACCCAGGATTCCGTATCGTTGCCCCGTGGAACCAATTGCCGATGAAATCCTCACCGATCTGCTCCGCTCGGCATGGATCATCGAGCGGAGCCGTTGTGCCGTCTACCAGGGATGGAGCGTCTCCTCGCACCGCTTCGACGGGGCCGCGGAGAGGGGTGCCCTGCGCGCCGAGATCGTCGAGCGCGTTCTTCGCGACCGCGTCCGCCGGCTGGACACCGATCTCGTCGAGGCGCATGCGAACTGGATGCGGAGCCTTGCCGGACGGACCCCCGGCGAGGTGCAGTTCGGGGACATCTTCCTGGTCCGGCTCGGCGACTGGGTCGAGGGACACGCGGGCCCCTTCCTGTCCGAGGGGACCGAAGAACTCGCCGCCATCGGCGACGAGGACCGAGCGGATATCTCGTGGCCCGAGTCGATCCCCGCGGCGCCCGGGTTCGAGCCGCTGGTGACCCCTCCAGCCGAGCCACCCGGTGATGTCAGCTTCCGGTTCGGCATCCTCGGGGATCTCCATTTCGGGTCGCCGGCGGGCGAGGAGTTGGCCCGGGCCGCCATCGCCGACCTCAACGCCTCGGGGGCCGAGCTCGTGATCCAGCTCGGCGATCTCACCGATCACGGCGACAGGGACGAGTTCCAGCTCGCGACGAAAGTGCTGGCCGAGCTTCAGATGCCGCACACGACCATGATGGGCAACCACGATGTCTACTCATACGAAGAGGAGCGCCTGGCGGGACGCGACTACTACCCCGCAGCCTTCGGGCGGGAGCCCGAAGGCGTGTTGCTGGAGCACCAGGGCGTTCGCTTGGCGGTCTTGGATTCTGCAGAACACGGGGCATCGCCGTTTGCGCCGTTCAATCTGGTGACGGGCGGGTTCGAGGAGGGCAGCGGCGGAGCCGTCGTCCGGGGCTCGCTGACACCACGCCAGCACGACATCCTGGCCGAGTTAGCGGGCCCCGAAGGGGGCCCGGCCTTCGTCTTCCTGCATCACCCGCCGCAGCCGTTCACGGCCTTCCCCCCCGTAATCTTCGGGCTGCGTGACGCAGATTCAGGCCGGCTGCACGCGACGGTCGATTCGGGCAACGTGTGGGGGGTGTTCGCGGGTCACACTCATCGCAATGCTCGCACCCGCGACTTCGACGGCGTGCCGGCCCAGGAGGTGGCGAGCCCGCGTGACTATCCGTTCGGGTATGCGCTGGTTGATGTAGCGGACGCGGGCTACGCGTTCCGCTTCCATCAGATCTCCGACGAGGAGTTGCTCCGGGAAGGCTATGGTCGAGCGGGACCGATCCACCGCCGCTACGGAGCCGGCACGGAAGCAGAGCGCGCATTCGTGTGGAAGAAACAGTCGTAGACCCGGCGCGTGGGCGCTATGAGCCGGCGTTCAACGGTTTCGTGAGATCAGGTGGGGCGGCCGGCGCGGGACAGGATCCTGCGGTTGGCGAACCGGTACACCGGCGGCACCAATAGTCTCGGCACCTGGAGCAGGTAGTACCAGCGCGGCACTACGCGTTCCATCTTGCCGCGCTCAACGACGCGGCGGATCGCGGCGGAGACGCCGGCATCGCTCGTCATCGCGTATCGCAGCCAGGGGTCACCCTTGAGATCTCTTTGCGGGAAGCCCTCCGTCGGAACGGGGCCTGGCTCGACCACGCCGACGTGCACGCCCTTGCGGGCGAGCTCGAAGTACAGCGACTCGCTCCACCCCACCAGTGCGAACTTCGACGCGCAATAGGCCGACGCACCACCCCACGTGAGCTTGCCGGCCACCGACGCGATGTTCACGACGTGGGAGGGAGCCGAGGCAGCCAGCAACTCCAGGAGTTCGGCTGTGCAATAGGCGGCCCCGAAGAAATTGACGGCCATGACCCGCTCGAGATCGGCGAGGGCAGCCGGCCCATCGAAGTCGCTCTCTCCGGCAACGCCCGCGTTGTTGACCAGCACATCACAGCGTCCGTACGTCGACTCGACATGGTCCCTGAGGGTGCGGACGTCGTCTCGTTCGGCGACGTCGGCGGTCACGAACGAATGGCGGCCGGGGTCCAGCTCGCCGACCAGCTCCTCCAGCCTGTCACTGCGGCGAGCAACAGCACAAACGGTCGCTCCCGAGCGGGCGAGATCGCGCGCCAGCCGGTTGCCGATCCCGCTGGACGCCCCCGTGACCACACACACCCGGTCGTGCCAGTCCCAGTTGCCGCTTTTGAGCCTTTTAGGTGTCTTCACATGCTTTGCCTTTCCTCTCCTTTTCCTGTCCGACTACTTCGTTTTCCCGGAGGCATCGGGGGGTACAGAGACCCTACGGTCGCGATTGGGGCCGGTGCCAGAGTGGAGGAGGAACCAAGAATGGAATGGCTCTATCTGATCCTCGCGGGACTTGTCGTGGGAGCCGTGGCGCGGTTGCTCATGCCGGGACGGGATCCGATCGGAATCCTGGGCACTCTGCTGCTTGGAGTCGTCGGCGCCCTGCTCGGAGGGTACCTCTGGATCGAGGTCCTCGGCTTCGATAACTCGAAGGGCATCGAGTTCATCGCCGCGGTGCTGACGGCGATCCTGCTGCTGTTCATCTTCCGCAAGATGACCTACGGGCGGACGTCGGCCCGCAGGTTCTAGAAAGTCCTCTGCATCCTCCGGCCGGGCCCGCGACCGGTCGGAGCTCACAGCAAAACGGCCCCCGACCCCGGGGGCCGTTTTGGTTACCGGGCCAGCCTGGGTCAGTGATAAACGTAGACGCGCGTTCCGATCGGCGCCTTTGAATAGATCCACGTCGCGGACCACATCGGCACGCGCGCGCAGCCGTGACTGGCCGGGTAGATCGGCACCTCGGGCCAGCCGTGAAAGGCCCTCAGACCGTCGAAGTAGCTCGGGTAGTAGAGGCGGTTGGCGCTGTAGCCGGCCAGCTTGCGGTGAACTCTGAACGATCCATCGCGCGTCGCGCCGTTCGCCCCCGTGGACGTGTGGAGGATGCGCCGCACTTTGCCGCTCCGCACGATGTAGATCACCTGCCGCGTCTGGTTGATCTCGATGTGGTCGCCGGGCCTCCGGTAACGGGCCCGGGGCCGGATCGGCGTTGCGAGCCGCTGCCACGTCGCCGTATCGACCGAGCCGACCCGCGTCCGCCCTTGCACCTTGTTGAACGCCCGGACGGCGTCGGCCGTCGGGGTGTTGTAGGCCCAGTTGTGGCCCGGAAGGTAATACCCGAGGTCGATGAGCCGCTTCTCGAGAAGGTTCACGTAAGGACTGTGTGAGCCCACCGACAGGCGAGGAAGCGGGGGCCACCTGTTGGCGCTGCGCGCGTAGCCGGTAAGGAAGTCGGGCGTCTTTAAGACCGCGCGGGCGCGATGCCTGCCCGGTTTGCGGATCCACATGCGCGTCGAGATCCACCGGCCCTTTCTCAATTTGACCCGGCGCGATCCCACCACCACCCCGGCGCGCGCGAGCTTGATCGTGATCGAACGACCTCGCATGCGTGGAGTCACTCCGCCCCGGATCCTCGCTTTCCCGAACAACCTCACGTCGGAAAGGTGCAGCCTCACGATCGGTTTTACGCGGAGCCTTATCGGGTCGCTCACTGCCGCGACCCAGCGGGCGATCAGCCTGATGTCCTTCTTCGGCGAGTAACGAAGCTTGAACCGGCCGTCCGGATCGGTCGTATCCGAAGCCACTACCCGGCCGGTGGCTAGATCTACGATTTCGACCGTCTCGCCATCGGCGTGGGGAGTGATCCGACCCCGCAGGCCCGTCGACTGACCGTAGGGCATTCGATTCCGCCCGGCTCTGAGCGTCACGAGCTGGGCCTCGCCACCCTCGACGGATCGAGATCCGCTTTTCTCCCCCGCTCGAGCAGACGGCCTGTCGGCGGCTCGAGCCGAAGGTTTCCCGAGGGCCGGGGCCGCCGGCGCGAGGGCCACGGTGGCCGCGACTCCAACGGCGATCAGCGCGCGCTTTGTTCCGGTCAACTCGCCCTCTCTCCCATCTTTCCCTTCTCCGAGCGGCGGGCTCCCCGCTCTCCGTCGGGGGAACCCCGGCGGCGGTGCCCGCCTCACTGGTTCCCCCGAACCCCCTCTCTTCTTCAATCTACGAGCGGATTGCCCTGCGGGCTCCCCGCTCTCCGTCGGGGGAACCCCGGCGGCGGTGCCCGCCTCACTGGTTCCCCCGAACCCCCTCCTTTCTCTTCTCCGAGGTGGATGCAGTTTTACATCCACGCACCCCCAAAGGGAAGGACTTTCTACTACCCCGGTAGGTTGCTTTACCGCGCCCGGCGGGCCGCTGTCGCCCACCGGTGAGGAGCCAGCGGCAGCCGCGGACGTGCCGACAGCGACACCTCGAACGGGCCCTCACGCGCCGCGCCGTATGAGGTCGACCCGGTGGTGACCTCGAGTTCGATCCGGTGGCCCGGCTTGACGATCCATGAGACACCGTGCAGTGCGAGCCTCCTGCGGAAGGCCCCGCCCTCGAGCTTGACTGGCATGACCTGATCGTCGATGGTCGTCCTCTTTCCCCGCCGGTTCACGTCGATCAGTTCGAAGAAGAGCTGGGCGCTCACCCCGGTGACCCGGCCCCTGATCCAGACCCTGGGGACGCCCAGCATCGGCCTCCGTGTGGGGAACCGGCCCAGGATTCTGGTGCGCGCGGCGCTGACGCCGAGCTCGTCGTCGGGTGCGGGATTGCCGTCCGCGGGCCCGTCGCCGCCGCCCGGGCCCGGTCCGGCCAGATCGGCCGCAACGCGGCGTCCGCGCACGAACTTGGTGCCAGGCAGCGGATAGCGGGGGGCCCGGTAGTAGTAGCCGTCCTGTGCCTGCCACTCGACTCCGGCACCCGTCGGCGCTCGGTCACCCACCACGTGGCGATCGAGCCACGCGAGCGCGCGCTCCTCCCACAGCAGCGGCGCGCCGTCGCCCGACCCTGGACGGCCGCTTTCGCCTCCGGGATAGGGACAGCCCGACAACGTGTGCCCGCCGCAATAGGTCATCAGCTTGACCGGGGTCTCCGCCGCCACCAGCTTGCGGTAGTTGGCGAAGCCGTCCTCGAGCGGGAACAGGGTGTCGATGGAGCCCTGGATTATGAGGGTTGGAGCTTCGATTCGATGCGATCGAACGGTCGTCGACTTGTGGGCGAACCATGCGCGGATGTCTTCGCTAATCGTGCCGGTGCTCGATATCTGCGCGTGCGCAATGTGGATCTCCGGCGCGTAGTTGCCGGGCTGGGGGCCCGCCGGCGAATCGGCACCCTCGAGGGTAGCCGTTACAGCTCCCCCGGCATACAGGAGCTCATCCCACGACTGCTTGACGACGCCGTTGGGCAGGAGATCTCGCGGCAGGTTCCCCCACGAGATGATCGGGACGATCGCATCGACGCGCTTGTCGATCGCGGCGGTGTTGAACTGCACGCCGGCGGCGTTGGAGCCCCCGATCCATCCGACGCGGGGGTCGCCGGGCCCGTCGGTGAGGATCTCGGGCCTAGCGGCGAGATAGTCAATGAGCGCGGACGCGTCCTTGACCTCGAAATCCGGCGACCCGACATTGGCCTCCCCGCCGGAGTCTCCGAACCCCCTCGAGTCCCAGGTCAGCACCGCGTACCCCGAGCTCACCAGGCGGCCGATCGCTCCGCCGGGCTCCCGCGACCGGCTGCCGCCCCACCCGTGCGTCATGAGCACGGCCGGAACCGGACTCTCGGGGGACGCCTCGGCCGGAAGCATCAAGGTCGCGACTATCGGCTCGCCGTCGAAGGAATCGATGACGATCGGGTCTTCAACGATGGGCGCGCCGGCCGGCGCGCTCTGCGCCCCGGGTGCGACCCCCATCAGCATTGCAAGCACCGCGAGCGCAGAAACAATGCCGGCGTGGCCCCCCCGGGTTGCGCGAAGAACCCCCATACCCACGACTTCGACCGGGGGGTCCCGATGTCCTGCCGTGGGCCTACCTACAACGGTACGTTAGAGAGCACCAGGATCCGGGGCTCGGTCATCTCCTCCATCGCATAACGCAGCCCCTCGCGCCCGGCGCCGGAGTCCTTACTGCCCCCGTACGGCATCTGATCGGCCCGGAACGCCGACACATCGTTGGCGATCACCCCTCCGACCTCGATGTCGCGGTGAGCGATCATCAACCGGTCGATGTCCTTCGTGAACACGCCGGCCTGCAGGCCGTAGCGTGTTTCGTTGACCTCCTTGATCGCCTTGTCGAAATCCGAGTAGGTGGAAATGGTGATCACCGGTCCGAAGATCTCCTCGCAACGCACCTTCATCTCGGGCACCGTTCGCGCCAGCACCGTCGGCGAATAGAAGGGGTCCTCTCTCTTGCCGCCGATGAGGATCTCGGCGCCGGATTGCACGGCCTCATCCACCCACGCGGCGACGCGTTCGAGCGCGTCGTGATCGATGAGCGGACCCACGTCGGTCTCCGGATCCATGGGATCGCCCGTTCTCAGTACCGACACCTCGGTAACGAGCATCTCCTGGAAGCGGTCGGCGACGTCATCGTGAACGAGGACTCGCTGGACCGAGATGCAGCTTTGGCCGGCCTGGTAATAGCCGCCGAAGGCTATGCGTTGCGCGGCCGTTTCGAGATCGGCGTCGGAGTGGACGATCACGCCGGCGTTTCCTCCGAGCTCCAGGGTGACCGCCTTCCTGGGGTTTCCGGCTTTGAGCTCCCAGCCCACTTCCGACGAGCCGGTGAAGGAGATCTTCGCGAACCGTCCGTCGGTGGCCAGCTCGCCGGCCTCACTCCCCCCAATGGGAAGCACCGAGCACATTGCCGGGGGGAGATCGGTCTCCACGAACAACTCGCCGAGGAGCAACGCTCCTAACGGCGTCTTCGTCGCGGGTTTGACCACGACGGGCGCGCCTACGGCAAGCGCCGGCGCCATCTTGTGGGCCACGAGATTGACGGGGAAGTTGAATGGAGCGATCGCAAGGACGGGGCCCAGCGGAAAGCGCCGCACGAGACCGAGCCGCGATCCAAGAGCCGCCTCGGTGTCGAGGCGCAGCAGTTCTCCGCCAAATCTCCGGCACTCCTCTGCAGCCCACCGGAAGGTCGAAGCCGCGCGCGCCGCCTCCACCTTGGCCCACTTGAGCGGCTTCCCGCCCTCGCGAGCGATCAGCTCGCTCACTTCTCCGGCGCGCTCGGCAAGGCGCGTCGATATGTGGCTCAAGGCCTCGGCCCGTATGTGAACGGGGAGCTTGCGCGTTTCCTCGAAGACTTCGGAGGCGCCCGCGACCGCGGCCTCGACGTCCGCATCGGTCGGTTTTGCCACTCGCGCTATCACCTCGCCGTCGTACGGAGAGGTGACGTCGAACGTCGCGTCCGCAGTCTTGAATGTGCCCCCTACGAGATAGCCCTTGCTCTCACCCATTCGAACCACCCATCGTGCGATCGGAATCTGGTCTCCTCGATAACATGCCCGTTCTTCCCCTCTTTGACAACTCCCGCGTGTTCCGACAAGCGAGGTCATACTTGGGCGGGTGGCCACGCCCTTCGAGATCATCGACGTGGACGGATACGAAATCCGCATCACCAATCCGGACAAGGTCTTCTGGCCTCAGAGCGGGACGACCAAGCTAGATCTCGCCAATTACTACATCGCAGTGGGCCCCGGCCCGCTGCGCGGCTGCCGCGACCGGCCAACCCAGCTCTACCGGTGGCCGAACGGAGTGGACGCCCCCGACGACGCTTTCTACCAGAAGCGGATCCCGCAGCACCGGCCCGATTGGATCCGCACGACAACCATCCGGTTTCCGAGCGGCCGATCTGCAGTGATGCTAGCGCCCGCCGACGTCGCCCACATCGTGTGGGCGGCCAACCTCGGATGCTTGGACATCAATCCGTGGCCGGTCCGAGCGGCCGACGTCGATCACCCCGACGAGCTGAGGCTCGACCTCGATCCCACCTCCGGAATCCCATTCCAAGATGTGAAGCAGGTCGCGTATGTGGTGCGCGACGTGATCGTCGAGCACGACCTGGTGGGGTGGCCCAAAACATCCGGCAAGCGGGGGATGCACGTGCTCGTCCGGATCGAATCTCGGTGGAGCTTCACTCAGGTACGCCGCGCTGCGCTTGCGCTGGCGCGCGAGGTGGAGCGTCGGACCAAGGGCATCGCAACGACGTCGTGGTGGAAAGAGGAGAGGCACGGCGTCTTCGTCGACTACAACCAAAACGCTCGCGACCGCACCGTCGCGTCGGCCTATTCGGTGCGGCCCGTTTCGGACGCGCGCGTGTCGTGCCCGCTGACGTGGGACGAGGTGGGCGCCGTCGACCCGGCCGAGTTTCGCATCGACACTGTGCCGGAGCGCTACGCGGCGATAGGCGACCCTCACGAAGCCATCGACGACGCGCCCGGATCACTCGATGCGCTTCTGGATCTCGCGCATCGCGACGAAACCGAGGGGCTGGGCGATGCGCCGTGGCCCCCGCACTTCCCTAAGGCGGACGCCGAGCCTCCGCGCGTTCAACCGTCGCGCCGCCGGGCGCCGTAGATGGCGGCGAGCCTGTCGCACTGAATCACAATCCTTAGGACCCCGGCGACAAGTTCGTCTTCCGGGTGACAATGGGCGGCATGCGACTCGCGGTCATGCCACCAGTGCGACCGATGCTGGCGAAACCCGTCACGCAGATCCCCGGCGGCGCCATGAGCTTCGAACCGAAATGGGACGGCTTTAGATCAATAATCTTCAGGGATTCCGACGAGGTCGAGATCGGCAGCCGTAACGAGAAGCCGATGACACGCTACTTTCCGGAGCTGGTCGAGGCGGCACGCGCAAACCTCCCGGAGCGCTGCGTGATCGACGGGGAGATAATCGTCATCGGCTCCTCCGGAGACCGGTTGGACTTCGAGTCACTGCAACAACGCATCCACCCTGCCGCCAGCCGGGTGAAGATGCTCTCCGAACAGACCCCTGCCCGTTTCGTGGCGTTCGACCTTCTTGCACTCGGCGACACCGACTACACGGGACGGCCCTTCGCAGAACGGCGAGCCGCGCTGGTGGACGCGCTGTCGTCCGCCGCGCCCCCCTTCCATGTCACCGCGGCCACAACAGACCGGGCGATAGGCGAGGAGTGGTTCCGGCAGTTCGAGGGCGCGGGGCTCGATGGCCTCATCGCCAAGCCGCTCGACGGTATCTACCTGCCGGACAAGCGGACCATGTTCAAGGTGAAGCACGAACGCACCGCCGACTGCGTGGTCGCCGGCTACCGGGTGCACAAGAGCGGCCGGCACCGGATTGGATCACTGCTCCTTGGTCTCTACGACGACGACGGCATACTGGCCAACGTCGGCGTCATCGGTGCGTTCCCGATGGGGCGTCGCGAGGAGCTGTTCGAGGAGATGCAGCCCCTGGTCACCACGTTCGACGGTCACCCGTGGGCTTGGGCCAAGCAGCAGGAGGGCACCCGGACGCCGCGCAACGCCGAAGGAAGCCGGTGGGCATCGGGCAAGGACCTCTCCTTCACCCCATTACGCCCCGAGCGCGTCGTCGAGGTCCGCTACGACCACATGGAAGGCGCCCGGTTCCGTCACACCGCCCAGTTCGTCCGCTGGCGCCCCGACCGCGACCCCTGGTCCTGCACCTACGATCAGCTGGAGGAAGCCGTGAAGTTCGACCTCGCCGACGTCCTCGGCGTAGAGGAGGGGGTTCGGGGGAACCAGTGAGGCGGGCACCGCCGCCGGGGTTCCCCCGACGGAGAGCGGGGAGCCCGAAGGGCAACCCGATCGTAGATTGAAGAAGGAGGGGGTTCGGGGAACCAGTGAGGCGGGCACCGCCGCCAGCGTTTACTCGGCGGAAAGCCTCTCTTTACTGACCCAGGAGATCGGACGCTTTGAGGGCCAGCCAGATCTCGAGCCGGTCCTCGGCGGAGGAGAGGTCGCGGCCGGTGAGCTCCTCCGCCTGCCGTACTCGATACCGAAGCGTGTGACGGTGGATTCCGAGGGCTTCCGCGCCCGGCTCCCACCGCCCCCCTGCCTCGATGAAAGCACGCACCGACGGCACCAGCTCCGACGACTTGGCGCGGTCGCGATCGAGGAGTGGCCCGAGAACCGAGCGAACAAAGCCCTCGAGGACAGGGCGGGGCTGCGCGCCCAGCAGCAGGCCGTACGAGCCCAGGTCGCGCGGAGATGCAAGGCGCCGGTCGGCGGGAGCGGCACGCAGCGCGAGGACCGCGCTGAGATAGGAGTTGCGCACCGACGCGCTGGTCGTCGTCTCTCCCACCGCAGCGCGCAATGTTCCCTCCTCTACCAGCCCCACCGCCTTGCCCTCGGTAGCCTCGAGCGCGCCCTCGGCAATCGCTCGCGGCTCGTCCGCCTTCATCAGCGCCGTAACCCGGCCCCCGATAACGGCCGTCCGAACCACCTTGGCGCGTGTCCCCAGCGCCGCGTCGAGCAGCCACGCGAGGTCTTCGAGCATCTCGTCGCGCGCGTCCGGGGGCGCTTCCACCACCATGGCCGTCACCTGGTCTCCGGGCCCAAAGCCGACCAGTTCGAGCCGGCGTTCCAAATCCTTGCCTCCCAGCCGGCCGGAGAATGCTTCCTGCAGCACGTCACCGGCGACGCGCCGTTCGGTCTCGATGATGGCTCTCCGCGACGCCAGGAGCAGGCCCAGTACCGTCATCGCGTGCCGAACTACAAATCGATCTCGTGGAGTTGGGCGCCCGCGTTTGCCAAAAACGAGAACACCCTCGTGACGCCTGCCGCTGAGAACGGCCATCGCTACCCGTGTCGCATCGGGGTCGACTCGCGAGTGCGTCCTGGGCCCGTGCGGTTCGATGAGTCCAGCGGGTAGCTGCGCCCACACCTCGAGTGCATCGGGAGCAGAGTCCCGGTGTGAGCTCGCGACAACCTGGCCCCGGAGGTCGAACAGCAGCGCCCATCCGCCGGCGAGGGCGACGATCTCATCGAGCACGTCGGCCGGGCCTGCGCCGTCTACCACCAGCGATGCGAGCCGCTCGTGAATCTCGATCGACTGGCGGGCGTCCCGAAGCTGCTCTTGGGAGAGCCGCGACGAGACCGCCTCTGCGATCGCGATGAAAGGAACCGGATAGGGCACTTCGAGAATCGGGAATGCCTCTTGTTCGGCGGCCGCGATGACGGCGGCCGGTACCCCGTCGAAGCCGAAGCCCACGCCGAAACCCAGGCCGACCAGACCCGCGTCGACCAGCCGGCGGACGTAGGCGGCCTGCTCAGACGACGGCCCCGTGAGCGGCATGCCCACCGTCAGCAACAACTCGCCGCCCGACAACCATGGCGTCGGATCCGCGAGCTCGGAGGTGTGAACCATCCGGATTGGACGATCCAGCCCGGTAGTCCCCGCCACGACGGACAACCCCAGGTCGGGCATGCCGACGAGATCCATGAGCGTCACAGCCACGATTCTCCAGAGTGTACAAATTCGACAGAAGGAGTTCGCCTGGATGCACGTTCTGGCGGTCGACCCACCTCACTAGCATCCAAAACCCGGGTCGTAGTCGCGGACGCTGGCGACCCGGCTTCCGCGCGAGGGGTGATGAAGGTGGCTCGTGAGAGCGGCGATGGAGTTGTTCACGCCGAAGCCGGCGTTGATCTCCCTCCGGCGATCCCGGGTCCGATTTCGCGCGACCTCGCGGTGCGGCGAGAGGCCGCGGTTCCGCGCGCCGTTTTCAACACGGCGCCCATCTTCGTCTCCTCCGGAGAGGGCGCCCGGATCACCGACGTCGACGGCAACAGGTTCATCGATTTTGCGGGTGGGCTCGGCGTGCTCAACATCGGGCGCGGCAATCCGCGCGTCCTGGCCGCGATCCACGATCAGGCCGAGAAGTTCTTGCACGAGTGCTTTCACGTGGCGATGTACGAGGGATACGTGGAGCTAGCGGAGGCACTGAACCGCATCACACCCGGGGACCACGACAAGAAAACGATGCTGGCGAACTCGGGAGCCGAGGCAGTCGAGAACGCCGTGAAGGTCGCACGCTACGCGACCGGCCGGGATGCCGTCGTGGGTTTCAGCAACGCCTTTCACGGTCGCACGCTGATGGCAATGACGCTGACCGCCAAGGACATGCCGTACCGGCACGGATTCGGGCCGTTCGCGCCCGAGGTTCATCGGGTTCCCTTCGCGTACTGCTATCGATGCCCGTTCAACCTCAGCTATCCCTCGTGCGGCGTCGCCTGTGCGGAGCACACAGCCGATGTCATCGACTCCCAGATCGGGGCCGACAACGTCGCCTGCCTGGTGATCGAACCCGTGCAGGGCGAGGGCGGCTTCGTGGTCGCGCCCGATGATTACCTGCCCGCCCTACGCGCCATCTGCTCCGAGCGCGACATCCTGCTCGTGGACGACGAGGTGCAATCGGGCATGGGCCGCACGGGCAAGCTGTTCGCGGCCGAACACTATGGGATCGTCCCCGACATCGTGACGACCGCCAAGTCGCTCGGGGCGGGACTTCCCATCTCGGGAATAACCGGTCGGACCAACGTTATGGAATCACCGCACGTCGGCGGTCTCGGCGGGACTTACGGCGGCAACCCGGTGGCGTGTGCGGCCGCGCTCGCCGTAATCGCCGAACTCACGGAGACGGATCTGTTGCAGCGGGCCGAACGTCAGGGACAGTTCCTTCGCGAGCGACTCGATCCGCTCGCCGACCGGCTGAAGATCGTCGGGGAGGTACGCGGGCTCGGCCCGATGGTGGGGGTCGAACTGGTCGTTGATCCGGAATCCAAGGAGCCGAACAAGGTCGCGGCCGCGGCCGTGGTGAAACGCTGTCTCGAGAACGGGGTGCTCATTCTCAAGGCGGGTACCTACGACAACGTCGTGAGGCTGCTGGCTCCGCTGGTTATCCCTGAAGAGGAACTCCACGAAGGCCTCGATGTGCTCGTAGATGCCCTGGCGTGGGCAGATGGCGGTATGAAATAGCCAATGCTGATCGGGGGAGAGAAGATCGAGGGATCGGGCGACGCCGTCGAGGTCGTCAACCCCGCCACAGAGGAGGCGTTGGGTGGGGTCGCCTCGGCCACGCCTCAGCAGGTCGACGCGGCGGTCGCGGCCGCCAAGCGCGCGTTCCGCGACTGGAAGCGCACTCCGGCTCCCGAACGGGCCGAGATGCTGCACGCTTTGTCCGGGTGGATCACCGACCACACCGACGATCTCGCGACGACGCTCACGCGCGAGGGCGGCAAGCCGCTGGTTGAGAACCGCGACGAGATGGGGTGGAGCGCATCGTGTTACGACTTTTACGCGGAGCTCGGGCGACTCGAAAGGGGCCGCATCGTCCCGTCGGGAGAGGTGGGCCAGCTCAACCTCGTCATCAAGGAGCCGTTCGGAGTAGTGGCCGCAATCGTTCCCTGGAACTACCCCATACTTCTGCTGGCGTGGAAGCTCGCCCCGGCCCTGGCGGCTGGGAACACGGTTGTCGTTAAGCCATCGCCGTACACGCCTCTGTCCACATTGAAATTCGCCGACGGAGTGGCGGAGATCTTCCCTCCCGGCGTCGTAAACGTCGTCACCGGCGAGGCGGAAGTGGGACGCGCGCTCGTGTCGTCGCCCGACGTGTCGCTCATTGCATTCACCGGTTCGGCAGACACCGGCAAGGCGGTGATGCGAGCGGCGGCAGATACCATGACGAAAGTCCACCTCGAACTGGGTGGCAAGGACGCTTTCATCGTCTGCGACGACATCGACATCGGGGTTGCGTCGAAAGGTGCGGTGTGGGCCGCCTACCTCAACACAGGCCAGGTGTGCACCTCGGCCGAGCGCTTCTACGTCTTGAACGATGTCTACGACGACTTCCTCGACGCATTCGTCTCGGAGACGAGAAAGATCGTCGTGGGCGATCCCATGGCCGACGACACCGATGTGGGGCCCCTTGTGCGAGACGTCCAAAGGCAGAGAGTCGAGGCGCAGCTCGAAGCCGCCCGGAGAGACGGCGCCACAATTCTCGTGGGCGGCGATCGCGGCTCGTTCGATCGCGGCTACTTCCTTACCCCCGCAGTGGTCGTCGATGTCGACGACTCTATGGAGGTGATGCGGACAGAGACCTTTGGACCGGTCGCTCCAATCGCGCGCGTGGGATCACTCGAAGAGGCCATTGAACGCACGAACGCCAGCGAGTACGGGCTGGGTGCCAACGTCTACACGCGACGGCTCGACTACATGCTCACGGCGATGGAAGAGATCGAAGCGGGCAGCATATGGTTCAACGATCCGCTGACCGACAACGAGGCAGCGCCCTTCGGAGGCTTCAAGGCTTCCGGCTTGGGTCGTGAGCTTGGACCCGAGGGACTCGACGACTTTCGTGCCGCGAAGCACGTGCACATCGACACCAAAATGGACGCTAAAGCATGGTGGTACCCCTATGCTGAGTACGTCCGCCATCAGGCCGAACACGGCACGGCGCCGGGATAACGGAGATCATGTCTTCGGTCAGGCTCGAGAACGTCTCGAAAGTCTTCAAGGAAACGGTCGCGGTCGACGATCTCACTCTGATCGTCGAGGAGGGAGAGTTCTTCTCGCTGCTGGGGCCGTCGGGATGCGGGAAGACGACGACGCTGCGGATGATCGGCGGCTTCGAGATGCCGACCGGCGGTAGCATTTATCTCGGATTCGAAGACGTCGCGTCCCTTCCCGCGTACAGGCGAAACGTCAACACCGTGTTTCAGTCGTATGCACTGTTCCCCCACCTGAATGTCTTCGAGAACGTTGCCTATGGACTGAAGCGAAAGAAGGTACCGCGCGACGAGATGCAGCGGCGCGTCGCCGAAATTCTCGAACTCGTGGACCTGGGAGGGTTCGGCGACCGCCGCACCACCCAGCTCTCGGGGGGGCAGCAGCAGCGCGTGGCACTAGCCCGCGCGCTGGTGAACAGACCGGCCGTCTTGCTTCTCGACGAGCCCCTGGGCGCGCTCGACCTCAAGCTGCGCAAACAGATGCAGCTCGAGCTCAAGCGGATCCAGGCCGAGGTCGGCGTCACCTTCATCTACGTCACTCACGACCAGGAAGAGGCCATGACGATGTCGAACCGGATCGGCGTGATGAACGCCGGTAAGCTCGAGCAGGTTGGCGCCCCGCAGGATGTGTACGAGCTCCCGGCGACCGATTTCGTGGCGGGATTCCTCGGCGCCTCGAACCTACTCGACGGAATGCTGGAAAGCGTCAACGGCTCGGTTGCGAAGGTAAAGCTGGCCGCGGGGTCGACGATCGCGGTGCCCGCAGACCGCCTCCCCGACGACCGCGCCGCGCTGCACATCGGAGTGCGCCCCGAAAAACTCCACATCCGGGAGGCCGGAGATATCCGAACAGAGGGGGGAGCGAACTCCATCGCTGCGACTGTGCTGATCTCGACTTACACGGGTGTCAGCACGGCCTATGAGTGCCGCACCCCGGACGGGTCGAAGGTCGTCGTGTACGTCCAGAACCTCGGCAGTGCAGCTAAGCCCGTGGGGGCCGGGACACAGGTCACGCTCACCTGGAATCCCGAGCACACATTTGCAGTGGCCACGAACGGCAGAACAGAGGAGGACACCAATGAGTCACCTTGAGGAGTTCGAACGTCTACTCGCGCAGCAACCTCGTCGGCACCGCATCACCCGCCGTGAGCTTCTGCGGCG
Source organism: Actinomycetota bacterium (assembly GCA_050694175.1). Lineage (GTDB taxonomy): Bacteria > Actinomycetota > CADDZG01 > CADDZG01 > WHSQ01 > JBOGXA01. Next base: position 19,476 of record JBOGXA010000004.1, read on the forward strand.
GATGGGGATCGGTGCGGCCGGGCTGTCGACGTCGGCGTTCCTCGCCGCATGCGGCATCGAGGGCGAGGCCGAGAACGGCGGCAACGGAGCCGACGACACGCTCACGACGACGGAGAAACAGGGAGAGCTCAACTTCGCGAACTGGCCCGCGTACATCGACAAGAAGGGCAAGACGAGCCCGACGCTCGAGCAGTTCGAGGCCGAGACGGACATCGATGTGAACTACCAGACCGTCATCAACGACAACCTCACCTTCTACGCGACGATCCGCGAGCCGCTGTCGAACGACCAGGCGGTCGAGTGGGATCTGATCGTCGTGACCGATTGGCTCGTGGCAAAGATGGCGAGCCTGGGCCAGCTGGAGAGACTGGATCACAGCCATCTCTCGAACTTCGACGCGCACGCGGGCGAGATCTACAAGGACCCGGTCTACGACCCGGGCAATGTCCACAGCATCCCGTGGCAGTCGGGCATCACCGGCATCGCCTATAACGTCGCGATCACCGGGCGGGAGATCACCACCTCCGAGGAGCTCTTTAGCCCCGAGTGGGAGAACCAGGTTGGAATGCTGGTCGAGATGCGCGACACGATGAACCTGGTTCTACTGAACCTGGGGGTCAATCCTCAGGACGCGACCGAGGATGACGCCCAGACCGCCCAGGAGAAGCTTCTCGAACAGCGTGACGCGGGGATCGTCCGCAATTACTACGGCAACGACTACGTCCAGCCTCTCGAGCAGGGCGATCTTGCCCTGTGCATGGCGTGGTCGGGAGACGTCCTCGGGGCCGAGCTGACCAACCCCGACATCAAGTTCATCGTCCCGGACGAGGGCGGGATCCTTTGGGTCGACAACATGTGCATCCCCCAGAATGCCGCCCATCCCATCGATGCCCACATGATGATGGACTTCGTCTATCAACCCGAGATCGCGGCGCAGATGACGGCGTGGATCAACTACATCTCGCCGGTCCCCGAAGCGCAGCAACTACTGCTCCAGGCAAACGATGGCTACACGCGCAAGGTCGCACGTAGTTCGCTCGTGTTTACGACGCCGGAGATGGAGGCGCGGGTCCACAGCTACAAGAACCTCGGGCCCGAGGAGGAGCAGCTGTGGAACGATCTGTTCGACGAAGTGATCGAGGGTTGAAGCCACACCAACCGAAGATCAGGAAATCGTTCGCCGCCTATTTGCTCACGTTGCCCGGCCTTCTGTGGCTCGCCGTGTTCTTCGTTGTCCCGATGGCGACGATGTTCTCCATATCCCTGCAGGAAGGCACCGTTGAAACGGGCCTCGAGTTCACGAACAACTGGCGCATCTACCCGGAGAGTCTCAGCGCGACCGACACTCAGTTACTTCGGTCACTTTTCTACGCACTGATCGTCACCGTCGTCACGCTGGTCATCAGCTATCCGATGATGTACTGGATCGCGTTTCGGGGGGGGCGGCGCAAGAACCTGTATCTCCTCTTGATTCTTCTCCCCTACTTCACGCCGTTTCTCATCCGCACGATCTCCTGGTCGCAGATCCTCGCCGACGAAGGGATCTTCCTGGGGACGCTCAAGGACTTGAGCCTCATACCCGCGTCGACTCAGATCATGAACTCCCCGACCGCCGTGGTGTGCGGCATGATCTACAACTTCTTGCCGTTCATGGCGCTGCCGTTGTACGTATCGCTCGAACGGCTAGATCCGTCCTTGCTCGATGCCGCAAGCGACCTCTACTCCAGTCGCGTCAGCGCTTTCTTCAAGGTGACCTTCCCCCTTTCGCTGCCCGGTGTCTTCGCCGGATCGCTGCTCACCTTCATTCCATCGGTCGGCGACTACGTCGACGAGACTCTGCTCGGAGACGAGACCACCACCATGATCGGCAACATCATCGAGCGCGACTTCACCGCGTCGCCGAACTACCCGGAGGGCGCGGCTCTGTCCTTCTTGCTGATGGCCGGCATCCTGATCGGCGTCTCTCTCTACTCGCGCGCTCTCGGCACCGAGGAGTTGACCGGCTGATGCCGACCCTCACGGCGCAACCGGAACGGCCGGAACGTCTGACGGCGGCTCGGCGGGGCGGGCCCGGCCGGTTACTTCCCACCTACACCGCCCTCGTCATCCTGTATCTATTCATCCCCACCATCGTGATGGTCGTCTTCGGATTCAACGACTTCCAGGGTCGGTTCAACTTCATATGGCAGGGCTTCACGCTCGAGCATTACCAGGGCGTCCTCGGCATCCCCGACCTCACGGAGGCGCTGAAGAACTCGTTGATCGTCGCCACGATCAGCACGGTCATAGCCACGATCTGCGGAACGGGGATCGCTCTCGCCCTCACCCGCTTCCGCTTCGCCGGCCGCTCCGGGCTCAACCTGTTCATATTCCTGCCCATGGCGACGCCGGAGATCGTGCTCGGCGTCTCGCTACTGTCGCTCTTCGTTACGTTGAACTTCGCGCGCGGGATGCTGACCATCATCGTCGCCCACGTTATGTTCTCGATCTCATACGTCGTCGTAACGGTCAAGGCCCGAACGGCGGGGTTCGATCGCAACTTCGAGGATGCCGCACAGGATCTTGGAGCCACGCCGTGGACGACCTTCTGGACGGTCACATTCCCGTTGATCTTCCCCGGCATAATGGCCGCCGCGCTGCTGGCGTTCGTGCTGTCGATAGACGACTACGTCATCACGACGTTCAACGCCGGGGGTTCGACGACCCTTCCCCTGTGGATCTTCGGGGTATCCCGCTTCGGGTTGCCTGCCGAGGTCAACGTCGTCGGCACGTTCATCTTCCTGATCGGCGTGGTCTACGTGCTCGTGAGCGTGTACCGAGGTCGTGAGCGACCTATTCGCCTCGCGGGCGGGCAACAAGCGACAGCCGCACGAACGGTGGGCGGTCGGCGTTAGGACACAACGGCCGAGCAGTATTCCGACAGGACCTCGATCGTGTGGTCGATGTCGGCCTCGGCGTGTTGCACCGAGATCGTCCACTGCTCCTCTTTGCCGGGCGTCTGGTAGATGCCCCGGTTGATCACCCAGTACCAGTAGGCGTCAAAGATCGAGTCGTCGATTTCTTTGTAGTCGCGGTAACGCTCCAGTGGCTTGTCCCTAAAAGTGATGGATCCCTTGCAACCGAGGTCGGTCGTCACGGCGGGAATGCCGGCATCGTCGAGAACCTTCTGGCAGCCGTCCGCGAGCCGAGTCCCGATCTGTTTCAGGTACGAGTACGCATCGTCGGTAAGGACCTCGGTCAACGTTGCAAGGCCCGCAGCCATCGACAGGGGATTGCCGTTGAACGTCCCAACCGCCGTGACCCCGTGCTCGACGGTGTCCATTACCTCATCGGTTCCCGCGAACGCGCCGACCGGAGTGCCGCCTCCGATCGCCTTGGCCAGGGTCACCATGTCGGGCCGGACGCCGAAGTACTCGGTCGCGCCTCCGGGAGCGATCGTTACACCGGTCTTGACCTCATCGAAGATCAGCACGACGTTGTGCTTCGTGCAGAGCTCTCGGACCTTCTCGAGATATCCGGCCTGCGGCAGGATGATGCCGGCATTCATCATCGCCGGCTCCATGATGAGAGCGCCGATCTCCTCGCCGTGGTCGACAAGTATCTCTTCGAGGGCCGCGATGTCGTTGAACGGCACGATCATCGTGTACCGAGACGTGCCGGGCGGGATGCCCTTCGAGAAAGGAACACTCCACGGACGGTCTGCCGGACCGCCGGCATCCATGCTCGCCACTACCGAGTACATCACCGCGTCGTGATGACCGTGATAGGAACCTTCGATCTTCAGCAGCACATCCTTGCCCGACGCCGCACGCGCGCAGCGGATCGCGTCCATGGTCGCCTCGGTCCCGGAGTTGGTGAAGCGGACCTTGTCGGCTCGGAAACGCCGTTTGATCTCCTCCGCGAAGGCAACGCCCGATTCGGTTGTTGCCGCGAAGTGGGTGCCGGATGCTGCAGCCCGTTCTATCGCCTCTTTGATCTTCGGATGCGCGTGGCCGACAACCATGCAGCCGAAGCCGTTGTGATAGTCAATGTATTCGTTGCCGTCGACATCCGATACGCGACTCCCCGCCCCGCCGGCCAGGTAGATCGGATAAGGGTCACTCGCCTGGAAAGACGAAGCGACCCCAAAGGGCATGGTCCGGATTGCTCGTTCGTAGAGATCGGCAGACCGCGGGGTGCGCCGGCGGTAGCGAGCGAGCTCGTCGGCGAGAAGTCGTTCCGCGCGCCGGTCGATCTCCGGGACTGAAAGCGTCACAAGGCTCTCCTTTGAATCCTGAGGCCGCCTGGCCGTGACATCGGGCACAGGCTACCGTGGGGCAGGGCGCAATCGTTTCACCATATTGTCAAAAGATGCTCATGGCTGTTTGCCACTCGGCAGAAACCGGGTGGACCCGGGTCAAGGACCTATCCGAGCTATCCGACCTACGCGCGGAGGGCGACAACCTCCTGTGGGCGGAGGCCGACGTCGCGGACCTGACCGACGAGGACGTCGCCACGATCGCAGAGGAATTCGGGCTCGACGGCCTTGCCGTCGAGGACGCCATGCACACTCGTCAGCGGCCCAAGTTCGAGGATTACCCCAACCACATCTTCGTAGTCTTCCATCAGCTCGACGAGATCCGCGGCCAGCTCGAGGCGCTTCAACTTGCTTGCTTCATCGGCGAGCGTTACGTCCTCACGATCCACGAGGGTGCTCAGCGAACGATCGACGAGGCGAAACGGCGATGGCGCGCAGAAGACGTCGAGCGCTGGGATCCGGGCGAACTGCTCCACACTCTCATGGACGTCGTCGTCGACGACTACCAGCAGACCGCGGATCGATTGGAGCAAGACGTGGAGGAGCTGGAAGAGCTGGTCCTGGATAATCCCGAGCTCCCGGTTCAACGCCAGTTGTACGGGCTCAAGCAGCGCGCATCGCGCCTGCGCCGCTACGTGTTGCCTTCGGGTCGGGTCATGGGTTGGGCCCTGGAGGAAGGCGGCATTGAAGCTCTGTCGGCGCGGACGAAGACTCGCTTTCGCGACGTCCACGACCACTTGCTGCGGATGGCGGACCAGGTACACAACATCGATGACCTGACCCAAGCCGTGCTGGATCTGAGTCGCTCCGCTCAGGCCGATGCCCTCAACGCGGTAACCAGGAGGCTGACCGCGTGGGCGGCGATCTTCGCAGTGGCAACATTGATTGCCGGCGTCTACGGTATGAACTTCGCGCTTGTGCCCGCCGACGGATCGCTGTTCGGTTTCTGGTTCGCAGTTGCACTGATTGTGGTTCTTGGAATCGGCCTGTACGTCTACTTCAAGAAGCGAGGTTGGATCTAGCGACGCACTAGGCCTGCTAGCCTTTTCACGAACAAGGAGCTACCGATGGCAGAGGGAAAACAAAAGAAGGTCACCCAACGAATCACTCTCGACGTCTACCTGACTGCACCGGGTGGAAAGCCTCGCAAGAGCTACGCAGGGGAGATCAAGCGCCTCCAGCGCCTCGGCTTCCGCGAAGTCGGGCGCCGCATGGCAACACGAGAGGATCACCAACGCGTCACCTTCGAACGCGAGGTGGACAAGTACCCTGGCGTCCCGCTTGCTAGCGTGCCTCCTTACCTCTAGCGACTTCTTGATGAACCGGGAGGGGTGGGCGGCCCGTATTACTCCTCGAGGTCAACGAACCGAGGGAGGAACGATGCTCAAGGGTGCGAGCGTACTCGCCGCCGTGATCGTCGGGGCGCTACTTCTGGGTGCGTGCGGTGAAGACGACGGGGGCGGGGACTCGGGTGACGCGGTCGAGCTCGTGGCGCAAGACTTCAGCTTCGACCCGACGACGCTCGACCTTCCGGCCGGCGAAGAGGTCACCGTCAGCCTGGTCAACGAGGACGACGTAGAGCACTCTTTCACGGTCGACGACCTCGATGTCGAGGCGGAGGCCGAGGGTGGGGAGTCATCGGAGGTCACCTTCACGGCTCCCGACGAAGGGGCGGTCGAGTTCCACTGCAAATACCACCCAGATCAGATGACGGGTGAGATCAGCGTCGACGGCAGCTCTGCGGGCGGCGGAGGCGGCGACTCGACCAAAGACGACTCCGGCGGGGGCGGCGGCACCAAGGGTGACTACTAGTCGCGGGCGCTGCCGGTGACGCCGGCTGCACTCACGACGGGGGGATCCAGACGCGGCCCGCGGTCCCGACGAACGGGTTGTAGCGCCTCTCCTGTCCGATCGTGGTCGCCGGCCCGTGGCCCGGATAGACGGGGACGTCGTCGTCTAGCTCGAATAGCTTGGCGCCAACCGACTTGATCAGCGCGTTCGCGTCCCCGCCGGGGAGGTCCGTCCTTCCGATCGATCCAGCGAACAACGTGTCACCCGAAAACACCAGCCCGTCGCCGATCAGCGAGATCGATCCCGGAGAATGGCCCGGAGTGTGAACGATCTGTAGCCTGGCGGCGCCCGCCGTCAGCATCTCCCCCTCCCCCACCGACGAGTCGACATCGGGTGGCGGTCCGCTCTCGATCCCCAAGAAGATGCGGACCGACTCCTGCAACCAATCCAGGATGACGCGGTCGTCATCGTGCAGATAGAAGGGCGCACCGGTGAGCTCGCGCAGTCGCTGCGCGGCGAGAACGTGATCGAAATGCGCGTGGGTCGCAACGATGGCATCGACCGTCAGATCCTTCTCAACCACCGAACGAGCAAGTTGATCGGCGTCGTCGCCGGGGTCGATCACGATTGCGCGTTTGCTCGCAGCATCCCCAACGATGTAGCAGTTGCACTGAAGAGGCCCAACGACGCGTTGGTCGAAGATTTCGAGTGTCACCGTTTTTAGGCCAACGGCGCCCGGGGGCGCGTCGGTCCCGAGTCGGGCGAGGCAACCGCCGGCTCACCCAGCTTCCAACCCAGGTAGCCAAAAACCGCCCCCCACACGACGCCGAGCACGAGCACTCCGGCCGCGTCGGGGCCGAGCTCGAACGCGGTTGGGCCGATCACACTTGCTCCAAAATCGAGATTCCCGAGAGCCACGACAACCGTGAGGACGAGCGCCAAGAAGACGGCGGCCACTCCGACGGTCACGATTGGGTCCTGCCCCCGCCGGGATCGACGCCGGGCAACGTAGCCGCCGAACAGGCACGCCGCTGCGGGTATGAGCAGCGCCACGTACATATACGGCGCGGGACCGTCGGCGCCCCAACCGAGAAGCGAGTAGTCGCCCCCCGGAGTGAAGCCGAAATCACCACCAAACGCGACCGGGGCTCCGAGTGCGAACCCCACGACGCCGGCGATGATGTTGGGCGCGAACGCGGCGAGCAGGAACACGAGCAACAGAGCCTCGCCCGCCTCGAGCGACACATCGGCGGAGATGAGCCACACGATCAGCCCAAGAAGTGCGGCGGCCGCGGCGAGTACCGCCGACCCTGCGAGCATGGTCGCTCCCGCCACGCTTCCCTCGGCGAGGGACACGGAGCGCCGCTCGGCGATCCCGAGCAGGTAGCCGGCGGTCGCGTTGAGCGATCCGTGCGCCCGGACACCACCGAGCGCCCCGAAGAGCGCGCCCCATAAGCACCCGAGGAGCAACGCGGGCCCCGCGCCGGCGGATGCGCCGTCGATACGGAACACGAGGGAGGCGACGAGGCACAGGATCCCGAGGGGCACTCCCGCCTTTGCGCCTTCGAGCGCGCGCTCCCCGAGCGTGGCGGCACTCGCTCGGACCACGACCCGGCGGGCGGCCCACGAGATCGCCCAGCCGATCGCAAGGAGGCTGCCGAGCGGCAACACAGAGATGGACATGTTCCCCTCGACCGGAACCCCGATGCTCAGTGTGCCCAGCAGCACCACCCACTCGAGGACCCACAGGGGGCTCTCGCCAGAACCGAATGTGGGATCGGAAAGCTTGACCACCGCGGCGAACACGGCCCCCACGGCGAGCATCGCGAGGAAGCCAAACCCGGCGACCTGCGCGGCGTCGACCCACCCGCCTGTTACCAGCGAGCGCCGCAGCGCCACGACCATGTCCGACGCGAGGGCGGCTACCCCCTCCGAGGTCTCGGAAGGGGCTCGGGGTTCGGCCGGCGACGCGCCCGGAGCGACCCGGGCCGGGGCCGTCGCGGCAGGGGCGTTCTCTGTGGAACCGGGGTCGATGCGGTCGGTCGCCGCGCCCTCGGGAACCGCGAGTCTGGCCCCGCATCGGGGGCAATAGAGGGCGTCGGGATCGCGCACGTCGGAGCGACACTCAGGGCATTCCACGGAGACTCATGCTAACGGGCCGAGAGCACGGCGACCCACCCCCCTAGACTGCTCGAATGTGCGATCACCGAGACGGAATCACGCTGTGAGCCCGGGCCGGCTTGGCTTCGGATTCAAGGTCGGCCACTGGACCGACGAGGCCGCACGGACCGGCTGCACGGTGGTGCTGCCCCCTGCCGGAAACGTCGCGTCGTGCGAGATCCGCGGGTCGTCTCCCGGGTCGCGCGAGCTGGAGCAGCTCCATCCAGATCGGCGCCTGACCGAGGTGCACGCCATCCTTCTGACCGGCGGGAGCGCGTTCGGGCTGGCGGCGGCCACCGGTGTGGTCGACTTCCTCGAGCGACGCGGGATCGGATACGACACGTCCGTTGCCAAGGTCCCCATCGTGCCCGCCGCGGTCATATTCGATCTCGGCGCCGGTCGAGCCGACGTTCGGCCCGGGCCCGACGAAGGCCGCGCGGCATGCGGTGCGGCCACCGAAGATCCCGTGGCCACCGGGCGCGTCGGAGCTGGAACCGGGGCCACTGTGGGCAAGTGGAGGGGGCTCGACCACGCGGCGGTGGGTGGGCTCGGCGTCGCCGTCGTCGAGCAGGACGGGCTCCAGATCGCGGCACTGGCCGTCGCCAACGCGGTGGGAGACGTCGTCGCTGCCGACGGCTCTGTGCTGGCGGGGTCGACCGCCCCCGACAACGGACGGGGACGTTTTTTTCCCGAGGAGCAGGGGCCGCCGATGAACACCGTGCTGGCCCTCGTCGCAATGAGGGCCAAAATCGGCAAGCGCGATGCACGCTGGCTTGCCGCCCGCGGGACGGACGGCATTACGACATCGGTGCGCCCGGCCCACACGCGCTACGACGGCGACGTGGTCTTTGCGGTCGCGGCACCAGATTCCTCCGGTGGGGAACCGGATCTGGACGCCCTTGGGGTCCTTGCAACCCAGGCGGTCGCGGAGGCCGTGCGGAACGCCGTCGTATGAACTAGGACTTCTACAGCATCTCGACGACGATCTTCCCGAACTGATCGCCGGAGTCGAGATAGCGGAGGGCGGCTACGGAATCGTCCAGCGGAAAAGAGCGGTCGATGATCGGGTGCAACTCCGAGCCCGATACCGTCCGAAGCATGTCAGAGACATCGCCGTCGGATCCCATCGTGGAGCCGATGATCTCGATCTGGTTCCAGAACAACCTGCGGACGTCGATCTCGGCGCTCGCCCCTGCGGTGGCTCCGGCAACAACGACGCGACCTCCCTTCCTAAGCGCGCGCATCGTGGCCTCGAGCGCGGGCCCTCCCGCGGAGTCGACGACAAGATCGACTCCCCTCTTCCACGTGAGCTTGCGAATCGCGGCCCCCACGTCCTCCTCGGAGTAGTTGACGCCGCCGTCCGCCCCCAACCCCAGGGCTCGATCGATCTTGTTCGCCGACGATGACGAGACGAAGACCTTTCCGGCAACGGGGCGCGCCAGCTGGAACAGCGACATCGCGAGGCCGCCTCCGATGCCGGTGACGAGCACCCACTCGCCGGGGGTCAGCCGCCCGCGCGCAAACAACATGCGGTGCGCGGTGATGAACGTGACTCCCAGTGCCGCGCCTTCGTTGAACGACAAATGGTCCGGCATCGGAAAGATGTTGGTCATCGGCACGACCACGCGCTCGGCGAGCGTACCGGCCACATGCTCGCCAAGCATCCGGAAGGTCGCGCACATCGATTGCTCCCCCGCTCTGCAGAACTCGCACCCCCCACAGGACAGCGCGGGGTTGACGATTACCTTCGTCCCGGGCTGAGGCCCGCGCACGCTGTCGCCGAGCGACTCAATCTCTCCGGCTGCATCGGCACCGAGAACGTGGGGGAAGTCGTGCTTGATCTTGAGGGCACCCGCCGCGGTCCACAGATCGAGGCGGTTGAGCGCGGCCGCGCGCACTCGAACGGTGACCTCGCCCGGGCCGGGGGTCGGGTCGGCGACCTCCGTGACCGACGCCTGGTCGAGTCCATACCCTGTGATCGCCAGCGCTCTCATCGACTGTGCCTCCTTCGGTATCTCGGTTGTGTCATACCCCCTCGCTAACGTAAGCGGCGTCGCAACTCCCGTGGCCGCGGAAAGCGAGGCCACATGGCTACGAAGAAAGCCGGTCCGGCGCCCGAGCGGCGCTCGTACCGGTGCCGCATCTGCAAGCGGTCCATACGCATACCGGAGGGGTGGTCACTCGGCCCGGCGGTGAGGCGCCACTACTGGCGCAAGCACCGCGAGGTCATGCAGCGGTCGTCGAGGGGCTCGGAAGGGTGATGGAGTCGGGCGCCGGCCACCCCGCCCGCGGGCGTCCGGATCTCGGCGACCTCGTTGTCGTCCTGCTGGCCGCCTCGCTTGCGGGCCTACGCGATCACCTCGTCGCCGACGGCTTCGAGGATGCCGCCGGGCTGGTAGCCGATCTGGTCGAGGTGGCCGACGACTACATTGCGCGGACCTCCGGAGGCTGAGGCGCCCCGCCTCGGACCGAGTGTCCCTGAGATCACGTATAGCCCGCTCAATTGCACAGTCAGCCCGGGGCCGGGGGGGTCCGGGCCCCGGGGGGCTGGGGCCGCGGGCCCGGGGGCTGGCGCCCTGACTTCGAGCATGCGTTTGACCCTCCTATAGAGGGTCGGGAGAACTCTCGACGGCCCCACCGGGCCATGGGCCGGGGGGGCGGGGGCGTCAGTCGACGACGGCTTCGAGCCGAGGCGGCTCCTCACTCTCCCGCAGGTCGACGACGTGGTCGAGTTTGTCGCGGAATCGATCCAGCCGGTGCCGGCCCTCTTCGTATTTGGTCCGGGCGTTGCCGAGGTGGCGACCCAGCGTTTCGTACTGGTCGGCGAAGCGGTCGAAGTCGCCCTGCAAACGTCCGCAGAAGTCGAGGATCTCCTGCGCGCTCTCCTCGATGCGCAGACACTTGAGCCCGAACAACACGGTCTGCAGGTATCCGTACAGCGTGAGGGGCGACATTGGAACCACGCGCGCCTCCATTGCAAGCTCGAACAGCGGTCGCTTTCTGTGGGCCAGCCGCAGCAGCTCCGCGTAGACGCCTTCCGCCGGCACGTACATCACCGCAAAGTCGAACGTGTCCTCGTCCGGAACGATGTAGCGCGTTGCGATTGCGCGGATGTGAGAGGCAACGTCGGCGGCGAAAGAACGCTCGGCGGCAGTCCTCTCGATCTCGTCGGTTGCGTCGCACAACCGACGGAAGTTCGCCAGGGGGAACTTCGAGTCGATGCTGACGACCTTGCCCCCGGCCCGCACGATTGCATCGACGACGACCCCCGTCGAGAAACGATGCTGCATGTCATAGGCCTGGGGTGGAAGCACCTGGCGAAGGAGCTCCTCGAGCATCGCCTCCCCGATTCCCCCGCGCGCTTTGGGCACCTTGAGCAGATCGCCGAACGAAGAAAGCTCGCGCGCTTGCTCGGCAACCGAGTTCGTCAAGCGGCGCACGTCGCCGAGGGCATCGAAGATGTCGCGTGTCATTTCGACACTCTTGGTTTGTGTCTCGACCATCCGGGAGTCGATGCCCTCCAGCCGGCCGGCGACCCGGACGGCCTCGGTGTCGAATCGCTCGGCCGCGGCCCTCAGCTCGGCCCGCAGCCCGGCCAGGTCTTCGGAGCGCTGAGCCTCGAGCGACGCTCCCCTGGCCCGGCCGACCACGAGGAGGGCCGCCGCGCCGCCAAGCAGCGCAGCCACAACTACCAGCACAAATAGCTCCATGGAGGCAGCCTAGAGGGGGGGTACGACGACTTTCGGGATTTGGGGCGTGCCTCTACGTATCGAGGTTGTTGGAGTCGAGCATCGTGAAGCGAACCGGACCGAGCCGCCATGCGTAGTAGCGAGCCGGCGTCCCGAACGCGGGGATCCCGGATCTCATGAAGGCCGCCCGCCGTCTTGACATCGTGGTTACCGAGCACGGCATGCCAGCGAGCCCCGCGGTCGAAGAGGCACCGGTAGGGCTCCTTGCGAGGGGTCGTCACTCGACGTCATTCTCGTGTACGAGGGGAACGAAGCGAGCCGGCGTCACGAGTTGTTTCCTCCGCAGCCACGCCCCCTCCTTGACGAACAGGTAAACGTTGTCGCCGCTGGGCTCGACCAGAGGAATGACGAGCCTGCCGCCGTCCGCCAGCTGCTCCTCCAGCGGCTTGGGCCGCTCGTCGGCGGCCGCGGACACGATGATGATGTCGAAGGGCGCGGCGTCGGGGCACCCTAGCCACCCATCCCCCACCCTTATCTCGACGTTCTCGATCCCTACTCTATCGAGGTTTGAGCGCGCGGTCGTGGCCAGGGACTCCCAGCGCTCGATGGACACCACGCGCGCTACCAGCAGCGCCAGCAGCGCAGTCTGGAAGCCGTATCCGGTGCCAACCTCGAGAGCCTTGTCGTCCGGTCTCGGGCGCGCGACGTCGATCATGCGCGCGATGAGGGACGGCTGGCTGGTCGTCTGTGCTTCGGGGATGCCGACGGGTCGATCGACGTAGGCCTCGGCCCGCATACCCTCGGGCACGAAGTCTCCCCGATCGATGGCCCTGAACGCGTCCGCGATGCGCCGGTTGTCGAGGCGGTGGCGCTCGACAAGTCGTGCGAGGCCCTCCTGCGTGAGAGGCATGTCCCCCAAGTTATCGAGATGTAGGAGAGGCTACGATGGCTTCATGCCCAATCTGGAAAGGTTGGAGGTCCTCGACGAGTTCTTCTTGCATCTCGAGGGCCCCAACACGCCCATGCACGTGGGCGGCGTTGCCATCTTCGAGGGACCGCCACCAGACTACGAGCAGGTTCTCGACATGGTCGCCGGTCGCCTTCGGATGGTTCCCCGGTTCCGCAGCAAGCTCGCCACGGTGCCGTTTGGGTTGGGCCGGCCCGTGTGGGTCGACGATACCCACTTCAACATCGAGTATCACGTCCGGCACACGGCGCTCCCGCCACCCGGCGACGGCGCCAAGCTCAAGCGACTCGTCGGTCGGACCATGTCCCAACAGCTCGATCGTTCGAAGCCGCTGTGGGAGATCTGGTTCGCGGAGGGCCTGACGGGCGACCGCTTTACCTTGATCTCCAAGACCCACCATTGCCTCATCGACGGCATCTCAGGAGTCGACGTCATGTCGGTGGTGCTCGACCTGCACAAAGAGCCGGAATCGATCGAACGCGAGCCGTGGTCCCCGCTGCCGGAACCGACTCCCGACCAGCTGCTCGCCGACGCCATCCGAGAGAGGCTGACGTCCCCGGCCGAGGTGCTTCGCTCGTTGCAGAGCGCCGCGATGGATCCCGGGGGTCTGCCGGGTAGGTTCGCCGAATCGGCACGCGCTTTGGGATCGTTTCTGACGAGTTCGTTCGCAGCCCCTGCCTCGTCGCTGAACCAGGCAATCGGGCCGCACCGTCGTTTCGAGACCGTGCTCGCCGATCTCAACGAGTTCAAGCAGATCAAGAACGCATTCGGAGCCACAGTCAACGATGTCGTGCTCACCGTCGTGTCGGGAGGGCTCCGCGCTCTGCTCCAGAACCGCGGCGAGGCGGTCGACGATCTCGAGCTGCGCGCCATGGTTCCGGTGTCGGTGCGGGCGGATAACGAACGAGGCGCGCTCGGCAACCGGGTGGCGACGATGTGGGCGACGCTGCCCGTCTACGAACCCGACCCGATTGAGCGGCTCACCGTCGTGCACGAATCGATGAGGGACCTCAAGTCTTCCGGGCAGGCGGTGGGGGCCCAATTGTTAACCGCGTTCGGCGAGTACACGCCGCCGACGATCCTCGCCCAGGCCTCGCGGCTCGTCGCTCGCCAGAGGGCGTTCAACCTGGTCGTGACCAACGTGCCGGGCCCCCAGATGCCCCTGTTCACCATGGGCCGGCAGATGACCGAGGTCTACCCAGTGGTCCCGCTATCGGACAACACAACGATTGGTGTCGCACTCTTCTCGTATAGCGGGACGATCGGGTTCGGCCTCATCGGCGACTACGACACGGCGCGCGATATCGGAGTGCTGGCCGAGGGCATCGAGAAGTCGACCGCGGAGCTGCTCCAGGCCACCGGCTGACGCAAGCGTCCCCATCGATTCACCACCGATCCGAAGCTTCGAGTGTGATTTTGGCTGCCATAGCGACGGTGAAACTCACACTCGACGCGTAATCCCCGGGGGAACGACCCTTGACGGCGGCACACCCGCGCGGTTTAGTCGATAGTGCCTGTCGTTAAGGGAGAGGAGGCACCATGTACGCGCGCCACGTCACCGTCCACGGAACGCCCGGCCGGATGGACGAAGCGGTGCGATCGGTCCAAGAACGCGTTCTTCCCGTGCTGAAGGAATGTGCGGGGTTCAAGGGGCAGCTCTTGCTTGTCGATCGCGACAAGGGCGAGGCGATCGGCGTCAGCCTGTGGGACACCGAAGACAACATGCGCGCGAGCGAGGAGAAGGTTGCCGCGGCGAGGCAACAGACGGCGGATGAGGTCGGCGCTACGTCGGCACCCGAAGTCGCGTTCTACGAGCTCCCGATCTTCGAAACCCCCTAACAGCTTCCGCTACTTGAGCGCCTTCTTGAACGTGTAGCTGGCGCGCTCGTAGCCCATGTGCTGCTCGTAGAAACGGTGGGCGTCGATTCGTTGGACTCCGGACGAGAGGGCCACTGTGTCGCAGTCCTCGGCCCGGGCGAGTTCTTCCAGATGCTCCATCAGCGCCTTCCCGTAGCCCTGCGAACGTGTGTCAGCGCGCGTGATCAAGTCGTACACCCACATGTAGCGGCCGTAGTAGAAGTTCGCGAACAGCGCTACTCCGGCAACTGCGACCAGCCGGCCCTCTGCGCGGGCTCCGAACATCCGATAGCCGCGCGGGATCATCTCGTCGAGAAGCTCGAAGAACTCTCTCTCGCTGAGGTGGGTGCGCAGCTCGGACATCACCTCGAAGCCGTCGCGCAGCTCGTCGTGCGAGCGCAGTTCGCTGATCTCGATGGCCTGCGTGCCTACTCCTCGCGCTCGGTGAGATACAGGTCCAGCCGGCGGTGGACCTCTATCGACCGGCGCTCGAGCTCGTCGTAACGGCCCTCGGCGGCGAGATCGGGGTCGAATACTGCCCCCGCGAACCCGACCAACTCGGCCCCCGCGTCGAGATAGCCGAGGTAGTTCTCGGCGGTGATGCCGCCGGTAACCAGGATCGGGACGTCGTCGAGCGGGCCCAGGATGTGCTCGATGTAGTCGGGGCCACCGAGGCTCTCCGCGGGAAACACCTTGACCCAATCGGCCCCCGCCTTCCGGGCACTGTGGATCTCGGTCGGGGTCGAGGCTCCCACGGCGATCGGAAGCGAGAGCTCGTGCGCGGCCTCGACGACCTCGGGCACGACTATCGGCGTGACAATGAACTCGGCCCCCGAGTCGTACGCGATCTTGACCTGATCGGGCTCGATAACAGTGCCGGCACCGACGATCGCGTCGGCGCGGCCGGCAACCTCCGCGAGAGCGTCGGTTGCGTCGGGAGTGTTGAGGGTGATCTCGACGGCCTCGAACCCCCCGCGCACGGCAGCCGCGATGCCTTCGACGGCGTGATCGGCCTGCGCCATCCGGAAGATGGCGATGGCGGTGGCGTCCCGCAGGCGCCCAACCCTGGTTTCGAACAGCTTGCCGTTCATGGTGATACGAGGTTAACCGGATGCGCCGGACACCACGAGCGTCGTCCCGTCATCGCTCTTGTCCAGCACGATCTTGTCCTCCACTCGCAGCGCCAGTTC
The DNA here is from genome assembly GCA_050694175.1 of Actinomycetota bacterium. Classification (GTDB taxonomy): domain Bacteria; phylum Actinomycetota; class CADDZG01; order CADDZG01; family WHSQ01; genus JBOGXA01. The sequence continues at coordinate 35,427 of JBOGXA010000004.1, forward strand.
CGGCACGTGTGAAACCAAGCCGATCAGACGGTCCCCGACCACGATCCTCTCGATGCCCTCCAGGGCGTGCTCGAACGCTTCGGCATCGAGCGTTCCGAATCCTTCGTCCAGGAAGAACGACTCGAGGCGGCCCCCTTCGCGCGTCACCGCCTCGGCGAGCGCCAGCGAGAGCGCAAGCGAAGCCAGGAAGGTCTCACCTCCCGACAACGTTTCGACGTCGCGGCGTCGGTCCGCCGCCATCTCGTCGACGACATCGAACTCGGCGTCGTCGCTGAACCGGTAGCGTCCGGTCATCTCCCGCAGTAACTCGGAGCCGAGTTCGGCCAAGAGCCTCCGCCGCTCCTCGAGCAGGAAGTTCACGAAGTTCGTGTCGCGCAGGTCGTCGGTGAGGCGCTGGTAGACGGCGGTGCGCGCCTCCAGCGCCGCTGCTTCATCCTCTAGCTCCGACGCGCGCCGCGCATCCTTCTCGAAGCCGGCCACCCGGTCGGCCGCGTTCCGGAGGTGGGCACGTGTCTCCGCCAGCGCGGTCTCGATGCGAACGTCGTCCGCAAGGTCGAAGGGGGCACGCAACTCGATCAGGGCCCGGCGCGCAGACGCGGCGGTTTCGTCTGCTCGCGCGGCCTCGTCGACCCCTCGTTCCACCTGACCGGCCAACGAGGCACGGACGTTGGATGCAGATTCCGATAACTCGCCGGCGCTGCAATCCACGTCGGGCGCCGCGACCTCCGCCCGGGTCGAGAGCCGGATGAGGACCGCGGCCATCGCGCGCCGGCCCTTCGCGACCGCATCGCGTTCGAGACGGGTACGCTCCAGAGCCGCGCGCACCTCTTCGACAACCGCCGTCGCCTTTTCCACGGCGCCGGCGGCGAGTTCCAATGCGGACAGCCGTGTCCGGGCCGCACCGGCGAAATCGTCCTGAGCTCCGAGCACGGCAACGAGTTCCTTCGTCACCTTTTCGATCCTCGCGACGAGTGACCGGAGCTCCTTATCGACGCGCTCCGAATCGAGCCGCCCGCGCCCCAGGCTCTCGTTCGCCCGCGTCGCAAGTGCACGGGCGCGTTCGGCGGCCGACGCCGCTCCCTTCTCCTCCTTCTTAAGCCGCGCCAGCTCCGGTTTGTGGTCATGCTCCGGGATGGTCTCGACGGGACGCTCGCACACCGGGCACGGCATGCCCGGCTCCAGATGTGCCTTGAGGGCGTGGGCCATATCGGCCCTTTCGGCCTGAGAGCGTTTCTCGGCCGCGGCCCCGTGAGCGGCCTCGGCCGCGCGCGCCGCTTCGGCCGTAGCGGTGGCATCCGCCTCGAGAGCAACCACCTTCTCGGCCAGGCCAGAACGCTCGCCCTCCAGGTGCGCGCGCTCGCCGGTCGCCGCCTCGAGGTCCTCCGAGGTGCGTAGAGCCGAGCGCAGCACCATCTCGTCGCCGCTCTCGGCCCTCAGTACGACGAGCACCTCGTCTGCCTTCGCGCGTGCCGTGCTCGCCGCGGCCAGCTCTTTCTCCGCAGCCTCGACGGATCCAGTTGCCGTCACCTCTCGCGAGGACATGGTTTGTAGGTCGTGTTCGGACGGGACCTCCGCCAGCGCGTCCCGAGCGGCTCGTTCGTGTTCGGCCGCTCTCTTCTTGGTGTCGGCGGCGGCCCGCAGATGCTCTTCGAGTCGCTGCTCTTCGGGCATCGCGGCTTGCAGCTTCCCGGCGGCGTTCTCGAGCCGCACATGTCGTTCGCGCTCTGCCTCCAAACGCTCCACGACGTCTTCGCCGATGCCCCGCAACTCTCCGCGTACCCCCTCGAGCTCTCCATTGAGAGCCCCTACCCGCGTGCGCGCCGCGCTGTGGAGCGCGGTGATCTGGTCGAAGCGAAAGACGCCCTTGAGTATCTTCGTGCGTTCGGTGGGCGTCGCGTGCAAGAACTCGTCGAACTGTCCCTGCGCGAGCAGAATGGAGGAGCAAAAAGCAGGGAAGGACAACCCCAGCAATTCTTCGATCCTCTTCCCCACCGCGCTCGATCCGATTGTCTTGTCGCCGGATGCGAGGTCTGTCAGGACGTGCTCTCCGTTGCCCTTGCGCGGCATCAGGCGCTCGACCTCATAGTCGTCACCGTCGACCGAGAAGCGCAGCCGCACGTGCGCGGACTCGCTGTGTGAGCAGATAAGGCGGCTCGGCTCCCTCTGGATCTTCGGGCTCTTGCCGTACAGGGCAAAGCAGATGCCGTCGAGAATGGATGACTTGCCGGCGCCGATCGGTCCCACTATCGCCACCAGTGTCCGGCCCGAGAAGTCGATGATCGTGGGCTCCCTGTGCGAGCGAAAGCCGGACAGCTCGAGCTCGAGGGGCCTCACAGGTCCACTCCCACCTCTTCGAGCAGTTCGTCGAAGGCCGCCTTCAGCTCGTCCGCGGGGGGCTCGCCGTAGCGTTCGTGGTGGTACTCGCCGTAAAGCTCATGGATGCTGCGCCCCTCCCGGCGCGGTTTGAACTCCTCGCGTGCCGAGTTGTGCACGCGCACGTACAGCGCATCCGGCAGGAACGAATGGATCTCGTCGGCAATGGTCGGCGAAGGGGTCTCCGTGATCACCTCGACCGACAGGATCGCCCCGGCCAGATCCGGAGCCCGCGCACGCAGCTCGTCGATCGTCCCCGAGACCTTCATCAGGCGCCGGCCGGCGGTTATCGGCACTTCCTCGAGGGCGCGCTTGCCCGCCGAGGAGACGTCCGCGACCACGACGCTCTTGTCCTGGTCGGCTTCCCCGAAGTCGAGCTGCATAATGCTCCCGGCGTAGCGCGCGTAGTCCTCCGAACCGGGCGCAGGTTGAGCCTTGTGGATGTGCCCGAGTGCCACGTAGTTGAACTGGTGCGGGACCGCGTCCTCGGTCGCCATGTACGCCTCGCCGATGTGGAGCGCGCGCTCGCTCCCCGATGGAACCGCGTTGTGGATCATGAAGTGGCCGACGAGGATGTCGACCGCGTTCGCAGACGCATTGGCCGCGAGGTAATCCGCGTAGCGCCTGTTGATCGCCCGCACCCGGTCCGCGTACGACTTATGCCTGTCCTCGTGCGTTTCCGCGAACTCGACGATGCGCGCCTGGTGGAGGAAGGGGAAGCACGCGACTCGAGCAACTTCCTCGCCGGTGCGTGACGGGATCTCGACAACCCCTCCGGCGTCGGGCGGCAACGCCTTGGGCACCAGGATCACACCCGAGTGGGCGAGGTGCGGGGCGAGAACCTCGAACAAGTCGGCCGAATCGTGGTTGCCCGGCACCGCAACCACCCGCGCGCCCGTCGCGGCGAGCTGCACGAGCGCGCGCAGGACCGCGCTCATCGACATCAGGGGTGGAAGGCCGCGGTCGAACAGATCGCCGGCCACGATTACGAGATCGACCTCCCGCTCCGCTGCGACCCCGACCACCTCAGCGAGCACCGCCCGCGTCTCGTCGTCGCGATCGATTCGACCCAGCCGCTTGCCCACGTGCCAGTCGGCGGTGTGCAGGATCCTCACGGCGATCAGAGACCGGCGAAAGGATCGCCGCTCTCGGCGACCTCCTCGGGGCGGGTCGCCCACGGTGGGTAGGGGAACTGCAGCACCGTGGGGGCCGGGATCGGCGGCTGCGAGAGCACCATGGTCCCGGGCTTGAGGAGCCGGGCCCTTGCTCGCGTCGACGGGAGCATCCATCCGTACTCGGCGCGTTCCGCCTCCGCTGAGTCGAGGCGGCCCGATACCTTCAGGGACGCGTTACTCAGCATGTCGGCATGAACGCGCGACGCGGACTGTTGCGCTCCGATGAGAAGAATCCCGAGCGAGCGACCGCGCTGTGCGATATCGATCAGCGTGTCGCGGATCGGCGACCACCCTTCGCGCGGTGCGTACTTGTTCAGCTCGTCCAGGACGATGATCGTGAGCGGGTAGCGCCCGCGACCCTCTTTCTCCTCGTGGACCTCCTGGATGAGCGCGCTCACCACAAATCGCTGCGCGGCGTCGTGGAGGCGGTGGATGTCCACGACCGTTACCGCCTCGCGCGACCGGTCGATCATTCGTGACTCTCCGGCGCGCACGAGCCGTCCAACGCGGCCGGCGGCGCCGTGGAGCCTGCGGATGAACGCGGCGACCGTCCCCGCCGCCACCTGACCGGTCCACTCGCGCGGCGGATGGCCGTCGTCGGGGTCGAGGATGATCTCCAGCTCGTCGACGAGGTCGGCGAGCGTCCGCACGACCCGGTCGTGCTCCGTTGGGACGGCGGGACCTTCGTCGTGCGGCGGCGGGCGCAGAAGGAGCGCGCCGGGTTGGCCGGCGGCTTCGACGGCCCAGCGGCGCAGCTGTGACGCGACCCGTTCGGCAATGAACGACAGCTGGTTGCGCGCGTCCGCCGACTCCGTAAATAGGTACTGGAGGAGCCCGCGCTCAACGAACTCAACCGGGGTCCAGCGAAACCCGATCACGCCCTCAGTGCGCGCCGCCGAGTCGGGGATGCCGTCGCTCTCGGCGCGCTCGTGTGTGGGGGCCCAGAAAGACGCCGACGGGAACGGCTCGGCGTCCATCCCCAGCCGCGCCCACGCATCGCGATGCTCGTCGCCGAAGTTCTTGTTCGGGCGATCGAGAAACAAGAGGTCCTCGCCCTTGACGTTGAAGACGAGCACCCGCATGTTGCGAGCGCTGGAACCGAGGATCTCGGGATGTGAGGTCAGGCATCGCACGAAGAAGAGGGCGTACGAGGTCTTCGTTGCAACTCCCGACACTCCTGAAATGCTCATGTGCGCGCCCTTGGTGCCGTCGAAGAAGTCGACATCGGCCCACACGAGCTCGCCGTCGCGGCTGAGCCCAACGGGCAGCGCACGATCCTGTTCGCCGGCGCGCATGTCGTCGACGTACAGCGCTCGCTCTCGCTCCGCACCGGTGGCCCGGAAGACCGGCCGCCCGGAGTCCGGCGCCGTCCAGATCTCGGGCCACACTCGCACGACCTGCACCGTCGCGGTGCGCGATTTCTCCGCGGGAAAGGTTCCCTCCACCGCAACCCGGAACGTGTCGGATTCAAAGCTCGTCCCCTCATAGCGTGCCGACGTCTCGACCACAATCCCGTACGTCGAGACCTCTCCGACCTTGGGCACGTGCGTGCGGACGACAACGAGATCGTCGAGCTGCAGATACTCGTCTTCGTGCAGGACGACGCGGAACTCCTGCGTTGATGTTGCCTCCGAGCCCAGGACGAGCCCGACCGGATTCTCCTCTGTCACTCCCCTTCCTCCCCTTCGAATCCCCGAGCCGCGCTGCGGATCATCCGGGCGATCAGCTCGCGGTCGCCGAGCAAATGGCGCAGCCGCTTCTCGAGCCCGGCAACCGGCACCAGGTTCTGCGGCGCACGTGGGTCCCAGTACTGCGCCGAGGCGAACGCCGGAAGAACGAGCGCCGACGCATCGGCAAGATCGATCGCCTCGTTGAGCCCGAGCGCGGCGGGACACTCGCATCTCACCAGTCCGTGCCATGTGTGGTGCCCATCCTCGAGCTCGCACAACCGCACGTACCACGAGTAGCGGGGGCGCGGGTCGCCGAACGCGAACAGCGGCGAGCGCTGCCCGCACCCCAGTCTCGCCATCACGGCATCCTCGGGAGGCTTCAGGTAGCGGCGGTTGTGCGACTTGATGCATGCGACCACGCGCACCGCCCCGGGCCGCATGACTGCAAGCGGGCCGTCGAGGAACACGAGCCGGTCCTCCGAGGCAATCGAGCGCGCAAGCTCGGCTTCGTTGTGGCGCATTCGCTCGTGGACCGCGTCGGCGAGGCTGTCGATGTCGGTCGCGGGGTGAGGGAGGGCATGGAACTCGAGCCCAGGGCCCGCCGAGAGCGACAGGCGCCGTCCCTCGCCGAGCGCGAGATAGCGGTCGATCCTGAGAGACGCGCACTCGGCCCGCCGTTCCCCCCACCACGAGCCGTTGCCGTTCGCGCGCGGCTCGCACAGCACCACGCCGACGCCCACCGACCCGGCAACGCCGGGGATCGGCGCGGTGTCGCCGTCCATCAAGAAGACGCGCGCGTCCATCCGGCGCGTCCCGTCGACGAACGCCACGGGCAGCTCGGCCGTGCTGGTGGCGGGGGGTGAGACGGGCTCCCACCGCCGGTCCTCGCAGGACGTGTCGACCGCCTCCGCCGAGGCATCGTCCGGGCCGAGATCGATCTCTCCACCGTAGTCGGGTCCCCACGCCTCGACCGCAATTTTCATCGATTACCACCCTAGCGAGGGGTAGCGACGGTTTTGGGCCAATCGGCCGAAAACCCACCGGGCCGAGCACTCACGAGGGCATCGTGGGATAGGAATAGGCGCATGCCACGCGACCTGCGGAGCACCCCCGTCTACCGGGACGTCGAGGCCTACTTCCGGGCCGCGCTCGGGCCGGGCCTCGACCGCATCACCGACGCCGACGACCTGGCCGTCCAGCCCTCGGGAGGCCACATCGCCTTCACGGGCCTCCGCCGCACCGACCTCGGGAGCGAGGAGGAGACACGGCTTTGTCTGGTCCCCACCTCCGGCGGAGGCGTTGAGTCCGTGACGGGCGGACCTCACAGCGATCGCATGCCGGCGTGGTCGCCCGACGCCGAGATGCTCGCGTTCCTTTCCGACCGGGCGGCCGAGGGCCGCAATCAGCTCTACTTCCAGGCGGGGGGCACGGGCGACGCCGTGGCCGGCCCGGAGGTCCCCGGGACGATCGAGTCCCTCGAGTGGTCGCCCGACGGGAGGGGGATCCTGCTCGTCGTCGCCGGAGAGGGGGCCGAGAAAGCCGGCGCGCTGGGGTCGGGGCCGGCCCGGTCCGATGCCGGCGGCGCACCCCCGTGGCTCCCCCATGTCCGGAGCTCGTCGGATGAGGAGGGATGGCGGCGCGCGTGGATCCACGAGCGGGCATCGGATTCGATCGCGCCCATCTCGCCCGAGGGGTTGAACGTGTGGGAAGCAACCTGGTTCGGTTCGGATCGCATCGCGGCAATCGCAAGCAACGGCCCCGGGGAGGACAGGTGGTACGAATCCCGGCTCGTCGTCGTCGATACGGCGACCGGCGACACGCACGACCTCTGCAAGAGCGAAGTTCAGCTTGCAGTGCCCGCCGCGAATGCCTCGGGCGGTCGTGTGGCCGTCATCGAGGCGGTGTGCAGCGATCGGATCGTGGTGGCCGGAGACCTGATCCTCATCTCCGAGGACGGCGATCCCCAGAGGATCGACACCGCCGGGGTCGACGTCACGTCTCTGTCGTGGCGCGACGACGACCATTTGTTGGTGGCGGGACTGCGCGGCCTGCAAACCGTCGTCGGCGAGCTCGATGCAACGAGCGGCGCGTTCTCCTCACTGTGGGTGAGCGACGACACCTGTGGGAACCGCATCTATCCGCGCGCGTGGCCACTCGGTGACGATGGCTTCGTCGCAGTCGTCCACGGCTACAAGCGCCATCCCGAGATCGTGTCCGTGCGCAACAAAGAGGAAAGGACGATCGCGTCGCTGGCGCATCCGGGCGCGGACTACGTCAACCAGATCGGCGGCGAGCTCTCGGCAGTACTGTGGAACGCGCCCGACGAACTCCAGATCGAGGGCTTTCTTTGCGCACCGAGCGGCCCCGGCCCCCATCCGCTCGTCCTGTTCGTGCACGGGGGGCCGATCGGGTCGTATCGCAACTTCTGGATGATGCGAAGCACGCTGGTGCCGCTGCTCGTCGGGCGTGGGTACGCGGTCTTGTTACCTAACCCGCGCGGTTCCTCCGGAAGGGGGCAGGAGTTCGCGGGAGCTGTGATCGGCGACATGGGCGGCGCCGACGCCGACGACTGCGTGGCCGGCATCGATTACCTCGTGGCCAAGGGTCTCGCCGATCACGATCGCGTCGGGGTGATGGGGGGCAGCTACGGCGGCTTCATGAGCGCGTGGCTCGCCGCAACGACCGATCGGTTCGCGGCGGCGGTCGCAATCAGTCCGGTGACCGACTGGTACAGCCAGCACTACACCTCGAACATCTCGTTCTTCGACAAAGAGTTCCTGAGAGACGACCCGCGCACGGCCGCGGGCGACTACTTCAACAGAAGCCCGTTGTTCAAAATCACTGCCGCGACCGCACCGACCCTCGTGACCGCCGGCGAGGTCGATCGGTGCACGCCGCCGGGCCAGGCCGTCGAGTTCTATCAGGCGCTTGTGGAGGCCGGCGTCGAGGCCGAGCTCGCCGTCTACCCGAACGAGGGGCACGGGGTTCGCAACTTCCCCGCGACCATCGACTTCGAGGCGCGCGTGCTGAGTTGGTTCGAACGGCACATGCCTGCAAAGGGTTAGGTTCGGCGATGGTTGGGAGTACGGGGACAATATGCCCCGGTACTCCCACGCGTCGGCGGTCGCTCAGCCCGCCCTGACGACCTCGGCGACGCCTTGCAGCATGCGATCGACCATCTCCTCGGTGGCCGTCCGGCCCATGAGACCGATGCGAATGGCTTTGCCCATCGTCGGATCGAGCCCGCCCGAGATCATGATGCCCTTTCCAAGGAGGTGCTTCTGGATCGCCGCCGGGTCGTCGGCCCACGCCGCGACCACGAGGTTGGCCTCGACGCCCGCGTGGGGCACGGGCTCGAGCCCGAGGTCCCGCAGGCCCTCTCGGCACCGCTTCGCGAGATCGGCGCGCCGCGCCACCCACGTTTCGAGCCCCGTCTCGAGGATGCGCCGCAGCGACGACGCGAGCGCGAGCACGAGGTTGGTCGGCATCGTCACCGGATGCGGGTGCCAGGCTCCCCATTCGTCGCGGTACCTGTCCCACGTCTTGAGGTCGAGGTAGAAACTGCGAGGCCTCCTCGAGCGCGCCTCGACTCGTTCACGTCCGGTCGTACCGAGCGCCAGGATCCCCAGGCCCGGCGGGGCCTCGAGGCCCTTCTGCGCGCCGGTGACCATGACATCGAGCCCCATCGCGTCGACGTCGCAGCGTTCCCCGCCGACCGACGCGATCCCATCGATGACGCACACCGCGCCGGTGTCGTGCGCGGTGCGCGTGATCTCCTCGATCGGATGGCGGACTCCGGTTGCCGTCTCGACGTGCACCGTGAGCACCCCGTGAGCACCCACGGCCGCCTCGGCGACGCGCGCCGGGTCGACGGCGGCTCCAACGGGAACCTCCAGGTCGACGACCTCCAGTTCATGGGCGCGGGCGATCTGGGCCCAGCGCGTGCCGAAGAAACCGGTCTGGGCAACGACGACCCTCTGCCCGGGCTCGAACGTGTTCATGACCGCAGCGTCGAGGCATGCGGTGCCCGAGCCGGGTATCAGGTAGGGAGGATCGTCGGCGCCGAGAAGCCTGCCGAGGTCGGCGATCGTCTGGCGATGGATCTCCGTCCACAGATCTCCGTAGTGAGCGATGACCTGACGGCCGAGGATGTCGAGGTCGTCGTCGTTGAGCTCGCCGGGGCCTGCGATCATCAGCTCCGGCATTGCGGGCAGCTTCCTGGGATCCACCGTCATAGGTGCCCTCCACCTCCTCGTGCGGGCCTCGGTTGCCATGCTAACCGGGGCAACCACGAGATCGCGGCCGATGCCCGGTTCCCGGAGCGCGCCGTGGCGACGCCGGGCGAACGACCCGCCCTTATCATCCGGTCTCCATGATGCGCATCGGCGACGCCGGCCGGCTCCTGCTGTTGTCGGCGATCTGGGGTTCCTCGTTCCTGCTGATCGAGATCGGGCTAGAGGATCTGGTCCCGTGGCAGATAGTTGCCGGACGGCTCCTGTCCGGCGCGGCCACACTTCTGATCCTGTTACGGCTGCGCGGGGAAAGGCTTCCCTCGGATCGCGCCACGTGGAAGGCGCTGGCCGTCATGGCGATCGTCTCGAACATCATCCCGTTCGCGCTGATCACGTGGGGTCAGGAGACGATCACTTCGAGCCTCGCGGCGATCCTCAACTCGACGACGCCGCTGTTTACAGCCGGGATCGCGGCGGCCGTCGTGCCCGGGGAACGGCTCACCGGGATGAGATCGACCGGGATCCTCATCGGGTTCGCCGGCGTCGGCGTCATCGTTGGATTCGACGTCGAGGGCGGGGATGTCGCCGGCGAACTGGCCGTCGTTCTAGCCTCGCTGTCCTACGCGCTCGGATTCGTGTTCGCGAAACGCAACCTCACCGGCAGGCGCGGGAGCCCGCTCGCTCTGCCCGCCGGCCAGCTCACGCTCGGAGCGCTCGTGGCACTCAGTCCGGCCGGTGCGGCCACTGCAGGCACATCCGAGCCCCCGGGGGCAGGAGCGGTGATCGCGGTCCTCGCGCTCGGCGCGATCGGGACCGGCCTCGCCTACGTCCTCTACTACCGGCTCGTGAACGATGTCGGCCCGACGACGGCGTCGTTCGTCACCTACCTGATACCCGTGTTCGGCGTCGCGCTCGGGTGGCTGTTCTTGGACGAGCCGATCCATCTGAACACGCTCGTCGGCGCCGTCCTCGTCATCGGAGGGATCACAATCGCCGAACGCCGCGCCCGCGAGCCCGTCGCTAGTGAGATTCACAGTACATAGGCCCGTCAGACTCACAAGGGATGCGCAGTAACTCAGTCGAGCGCCTCGACCACGTGGTTGTGGGTGCCGCGATTCTGCCACGGGATGCGTTCCACGGAACCGGCACCGAACTCCTGGAAGGTGATCCACTCTGCCGGCGCAGTCCACGACGACGGGTCGGATCCCTGCTCTCTCTCGAGATCCGCCACCGCCTGTCGCAACGACTTCACGATGATTCCCCGGCACGTCTCATGGCGGCCGGTACTCCTGTCGTCGCAGTAGTTGCGCGCCATGCCGGCGCGCCCTGGCTCGAACACCCGGTCGAGATAGGAGGAGAAGTCGAACCACATATCCGCGTCCGTCACGGGGGTCGGCACCAGGTCGTAGTTCCCGGCGCCGAGCTCGTCGTCGAAAACGTTGTGAACGGTCCTCGTGTACCAGCGGTCGAAGATCGCAACGGCCGCGCCGCCATCCATATTGTCGTCGCGGTCCCGGTTCCGCCGGTGCGCGCCGCCGTCGACCCACCCGGCAACGATGCTTCTGGCCTCCGATATGCCGCCTCCGTGCGCCCCGCGCGTGCGGCGAAGCATGCGGGGGCCCAGGTACAAACCGCGCACGTTCTGGGTGGCCGCGACCCGGATGACGTCGACAATGTCGGAGGGGGTGAGCGATCCATCGGCGGCGAGCTGGTCCCGCATCGCGCCCGCCAGCAGCTCGACTCGGTGGATCGATCCCCATTTGATCCCATCGAAGTTGTCCCAACTGCGCGCCGGCTTGTTGTTCCAGTTGACGACCCATCCGCGTTCGGGGTTGACGACCTTCGGGTGGCGACCGAACGGGAAGCGGCCCTTCCACTCCCATTCGCCGGTCCCCCAGACCGGTAGGGCCGGGTGTACGCCGCGCGTGCGCTGCGGGTACCGGCCGACGTGGAAATAGCCGATGTCGTCCGCATCTGCGTAGAAGGCGTTGAACGACATCGTGAAGTCCTCGGCCGCGGCCCTGAAGTCCCCTACCGACTCGACTTGGGTGTTCCACTTCAGGAACTGAGGGACGGAGTCGATCTCCTTCTTCCAGAAAAAACGCTGCTTGACGAATGCGACGGGCCGGCCGTCGACGCGCCCGCGGACGAACACCGGACCGTGCCGGGTTCTGTAGAAGGTCCTCTCTTCGATCCGTGGAGGGCCCGGATCCGCGGGAGGGGGCTTGACTATGAACGTTTCGGTGCGCGAGCTCATGGCCACGCACCTCCCTCTGAAAACGTAGCCGTTCGAGGACGGACTGGGTCGTCCTCCGCCCGGCTCGCAGAGGCGCTCGGCGCGCACGTCGACCGCGTCGGAGTACCCGGTTGTGAGCGACCACGCGTAGTCGCGCCCGCGCCCCAGTGGTATCAGGGCTGAGGCGCCCGGCACCGCCGGGCCCCTGAAGTCGACGCCGGGGGCATGGACGTCGACGTCCATGAAGAAGGACGGGACCGCGTATCCGACCTGCGGGGCGCCGATCTGAAGCGGGTTACCGCTTGCCGACTTCGAACCAGCCACGAGGATCGCGTTCGACGCGGGGGCCCTGAAACCAAGTGACTCGAGGACCCCGGTTCTGAGGGTTTGAACATCGCGCGCCCGGCGTGCGACGGAAACCGCGTTGTTCGGGATCGCCACGCTCGAGGGATTCACCCGGCCCAACGCCTGCGACTGAAACACTCCCTGCCGCGACGCGATGCTGGTGTAAGAGCGAGGCTCGTTGCGAAACACGAAGTCGTTGAACACGCGGGGGCCGAGGGTACGGCCGAGGCGCTTCTTCAGGTGAGCGAACAGAGCTGCGTTGTCCAGTTCGCCGCCTGCCGTCTCGCCGAAAACGCGCAGCTGCAACACGACGAGGAACAGCGTGTCCTCTTCTGACCACGGCTCGGGAAATACGGGGAAGGGGTTACCGGTTGCCTCGTACTCGACCGGACGGTCCGCAACTCTTTCGGGCATCTTCAGCTCGTCGATGTACGCGTTGACTCCGTCGGCGTACGCCACCAGTCCTTCCTGCACCTGCGCGCCCACCGATCCGAACTTGTCGTCCAGTCGCTCGAACATCTGCCGGATCTCGTCTTCGGTGTAGCCCTCACGGCGGGTGGCGATGTCCATCTTGAGATATGCGTCGTCCTCACCCGAGCCCACGAACTCCGACAGGGTGCCGCGCGCCGCGTGCCGGAAGATGTCCATCTGCCACAGACGGTCCTCCGCGCTCGCATAACCAAGAGCGAAAGACGCGTTGGTCAAAGAGTCCGCATAGATGTGCGGAATCCCCATCGAATCTCGGTAGACGGTGACCCCGGCCCGCGGCTCATAGGTCCGCTCGATCGAGCCCTCGGGACCGAATTGCATCGAGTGGAAGTAGGTCGACAGCTCGTCCTCCGTCACGTCGTCGTCATCGATCAACGATGCGTACGTCTCACGCTGGTCGTCGTAGTGCGGGCCGAAGTCCCCGCTCGCGAGCTCCGCGGCGGTCACGTTGCCTTCCTGCCCCGGTGGCACTATCGAGTAGGCGCGCAGGCTGTCCGGAACGGGTGGTGGGTCGGCGTCGCCGGCGGTGGCGGGCACGGGTAGGAGGGCGAGCGCCACCGCGCAAACCGCGGCGCGGCGCACCACCACCGCCTTGCCTCTACCCTTGAAGCCCATGTGTCACCTATGGGCTTCGCCATGCGATCACCCTGCTCCTGCCCCTGCACACCGCCTCGTTTCCTTTCCACCTGAAGGGGGAAGGTGGCCTTCGTGAACCCGGGGACGCTGATCCAGGACCGATACGAGCTCATGGAGCCGATCGGGCAGGGAGGCATGGCAGAGGTATGGCTGACGCGCGACCGCCGGCTGGATCGGTCGGTTGCGATCAAATTTCTCGCCCGCCGATTTGGTGAGGATGCCGACAACCTCGTGCGCTTCTTCGCCGAGGCGCAGGCCGTCGCCCGGATCCAGCATTCCGGCATCGTCACAGTCCTCGACTTCGGGGAGTTCGAAGATCACCCGTTCCTGGTCATGTACTACATGGCCGGTGGTTCACTGGCCGACCTCGTGGGGGCACCGCTTCCGGTGGAGCGCGCGCTGGCGGTTGTCGAACAGGTGGCCCGAGCCGTCGGAGCCGCGCACAATCTGGGCATCGTTCATCGCGACATAAAGCCCGGCAACATCTTGATCGACGAGCTCGGCAACCCCCGGCTGGCCGACTTCGGAATAGCGTCCTCGGCGACCGCGGAGCAGCTGACGGCCACCGGCACCGCGGTGGGTTCTCCCCACTACATCTCGCCCGAGGGTGCTCAGGGCGCCCCGACCGGCCCACCCTCCGACGTCTATTCCCTGGGGGTGGTCCTCTACGAACTGGTCACCGGCGGCAAGCCGTTCGAGGGCACCGTGGCGGCCATCGCGATGGCCCACGTCGAGCGGATACCGGCGCGGCCCAGCGAGCTCGTCGACGAGATCCCGGTCGAGGTCGATGCGCTGATAATGCGGTGCCTCGCCAAGGACGCCGCAGATCGATTCGAGGACGGCAACGAGCTCGCCGACCAGATCCGCTCTCTGGGGATCGGCGGGGCGACCGCGGTCCTTGCGCCGACCGCACGCGACACCTCGGTCCTTCCGACCTCGGAGGATACGGCAGAGGCGCACACCACTCCCGATCGCGCGGCGGTCGCTCCCCCCGCACGTCGGTGGACGATCGTTGCGGGCGCGATCGCGCTCACCCTGCTCGTGGCGGTGGGGCTTTTCATCTTCCTCGGAAACACGGATGAGACCGGAGGAACGAACGATGGTGGCCGCGGGAGAAATCAGAAAAACTCACGCGATGAGCGGCCCGGTGGCTCGACACCGGGCGACTCGTCACCTCCGTCCTCGGAGGAGGACGACCCGGGTGACGAGCCCGCGAACGGCGATGGTGGGGGCGACGGTGGTGGAGGGGGAGGTCCGGGAGACGGAGGAGACGGAGGAGACGGAGGAGACCCCGACAACTCACCGCCTCCGTCGCCGCCGCCGAGCCCCGATCCCACGGTGATAGAGGCCCCTACTCCCTAGCCCGTGGTCACTCTAGCCCGTGGTCACTCCTCGAGTGGGATGTCGTACGCGTCGCGCCGCGGCAACGCCCAGATCGCGGCATGCAGCACCTTGTGCATGGCGGCCTCGTCGAGTTGAAGACCTGCGGCCGCAAGTTCTGACGAAAGCTCGTTGATCTTCTCTACGACCCGGCGGTCCCCCGCTTGCTCCCAATTGACCGTGACGCCCGAGAGCCATGCCCGCCAACGCTGGGATGCAGCGTGTGCGACACCCCCCGACCGGCCGACCGCCATCGCCCTCCGCGCGCTGTCTTTTGCATAGGGCCACCAGTTCAGGTCCGCGGGCAGTATGTGGAACTCGAGATCCCCGGTGACAAACGTGATGCTCTCTTTTCGCATCTCCCGGCCGACCTCGGCGAGATACCCCACCGCCTCGGCCTGCGTCATCCCACCGACGTCGACCTCGCCCACGGACACGCCGCGATGTATCCGCCCCGCATTGACGCCGAGGTCGAGGATCACGAGGTAAAGCACGAACGCCGCTGTAGCCGCAGCGATGATAGTGACCCGGGCCAGAGGCGAAACGCTCTTCACAGGCCGATGCTACGCGTTTACTCCACTCAGCCCCCGCAAGCGCCCTCGGCCCACAGCCCTCGACCGGTCGTTCGTGCGCGGCGCTGGAGCTCTTTCAGAAGGGACGAGTGCCGCACGTTGGGGGCATAGGGATAGGACGCCGCGTAACCGTTGATAACGAGCCGGGCGTTGGCCATCTCGTGGCCCAGGTACACGTATCGGAGCAGGCGACCGAACGCGTCGACCTCCTCTGTGTCCTTTACGAGCACCACGGTTTGTCCCTCCAGGAGCGCGGCGGCTGCGGCCGCGGCCTCCTCGCCGAAGCACTCCACCGGCCGGCGAGGGTCGACCGACTCGGGAGTATCGATCCCCAGCAGCCGGATGGTGACCTTCTCGCCCACCGGCGCCTTCCCCGCTCCGGGGCCGGGGACGCGTCCCGTGATTGTGACCTCGATGGTGTCGCCGTCGACGGCGCGTTCCACTACGGCCTTCTCGTAGCCGCCGGGCTCCATCAGAAGGGTAGGTGGGGCCTGGGCGACCAGGACGGCCTCGGGCGACGCACACGAGACCGCCGTCGCCAAGGTGACCACTAGCGTGGCACGCAGCCTCACACGACGAAACTACGGGCAGCCTACGCAACGCGCATGTGGCGACGGCCACACCGGAGGGACCAGCCGGCCCCGCAGTCAGTCCACGAGTTTGTGACTGATTGCGAACGATTCGGAGGGGTAGCGCGCCGACCTGAGCGAACTCACGCCGCGCGCTTCTGTGGGGTCGGCGGCTTGAAGCCTTTGCGCGCCATCGCTCCCCACTCGGTCCGACCCCTGACGAACTTGAAGAGCCCCCGCAGCCGCCACAAAAGGGTCAGTTGCCGGTAGCCGAAGTTCTCCACAACTGCCCATCCCAGCAACAGCATCCGATCCTTGAAGTCTCCGTATCTGTGAAAACTCCACTCCTCGAGGGCAAGGGTGAACAGGCTCAACACCAGGCCGTATCCGTAGGCGACCAGGAAGAACAGGATCGCAAAGTCCGTATCCAACAATCCGAAGGCCAATCCGAGCACAGCACCGAGCAGACCGACGGCCTCGACCACGGGTGCGAGCAGCTCGAAGACTAGGAAGTACGGGTAGACCACCATCCCCAGCAAGCCGTAGCGGGGCCGCAAGAGTAGCGTGCGGTGCCGCCACAAGACGTCGGCCAGGCCCCGGTGCCAGCGATCGCGCTGTCGCCCCAGGGTCGAGAAGGACTCGGGCACCTCGGTCCACGCGACCGGATCGGGGATGAACTCCACCCGGCTGGCCGTCCCGCGCTCGAGCCCGATCCTGCGCAGATGGGCCACCAGCTCCATGTCCTCGCCGACCGTGTCGTGGAGGTAGCCGTCGGCGGCGATCATCGCATCACGCCGGAACAGTCCGAAGGCACCGGAGATGATCAGGTTCCCACCGAGGTTGTTCCAACCCAAACGCCCGAAGAGGAAGGCTCGTAGATACTCGACCGTCTGCACTCCCGCCAGCCAGTTGCGTGGGGCCCGCGCCGCGACGATCCGTCCCGACCGAACCTCTGATCCGTTGGCGACTCTGATCGTGCCCCCCGCCGCGACGACGTCGTCTGCCATTAGAAAGGGCCGGGCCATCCGCAGCAGAGCGTCGGGCTCGATCAGAGTGTCGGCATCCATGGCGCAGACGAGCTCTCCCCGCGCCACGTTGAGCCCTGCATTGAGCGCATCGGCTTTCCCCCCGTTTTCCTTGTCGACGACCACAAGGTTGGGGTTGATCCGCGACCGATAAAGGCCTCGCACCGATCGTGTCTCGATCTGCCGGCGATAGATGGGATGAATCGGCACGAGCTCGAATTCGTGCATGACGACGCCGAGGGTGCCGTCGGTCGAGCCGTCGTTGACGAGGACAACCTCGAGGTTCGGATACTGAAGCGTCAGGAGCGCATGCACGCTTTGGACGACGGTTGCCGCTTCATTGTGTGCGGGAGTGAGCATGCTTAGGGAGGGGGCGACCTCCGAGCCGAGAATCCGCCAACCGCTCTCGCGCCAAACGCGCATGAGATGACTTCCCATCTCTATGACTGCGCTGACCAAGAGAACCCCGTAGAACGTGTTGATCAAGAAGAAATAGATGAGAACAATCAACTCGACCTTCACCACAACGAACTCCGCGGCGGACTCGAAGCTCATGCCGACGTGCTCCTCACGCTCGTGTCGGGAAGGTCGAGAACCTGCCTGGCCATATCGGCGGCGAAGTGATCCCGGTCGTTGAGGCTGCGGCGCAGGAGCAGGAGCCCGGGGGTTCCGAGCGCGCGCAAGGCGAGCGCCGCTTCGCGCCTTACCTCCCAGGACTGGTCGCGCAGCAGTTTCGCGAGCGGTGCCGCGACCGGCCAATGTCCGAGCTTCCCCAGCGATCGGGCAGCAGCCGCGCGCACATCCGCAGAGGGGTCCGACAATCGAGCCAGGAGGACCTCGATGCCCTCCCGGCCCCCAAGACCCCCGACCACCGATACTGCGAGCGTCCGAACCTCCGGTCGTTCGTCCGAGCACAGATGCAACGCCGGCCCCAGGAAGCGTGGGTCGGACAGGCCCCCGGCGACCCTCAACGCGGCGGTCAGTTCGTGCAGCGACCTCCGTCCCGTGAGCAGCCGCCTCGTTAGCGGATCGACCGCGGCGGAGCCCAGCCTCAGAAGGGAATCCTGCACGGTGAACCGACACAAAGTCTTGGCGTCCCCGAGCATCTCGACGAGGCTCTCCGTCACCGGGCCGACCGGATGCTCCGCCGCCCACTCCGCGACCTGGGCCCGCACCTCATACCTGGGATCGCGAAACATCGACGGCAACACGGACTCGCCCCCTCCCAGAATCGTTAGAAGGCGGGCACCCTGGAGTCGGCGCCACCAGAAGACGCTCGTGCACTGCCGTTCGGCCCGCTCCACGAGTCCCACGTCGCGAGCTAGCCCGGTCAGCCTCTCTCGCTGGAGGCCGGAGAGATTGGGAGCCAGGTCGACGAACAGGCGCACCTGAAGCCGAAACGGCAACGAGCACAGAAGGGCAAGCCCGTCCGGTCGGGTCGCTCCCTCGTCGAGCGCTTCTACGATTACCCGGGCCCCCGTGACCGCCTTGAACCGAAACCGCTGCTCCCACCACCGCTGGTGAAGAGCGTGAACCATGATCACGACCAGCGCGACGCCGGCCGCTACCACCTGAGCGGCAATCGCCATCAGCAGGATCTTGTGCGCCGTCACCTGCTGCTGCCCAGTGCTCTGCGAATGCGTTGCATGAGGACGGGAACCGAGAACGGTTTTGCGACATGATCGAATGCGCCGAGCTCGAGGGCCTTCAGTACTTCGAGCTCGTTTGCACGAACGGTGAGCATGATCACGCGCGTGCCACGCAGACCGTCGTTCTGCGACAGACGTCTTAGAACACCGAGCCCGTCAAGTCCCGGGAGGTTGACGTCTAACAACACGACACGGGCGCGCAGCTGTGGTTTGGGGCCCCCCAGCACCTCGACCGCTTCGGCGCCGTCCCTCACCCAATGGGCCTTGTAGCCTCTCGTTTCCAGGGAGTGCATCAGGAGCTGTCCGAGAGCAACATCGTCCTCCACCAAGACGACGTCGTTGCGTTCGACAACGGCACCCCTTTCCGGGTCCCACCCGGCGGGCAGCACTCGGTCCCGCCCCGATGTCTTCGCTTGACGCATGGCCTCGTCGGCGGCTCGATAGAGGTCTTGGAGATCGCCGCCATCTTCGGGGAACTGGGCCACGCCTGCGGAGAACGTCAGCCGGAATGGAGAACCGTCGGGCCCGACGAACTCGATGGGACGGAAGTCCTCGAGCATCTCGGCAGTTCTCTGGACGCCGTCGTCCCGAAGCATCCCGTACATCCCCAGAACGAACTCGTCCCCAGCCCAGCGCGCGACGATGTCCTCACCGCGGAATGTCTTGCGCATCACTTCCCCGAGCTTGCGAAGCGCGCGATCCCCGGCCCCGTGGCCGTGGCGATCGTTGACCGACCGTAGATTGTCCACGTCCAGCACGGCGACACAGAGCGGTTGGTTGTAGCGCTCGGCCAACTTCAGATAGCCGTCGAGAACTTGAGTCGACTTGCGGCGATTTGCGACGCCCGTGAGCGAATCTGTCTCGACGACGCTGCGATAGAGGTGCATGCGTTCCAGCCGGTTGTTTATACGCGTAATGACCTCCGGTCCCACGACCGGTTTGGTCAGGTAGTCGTCGGCGCCGGCGGCAAAGACCTCGTTTACGGTCTCCGCCTCCTGGTGTGCGGTCAACAGAAGGATCGGGAGGCCGGCCCACCGGGGGTCATTGCGAACCACGCGGCACAGCTCGAGACCCGAGATGTTAGGCATCTCGAGATCGAGAAGTAGCAAGTCCGGAGCTGACTCCTCGAGCACGTTCCAGAACTTCGTCGGGTCCTTGAGGCAGGTCACCGCGAGCCCCTTCGGTTCCAGAAGCGCCGCCAATATCTCCAGGGTGCCCGGATCGTCGTCGACGGCGAGAACGCTGAGCTCGCCCGACTTGGTGACCTCGACGTGACGCTCGATTGCGTCGATCGCCGCGCGCGCCGGAAGCGACCGATCCAGAAACCCCTTTCCCCCGCGCCGGGCAACCTCGACGCGATCGGTGAACGTGTCGGAGGACGTGAAGACCAGCACCGATGTCGGTGACGTGCCCCGTGACAATCTCTCGATCAACGCCAGCTCCTTCTCACTGCGTCGCTTGTCGAGCGTGAGGTCCAACAACGCAACGTCCGGGCTCTCGACTCGGGCAGCTCGACCGGCCGCTGCCACGCTAGACACAGAGACGATGCGCATTCCCCTGGTGGCGGCCTCGGCTCCCAACCGGCTGTTCAGCTGATCGTCCGCGCTGCAGATGAGCAAGAGCGGGGAATCCTCTGCGCGCGATGCGACCTCCTCGGAAGCGTCGACGAGAGGTGCCTGCTCGAGCTCATCGCGCAGTTGAACCACGAGCTCCGACAGGCGCAGGGTGTGGGCCTCATCCAGGAGGGACGCATCCTGAAACGTCAGTTCCATCTCGCGCGCGATGCGTGAGCCCTCGGCGAAGCCAAAAGTCCCTACCGAGCCGGCAAGCTTGTGCGCCTCGGACTGGGCAGTTCGCCTCAGATCCTCCTCGAGGTTCCCTTCCAGAAGCGATGCGACGGCGTCCTCCAGAACCTCCACCTGTTCGATGATCGTGGCCCTGTTTCGCTCCCAGACCGCGGCAATGACACGAGAGGTCCGCTCGCGGCGGGCACTGGCCTCGTCGTGGGCGTCGGCCAGACCGGCCAGTGCTGCAACCTGGCGCGCCAGCTCGTCTTTGTCCACGGGATGGAACAGCAGCCGATTGACACCGAGCACGTCCACGAGCGTCCGAGCGAGATGCTTTCGGTGTTTTTGCTCGACACAGTAAAGGACGGGAAGGTCACCGTTGGTCGAGCGTTCCCTGATCATGCGCAGGACGGTCATCGCATTGGGGCGTTTCAGCTGGTGGTCGAGCACGAGCAGTGATGCGCCCCCCTCGAGCTGGTCCACAAGCTCCTGTCCGGTGCGCGCATGGGGCACCGAGACTCCCTCGAAGCGACCCTGCAACCAGGAGGCGATCTCGGCATCAAAGCCGGCCAGCAGAATGCGAGGGGTCATGGGCGCAGCCTCTCGGGCTAGGGGGCCCAGCCCAGGGTGCGGGACACCTCGTCCGCGAGGGTGAGCGGGTTGAAAGGCTTCGCGATAACTCCGTTCACTCCCAGGTCCATGAAGCTGCGATGGTCTTCCGCCTGCACCTTGGCGGTGAGCAGCACGATCGGGATGTCCTTTGTTGCATCGTTGCCCTTGAGCACCCCTACGGTTGTGGGACCGTCCATCTCAGGCATCATGACGTCGAGCAGGATGACATCGGGTGGCTCGGCAAGCGCCCTCGCGATACCTTCCTCTCCCGACCCGGCGGTGACGACGTTCCAGCCCGCCATGGTCTCCAGAGTCACTTGTGCCACTTCCCGGATGTGCTCTTCATCGTCGATGATGAGAACCGAGGGGGTCATCGCACCCACCTCTCGAGAGCGTCCGACTTCCGCTCCGCCAACGCTGCGTGCGACTCGGTTCGGTTCACCGTATAGCCATTAGCGAAGCCCGAAGCGTCTGTCTTCGCGAGCGGAAGCGTGAACGTGAACGTGCTTCCCTTCCCGAGCACGCTCGTTGCCCAGATGCGTCCGCCGTGTTTCTTGACGATGCTCCGACAGATGGAGAGCCCCAGGCCTGTACCGCCTTTCTCGCGCGAGTCGGATGCGTCGACCTGCTGGAAGCGCTCGAAGATCGTCTCCAAATGGTGGGGCGGGATACCGCGGCCCTGGTCCCTCACCTCCACTTGCAGCTCGCCGTCGCGTCGCTCGGCGCTGACCCACACCCGCCCTCCCCAATCCGAGAACTTGATCGCGTTGGAAAGCAAGTTTGTGAGTGCCTGCTGAATCCGGTCTGGATCGACGGACAGCTGCGCCCACATGGGCGTTACGGCCACGGTGACGCCCGACTCCATCGCAAGCGGGCGAATGGTTTCAACGGCCTGGGTCATCAGGTCGGCCGCATTACATGGCTTCAGGTTCATGATCACTCCACCCGAATCGAGTTTCTCGATGTCGAGGATGTCGTTGATCAGGTGGACGAGGCGCTCGGAGTTTGAGATGGCGATGTCCAACATCCGGCGGCCCCGCTCGGGAACATCTCCCAGCATCCCCGATGCGATGAGTCCCAGCGAACCCTTGATTGAAGTGAGTGGCGTCCTCAGTTCGTGACTGACTATAGAAACGAACTCATCTTTCATGCGCTCAACCGCGCGCCGCTCCGTAACGTCTCGAAACAGGATCACGACACCCCGACTGATGCCGTCCTCGACGAGCGGCGTGCATGTGTATTCGACGGCAAAGCTGCTGCCGTCCTTCCTCCAGAAGACGTCGCCGTCGACGTATCGGGCCTCGCCGTCCGCCAGCGTGAGGTTGATGGTGCATTCGGTCTCGGGAAGGGGGCTGCCGTCGGCCTGCGAGTGGTGCACGAGGTTGTGGTGAGGTTTCCCGACCAGCTCCTCCAACGACCGGCCCAGCATCCTGGCCGCGGCTGGATTCGCAACCGTCACACCACCATCGGCGTCGAGCGCAAAAATCCCTTCGCCGACGGCCGCCAGGACCAGCTCGTCTCGCTTTCTGAGCAACTCCAGCTCCTCGTGGACCCGACTGCGTTGGGCGATCACGCGGTTGATGGACGACGCCAGATCCGCGTAGTCGTGCGCTCCCTTCGCCGGGATCCGATGCTCCAGGTCCCCGTCCCTGAAACGCTCAATGCCGGTAAGCAGCCGGCGCACGGGGGCTCCCACGAGCTTGCGCACCGAGAAGATGGATGCGGCCGCCACGACCAGACCGAGAGCCAGGGTCGCGTAGATGCCGGCCCGGGCGCGGTCGAGGGCCCCGCGCACCGCTCGAACGGAGGGCGCGACCGCACGCCCACTCGTCGGCTGGGAGGTGGTCCTTCCGATGGCGTCGGAGGCGCTCTCGAGACCGCGCAGACCGAAGAGCCCCGAGGCAAACAGGATGGCTCCGAGCACCCCGAATGCAAGCGAAAGGCGTCTTGCGGTCCTCACATATGCTCCCTGTCCTGTCCGATGGCCCGGCGCGACCGGGTCAGCACCCAGCGGCAGCGGGGGCGATGACCCCCGCCCTGCGCCACTAGTTCTTCGGCACGCCCTGGGGGCAACTCAATTAATGGGTCGGTCCAAACCAGGTCAAAGCGCCCGAAGCGGGGCAGGGATTTACGCACGGGGCCTCGTGTGGACTCCTCCACCATCTCGGCGGACGCGGAGGAGGCGATACTCCAAAGGTGTTCGCGATCTACTTCGTTTGCACCGGAAACCGGTGCCGCAGCCCCGCGGCCGCAGCCGTGATGGGGCGCGTGACCGAGGGCATCGGGGTCACCGTCGGCTCCGCGGGGCTGCTGGAGCTCGCGGGGGAACGCCCGCCCTCTGAGACCGTGGCGGCGGCCAGGGGGCTGGGATTCGACCTGCGCGGCCACCGGTCGGTTCCCCTGTCTGGAGTGGACCTGTCGGGCGCCGATCTGGTCCTCGGTTTCGAGCGCCGTCACGTCGCCGGGGCGGTGGTGGACGGAGGCGCTGCCCACGACCGCACCTTCAATCTCATCGAGCTGTCGTCGCTGCTGCGGGATACGGCGTCCCCTTCGCCGCCGGCGAGCGATCCCATCGACCTGGCCCGTCTCCGGGTGGGCGCAGCCCATCGAGCCCGAGTCGAAACCGCTCGTTTTGTGCCGGGCGAGGAGGTATCAGATCCAATGGGTCGCGCTCTGCCGGCCCACATCGACATGGTCGAGCGGGTCCGGAAACTGTGCACTGTGGTTGCCGCCGAGCTGTTCGGGGCCGACGCAATACATCCGTCGGCAACCCGAGCCGGCCCCGACCGTTGACCTGAAGGTCAAGTACCCGTCGGCTACCGTCGTGTCGAAGAGCGTGCGAACATGCGCAAGGCCGAGAGGAGGTGGTGGCGGTGAGTTCGGTAGAGATTGACGACCTACTCCAGGCGGGCCTCCTCGAGCCGAGGTCGGAACCGCACCTCAGCTCGAAGGGCCGCGACTGGCTGCGCGCCCTGGAGGGCCTTCAGACAGACGATGTGACGCAGGCCGGGTCTTCCGACGAAGACTTCGTCCAGTCGACGAGCGCCCTGTTTCGCTGAGACCCAGCCCCGACCCGACCACACCGGCTACCGCCGGACACAAAACCCCGGGCGTCGTTGATGCGCGCCGGCGGCCGGCTCCCTTAAGCTGGCCCTCCACTTTGATCTCCCAGGACCTTGAGGAGGCGCGAGGCCAACATGACCGAGGCAGTGATCGTGTCAGCAGTGCGCACTCCGATCGGGCGGGCCAAGAAGGGGTCGCTTGTCGATGCTCGCCCCGACGACATGGCCGCGTTCGCAATCGCCCATGCATACAAGGCCGTCCCCGAGCTTGATCCGGGCGCGATCGTCGATGTGATGGTCGGTTGCGGATTCCCCGAGCAACGACAGGGCATGAACCTCGGACGGCGCGCCGCTCTGCTCGCCGGCCTGCCCGACCACGTACCCGGCACCACCGTCAATCGATTCTGCGCGTCGTCCCTTCAGACCATCCGCATGGCGTTTCACGCGATCCGAGCCGGCGAAGGTGATGCGTTCGTAGCGGCGGGGGTCGAATCGATCAGCCAGGTAGACGGCTACCCCAAGGACATGAACGAGCTGCATCCGAAGCTCTTCGGAGACGACGCCGAGATCGCCAACGTCTACATCCCAATGGGGATGACCGCAGAGAACGTGGCGGAGAAGTTCGGGGTCGGCCGCGACGAGATGGACAGGTTCGCTCAGCGCTCCCAGGAACGTGCCGTAGCCGCTCAGGAGAACGGGTTCTTTGCTCGCGAGATCACTCCCTACGTCCTCGAAGACGGCACCTCGGCCGATAAGGACGATGGCCCGCGTCCCACCTCCACACTAGAGAAGCTTGCGGAACTGCCGCCCGCGTTCAAACCCGACGGCGCGGTCACCGCCGGCAATTCTTGCCCGCTCAACGACGGCGCGGCCGCCGTCGTGGTCATGAGCGCGGAGAGGGCACGCCAGCTGGGTATCACTCCGGTCGCCCGGATTGTGGCTTCATCCGTCTCGGGGGTTGCTCCGGAGATCATGGGTGTCGGGCCAATCGAAGCGGTCCGCAAGGTGTTGAAGCAGGCCAGCATGTCCATCGGCGACGTGGACGTCGTTGAATTAAACGAGGCCTTTGCCGCGCAGGTCCTTGCCGTCTGCCGTGACCTCGACGTCGATCCGTTTGGGAGTGTCCTCAACCCGAATGGTGGCGCCATCGCCCTCGGTCACCCGTACGGGATGACGGGTGCGCGCATCATGTGCACCTTGCTCAACGACCTGCGATCGCGCGATCAAACGGTGGGGCTCGAGACGATGTGCGTCGGGGGCGGCCAGGGCATGGCCATGCTCGTCGAGAGGCTCAGCTAGGCCTAAGCAAGGGACTCGACGAGCGGTACGAGGCCGTCGATATCCCTTTTGGGAAGGAACTCGTCCGCCCACTCGGGCTTCTCGTGGACGATCGCGGAGAAGGCAACGATCTTTGTCCACGGGGACCGCTCGCGGATGAAGGCCGCCGCCCGCTCGCCGTCCCAGCGAGGCATGTTGTGGTCGATGACGGCGACGTCCGGCGGCATATCGCAGGCAAGCATCGCCCCCTCGAAGCCGTCGGCCCCCACGCCCGAGATCCTGAATCCGCCATGGACGTTGAAGTAGGCGGCCAGCACGTCCCGCATGATCGGGTCGTCGTCGACCAGAAGCACCAAAGGTCTAAAAGACATGATCTGGAAGTCGGCAGTCCGTCGCCGGCGCTGAATAGGGAGAACTTCGTAGACAGGGCGGCCGCAGGCCTCGTGCTTACCTTCGCAGGTACCGATCCGCCGGGACGGGTACGATCAATAGACGAAATCAGAAACAGCATCCCTGCGCTGCCGGGATCGCAGGGGAAGGGGGGTTCGAGTTGGCCGAGATAGTGCTCGACAATGTGACGAAGCGCTACGGCGACACGGTCGCTGTGGAGGATCTCGACCTCAATATCAAGGACGGCGAGTTCATGGTTCTCGTCGGCCCGTCGGGATGTGGAAAGACCACCGCACTGCGCATGATCGCGGGTCTCGAGGAGATAAGTGAAGGGCAGATCAAGATAGGTGAACGCGTCGTCAACGACGTCCCGCCCAAAGACCGGGACATCGCCATGGTGTTCCAGAACTACGCCCTCTACCCCCACATGAGCGTCTTCGACAACATGGCGTTCGGGCTCAAGCTCGCCAAGGTCGACTCCTCGGAGATCGACAGCAGGGTGAAGGAGGCAGCGCACATCCTCGGCCTTGACGAGTTCCTCGACCGTAAACCCCGCGCCCTCTCCGGAGGCCAGCGCCAGCGAGTGGCAATGGGACGTGCGATCGTCCGGAAGCCACAAGCCTTCCTGATGGACGAGCCCCTGTCGAACCTCGACGCCAAGCTCAGGGTCCAGATGCGCTCCGAGATCGCCCGCATCCAATCCGACCTCGAGGTCACCACCGTCTACGTGACTCACGATCAGGTCGAGGCCATGACGATGGGTAACAGGATCGCCGTCATTAGGAAGGGCGAGCTTCAGCAGGCGGGTACTCCGTCCGACCTGTTCAATGGGCCGACGAATCTGTTCGTCGCCGGGTTCATCGGAAGCCCCTCCATGAACTTCTTCTCGTCCAAGCTCGACGGCACCAACGGTTCGATGCAGATCTCGATTGGTAACCAAAATGTAACCATCGACCAGGAAGCCATCGAGCGGGGACGGCCCGCCCTGCACGACTACGCGGGCAAGGAAGTGATCGTCGGCATCCGTCCCCAGGATTTCGAGGACGCTTCACTCAAATCGGATGCGCCCGCCGATTCCAGGATCAAGGTCAAGATCGATCTCGTGGAAGCAATCGGCACGGAGACGCTAGTTCACTTCGACGTAGATGCACCGATCGTGCTGACGGACGACATGAGAGAACTGGCCCAGGACATCGGGGGTGAGGAGGCGGAGCGGCTCGAGCAGAAGGCCAAGGAAGGACACAACGAATTCGTGGCGCAGCTCGACCCGAAAACCCGGATCAACCGCGGAGACAGTGTTGAACTCGTCGTCGACACGACCCGCCTTCACTTCTTCGACACCAAGTCCAGCGACGGCATCTACGGAGATACGAAGCAGTAGCGGCCGAACCCACTCTTTGCGCGATCAGCTTCGGAGAGGTGGTCATCGACCACTTCCCCGATCGAAGCATGGTCGCCGGAGCGCCCCTTCACGTTGCTACTCACCTCGCCGCATTGGGGTGGAGATCGCTCCTCATCACCCGTCTCGGCCGAGACGACGACGCCGAGACGGTCGGGCACTTCCTCGATTCGCTCGGTCTCGATAGGACTTTCGTCGAGTACGACGACGAGCTGCCGACCGGCCGCGTCACCGTCGAGCTGACCGAGGACGGGCACACCTTCGACATCCACCGTCCGGCGTCGTGGGACCGAATCGAGGGCCCAGAGGAGCTCCCCCCACACGATGCATTCTGTTTCGGAACTCTGTCGGGCCGGTCCCGCATCGCTCGGGGAGCTCTCGAACGGCTGCTGGCCGGCGCAGGTCCGCTGCGAGTCCTCGACGCCAACCTGAGACCACCCGACATATTGGAGGCTGCGCTGCGACTTGGCCTGGGCACCGCGAGGCTCACAAAGCTCAACGACGACGAGTTCACCGCCGTGGCCGCACGTCTGGGCTTCGAATCGTCGCCCGGCGCTTACTTCGAGCATGCCCCTGAGTTGGAATGGCTGTGCATCACCAAAGGGGGGAACGGAGCCGAGCTGTACCGGCGCGACGGCGCGCGCTGGGCGGTGGAGGGCCGCGCCGTGGAGGTGATCGATACGGTCGGGGCCGGCGACGCGTTCACGGCCGGTCTGATCGACGGCCTCGGCCGGAAATGGGATGAGGGCGACACGCTGGCTCACGCACAAGCGATTGCCGAGCGAGTGGTGAGTCACCAAGGGGGCTTTCCGCAAGACTGAGACCAGACGGGGTCAGCACGTGTCGCTGTAATCAAGTCCCGCAGCCATGACTGTCTGTTCGAAGGGTGCCAGTCCCACCAACGTGCGTTATGTAGGTTGCTCGCATGGGGATCGCCGGGATTCGTCGACGGGTTCGCGCTCTGCGACCCTCCCAGAGGGGACGGGCCGGCGCCGTGGCGGCCGGCATCTTCCTGTCGCGTCTGACAGGGTTGGTAAGAGAGCGGGCCGTTGGCCACTTCTTTGGTACGGGTTACGCGGCCGACGCGTTCACCGCCGCGTCGCGGATACCTAATCTTCTCCAGAATCTCCTCGGTGAGGGTGTTCTGTCGGCATCGATGATCCCCGTCTACAGCCGTCTGCTGGCCGAGGGGCGCGAGGAGGAGGCGGGCCGGGTCGCCGGAGCACTGGCCGGGCTGCTCACCGCCGCCGTCGGCACCCTCGTCGCTCTTGCAATCCTTTTTGCTCGGCCGCTCACAGCCGTCCTGGCCCCCGGTTTGGCCGAGGAAACCTTCGAGCTCACGGTCACGCTCGTGCGGATCGTCACGCCGGGCATCGGCTTCTTGGTGATGTCGGCTTGGTGCCTCGGTGTACTCAACAGCCACCGACGCTTCTTTCTCTCCTACGTCGCTCCCGCCCTGATGAACGTGGCCCAAATCGCCGTGCTCGTCGCCGCCGCTTCGGTTCTGGTTAACGTGAACCTCGACGGCGAGCTCAGTCGGTCGGCTCAGTCATCGCTCGTGCTGTGGTTGGGGTGGGGCACGGTCGTCGGCGGGGTGCTCCAGTTCGCGGTGCAAGTACCAACCGTCCTGCGGGTGGCGCCCGGGGTGCGACCGAGCCTGCGCACAGACCTGCCGGGGGTGCGACGAACGGTCAGGTCGTTCGTGCCGATCGTGGCGGGCCGTGGCGTTGTCCACCTCAGCGCGTACCTCCAATTACTGCTCGCCAGCTTTCTGGCCCTCGGCGCTCTGGCCGCGCTCCGTTACGCACAGATGCTTTACGTCCTGCCCATAAGCCTGTTCGGTATGTCCGTCGCCGCGGCCGAGCTGCCGGAGCTGTCGGCAATCGACCCAGGACGCCGCGCCGAGCTGCGCGACCGGATCGAGAAGGGCTTGGCCCGCATCGCGTTCTTCGTCGTGCCCACGATGATCGCCTATCTGCTCATCGGTGATCTCATCGTCGCCGCGGTCTTCGAAAGCGGTGAGTTCGATGGCCGCGACGTGCTTCAGGTGTGGCTGGTGCTCGCCGTCCACGCGATCGCCCTGCTTGCCGCCACCGGGTCCCGTCTACTTCAGTCGGTGCTCTACGGGCTGGGCGAACCACGCACTCCGGCCCGGATCGCGGCCGTGCGAGTGGCGGTATCGCTGGTACTCGGTCTGGTGCTCATGTTCCAGCTCGACCGGGTCGTGGTTGGAGCGGACGGGCTAAGTGTGGTGGGCGACCTGCCTGCGGTTACTCCGATGCCGGAGGAGTTTCGAGATCCAGCGATTGCAGAAGGACGTCACCACCTCGGGGCCGTCGGCCTGTCTCTCGCGGCCGCTGTGGCCGCAGGGATCGAGTACAGGCTCCTTCGCCAAGCAGTCAAGCGACGGGTTGCACGCGTGTCGATCGGCGGTGGGCGCATACGTCCCATTCTCGTCGCCGGCGCGGTAAGCGGTCTCGTTGGGATCGGAACCCGGCCCATCGTCGACGGGTGGATGCCCCTTCTCGCGGCGATGGTCTCGGTCGGCGCTGTAGGGGCAGCCTACATGACCGTCGCCCGTCTGCTCGGAGTCCCCGAGAGCCGGGAGCTGCTCGGATTCCACCAGCCGACCACGGACCCGGATGAATGATCAACTAACGTGATTCTCGGTCGATCCGGCTCCGTGGCGCACGACCACAATCGGCGTGGACTGACCTCGTTGTCCCATCGGGTTGTCGGCCAGCGCGGCGGCCAGCAGACGCCTCGACATCATAGAACCGGCCACCGCTCGTACCGAGCCACCCCGATCGTTGTTATCGACTATCGCAACCGGATGACCCAATTCGGTGGTGAGTTGCTCGGCCACAGTGCGCGCCGTCCATGGCGACAGGGGTGGCAGCAGCACATCGTCATATGGCGGCCGCATCCCATCCATCGAGCGGGCTATGTAACCGGCCACCAGATAGAACGCGCCGTGCAATCCGATGGGCCGCGTCACGGCACCCGCCGCAATTGCCAGCAGAACGCGGGGCCGACCGACCATGTCGATCACCAGCTGTGCCTTCTCCGGGATGCTCAGTCCACGCGAGTTCCCGATCGGACGCACATTCTTTGCGACAAACTCGGCCAGGCGCGCAGCCTGCACTGCCTCGGCGGGCACCGCCCTCCCGGTCGTGACCACGACAGCCTTTTCGCTGATCGCCACCAAATCTCCCGGCTCCAGCCAGTTCGACACCGTCGATCGCAGGAGCTCGGCGAGGTCTGATCCGGACGTCAACCACCGTGTGCAAACGATGAAGCGGTCGAAGCGTTGGCTCCCCACCGAAATGGACGACAGGAAGCTCTGACCCGGGGCAAGCGGATAAGGAAGCACCAGCGGTGACCGCTTCCGGTGTCGCCACCGCCCGGCTCGCCGATCCGCCGAGTTCCCAGGGATGGTCACAGCGGGTTGCCCTTCGCAGCATCTGACGGGCGATGCTCGCCCGGGAACCGGCGCCCACGTCCAGAAGAGGCGCATAGTGGGACGGTGGGCAGGATGACGGGTACCGCTGGGCATGTGGAATCCGGCCTCGACCGAGACTCACCAAGGCGCGGTTCTTCGCCACTGCTCCTGTCCATGCGGTAAGCCTGCTCAAGCTGAGTTGGCGGACGATGAGAGGCCGATGAGAGTCCTCTTAATCACCGCCTGGAGTCGCTACGGCGTCCATGAACTCTGTTGGCGATCTGCCGCGTACTCGTGGAGCGAGCCGGCTTTCCAACAAGAATCGAGGCTCCGGTTGAATTCGCGAGCCCTGGTGACCGCAGAGAGGTTGTCCAGGGAGGCGCAGTTCGCTACCGAGCGATGACTACGCCCTCCCACGGGTTCAGCCGGATCGCCTCCGACGCCCGCTCGCCGCTCTGTCCGGGATTCGTGCCGAGTTTGATCACTCCGTCGAGCCCGCAAACGGTTGCTTGTTCCTCCGAGAAGTTGAGAGCAACGACCGTCGCGTCCCCGCGCATGTAGCACCAGGTGTCGTTCGGTGAAGGCAGGCTCCCGTAGCTTCCGCTCCGCAGGTCGGCCGACGCTCGCCTCAACTCGATCAAGGACCGTGTCAGGGACAGGATCGAATCCGGGTTGGTCCGCTGACCTGTCACGTTTCTCTCCTCGTAGTCACCGAACGGGAGCCATGGCTCGACCTCGGGAGCGGTAAAACCCGCACCGGCTTCCCCACTCCAATGCATCGGGGTTCGGCCCGGGTCCCGGCCACGCTGGTCGGTCCAGAACCGTTTCCCTACCGGGTCCTTCAGCTGTTCGGGACGAACCAACGTGTTGGGCATTCCGATCTCGTCACCGTAGTAGAGAAACGGCGTGCCCCTCAGGGTCATCATCATCATGAGCGCCAGGCGCGTTCTGCGGTCGTCGCCGCGACACCAGCGGGTGGGAAAGCGGAGAACGTCGTGGTTCGATCCCGTCCAGACGGGCCATGCGAACTCAGGGACCAGCAGCGATTCCGTCAGTTCGACCGTGTCACGAAGGGCCTTGGCCTCGAACGGCGCAAGCGTGAGCACGAAGTTGAATGCGAGGTGAAGCTCGTCCCCCTTGCCGTAATAGGCCGCGACGCGCGCAATATCGAGCAAGAAAGTCTCCCCCACCAGAATCGTCCCAGGATCGTACCCGTCTCCGAGCACGCGCCACCTCTTGATGACGTCGTGCACTTCCGGCTGATCCATGTTGTAGGTGCTGCGCTGCCCCAGCCACCGGGTTAGCGGAGGATCATCGTCGGTGGCAGGGAGGTTGTCGCGCAGCTCCTTGTCCTTGATGACGGCATGGGCCACGTCGATGCGAAACCCCGCCACCCCGCGCTCGTACCAGAACCGCAGCACTTCGTCCATCGCGTCGCGCACGTCTTCGTTCCACCAGTTGAGATCTGCCTGCGAGTCCAGGAAGTTGTGCAGGTAATACTGGCCCGACGACTCGTCTAGCTCCCATGCGCTTCCCCCGAACGTGCTGAGCCAGTTGTTTGGGGGCGACCCGTCCGGTTTCGGGTCGGCCCACACGTACCAGCCGCGGCGAGGCGAATCACGCCCTGATCGCGCGTCCTTGAACCACTCGTGCTCGCTGCTGGTGTGATTCGGAACGAGATCGAGCAGGACCCGGATGCCGCGCACTCTCGCTTCCCTTATGAGCTCGTCGAGGTCCTCCATCGTCCCGAGCTCGGGGTGGACGGCGGTGTAGTCGGAGACGTCGTATCCCCAGTCGTGGTTGGGCGACGGCATGGTCGGATTCAGCCAGATCGCGTCAATGCCCAGCCACGAAAGATAGTCGAGCTTCTCGATGACCCCACGCAGGTCACCCACCCCGTCGCCATTCGTGTCGCGAAACGAGCGGGGATAAATCTGATAAAAGACCCCTTCTTGCCACCACCTCGCGTCGTCGGACATCGTGGCAGCCTAAATCGGAGGTCGCTTCATGGAGGAAGGTTCGTGCGACGTCCTCATAACCGGGGGCGGGCTCGGCGGCGTTGCCGCAGCTCTCTCGGTACTGCGCCTCGGCTGTAGTGCGGTGATCGCCGAGCCCACTACGTGGCTGGGTGGACAACTGACGTCCCAGGGGGTTCCCCCCGACGAGCACCCCTGGATCGAACACACGGGTGCGACCTCCTCGTACCGGGGGTTTCGCGCCGCCGTTCGCGATTCCTACAGAAGGCGCGAGACGCTGACGACTCGCGCACATGAAGATCCATATCTCAATCCTGGCGGTGGGTGGGTAAGCGCGCTGTGCCACGAACCAAAGGTGGGAGCATCCGTTTTGAGCGACATCCTCGCGCCCTACGAGCGCGATGGAAGATTGCACGTTCTCTTTGAGCATCGCGCCACAGCAGTGTCGGTCGATGCGGATCGCGTCACGTCCGTGCAACTTCAAGATCCTGCTGGTGCCTCGATCACGGTCATACCGCGCTTCGTGCTGGACGCGACCGAGGAGGGCGACCTCCTGCCACTTGCGGGCTGCGAACACGTAGTGGGGGCCGAGAGCCAAGCGGACACCGGCGAACCTCACGCCCGGGCCGAAGGCGCGAATCCTCTGGAGCAGCAGGCGGTCACATGGTGCTTTGCTCTCGACTACGAAGCAGGAGCCGACCATTCCATCCCTCGTCCCAAGGGCTACAGCTTCTGGCGCGACTACAGGGCTCCGTTCTGGCCCGGCCCCCACCTCGGCTGGGACACCCCCGACCCGATCACCGGCCGCACGCTGTCGCGCCCGCTGTTCTCGGACACACCCGAAGCGCAAGATCTGTGGACCTTCCGCCGTCTTGTCTGCGGTGCTCACTACGAGGGCCACGCCGAAGTCCGCGATGTGACCCTGGTGAACTGGCCACAGAACG
Source organism: Actinomycetota bacterium (assembly GCA_050694175.1). Lineage (GTDB taxonomy): Bacteria > Actinomycetota > CADDZG01 > CADDZG01 > WHSQ01 > JBOGXA01. Next base: position 68,668 of record JBOGXA010000004.1, read on the forward strand.
ACTACTGGCTGGGGCCTATCGTAGGCGTGCCCGAAACCGTGCGAGCCGCTCACCTGTCCGAGGCCAAGGAACTGGGCTCCAGCCTTCTTTACTGGCTGCAAAACGACGCTCCTCGTCCGGACGGCGAGACCGGCTACCCGGGCCTGCGCCTGCGACCCGACATTCTGGGTACTACGGACGGCTTCGCGATGCACCCGTACGTGCGCGAGAGCCGCAGGATCAAGGCGTGCTTCAGGGTTCTGGAAACGCATGTCGGCGTTGAGGCTCGAGCGCCCGTCCGCGGAGCCGAACCCCTTTCCGACAGCGTCGGCATCGGGAGCTATCGGATCGATCTGCATCCGACGACGGCGGGTCGGGGCTATGTCGACATCGCAAGCTGGCCGTTCCAGATCCCGCTGGGCGCACTCGTTCCAGTACGGATACGCAATCTCCTGCCGGCATGTAAGAACCTCGGCGTGACCCACGTGACCAACGGCTGTTTTCGACTTCACCCAATCGAGTGGAATGTGGGCGAGGTCGCGGGGGCCCTGGCGGCTTCATGCATCAACGCGCAGAGTGAGCCTCGAGCGGTGATGGAACGCCGCGAGCGTGTCGCCGAGTTTCAGAAACTGATCACAGACCTCGGCGTCCAGCTGTCCTGGCCCGAGGACATCCGGCTGACCCCGCGCTGACCGCCTAGCCCTTGACGCCGCCCGCGGTGAGACCCGCGACGATCCTCTTCTGGAATATCAGCGTCAGAATGATCATCGGTATCGTCACAATCACGCAGGCCGCCGTGACCGTGCCGATCGGCCTTTGGAACTCGACCGACCCCGTGAACGAAGCTATCGCGACGGGGACGGTCTGGGATGAGAGGTTGCGCGGCGCGAACGTGCTCGCGATCAGAAACTCGTTCCACGCGAACACGAACACGATGATTGCCGCCGCGAAAACGCCCGGCGCGGCGAGAGGCAAGATGACCTTCCGAAAGGCCTGAAAAGCAGTCGCACCGTCGACGCGCGCAGCCTCCTCCAGATCCTTGGGTATCGACGCGAAGAAGGTCGACAGTATGAAGATCGTCAAAGGAAGCGTGAAGGCCGTGTAGGGGATGTACAGCCCCGGATAGGTGTTCAGCAGTCCCAGAGAGCGCCACGCCTCGTACATGGGCGGAACAAGCGCAACGTGTGGGAACAGCGATACGGCAAGAACGCCCGACAGGATAAGAATCTTGTGCTTGATCGGAAGACGCGTGAGCGCATACGCAGCTAAAGAACCTATCGTGATGCACAGGACAGTCGTTGTGCCCGCCACGATCCCGGAGTTCCGCAGGTTGTAACCGAAGCCCTGGTCCATGACGCTCGAGTAGTTCCTGAAACCGAAGGGGCCCTGGAACATGTCGGGACTGTTGAGGGCTGCGTCGCCCAGCTTCAGACTCGTGCTGATCAGCCACACGAACGGGAACAAGCACCAGATGAATATCACGCCCAGCAGCGCCAACTTCCCTACTATCTGAAGTGAGGAGCGGCGCTCGACTATGCCCCGTTGCTCGGTTGCCATTCGCTACCCTCCAGCAGTACTGGTCACGAACTCACGGCCGATGAACCGAACGAAGATCACGCCGATGCCCAGAACGAGCAGGAACGTGAGCGTCGACAAGGCCGCTCCGGCCCCCGGATCCGGCGTGACCACGACGTAGCGCTGAACAAGAATCGAGAGCGTCTCGGTGCCGAAAGCCCCCTGCGTCATGACCTGGGGGAGGTCGTAAACGCGCAGAGCATCGACGGTCCGGAACAGCAGGGCCACAAGAATCGCCGGTCGCAGAAGCGGCAGTGTGAGGTGCAGGAAGCGCTGCCACGCGTTGGCCCCATCGACCCGCCCACTTTCGTAGATGTCTTCGGGGATCGTCTGTAACCCGGCAAGGAGAAGCAGCGCCACGAACGGCGCCGTCTTCCAGACATCCGTAAACACGATCGTAAACATTGCCCACCCAGGTTGCCCCAACCAGTTGAAGTCGCCTATGCCGAAAATGCTGTTCCAGAAACCGGGCGTTACGGCGAACATGAAGAACCACATCTGCGCAGAGATGACCGTCGGGATCACCCACGGAACGAGAATCGCCGCCCGGGTGACGCCCCTCCCCGTGAAGGCCTGCTTCATGATCAAAGCAAAGCCCATCCCGATCAGGAACTCGGCGGCGACCGATGCAACCGTAAACACCAACGTGGCATTGACCGCGTTCCAGAACCGGTCGTCGCCCAGAGCCTCTGTGTAATTGGTGAGTCCGCCGAACTCCTCCCTGATCCGGCCCGAGTACTGGTAGAGGCTGAGAACGATCGCGAACAGGACGGGGAACAAGGCAACGAGCAGCATCGTGAGGATCGACGGACTGAGAAAGACCCTACCGAGCGCCTTGTCCGAAAGCGACTTTTTCTGCGCGAGCCGCGGTGCTCGCGCAGCCTCAGTTGCCATCGCGCTTCCCTGCGATCACTCGACGGTCTTTCCGAGCATCACTCGATGGTCGTCTGCAGGAATTCCGCCACCACGGCGACGGCCTCCGCTGGGTCTGCTTGCCCCGTGTAGGCCGGGAAGATCTCCTCCTGGATAGTCACGCTGATGTTGTTCCATTGCGGTGCCGGCGGTCGCGGCTTGGCGTCGGGGAGCACATCTCCCAGCAGAGCCATGACCGGATCGTCCTGAAGGTCGTCGTACACCGACGCCGTAGTCGGCGGCAGCGAGGCCTCGGTGGCCATCAGCGCTTGCACTTCGGGATTGGTCGAGGCCCACAGGACGAAGTCCTTGGCCGCATCTTTGTTGCTCGAGAACGCACTCACGGCGTTGTTGAATCCACCCAGCGCGGAGATGGTCCCGTCACCGCTGAAGGTCGGGAGCGGCGCGATATCGAACTTGCCCGCGACCTTGCTTTCCTTCTCATCGTTCATTAGCGCGTAGCAGTATGGCCAGTTGCGCATGAAGACGGCGTTCCCTGACTGGAACTCGTTGCGCGCCTCCTCTTCCATCATCGTGTTGAAGCCGGGCGCGTAGAACTCCGTTTCGACCGATTCCTGCATGAACTCCGTGGCCTGCACGGCGATTTCTTCGTCAAAGAGAACCTCGGTGTTGTCCTCGTTGTAGAGCTCGCCGCCCGCGCTCCAGTAGTACTCGAGCCAGTTGACGACGAACCCTTCATACTTGGCACCCTGGCCCACGAACGGGGAGATGCCTTCCTGTTGACCGACCTCGAGTCCGACCTGCTGCAGCTCGTCCCAGGTCGTCGGCGGCTCATCGACGAGATCGGTTCGGTAGTAGAGGAAGCCGGCGTTGCTGTTGTAGGGGGCAGCCCACAGTTCGCCCCCCCAAGTACCGGATTCGAATGCGCCCGGGATGGACACTTCTTCTATCTCGCCGCGGATGTCCTCGAGGCTCTCCAACCATCCGTTCTCTGCGTACTCACCCGTCCAGATCACGTCGACACCGAGGACGTCGAACAGGTCCCCTTGGGCGTTGAGCTCGAGACTCTGCTGCTGTCGCTGCTCGTCGGCGGCGTCCGGCAGTTGCTCGATTCGGATGGGGTTGTCGGGATTCTCCTCGTTCCACATCTCGGCGATCGTGCGGTGGAATCCACCCGGCGCGGCCTCGGCTCCACCAATGGCCCAGACGAGCTCGCCGTCACCACCGTCACCGCCGGGCTCGGTCCCGGCACAGGCCGCCGAAACGAGGAAGCCCACGACGACGATGGATAGAAACCGCATTCCCCCACTCCGGACGAATCCGAGTCTCACGTTGATCCAACCTCCCCCAGGCGTTAACGCCCCTGTGCGTGCGCCAGAACCACGTGCGTGCCCCAGAACTACCATCACCCTAACGCAGACGCGCCGGCGGGGATAAGGCGGCGCCTCAATTAAGATCGACCCGTGACTCGCGTGTTGGCCGTCGCCGATGAAGAAAGCACGCTGGCGGATGGAAACAGTTTCCTGGAGCTGACCCCCGATGTCATCGTCGCCTGCGGCGACCTGCCCTTCGATTATCTCGAGCGTCTGGTGACAATCGTCGGAAAACCACTGGTTCACATTCCGGGCAATCACGACCCGGAGGGATCAGTTCCGGAGGGCTGCGTGTCGGTCGACGGCGCCATTGTGGACATCGGCGACCTCCGCGTGGCGGGGCTGGGCGGCTCCCACCGCTATTGCGGCGGTCCCAATCAATACACGCAGAAACAAATGAAAAGGCGCTGCAAGGTGCTGGAATGGCGGGCCCGGCTCAGACGGCGGCCGGGGCGGCCGCTGTTCGACCTCCTCGTCACCCATGCGGCTCCGCTCGGCGTCGGAGACGACGACGATCCGTGCCATCGCGGCTTCCAGGCCTTTCACCCGCTTGTCGCGGTGACAGGCCCGAAGGCCCTTGTGCACGGCCACGTTCACCCCTACGGCCTGGAGCCGCCGGAGCGGCATATCGGGTCAACTAGGGTGGTGAACGCGGTCGGCTATCGATTCCTGGAGATCTAGTGGCGCGATGGGAGCAGCTCCCGATCAACACCAAATTCGAACGCGCCATGCGGACGGATGTCTATCGCCGCCTGACGAGCCTCGTCCGGCGCAAGCCTCGTTCGCACCTGCGAGCCCTGGACGACCTCCGCAGCAGGGTGCGACTCTTCGACCAGCGCTACGTCGGAATCCGGCCCATCCGCGTTCAGAAGGTCGTCGGGACTGCCAGCGGCACCGAGGACTTCGGGGCCGACTTCTTGCCGCGCCGGCCGGAGGTAAGCGATCGTTGGATGCGCCTCGAGCGCGCTTTTCCCGATGGCGACTTTCCTCCGATTCTGGCGTTCCAGGTCGGCGACTCGTACTTCGTGGTCGACGGCCATCACCGAGTCGCGATCGCCCGGCAACGGGGAATCGAATACATAGACGCCGAGGTCACCGAGCTGCGGGCGCGATTCGAGATCCCTCCCGGCGCCGACATCGGAAAAATGATCATGGCCGAGCAGAAATCCCTGTTCATGGAGGAGAGCGGGCTCCAACAAACTCTTCCCGAGGTGTCGATCGAGGTCAGCCTGCCGCAGGGCTACGTTGAGCTTCTGGAGCTGATCAAGGTTCACGCTCACGAACTCAGCGTTGAGCGCGGTGAAGTGGTGCAGCTGGAGGAGGCCGCGCGCGATTTCTTCGAGGACGTTTATCTGCCGACCGTGGAGGCCATCCGCGATCAGGAGCTGGGCGAGGCGTTCCCAAGGTGGACCGAAGCCGACCTCTTCTTGTGGATCTGCGAACGGCGCCGGTCACTGTTCCCCGAGCGCGGCGACCTCGAACTTTCGGAGGTGGTCGCGGGGGAGGCCCGCGAAGCGCGCACTCGGCGCTCGTAATCGAAGCGGTCCCGTTACGAGCCGGTGGTGACCACCAGCCTGTGCGACACGTCCGACGTCGTCTCCACTAGGACCTCGCGTCCCCGAGTCGTGTCCCTGACTTCGTAGGGAACTGGCGCACCATCCAGGGTCACCGATTCGACGGTCGCGTCCGAAGGAAGGACGTGGCCGATCGTGAGCTCGAGACCTGGGGGTGTCGCCGTTGTCGTCTCGTAACGGTTGCCCTCGACGGTGGCGGCCGCGGCCATCGTCCCGTCGTCGACCCGGAGGTCCGACACCGAGAGGCCGGGCCACCCATCCGGGACATCCGGAACGACCGACAACCGCCCGTGCGGAACGTCGGGCCGGACACCCAGGAAGTGGTAGACGACCGGCCACTGGATACCGTACGAGGACCACGCCTGCATGAACATCGCGCGCTCGCGAAAGTCCACGAACGGGTCGTACTCGGGACTGGGAGTGATCTCCGGCAATGCCCCCGGCTGCTCGAGATCGATCTGTTCTGCGATCGCGTGCATGTAGTGGAGCGCCTCATCGCCCGCCGTCCGCCCGTAGTTGGCTTCGGCAACGGCCATCACGGAGTTCGGCAGGGTCCAGCACTTGAGCTCGCCGGCCTCCGTCGGGCCGCCTCCCCGGCCGGTGTGAAAGAGCCCGCACTCGCCGGTGAACTCGGGCGACTCCAGGCGATCCAGCGCCGCATGGGCGTGGGGCTCAATCGCAAGGAGACCCTCCATTGGGGTTGCGTTGATCCAGTGCTTCTGCTGCAACCGACCGGTGGGCGTCGGGCACACATTCGTTCCCTCATCACCCTCGTCACCCGGATTGCATAGAGAGTCCGCGTAGAGATTCTCCTCGGGCATCCACCACGCGTCTTCGAAGCTCGCCTCCATGGCGGTCGCCTCGCCCTCCGCCCACGTTGCGGTGGCGGCGTCGCCTTTGGCGAGCGCCATGTCCTGCAATGCTCTGAGCGCCATCCACGTATAGACGGTCACGTCGAGCTTCTCCGAACCCATCCCGGGACGCTCGACCATTCCGTTGCCCTCCGGCCAGTTGTCGCCGTCCTTGTCCAGTGTCGTCATGACGTAGCGCATTCCGTCGACCATGAAGTCGTACATCCCGTCCCGGAATGAGTCGTCGCCCGACCACTGCCAGATGAGATGCACGGCGGTCGTGAACTGAGAGGTCTCGTTTGTGTTACCGGGGTCGTCGTTGGCGCCGAAGTAAACGGAACCTTCCGTCATCACTTCATGGACGACTTTGCCCGTCGAGCCGTTGACGATGCGCGAGACGTCGCGGATCGAACGCAGGTGCTCCTTGGCCGTTTCCCACTGGCCCGAGGAAACGAGCGGGAACGCGGTGTACGCCCCGTCCGTACCGAAATACCATGGGTAGTCGGGGTAGCCGGCACCGATGCCCGTAAGTTCCGGGACGGTCGCGATCGGCGGCGGATACTGCCGGCCCTCGTCGACATCGCGGATCTCGGCATCCGTCACGGTCCGGCGTAGATCCTCCATGTTGAGCTTGCCCCAGTCGAAGGCGGCCTCGAGGACCTCGTCTGGCAACTCGATGTCTGTTCGCGCCAGCAGGTCACGGCGCCTCGCAATCTTTTCGTTGAAGAGCGCATCCGCGTTGGCCAGCGCGGACCGCATCTGTGCCTCGGCATCGGCGCGCGACGTCCGCGACCCGGCTGTAGCAATCCACATCGTGAGCCGCCCGCCCTGGTTCATCCGCAGGCGCCAGTTCAATCGTCCTCCGGTCCCCTTCCCCATCTCCATGTGCGCGGCCTGCTCGGCTTCGCTCAATGGCCCCCAGTAGTTCGATCCCGTCTCACCGGAACTGGGTCGGACGCTCGCTCCCACAGTTGCGAACCAGGGCTTACCGGTCTCCTTGAACCACAGCGTGCCGGTGGACGAATCGTAGGAACCGACGTCGGGCTGGTTGAAGTCGCGGGCCGAGGGCGTCGTCCAACCCCACGGGTACGAGGCCATCAGCTCGCTGCGTACATCCATCTTGAAGTCGACGCGCGGCCGGCCCTGCCCCGCGTGCGCGAATTCGAGCTTTATGAGCGTGACCGGCGAACCGTCCGGAGAGAACTCTGTCCGAGTCACCTTCATTCCGCGCTCCTTCGGGAAATGCATCTCTACGTATCCCGGGCCCGTTACGAACTTGCTCGCGGGCGGAAGCCATCCGTTGCGGACGCCGAACCAGTAGCCGTCGAGGGTCTTGACCGGATGGACCCAGACGCCGCCCATCTCGCCCCGTATGTGCCAGCCCATTGCGGGGAAGTTCCCGTCGGTCGTCCCGATCGTGTACGCGCGATCCCCCGCAGCCACGTATCTCTTCTCATCGAGGTCCGAGGACGTTTGACGTCGAGGACCCGAAGGTCCGTCGCTCATTGCAGTCGACGCACCGACGAACGCGTACGACAGCGTGACAACGGCGCAGAACGCAACCAGAGTTCGGAAGCAACCGATCTTCCGCATCTCTCGACCCCCCTCAGGAAAGACGCCAACATCTCCGTCTCCAACCGGACATCACATCGTACGTCAAGAGGTCATCCGCGTCCCAACGAGTGGCGCAACGGGAGCGACGATCGGTTGGAAAAAACCGGTCGTGGGTGGATCTCTGCGCCGGTTTGAAGGCCCCTATGATGGGTACTCACCTGGGGGCGGATCGGGACCGGAGGCTGAGAATGGGAGCACCCTACTGGGTTTGGATTCTCGTGGGGATCATCCTGTTGATTGTTCTCATACGGATGCTTGCCTAACGAGAACCAGCAAGAGAGGCCGGCTGCTTGCCGGCCTCTCTTCTTGCGCTTAACTCAACTGAAGGTTGGTGAGATCCGCGCGGTGTCGATTCCGTAGCGAGAGATAGCCTCGGCGACGGCTTCCGGTTTCACATCGCCGAACTCCGCGAGCGCCGCCATCGCCGCGACGGCGATGGCCTCGGCGTCGATCTCGAAGTGCCTCCGGAGCGCGGCCCGCGTGTCGGAGCGGCCGAATCCATCTGTGCCGAGCGGAACGAAGGGCGAAGGCACCCAGCGGGCGATCTGATCCGGCACCGCCTTCATCGAATCAGACACCGCGATCACCGGGCCCTCTGCATTCTCGAGACATTGCGAAACGTAGGGCTGGCGTCGCGGCTCCTCGGGATGCAGCCTGTTCCATCGTTCGGTCTCGAGCCCATCGGCGCGCAGCTGCTGGTAGGAGGTTGCGCTCCACACGTCGGCTGCAACATCGTGGTGCTCCGCGAGCAGCTCCTGAGCCCGCAGCGCCTCGCCCATCAGCGACCCCGACCCGAGTATCTGAGCACGATGTCTCCGCTCTTCTTGCGCCCTCTTGAAGGGATACAGACCGGCGAGAATCCCCTCGTCGACACCATCCGGCATCTCCGGTTGGAGTTGAGGCTCGTTGTAGAGGGCGAGGTAATAGAAGATGTCCTCCCCCTCCTCCATCATGCGCCGCAGCCCGTCGCGCACGATGGCGGCGACCTCGTAGGCGAATGCAGGGTCGAAGGAGAGGCAGGCCGGGTTCGTCGATGCAAGGAGCAGAGAGTGCCCATCCTGATGCTGCAGTCCCTCGCCGTTGAGCGTAGTTCGTCCGTGGGTCGCTCCGAGCAGAAAACCGCGCCCCCGCTGGTCTCCGAACGACCAGATGAAGTCCCCGATGCGCTGAAACCCGAACATGGAGTAGAAGATGAAGAACGGGATCATGGGTTCCGCGTGCGTCGCGTACGACGTGCCTGCGGCCGTGAACGATCCCATCGAGCCGGCCTCGGTTATCCCCTCCTCGAGGATCTGACCCTGCTGTGATTCCCGGTAGGCAAGTAGGTGTTTCGCATCGACCGGCTCGTAGAGCTGGCCGCGGGCCGCGTAGATCTTGAAGTCGGGGAACAGCGATTCCATCCCGAAGGTCCTTGCCTCATCGGGGATGATCGGAACAACGCGCGGACCTACCTTCTTGTCGCGTAGAAGCTTTCGCAGCAGCCGCACGAACGCCATGGTCGTTGCTACGGGTTGCTTGGATCCTTCCGCAAACTCCTTGTAGAGATCAGCGGCCGGAAGGTCGATGCTCTTCGTAAAGACCCTGCGTTCGGGGAGCAAGCCTCCCAGCGCGTGCCTGCGAGCCAGCATGTACTGGACCTCTTCGGAGTCCTTGCCCGGGTGATAGAAGGGCGGCACGCCCTCGCGGATCTCCTTGTCGTCGATGGGCAGCTCGAGCCTGTCCCTGAAGGTCCTCAGCTCCTCTTCGGACAGCTTTTTCGCCTGATGAGTCACGTTGCGGCCTTCGACCGCGCCTCCGAGCGTCCATCCTTTGACGGTTTTGGCCAGGATGACGACGGGCGCCTCTTTGAGATCGATTGCCGAAGCGTACGCGGCGTACAGCTTGCGGTAGTCGTGGCCGCCACGCCTCAAGCGCGGCAGCTCGTCATCGGAGAGATGCTCCACGAGTTTCTTCAGGCGCGGATCGGGTCCGAAGAAGTCGTCGCGGATGTAGGCACCCGATTCGACGACGTACTTCTGGAACTGGCCGTCGATGGTGGTGTTCATCTTGTTCACGAGCACACCGTCCACATCGCGGGCCAGGAGGTCGTCCCACTCCCGGCCCCAAACGACCTTGATCACGTGCCAGCCGGCCCCCCGGAAGATCGATTCGAGTTCCTGGATGATCTTGCCGTTGCCGCGAACCGGGCCGTCGAGACGCTGCAGGTTGCAGTTGACGACGAAGATGAGGTTGTCGAGCCCCTCGCGCGCTGCAAGGGACAGCGCGGCCATCGCCTCGGGTTCGTCCATCTCGCCGTCTCCGACGAAGCACCACACGCGTTGTTTGGATGTGTCTTTAATCCCCCGGTGCTGCAGGTAGCGGTTGAAGCGGGCCTGATAGATCGCATTCAGCGGACTGAGACCCATCGATACCGTGGGGAACTCCCAGTAATCGGGCATGAGCCGCGGGTGAGGGTAGGAGGAGAGGCCCCCGCCCGTGGACTCCATCCGGAAGTTCTCGAGCTGTTCTTGCGTGAAGCGGCCCTCGAGAAAGGAGCGCGCGTAAATGCCCGGCGCGCCGTGGCCCTGGATGAATACCTGGTCCCCGCCGCCGGGCATGTCCTTGCCGCGGAAGAAGTGGTTAAAACCGACCTCGTAGAGAGATGCCGACGACGCGTAAGTCGAGAGGTGGCCGCCTATGCCGTCGGCTTTCTTGTTGGCGCGCGACACCATGGCCAGCGCGTTCCAGCGGATGATGCGCCGAATCCGGCGCTCCATGGCCTCATCGCCGGGGAAGTAGGGCTCCTGCTCGGGCGGGATCGTGTTTATGTAATCGGTCGAGACCATTGCGGGGAGCCCGATCTGGCGCGACCGCGCATGCTGCAAGACGCGATGCAAGAGAAAGCGCGCCCGGCCCGGCGACGCGTCGATGAGCTGGTCCAGGGCGTCGATCCACTCCTGGGTCTCGTCCGGGTCTATGTCGGGTAGCTGGTCTCTGAAGGGGTCGTACATCTGCTCACCCCCACGATTTCGGCTGGTAGGTCTCGGTTCGAACTTCGCTCACCAAGGGTAACCGCCATGGTGACCTGTATGTGCGGACCTCGAGGGGCGAGCTTCAATCCGGCCCCACCAGCACCTGTTTGGTCAGCGCGCGATTGGTGAGGAAGCGAGCACATCGGCCGACGCGACGACGCCGTCGATGTAGGTGACCGTGTTCGTCGGCAGCGCAGGAACGCGCGGGCCCGGCAGCACGATCCCAACCAGGTTCAAGGGATCCGAGGCCGAGATCCGGACCATCTCGCCCGAGCGCTTGTCCCTCCGCACTGAGCGCAGGATGTCGACGGCCTCGGGGTGGGCGTACTGCTCGCCCGTGAAGCCGGCGACGAACCTGCCACCCCGGATCGTTCCGCGAGCCTCCATACGCCGAAGCGCCCACAGGACTTCCCGCCACGGAATCGCAATCGTCTCGCGGACGAGGAGGTCGCGGAAGACGACGCCCCACCGTGCCAGCAATTGCTCCGCGACGGCTTCTGCGAGCTCGTCAGGATCCTCCGTGGCGACCACGCCCGGAAGCAGGGACCATCGGCCGGCCGATCGTGCGGCCAGGGCAGCGCGCCCCCGCCTCAATCTCCTCCGGGTCGAGGCCCGCGCCGCGCTCCGCCGAGCCAGGAGCGAGCGAACGGTGCCGAATCCGTCGGCCGTGACGAGCCCACGAGCGACCGCGTCCCACAGCGCCTCCTCGACCTCGGTCGGAAGGCGGCGCGTGATTGCTATGAGATCGGACTGAAAGAGCGCGCCGTTCTCCCGCAGGGCGTCGAGCACGTCAAGCGTGCGGCCGGGCCCCGGGGCCGCGGCGGTCCGATCCCCGCGCGCCGCCTGCAGCAGCCACGAGAGGTCGTCGCGGATGGTCACCGTGATCGGGGTCGCCCTCGACGGCGTCATGCCGCTGCGCCGCGGCGCATCGTCCACCTCCGCCGTACGCAGGGATAACCGCCCCCACGTGACGTCGCCGGAGATGCAGAGGTCGTCGAGCCACTCGCTGCGGTAGTCGTCCACGCGCGCGTCGAGCACGGCCCCCTCCCACGCGCCCGTCGCCACCTCGAATCCCTGGAGCTGCTCCACCACGGCGAGAACACCCAACCGGCCCTCTCGTTTCGTTCCCGTAGCCACATGCTGCCAGCGGAGAAGGAAGCGCATGAGGTCTTGGGCGGTAACCGGTTCGATCTCGCGCCGCAGACGCTGCTGTGTGTAGCCGTGGATGCGAGCAAGGAGACGGCGGGCACAGAACTCCTCGTCGCCGTCGGGCGCGGTGAAGTGTCCTCGAAAAGCGAATCCTTCGTTTTCGAGGCGGGTGAGAGCGCTCTCCAGGTCGAGCTCCTGCAACCCCGTCGCCTCGGCCAGATCGGAAACAGTCGATGGGCCCCGGTACTCGAGGTGCCCTCGCAGCATCTCGGCGACCGACGCACCCCGATCGATGGCCGGCGCCGCAATCGGCGAACGGTGATCCGGCGTCACCGCGGCGCCGGGCCACAGCAGCTCGAGCGCGCCTCGGCGTTCCACCGGACACCACAGCTTCACGCCCGGTGCATGAACGGTGACGGCTCGGTGCGCATCCACGAGCTCGTCGAACCAATCGCCCCAGTCCTCCACCGGACGGAGCCCGACCACAGTCATCAGCAGGTCGTGCAGCTCGTCCGCGTCGCGCGGATCGGGCCTGACCTCCTCCCATACCCTCTCGATCGCCTGCGCATCCAGGGTCCCCAGATCGCGCGCCTCGACCGGCAGGCCGCGCCGGAGCGACACGGCGCGACTGCGACGCTCCTCGAGCGGCGCGTCGTCCAGGAAGGTAAAGGGCCGACCGTTCAGGATTTCGTGCGCGAGCACCGAGGGTTCGGTCGTGTCCCGCACCACGACCCGAACGTCACCGGACTCGATCCTCGCGACGAGTTCCTTCAAGCCGTCTATGTCCATCGCCTCGTGGAGGCAGTCGTCGAGGGTCTGCTTAACGAGCGGATGGTCCGGGATCTCTAGCGGACCGGGAGCCACGTTCTCCTGACACGCGGCGAGCGTTGGGAACACCGCCGCCATTAGATCGTCGGCCTCCATGCGCTGGATAGCAGGAGGGTTCTTGCGGCCGCCGCGCATCCGAAGGACGGCGAGTGCCAGGTTCAGGCTCCACCGCCAGCGAGCCGCGAACATCGGCGAGGTCAGCACGGCCTGCCGCACCACGCTCTCTACGGTCTTGGATGCGAGGAACTTCGGCACGCGATCGAGCGGAAAGCTGTGCTGCGGCCCGAGCGATAGCAGGATTGCGTCGTCGCTTGCCGCAGCCTGCAGCTCGATGTCAAACGTGACACAGAAGCGCTTGCGAAGCGCGAGTCCAAGCGCCCGGTTTACGCGAGCGCCGAACGGCGTGTGACCCACGAGTTGCGTGCCCCCACTCTCGTCGAAGAATCTTTCGAGAACGATCGTGTCCCTCGTCGGAACTTTTCCGAGCGCGGTCAGCCCGGCCCCCAAGTAGCGAACGATCGTGTCGGCCGCGCCGTGGTCGATCCCACACTCCTGTTCCAACCACCCGCGGGCGTCATCGGGCTGCGCGGCGGCGAGGCGGTCCTCCATCGATGCCCTGAGAAGGGAGACCTCGTCCGACAGCTCGTCCGTTCGGCCCGGCGCTTCGCCGAGCCAGAACGGCACCGACGGAGGCGCCCCCCGGGCGTCCACCACCCGCACCGTACCCGGCTCGACCCGCCGGATCCGCCACGACGTCGTGCCCAGCAAGAAAACGTCGCCGGCCATGCTCTCGATCGCCCAGTCCTCGTTCACGGTCCCCACGAACACGTCGTCGGGCTCGGCAACGACCCGGAAGTCGCCGAGCTCGGGGATGGCTCCGCCCGACGTGAGCGCGGCCAATCGAGCGCCACGCCGTCCCCGGAGGCGACCGTTGACGCGATCGCGGAGGAGATACGCGGCGCGCCGGCCGCGCCCGGTGCGGATTCCCTCGGACATCAGATCCACGACTACGTCGAAGTCCTCGCGCGCCAGAGTTGAGTAGGGCGCGGCCCGTGTTGCAAGTTCGAAGAGCGCATCCTCCGTCCACGCCTCGGCCGCACACTCGGCAACAATCTGCTGGGCGAGGATGTCGAGCGGCGCATCCGGCGGGTGGATGGCGTCTAGCCGTCCCGACCGCACACCGCGGAGAAGGGCTGCACACTCGACCAGTTCGTCGCGCGATGTCGGGAACAGCCGTCCGCGGGGAGTCCCGCTGCGGGTGTGGTTAGAACGGCCGACGCGTTGGAGAAACGTGGCGAAGCTTCGCGGCGAGCCGATCTGACAAACGAGTTCCACGGGCCCTATATCGATTCCGAGTTCGAGCGAAGCCGTCGCAACGAGCGCCTTCAGGTCGCCGGCGCGCAAGCGGGACTCGACTCGCTGCCGCCGGTCCTTTGACAGGCTTCCGTGATGCGCCGAAACCTGGTCGTCGCCGAGGCGCTCGCCAAGCTGATGTGCCACACGCTCTGCCATCCGCCGCGTGTTCACGAAAACGAGCGTCGTCCGATGGCCCTTCACGTGCCCGGCAATGAGATCGAGGATTTCGGCCATCTGCTCGGCCGTCGCGACCGCGCCCAATTCGTCGTCCGGAATCTCTAGAGCGAGATCGAGGTCGCGCTGGTGTCCGACGTCGACGATCGCACACCGGGGGGAGCCATCGGGGTTCGACCGGTCGGCCCCGGCTCCAACCAAGAGCCGGGCGACGGTCTCGATCGGCCGCTGCGTCGCCGACAGACCGATTCTCTGTGGCGGGCTGGCGGCAACATGCGCCAGACGCTCGAGCGTCAACGCGAGGTGCGACCCGCGCTTGTTACCGGCAACTGCATGGATCTCATCGACGATCACCGTCGCCACTTCGCCAAGAATCGCCCTGCTGCGCTCTGCCGTAACGAGCAGATACAGGGACTCCGGGGTGGTGATGAGGAAGTTCGGCGGGCGTCTGAGCATCGCGGCGCGCTCCGAAGGGGCGGTATCGCCGGTCCGCAATGCAACCCGGACCCCGGGCGCGCTCAGACCCAGTTCGGACGCGGCCTTCTCTATCCCGGCGAGCGGCGCCTCGAGGTTCTGGTGGATGTCCACCGCAAGGGCCTTTAGCGGCGAGACGTAGACGACCTGCGGCCCGTCGCCGATCTCAGTCCCCGCCTCATGGGCCCGATACATCCGATCGATACAGACAAGGAAAGCGGCAAGCGTCTTACCGGACCCGGTCGGGGCCGCGATAAGCGTGTGGTTGCCGTCCGCGATCTGACCCCATCCGTGCCACTGGGGCTCGGTAGGCCCCTCCGGGAACCGCCGCTCGAACCACGTGCGGACGGCCGGGTGAAACGTCTCGATCATGCGGCCACCCTATCCGCGGCCTGCGACAAATCAGCTGCCGTCATCAGGCTCCCAGGTGCGCGTCACCGGAGGACCGCCGTCCAGGAATGCATAGGTGAGAATCACCGGCCTCCCCTCGGACACCACGCCCAGCGCGGTCAGAGCGCGGGCATAGATGTCGAGTTGATCCCGGTCGTCGTGCTCGAACCTGCGACCGGTCTTGAAGTCGACGATCTCGAGCCCTCCGTCGTCGGTCTCATACACCGCGTCGATGCGCCCGCGCACGATGCGCCCGTCGTACCGAATCGAGAACGGCAGTTCCATCATCGGCTGGCCCGACGGGAGCCGCGCGATCGTGCGCTCGCCGTAGCGCCGCTCCCAGTCGGCGAGCATCTCGCCGAGGCGTCCGGGCTCCGAGACCTCGGAGGGCTCGTCGAATTCCGTCTCGTCCGGATACGGCGCGAGACCCAGGCTCTGTTCCTCGATCATCCTGTGGACCTCCGTTCCGATACGCCGCGCCGCGGTGGGTCTGTGCGGCAACGGACGCACGAGATCCCACACGTCGATCTCGCCGCGCAGCAGCCCGGTTAGTTTCGTCGCCGAGAGAATGTCGGGGATGCGCGGGTCCGCCGGCGACTCCGGGGGCGCGGCCGCGGCGATCACGTCGAGATCGCTCCGGTGTGCGCTGATCGCGTTCACGGCCTCGGAGCGCTCATCCTCGTCCACTCCGGCGAGCAGCGAATCAACCGTCTTCCTGCCGGCAACCACGTCGTCGGCCACACGGCCCCACCCATCCGGCCACAGCTCGTCTTCGGCCCCCGCGCGCGCGGCCGGCGGCCAGGTGCGGCGATCCTCCATGGCATCGAAGAGTGGATTCACTTCGGGCATCTCGTCGCGCCTCACGATGTCGAGTAGACCGCGCTCCTCGAGCGTCGCCAGCTCGTCCCAGAACAGCGACGGACCCTTCTCGTTCTTCTCGCGGCCGTACCACCACGCGGCCGTGACCGCGAGCCGCTGCTTCGCGCGCGTCAACGCCACGTAGAACAGCCGCCGCTCGTCCTCGATTACCCGGTCCTTGACGGCCTCCTTGAACTTCGCCATGTGGCCCTCGAACTTCGGCAGGTCGTCCGCGTCCTCGCGGACCTCGTACGGGAGCTCGGCATAGGAGGTGAGAGGGTTCGGCGCTTTTGTGTTCGGGAAGATCGAATAGACCTTGCCGTTCCTGCCGTCTTTGGCGGCCACGGAGGGAACGAAGACGCACTCGAACTCGAGGCCCTTTGCCGAGTGCACCGTCATCAGCTTCACCGAATCCTGGTCTGCAGGCTGGGTCGCCTCGAGCGTCTCCTCCGCGTCCTCGGCAGCGTCCAAATAGGAGATGAACGATCGCAGCGTCGCCTCGCCCTCGACCGGTGCGAACGATGCCACCTGATCCAGGAAGTTGCTGATGTTCTGCTGCGCAGCGGGGGCCGTGCGTGCAGACGACGCGTCCAGCGCGTCGAGAATTCCTGCCTCGCTGATGATCTCCTGAACGAGCTCGAGCAGAGGCGCGTTTGCCTTCTTTCTGATGGCGGTGAGCCTCTCGGCAAACGCCTTCAACCGGCGCCGGGCCTCGTCCCCGACGTGCTCGATCTCGTCCACATGTCCGAGAGCTTCCGCCAACGAGAACCCCACGTCCCCCGGCTCGAGTTCGCGGGCCCGCTCTTCGTCTCCGCCCGCGAACCGCAGACGCAGGTCCCAGTTCTGCGACGCCGACCAGTGGGCAAGCAGCGACAGGTCACGGTAATGGATTCGCCATCGGGGGCCGAGCAGGATGCGTGCGAGCCACCGGTTCGCGCCCGGCTTCGTTTCGAGTGCCCGCAACCAGGCAACGACCTCGGTGACCTCCGGGGTCTTCAGCAAGCCGCCGAGGCCCACGACCTCGACGGGTATGTCCTTTTCTTCGAGGGCCTGCAGGAGCATGTCCATGGCAGCCTTGCGCCGCACGAGGATCGCGATGTCCTTCCACTGCACGGGCTCCCGATCGGGAGCGGTGGGAGCGCCGTGCAGTCGTTCGCACGCGGATGCGATCCAATCCGCCTCGGAGCGCTCGTCGGCCAGCAGCGCCAGCTCCACCCGCCCGTCGCCGTTGGATGGGTGGGGCCGCAATGGATCGCCGGGGCGGCGCGACGGATCCACCGGTGCTACGACCTCGTTCGCCACTGCGAGGATCACCGCCCCCGACCGAAAGTTCTCACTCAACGAAACCGGTTGGTAGGGGGGGCCGTCCGAGCGCTTGAAATGGCTCGGGAAATTGATCAGGTTGAACATCGTCGCACCGCGCCACGCGAAGATCGCCTGGCGAGCATCACCCACCGCCGTCACCGCTCCGCCCTCCTCAATCAGGGCCTGGAGCATGTGGCGCTGCGCCACGTTCGTGTCCTGATACTCGTCGAGCAGGATGATGGGGAAACGACGGCGGTAGGAGTCACGCACCTCCTCGTCGGACTCCAGGACCTCGACCGCCTTCGACACCTGATCTCCGAAGTCGATGCGCTGCGCCTTGTTCTTAGCACCGACGTAGGCCGCGACCGCCCGCACGAGCTCCTTCCGCTTCGCCGCCGCGATGATCATGTCGTCGTCCGCACCTCGAAGCGCCATGAGGCGATCCGCCGCCGCGTCGATATCCTCGAGGCTGGCCATGTGATCGGCAACCGAGGTCGCAAGCGCAAGCGCGGAGCGGACGACGTACGAGGATCTGATCTCGAGCGTATCGAACGGGGGAAGATCGTCGAGGCACGACAGCACGAGCTGCCACTGCTGCGCCTCGGACAAAAGGCCCGCTTCGGGTTCGACTCCGACGAGGAGACCGTGCTCGCGCACGATCCGCGCTGCGAACGCGTTGTAGGTAAAGACCGAGACGTCCTCGCCCGTCTCCTCGTGAAGCTCGGACAGCGCCAGCCGGACGCGGTCCTGGAGCTCTCCCGCCGCCTTGTTCGTAAAGGTGAGTCCGAGGATCTGCGAGGGCGCGATCGGCTGGGTCTCGAGCGCCCAGGCAATGCGCGCCGCCATCACCGCGGTCTTGCCGGATCCGGCTCCCGCGATCAGGTGGAGCGGCTCGAGCGGGTGACTGGTCGCGCGCCACTGTTCGTCGGTGGGTTCGAAGCCTTTGAGCGCGGCGCGGATCGCCGGCGACATACGGGGATCCTGTCGCGTATTCACGCCGGGAGCTCCTTTCCCTCGGACCACAGCGGGCACAGCGGCTTGAACATGCACCACGTGCAGTCCGCTTCGGGGTTGGGTCGGAAGTCTTCCGCAAGCACGCCGTCGATCAGAGCGGGCAGTCGTTCGAGCGCGGCCTCGGCCTCCTCCGGCGTCTGGCACCGCTTCTGCACGTCGTTTCTCGACAGCGGGGGCTTCGGATAGATGAGCTGCATCGACGTCGGCTCGCCGAGCGCGGCGATCTCGGGGTCGTTGCGGGCGGCGAGGTAGTAGATCGCGAGCTGCAGCGATTCCTTGGCCTCGTCCCAACCCATCGGTGACGACGACGTCTTGTAGTCGGAGATGACAAGGTTCCTGCCGATCTTGTCGATGCGGTCTATCCGCCCGGTGATCAGGTGACCGTCGAAGTCGACTTCGAACTTGGTCTCCGCCTTCGCCGCGTGGCCGGGCTTGAGGAACCTCCCGTAGCGCTCGATCATCAGCTGTCCATCGCGATGGAACTGGCGCGCCATCGCACGGTTCGGGAACTGACCTTCGATCCCTTCGAACAGCTCGTCGAAGCGCGCATGAGCGGCGGTGGGGTCGACGCGTATCGCCCCGGTCTCCAACTCCTCGAAGACCTTGTGCACGACCGAGCCGAAAGCCATGTTGTGAGAGCTCTCGGGGTCGAGTCCGAGAACGACTGCGCACAGGTATTGAAGACCGCAGTTGTCGTAGGTGGATATGCGGGAGTAGCTGGTCCGCAGCTTGTCGGGGGCGAGCCTCTCGTCACCCGTGTCCTGCTGAACCCGGATCGGCACCGTGCCTTCCGTCCAGTCCCAGCGCCACCACCACTCGCCGGGCCGGGCCGCAGCACACGAGGGATCGAGGTCGCAGATGTGAGCGATAGCCGCCACGGCCGCGATACGGCGCGACGGAGGCGCGATCGTGTCGGCCAGAACTTTGCGGTGGCCGGCCGCGGCCTCTGCGAACGTCAGCGGGCGAGCGCCGTCGGCGGCCCGTTGCACCTCGGGAACCGAGCCGAAGAGCTCCTCGATGAAGCGCGACGGCTCCCCGCGGCGGGACGGCCCCGGCGACGTCGTGACCATGCATCGCTTAGACGCGCGCGTCACCGCCACGTGAAAGACACGCCGGTCCTCAGCCTCGTTCCGGCGCGCTCGTTCGACCGGATCGGTTTCGTCGAGGAAGTAGGGGTCGAAAAGCCCCGTCGCCCGCCGCCCCTTAGGAATGGACCCTTCGACGACGCCGACAACCGCCACCAACGCCCACTCCTTGCCCTTCGCGCCGTGAAAGGAGAGAACGCTCACGCCGCCACCGGAACGCTCGGGTGGAAGCCATGGATCCGAGCCAAAGTCTGCGCGGCTCATCGCGTCGAGATATTCCAGCAGGGTCGCGCGGCCCCGACGTCGCTCGACGAAGCGGCCGAGCGCGCGACTGAAAGCCACGAGCGCATCGAGGTCGCGATGAGCGGGGTCGTCCAGTCCCTTCTGCGCGCTCGCGCGCAACTCGCGGCATAGCCGGGCCGCGTCCCACAGAGCCCAGAACGACTCATCGGCCGGCGCGTCCTTCTTCGCCCGCACCAAGCCGCGCAGCGCGAGCAGCTCGGCGATCTTGTCACCGGCGTCGGAATCGCCGGCGATCTCCGCAGGCAAATCCTCCACGACCTCCACGAGAGATACGCCCCTCAGGCGGGCAAGGCGCTCGAGCTCGCGCACGGTTCCATCGCCAAGGTCGATCAACGGCGATCGCAACAGCTCCACGACCTTCTCGGTGGCTCCGTCGTCGGCGAGAGCAAAGCGAACGAGATCGGCGACGGCGCGCACGATCGGTTCGCGCCCGAGCGGCCGATCGGGCGCGCTGATCGAGAACGGAACCTCGAGGGCGTCGAGTGCGCGCTCGAGGGGCGGAAGCATCGACCCTGGAGATGTCACCAGAATTGCCATGTCCCGGTAGGGCATTCCGTCGACGACGTGGGCACGGCGAAGCTCTCGTGCGACGGCGTCCACCTCGGCCGAGAGGCTCGTGTACGTCCGTGCCTCCAGCATCGACCGTCCTTCGAACGACGTCGAACGATGCGCACGCTCTCCCGTCCGGGAGACGAATGCCCGTGCACTCGGACCGGCCTCGGGGCCCAGTCGGTAGGAGGTCGTGAGCGTGGCGGTCTCCCCACCCGGGAACAGCTCGGCGAAGTCTTCGAGCCAGTCCGGCTCGGCCCCCCGGAACGTCTCGATTGCCGAATCCGGATCGGCCGCCACGACGAGCGACCGGAACGGTTCGTACGGCTCGGGAAGTCCGGCGAGAAAGTGAAGCAGCCGCTGCTGCACGAGCGACAGCTCCTGACCGTCGTCGACGAGCAAGTGCGTGAAGCGGCCCTGCATGAACGAGCGCACCTCGTCATGGTTGGCGAGAAGTTCGGCCGCATCGGCGAGAAGCGTCGGGTAGTCGACCCGCGACCGTGCCCGCAGCCGCGACCGGTGCGCCTTGAAGAACCGCACGAGATCGGCCCACGCGGGACGGGCCGCCGCGAGCGCATCGAGTTGCTCGTTGTCGAGAAGGCGCTGCTCGGCGCGGATGCAGAAGTCGACGACCTCGTCCACGAATCCGCGGTTTCCGAGAATCTGCCGGTGGTGGGGCCAGTTGGCCTCGTTCTCCAGCTCGAGGGCTTCCCTGACGGCGCCCCACTGCTCGGGAGAAGTGAGAAGCACGGGCGGCTCCGAGTAGGCGAGGCGGTCGTAGTGGCGGGAGACGAGGTGGTGGGCGAGACCGTGCCAGGTGTAGACCGGCACCTCGACGACTGCGTCCAGCCCCTCGTCGAACAGCAACCTGCGGGTCAGGCGGTCGACGAGATCGATCTTCTGAGCCCGGTTCGGAACGAGGAACAAGATGCGATCGGGTGAGCTCTCGGGGGCGAGGGCAAGCCGCACGAAGCGCTCCTCGAGAACGGTTGTCTTCCCCGTGCCGGGCCCCCCGAGCACGCACAGGGCGCCGGCGTCGTGGTCGACGACCCGGCGCTGATCCCGGTCCAGGCGAAGCGTCGCAACGGCCATGCGTTGACGTTACTGCGGGCCTACGACGGTTTTTGCCGGTAAGGAGGGGGCCGCCGATCCGGCGGACAGGACTGCTGCGTTTCGTGGAGAACAGCCAGGTAAAGCACCCAATCACTTCCAACCGCTCCGCGACGAGAAAGGCTCGAAGCCAGATGCGACGCATTGCCCCTGTGGTCGGCGTGGCCCTCATTGCGGCCCTTGCGGCCGCCCCGGCGCTCGCGCACCCGACGACGGTCGCCGTCACGATTCAGGACACCGACGGCGACAACCTGCTCGATTACGCCCCCGGGGAACGCCACATCGTGGTCGGCGACGGAAGCCGTTTCCGGCCCCACCGGCGGCGGTCGATTGTGAACTTCATCCAGCTCACGGACTACCAGATCGTCGACGAAGAGAGCCCGGCCCGCGTCGAGTTCCTCGACACGACCCAAAGGGGTCCCTTCAACCCGTTCAGCGCGGCGTATCGACCTCAGGAATCGCTCACCACCCAGGTGACGGAGGCGATGGTGCGGGCGGTCGAGGACATGCGCTCGCCGGTCACCAATGCCCCCCTCAACTTTGCCGTCCTCACCGGCGACAACGCCGACTCACAGCAGTACAACGAGACCCGCTGGTTCATCGACATCCTCGACGGTAAAACGACGATCGATCCCGATTCGGGCGACCCGACCGAGGCCTGTCCCCACAACACCCCCGGCTCCAATTACGACGGGGTCCGGAACGGCGGGAAACAGGGGTACTACGAACCCGATGCGTCCGGCCCGAACATCGACGGCGACGGCTACTCACCGGATCGGGCGGAGAACATGGCCACCACCGGGAAAGACGTCACCGTGCGCGACTTCCCCGGCCTCTTCGAAGCGGCCAACTCGCCTTTTTCTGCGCTGGGCCTCGATATGCCGTGGTACTCGGCGTTCGGCAACCACGACGCGCTCGTCCAGGGCAACAGCCCCGATGCCTACGCCGGTCCGTTCGGTCCGTCGGGGGAGATCTCGAATCCCATCTACCAGGACATCGCAACCGGCTGCCTGAAGGCGCGCTCCGACGGCCCGGGACCGTTCGGGGACCTCGACGACGCGACGGTGGTCCCGCCCGATGCCGGGCGTTGTTTCCTCGCCAAGGATGAAGCGGGCGCCGGTGCCCCCGCACCGTGCGACAGCGGCGGCTGGATCGAGCAGCACTTCTTGACGTCGGGCCGGCCAGTGGGCCACGGGTTCACTCCGACCGAGTCGCTGAGCCCCGAGGAGCAACAGGCCGGATATGGAAGGCCGGCGATCGCGGACGCGAACAACGACGGCTACTACTCGTACTCTCCGGCTGCGGGCCTGCGGTTCGTGGTGCTCGACACTGTCACCGACGAGTGCGGATCCCTCTTCTGCGCCGAAGGCACCGTGGACGACCCCCAGTTCCAATGGCTCGTCGGTCAGATAGCGCTGGCCGAGGACGCCGGTGAGTACGTCGTCGTGTTCTCGCACCACACCTTTCGCACGACGCGGTTCGTCTCCACCGACCCCACCGAACAACCCATCCATCACGGCATGCGAGTCGAACGCGACAACCCCGATGATCCACCCGGAACCAGCCCGGCGCCGACGCTCGAGGAGCTCTACTGCGAGAGCCCGAATGTCATCGCACACATCGCCGGTCACGAGCATCAGAACTACGTCCGCCACCACACCTGCGAGGAAGAGGAGGCGTTTCCCACGCCCGGGCCCGGCGACTTCTGGCACATCTCCACCGCTGCGCATATCGACTGGCCCCAGCAGGCCCGCATCATCGAGTTCGTGTCCAATCCGGACGGCACCTTCTCGATGGTGTTGACGATCGTGGACCACGCCGGGCCGCCGAAGCCGACCGTCACGACGCCAATGCCTCTCAACAAGAGCGTGACGCGCCTTGCTTCGATCGCGCGCGAGCTCGCGTTCAACGATTATCAGAACTCGCGCGATTCGCGCGGGCGTCCGCAGGATCGCAACGTCATCGTCGTGTTCGAACGACAGTGGCCGGCGCCCTGACCCCGCTCAGTGTGACGCGCGCCACAGACGGGCGCCTCAACTCCTCCTAGCGTGCGCACCGTCGTATAGCTCGCACGAAAGGAAGAAACAATGCGGACTCTGGCCGCGGCACTCGTCGCGATCGCCCTT
This sequence comes from Actinomycetota bacterium, assembly GCA_050694175.1. Lineage (GTDB taxonomy): Bacteria > Actinomycetota > CADDZG01 > CADDZG01 > WHSQ01 > JBOGXA01. The sequence continues at coordinate 92,239 of JBOGXA010000004.1, forward strand.
GTCGCCGCGACGCCGGCGGCGGCGCGTACCGGGTGCAGCCCCGGCACCCCAGGCGACGACGAGATCACATGTACGCGATTCGACGATCGGGCATCGGGCTTTGCAGGAGACGACACCATCCATGCGCGCGCCGGAGACGATCGAATCGGCGGAGGATCCGGCAACGATCACGTCCACGCGGGAGCCGGCATGGACGTCGCGGTGGGGGGGAACGGTGACGATTACCTCTCGGGTGGTGCGGGGAACGATTCGCTCGCCGGAGACCGCGGCGCGGACTCCGTGCGCGGCGAGGCGGGCAACGATGCTCTCTCCGGTGGGTTGGACGCCGACGTACTGAACGGTGGGATCGGGGGCGATCAGCTGAACGGCAAGGAAGGGCGGGACCTGCTGTGGGGTGAGCGCGGTAACGATCGGCTCGACGGGGGGCCGGGCCGCGACATCGCAAGCGGAGACGCGGGCGACGACCACCTTCTGGGGGGGCCGGGAGCAGACGAACTAAAGGGGGGCACCGAACACGATCGGATCGACGCCGGTCCCGGCGCGGACATCGTCTATGCCGGGCGCGGCCGTGACCGCGTCTACGCGAACGACGGCACCCGCGACCGCATCAGTTGCGGGCGTGGGCGCGACTTCCTAGTAGCGGACGGCTTCGACGTCGTCATGAGTGACTGCGAAGACGTGCTATGGGAGGAGTGACCAGGTCTCAATGAGCGCGGATGCGGCCGCACATGCCCTGGCAGGCTCCGTTCTGATTGAAACCGGAATGGATCGTGCACCGGTACTTGTACCAGCCGCCCCGCGGGATCCTACGGCGCTTGGTCTCCCCCGGCCTCAGGTTGTCGATGTCTGAAACGCTCGCCCCCGAGGGCTGGCGGTAGAAGACGACATCGTGCCGAACACCGTTTCGCGGGTTCTTGAACTTGAACCGGTGGGGGGTGCTGAGAAGGTGCGTCGTAGCCGTGTTTGTCTCGCTGTCGCGCCACTTGAAGTCGCCCGGCCCCACCCTCTTGGCCTTGACGTACTGATGGGTCGCCAGCGACGGGCCCGGCGCCAGCGCGACGGCAAGCATCGCTGCCGCCAGGGCAACAAGGACCTTTCGCGTAGTGGGCGGCGTCATGGTGCTCCTTTCGTCGCGCGTCCGTCTCAGGATAAACGGATGAGGCAGGGTTCTGGATGCCTCACGAGCGCCCGGCGCCTCATCGCGATGGTATTCGGAGTCCCGTTTGCCCCCGCGTGGAGGTTGCCGGCGGCTGTGAGCAATAACGTCATCCGAAATCCATGGGATCGACGGCCGGCTGCTGCATACTCCTATCCCCCGGCCCCGGCCGGGCGACTTTTCTGAGAACCATTGGAGGCGTCCGATGCTCAACCCTGAGCTCCCGGAGTGGGAGGAAGGGCTGATAGACGAGGCAATCAATACCGCCGAGGCCCGCCTCGATGCCGAGAGGACCCGGGCCGGACGCCGGGCGCTTCAGCTCGCCCGGGAGCAGGCCTATCACCGCCTCGCCCTCGCAATCGACCGCCCCCACCCCAGAGGGGTCAGCCCCGACCAGCTATCGCTGTGGCCGACTGACCCGACCCTGTTCGACGCCGGCTAAGAAAATCGAACGGGCGCCGCACCCGTGGCGTCTTCCATTCGATGAGCCACCACCCGGCCGGTGATCTGGACGCCGATCTGCGGAGCGGCGACACTGTGTCGATGCCGAGGATCCGCTCGCGGCTCGTCACCGCCGCCGCCACCGTCATGCTGGTCGCGGCTCCGCCGGGAGCGACGCCCGCGCCGCCCGCGGCGGCGGGGGCCGTGAGCCCGGCTCCGTCTCCGGCCGGTCAGCCCGGCCCCGAGGTAGGTGCTCCGGGACCGCGCCCTAGCGACGTGTCCCAACGGGTCGCCGGGGCCCGTCCTCTGTGGATGAAACGCATCGACCGCCTCGTCGGCCGCAAGTCTTTCGGCGTCGCGATCGAGGTCGACGATCACGTTCTTTACAAGCGGGCGGCCGTCACGCGCCGCATCCCCGCCTCGAACCAGAAGCTGCTGCTCTCCATGTCCCTGCTTGCCAGATTCGATCCCGAGTCGCGGTTGCAAACGACTGCGGCCACCGGCGGTCGCAAGGGGAATGTCGTGACCGGAAATCTGTGGCTCCTGGGCACGGGGGACCCGTGGCTCGGTACGAGAGCTGCCTACGGGCGAAGACTCCCCGCCGGGATGACTTCGCTACATGTGCTCGCCCGAAGGGTCGCGGACTCCGGGATACGGAGCATCCGTGGGGGTGTAATCGGCAGCACCGGCTACTTCTCGCACGATTGGTGGGCGCCGGGATGGAAGGCCCACTTCCCCGCGTACTACGTTGCCCTCCCCTCCGCGCTCACATTCAACGGAAACCTCGCCGGGGGGAGGCACATCTCCGACCCGGAGAGACGCGCCGCCACGTGGTTCACGCGCAAGCTGGAAAAACTCGGAGTCCGGGTCCGGCGGCGACCGGCGGCGGAGCCCGCGCCGCAGGGACTCACCGAGGTCGCATCGATCAAGTCGAAGCCGTTGCAAATCTTGATGCGGTACATGAACGTCAGATCCTCGAACACCGTCGCCGAGCTGCTGGGCAAGCGTCTGGGCGTGAACCGGTTCGGTCGTCCCGGAACCATCGCGAAGGGGGCGCGGGCGGTGAGGGCGTGGGCGAGGAGGCATGGCGTCGACATTGAGTCCTTAGATTCTTCCGGGCTCTCCTATCGAAACCGTATCTCCGCGCGGGGGATGGCTCGCCTCCTGGACCGTGTCGAGGAGAAGCCGTGGGGAGCGCTGCTTCGCGGCATGCTCCCCGCGCCCGGGCAAGGAACGCTCGCGGACCGGCTTCGGGGGGTGCGCGTGCGCGCCAAGACGGGCACGCTGGACCGCGTGTCGACCCTGTCGGGGTGGGTGTGGCTGTCGCGAACACAGCAATGGGCAAGCTTCTCCATCATGTCCTCCGGGCTGCCCAAGTCGAAGGCCGCGGACATCGAGAACAGGATCGTGCGGATTCTCCACGAGCGGGCGCGTTAGCTGCCCGAAGCCCGGATTCGGGTCCGCCGACAGTGGGCGCCCTGCCCAGCCCCTAGGCGTCGTCTCGTCTGCGGCTGTCCGCCAACTCATCGGCCCGCCCCGACGTCATCGGGACGATCCGGTCGAGGTAGCCGGCAAGCTCTTCGTTGTGGGTGGCGACCAGGCAGCAGGTACCCCTGCCGGCGGCCTTGCGCAGGGCCTCGAAGACTCGGTTCGAGAACCCGCGATCCTGATGGCCCGCCGGTTCGTCGGCGAGAAGCAGCCGGGGAGTCATCACGAGAGCGCGCGCGAGGGCCGTCCGCTGCTGCTCGCCCACCGACGTCTCCTTGGGAAAGCGCGACTGAAGATCGGTCAGGCCGAGATCGTCCAGAAGCTCGTCGACGAAGCCGCGTGTGTCCTTGACCTTCCCCACCAGCCGGGCCGGGTACTCGATGTTGCTTCTAACGCTGAGCTCGTCGAGCAGTCCCAGCTTCTGTGGAAGGACCGACACATCCGACCACGACAGCAATGACTCCATCTCCACCCCGTTGGACCAACGAACGCGCCCCCCGTCCGGCTCCTCCCACCCCGCGATCACGTTCAATAGCGTTGTCTTACCCGAGCCCGATCGCCCCACGAGGCCCACCACCTCACCGGTGTTGAGGTCGAAAGACACATCCTTCAGCGCGTGCACGACCTCATCGCCTCGTCGATAGGACTTCGTAACCTCTTGGATCTCGGCGACCTGGCGGCGCGCCGGCGGGGGCGACGAGAGGGGCGAACCCTGCCAGCCGGCGCGACTCCACCGCCTGCGAGCGCCGAGTTCCGTCCGCTCCGGGTGCCGCGCCGGGACCGATCGCGGCCGGGCGGGCGGTCTCCGGGAACCGTCGCCGTCCGCGGGCTTCAGGATCCCGTGGTCCAGCTCGATGATCTTGTCGGCCACTTCGCTGACGTTTGCATCGTGAGTGGCGATAACAACCGTGACGCCCCGCTCAACCAGCCTGCGCACCATCTCAACGACGACGTGGGCGGAGCTGCTATCAAGCTCGGCGGTCGGCTCGTCGGCAACGATGATCCGCGGGCCCGCGGCAAGGATCTGGGCGAACGCACCTCGCTGCTGCTCGCCGCCGGACAATTCATGCGGCCGGTGGTTCACGCGATGCTCGATACCTAACTCGGCGAGTAGTTCGACGTTATCGACCCCCGACGGCTCGGCACCGATAGCGGCGAGATCGAGGTGCTCTCCCAAGGTCAGATAGGAGATGAAGTTGTCCGACGGGCGCTGCAGAACGTACCCGACAGTGCTTCTTCTCAAGTGCCGCAGCTCCTTGGTCGACGCAGAATGAACCATGACCTCGCCGATGCTGACCCAGCCGGAGGTGGGGCGATCCATCGCCGCCAGCAGTCGCAGCAAGGAGGACTTACCGCTCCCTGAGGGTCCTACGACGGCGGTCAGAGCTCCGGCGGGAAAATCTGCGGTGACGTCGCGCAGCGCGAGGACTTGGCCGCTTGCCTGGCTGTACGTCTTCACCAGGTTCTCGCACCGAGCGGCCGAGACGTCAGTCAGCAAGCCTCATCACCTCCGCGAAGTTGGTCGCCCGCGCCCTTCTGTTCGTAAACCAGCCCCCTGCGATGGCCACCCCTATCAGGGCGATCAGTCCAAGTGGGAGCCCAACGCGGGGTGGCACGAAGAGCGGCGCGGGCGGAATGGTTTCGACGGGGTCGACCATCCCGGATACGACCACAGCGGCAACGAGAGCAAGGATCGCACCGAGCGCGTAGGACACGACGAGCATTCCGGCGAGCTCGAGGACGAGCGAGCGCCGGTAACTCCGATCCCGAAGTCCCATCCTGCGCGACAGCGCATACGACACCACGCTCGCTCGCTGGCGCGCTTGCAAGTACATCAACATCACAACGATCACGAGAAGCCCCGCCGCAAGCCCCAGGGTGTTCAGAACCCCGAATGTGTCGATGACGGCGGCGATCGACGGGAGGTCTTTTACCTGCCTGGCTGTGAGGGTTTCGTAGGGTTCTCTGTCGAGGGATGAGACTGCGGCAAGGCCCTCATCGGGGTCACCCCTGATCCAGAACTCGGTGGACGCGCGCGACCCATCCAGGGGCGTGCCCGCCTCGAAGACACGGTCCGCGGCGCGGGCGTCTATCACAAGCATCACGCGTTCCGACGAGGCTCCGGGAAAGGAGTCGGTGGTCGCGACTAACTCAGCCCCGAGGGACTGGCCGTCGATCTCGAGGGTGGGATCGGGAGGCAACCGGCCACCCGATGCGATGATCCGCACGCGTCCGGAGCCGTCATCGGCAACGGCTTCCGCCAACTCGTTCAGGGAATCGGCACCGAACTCCGAGTGCCAATAGGCCGCGTCGGCGAGGGTGTCGGGATCGACTGCCAAGAGATCAAAGGGAATGCCCTCGGGCTCGATCGTCCCTGCGGTCGGCACCCTCGTTGCTTTGGTTATGGGCATTGGAAAGTCGGCCGGAGGATTGTCGTCGATATCTACGGTCGCCTGGACGTCGCTTCCGACGAAGATCTTGGCCTTTGCGTCGACCGTAGTCTCCAATGAATCGACGATCGTCTCGGCATGAATGAAGACGCCCATGCACAGGGCAGAGGCGGCGAAGAGAAAAACCGTTGCCCCGCGCGCCCCCGCCAACCGATGGATCGATAGGTAGGCAGACGAGCCGAAGCTCCCGCTCCGCTCTCGCATCTGGGCGAGGAGGGCTCTGAATGCCCGAGCTCCGACGATCGCGAAACCGGCGATCAGCGCGATCGGGAACAGGAGCAAGAAGATGCTCGGTCGATTGACCTCGAGGGATTCGTCGTGCACCATTGCGCCGCCCTCGTCGAGCCGCAGCCAGAACCACAGCCCGAGCAGGAGCACCCCGATCTCCCACGGGACGCGTGCGAGGAAACCGAAGCGGGCGGAGCCGTGTTCGGATTGCCGCGAGAAGGCACCTGCCGAGACCGCACCCAGCAAGATCACCGAAACCGGCACCGACAGCGCGGCGGCGCGCACTGCGGTGGCGAGCGCGTTGGCGTCTATAGGCCCGGGCGGACCGAAATTCTGCACGAGCAACACGGCAAGTCCAAGCCCGAGCGCCCCGCCGAGAATGCACGGAATCACAGCTTCCAAGCAAGCCTTGACCGCGATCATTACCGGACTTCGTCCGCGCGCATAGAGGAGTGTCGCCTCCACCTTGCGGGTCGTGATCGTGAACGCGCCGGCCGCCGCTATGACGACCCCGGCGACGATGATTCCCGCGACCAGCAGCAGCTGGACCGGTCCCTCCACTGTGGCGACCCGGCGCTCCACCTCGTGTACCACCTGGGGGACGAACGTTGTGAAGTTGGCGCCGAATACTTCGATACCGGCGCGGGGAGTAGGGAGAAAGCAGCAGCTCATAACGTCTGCGATCCCGCGGCCCTCGGCCATCTCGCTGCGCATGTCGGCCGCGAACTCGTTGAGCTCGCGCACATCGTCGACGGTGAAATCGCGATCGGGTGCGAGGGGGGCCTCCCTCCGAAAGGTCCCCTGGCCGACCCCGAGAGCTTTCGCCATCTCTACGACCTGGTCGTAGTCGGCCAGGACAAAGGGCGGGGGGAACGGACAGTCGACGCAACTCGCATAGATCTCACGAGAAGAGGATCGCCAGTATCCGGTGCGAGGCGCCTGGTTCAGCGCGTTGTAGACGGCGTCGACCCGGACGCGCACTTCCCCTCTATCCGTGGCAAGGGTCAATTCATCACCGGGGCCGACCCTGAGACTGTCGGCAATCGTGTTGGTGATCCAGACTCCGTCCCCGTCCCCTCCCCGCAGCTTGGCAACGTGGTCGAGCACGCCGGTGCGTCCGAACAGCCGTCCGGGTTCGAGGCGGCGCCCGGTCTCACCGGCGACGGTCACCTCGGGGCCGACGACCGTGTCGATCACAGAGCCGAGATGGGGAGAAGAGGCCACTCGCGAGGCGAAGGCTTCATTCTGGAGCCTGAACAGGGATTTGCCGTCAATGCCGGGGGCGGCCCTGTCGAAACCCAGCTCGCTGGTCTCGTACATGATCCCGGCGCCGTAGCGGGTGAGGGTCGGAGAGCCGATCTCGGCGGCGACCAACTCGCTCGTCTGGGCCGAGATGAACAGGGGCGAGGCCGCCGCCGCAAGCGCCAGGAGCAGCGTTCCCACCGTGAGAGACGTGAGCAGCCCCGGCCACCGCAGCATCACCAGAGGTGCCTTGGTCCACAGGGGGTTGAGCGTTCTGGATCTGGGCCTATCGGATCGCAATCGACCCCTGTCTTTGGGTGGCTGCCGGGCCGGTCCGTCTACTACAACACTAGTAGATTCGCCCGGACGCTACCAGCGCGCACAGGGCGGGCCCGTGGCCCGCCCTGTGTACAGCTTGGGTCCGATCCCCTCAGAGCACTTCCCGGTCGCGCACAACCGTGCGCTCGTCGCGATGCCCGAACGGGGCGAAGCTGCTCCAGAACAACATCGAGAGCAACAATCCGACGACGCCGACGATCAGCAGAATGATGCCGATCATGTTCAGGTCGAAACCTTCAGCTTCGACCTCGACCGCCCAGGCCAGGATCGCTCCTGCTGCCATTAGAAAGAGACTGACACCGATTCCCATTGCTCACCTCCCCGAAACGGGATTCCGTTTCGTTCAGGTTGGATTATCTCCGCCTGAAGTGGCGGGGAACGGATTTGTACCCCGAAGACGGGAGCTCGAAACCTCAGCCCGCCGCGACGAGGTCTTCGAGAACCGCCCGCGCCGCGAGTCGCCCGGGCGCCCCTGTGACTCCTCCACCGGGGTGAGCTCCCGAGCCGCACAGGTACGCACCGGCGACGGGGAGACGGTTGCGGTGCCAGCCGGGCGCCGGCCTGCGTTCGAATAGCCAGTCGGGAAGAAGTTCTCCGTGGAAGATGTTCCCTCCGGTCAAGCCGAAGCGGCTCTCGAGATCGACCGGGCCGAATACGATCCGGTCCTCGATCAGATCCGACAATCCGGGGGCATACCGTTCGAGTGTTCCGATAACGAGATTCCCGATTTCCTCTCGCCGCTCGTCCCACGTCCCCTCTGCAAGCTCGTAGGGCGCGTACTGCGCAAACACAGAGAGTGTGTGTTTCCCGCGGGGCGCGAGTCCGTCTTCGCCGGCCGACTGGATCCACGCCTCGCAGAACATATCTGAGGCCGGCCGGCCGGCCGCGGCGTCGAGGCACGCCTTCTCCAGGTACTCGATCGACGGAGCGACGGTGATCGCGCCGAGATGCTCGGGCCCGGGTCCGGTTGCGTTACCGGACATGTGGGTGAATGCCGGAAGCCCAGACAGCGCGCAGTTGACTTTCAGAGTGGCGCCCGGCGTCGACAGAAGCTCGACGTCGGCGACGAAGTCGGCCGGGAGCGACCCGCGAGGAAACAGAGCAACCGTCCTGTGGGGGTCTGCGTTCGAGCAGACCGCGCGCGCATCGATTTCTTCCCCTCCGGTTAGCACGACCCCCGACGCACGGCGTCGGCCGTCGAGCTTGAGCCCGGCAACCTCTGCCTCGAGACGGATTTCGCCGCCCGCGCGCCGGACCGCCTCCGCCAGCTGCTCGGTGACCATTCCCATTCCGCCGCGAACGAGAGCCCACTCCCCCGGCGCACCCGTGAACGTCCCGAGAAAGTGATGCAGGAAGATGTAGGCGGTCCCGGGAGTGCGGGGGCCGGCCGTGGAACCCAGAATCCCCTGCGACGCCATGATGCCTTTCATGACGTCGGATTCGAAATACTCCTCGCAGACGTCCGCGATCGATCCATCGATCGTCTTGGCAAAGAGATCGTCGAACGCCGACTTCTTGAACGCACGGCGCACGTGCCGACGGGTTGCGGGATACGAAAACAGCGGACGAAGCTGCGCAGCCGCCTCACCGAACAGCGCGCAGAAGTCATCGTAAGCATCCGCGTCGGCGCCGAAGACTTCGCCAATGGCCCGGTGCCTGGCCGCGGAATCGCGCCACAGCAGCAGACCCGGGCCGTTGTCCATCGGCGCGAACACGGCCGGATCCGCGAATCTGACGTCGAGCTCCAGCTCCAGGTCGTCGATAACCTCCGGACGAAGGAGTGACAACGAGTAGGCGGCGCTCGACATCCGAAAGCCCTCGAACAGCTCCTCGGTGACGCACGCTCCACCGATCCTGTCGGAGCGCTCGAGCACCACGACACTGAGTCCGGCGCGGGCCAGGTACGCGGCACACACGAGACCGTTGTGTCCGGCCCCAACCACAACGATGTCGTAAGAGGACATCGAAGCAACCTACCCGGTCGCCCTTCGGGGGAGGGCGGAATCGGTCTCACTCCGGAGGGGAAGGGACGTTCCTTACGCGGTGGGGGCGAAGTACGATCCGCTTGCCATCTTCCCTTCGGTCAGGACGACGGTAGAGACAGATCCCGTCCGGCAGGGGATGCCGCTTACCCATGGCGGAATTCGCCGGCCCTGCAGTGCGAGGCGCGCGACGACGACCGGAGTCTGATGAGATACAAGAGCGACCTCGCGGCCCTCTGCCGCCGCCAGTGCGTCGGTCACCGCAGCCAGCATGCGCCCCCGGATCTCCGAGAAGGATTCACCCCACGACGGCTTCCACGGGCTTCGCAGTGTCCACCACAAGCGCGGGGACATCAGAAAAGCGCGGATGCTGCGACCGACCCCTTGGAACTCCGTTCCGCTTTCGATCAATCGCTCGTCGACGTGGACCTCGAGGCCGTGAGGGGCTGCAACCACGTCGGCCGTCTCGCGCGCTCGTTCGAGCGGGCTCGACCACACCGCTCCGATGTCGTTGTCCGCGAGGTGTCCCGCAGCTTCTTCGGCTTGCTCCCGCCCGCGCTCCGACAGGTTGTAACCCGGCAGTCGCCCATAGATGATGCCGCCCGGGTTCTCCACCTCGCCGTGGCGCAGGAGGTGGACCGTTCCCGACAGCTCGGCAGTGCTCACTCGAATCCCCTCGCGGTCGTCCTTCAGTGCGGAGAGGCTAACCGCACGAGTAGGCTCGGCTGATGCCGCAGATCCTTCTCTTCGGCGCCACCGGCTACACCGGCCGCCTCACCGCCCACGCCCTTGCGCGACGCGGCGCCGATTTCGCGATCGCCGGTCGCAACGCGACGAAACTGCGCGAGCTCGCCCGGCACACCGGTAATCCCGAGTCCCGCGTCGCCGAGGCCGGGGATCTCAACTCGCTTCTGGGCGCCCTCGACGGCGTGCGTGTGTTGATCACGTGCGTCGGCCCATTCAGCGACTTTGGCGAGACGGCCGTAGAGGCCGCGTTGCAGGCAGGCGTCCATTACATCGATTCGACCGGTGAAGGGACCTTCATCGATCGACTGGTTCACCGCAACGAGGAGGCCCATGCCGCCGGCATCGCGATGGCGCCTGCCATGGGCTTCGACGAGGTACCGGCGGATGTGGCGGCGACACTGGCGACCGACGGACTCGCAGACGCGGAGCTCGTTCTCACCTACGCGGTCCCGAGCACCGGCTCACGCGGCACAGTGCGGTCCGCGCTCGGCATCCTCACCTCGACGGGTCGCCGGATCGAGGACGGCCGCGCGGTTGAAGTGACCACCGGAGCCGACAAACGATGGGCACCCATGCCGCTGCCGCTGGGCCCCCGGCTCGCCATCGCCTTCCCGCTTGCCAGCGGCTACATCGTTCCCATGCATCTTTCGCTCAGACGATTCCGCACCTACGTCACAGTCGGCGGCCCGCAGCGACTCGGGATGAAGTACGCCACGCCATTGGTCCGAGAGATCCAACGCACACCTCCCGGCCGCTGGCTGATCGAGCGGATAGTGGAACGTATCCCGGAAGGACCCGAGGGCAAGGGGCGGGAAGCACGCTGGACGATTCTCGCCGAGGCAAGGGCTGGGGAGAAATGGAGGAACGTCGTCCTAATGGGCCGAGACGTGTACGGGCTCACCGCCGAACTGCTCGCACACGGCGCGCTTACGATGGCGGCGGATGACTACGGCCGGTCTGGTGTGCTCGCTCCCGTCGAGGCCGTCGGCCTCGAGACCCTGCAGAAAGCGTTGATCGAGCAGAGCGTCACGATGGAGATCTTCCCCGACTAGAACGACGGAGGAAAGGAGTTCGATGGGCGCCCGGCTGCAGTACGCAAAAGTCATCGACCGCGAGATCTTCTTCATCCGCGGGGGACGTTTGCATCCGGGATTGCACAACGATGTGGTGGTCGCCGACGAACCGGGCATAGCGGGGGCATTCCTCGTCTTGCGCGCGTGGGGGGACGACAAGGGAACGTTCACCGAGCAATGGAGAATCGAGTCGCCGGGGGGCACGAGCATGTACGAGAGTGCGCCCCGCGAGCTTCACATCGCGAACAGCGGCCACATCGAGAGGCTCGAGGACGAGGTTGCGGACCTGCACGTGGACTACACGGCCGATGACTACCGTGTCGTCTTCGTGCTCGACGATCGTGCTGTGGCCCGCGTCAACTTTCCGGTACGGCTGGCGGAACGAGAGCGCTAGTTTCCGAAACTTGTCGCCCGAAATCACAACCTGTTGGACTGAGTGCGACGAGTTGGGCGAGGTCTCAATTGATCTTGAAGCTGCCACGCAGACGGAAGGTTCAGTTGACGGGAGACCCCAGCAGAGGCTGAAGCTCATCCCACACCGCGATCGCGCAGCCGTCCCGGCGCGTCACCTCCAAATCGACCCTCTCGCCCTCGATCGTGCCCGTGATGCGGGCCTCCTGCGGCCCCCCATAGATCTCGATGCAGGCGATGTTGTTCGGCGGCCCGTGCATTAAGAGCTGTTCGCTCTTTCGCATCGCGTCGCAGGCGGATTCCGCATCCTCGAGAAAGCCGGTCGCGTCCCCGGGAGCCATCCCACAGGTCAGGGTTGCGGTCTTCGGCTCGGCCTTGGCGTGGGCACGCACCTCGATGCGCAGCCTGTCAAGCCCGTCGGAGCTCCCTCCTCCAGATCCCGATCCGGATCCTGGCGACGGTTCCCCGCACGCTGCGGCCGCGGCTGCAAGGACGAAGACGATTAAAAGAGCCCTTGTAGGGTTCCGTTTCATGCCCCTCAGACGTCCCTTACCGGCCGATTTGTTCCCATCGCCTGTAACCATTGCACGGGTGGCGCCGTCCAAGAGTTCACAACGGCCAATGGGGCCGCGTAAACCAGGAGGTACGTAAGGTGTACGAGTTCGCAATCGTTTTGCTGCTCGGAATCGGCACGTTCAAGCTGATCGACATGCTCAACGAGTACGTGGACCTGACGAAGATCCAGACGGTGCTTACCATCGCCCTGGGCGCGGTCGTAGCATGGGCGCTCGAGTTCTCGCTGTTCTCGCAGTGGGGCATCCCGGTTCGTTCCGAGGCACTCGGCTATGTGGGAACCGGCCTCATGATCGCCGCCGCAGGCTACGCAACTCCGCAGGTCTTCGAGCACCTCGCCGAGATCATCGGCCATCGCAGGGCGACCACGGTTTCGAAGGTCGCCTGACCGACACACCCGATTGTTCCAAGGGCCCCCGCCACAGCGGGGGCCCTTGCTTTTGTTCCGGGCAGTATCCTGCCGCGCAGTCCATCACCAACACCAGGAGGCGCGCATATGGGAACAACGGAGGTCGACGGGGTACGGATCTCCTACACGGACACGGGCGGTAGCGGGACGCCGGTGGTCTTCATCCACGCGTTCCCTCTTAGCGCCGAGATGTGGGAGCCGCAGGTGGAAGCGCTCCGGGATCGCGCACGTCTGGTGACGGTGGACCTGCGGGGGTTCGGAGACTCCGACGCGCCCGAGGACCGCGACTCTTACTCCGTGTCCATCTTCGCCCGGGACGTCAAGGGGGCCCTGGACGACGCCGGCGTCGAGCGCGCTGTTCTGTGCGGGCTCTCAATGGGCGGCTACGTCGCGTTCGAGTTCTGGCGTCGTTACCGCGACGCCGTCGCCGGCCTGATCCTGGCCGACACGCGCGCCGAAGCGGACGCTCCCGAGGGAGTCGAGAAACGCACCGGTCAGCAGCAGCAGGTCGCAGACAACGGCATCGAAGAGCTTGCGGACGCGCTCACCACTGCCCTTCTGTCGGAGACGACCCGCGAGGCGAAACCGGACGTCGTCAAGCGAGCGCGCTCGCTCATGAACCAACCGGCTGCCGGATACATCGGCGCGCTGGAAGCGCTCAAGAAACGTCCCGACTCGACGGCGGACCTGGCCGGCATCGATGTTCCCTGCACCGTGATAGTCGGCGAGCACGACGGGCTTACCCCGCCGGAGATGTCCCGGAAGATCCACGAACACGTCGCCGGGTCCCAACTCGTCGTGATCCCCGACGCCGGACATCTCTCCAGCCTCGAAGACCCCCAGGCATTCAACGGCGGGCTTGCCGACTTCCTGACGCGGCTCTGAGGTGAAATCGGCCGGCTAAATCCGCCGGTCCCACCTCCCTCGCCCCTAGTGTTTGGGGCGTGGACGGCACCCTCGTCAAGCTGTCCCCGTCGGGCGCGACGGATTTCAAGAGCTGCCCCCAGCTCTTCAAGTTCCGCGCGGTCGATCGGCTGCCTGAACCGGTATCCGGTGCCGCGGCGCGGGGTTCACTTGTCCACGCCGTGCTCGAGCGGCTCTTCGCCGAGAGCGCCCCCGCGCGCACTCCCGAGCGGGCTTACGAGCTCCTCGACTCCTTGTGGGCCGAGGTTCGAGCGGAGCCCGAGATCCGTCCCGAGAGCCTGACCCTCGTGCAGGAAGAGCACTGGCTCGACGATGCTCGCGCCATGCTTCGCAACTACTTCAAGCTCGAAGATCCGCGCTCGCTCAACGTCACCCGTCTCGAATGGTGGGTCGAGTACGAGCTTCCGGACGTGCATCTGCGCGGGGTAATCGACAGGCTCGAGGAGCGGCCCGACGGATCATGGATCCTGACCGACTACAAAACCGGACGAGTGCCGGGGGCTGCCCGGGAGCTGGCGGCGTTCTTCGGTCTTCGCTTTTACGCGCTCGTGTGTTGGCGGGCTTTCGGCATCATGCCCAAAGAGATCCGTCTCGTGTACCTGTCCGACCCCGCGGTGCTCACATTGAACCCGGCCCAGCCCATGCTGATCGCGTTCGAGCGCCAGGTTCAGGCGCTCGGCGCGGCCATCCGGAGGGCCACGACGACCGGCGACTGGCGACCTCGTCCCTCGCCGTTCTGTATGTCGTGCGCGTTCCAGGATCGGTGCCCGGCATGGGCGACGCCACCGGACTGAGGGCGGGACAGACCTCGTGAGTGGTTGTCACGAGTCGCACTGCGACACCTCGTGAGTGGTTGTCACGAGTCGCACTGCGACCGCTCGCAACCGGTCGGGACGTCCCCATCGACACCGGCCGACGACCACAGGCAAAGGGCCGCCCCTGAGGGGCGGCCCCTGCTGACGTCGTGTGGTGAGGTTACGCGTTCTTCGGCAGCATCCGGGTCATCTTGGTCCCGCATACGGGGCAGGACCCCTGTGCCGCCTTGGAGCCGTTCGCCAGCTCCTTGACCTCACCCTGGAAGTCGCGCTTCTCGCGGCACTTCACGCAGTAACCGTTGTACGTGTCGGCCACCCTGCTCACTCCTCTCGTCGACGGGCGTTATGAAGGATTCCTCGCCGCCTATGGTGCCACCTATGCGCCGTCGGGGCCGGATTGTCCACTACGCTCCGTAGTCGAATCCCCCGTAGCTGCGATTTGGCTCGCACTTTCATCACCCTCCGTAGTCGGAGGCCCGGGCGGTTCGGCGTACCGGGGCGGCGCCCCCCGGTAGCGAGCGAGCAGATAGGCGCACACCAGACCAAGCACGAGCGCGGTGATCTGGCTCCCCGTAAGCCCGAAGTAGCGCTTGTCGACTCGCAGGAAGTCCGTTATCACGCGCATCGCCCCGTACCAGATTACGAACGTCACGGCGAGAAGTCCCCTGCGCTTAACCCTGCGTCCGAGCCACAGAAGAACGCCGAACAGGACCCAGCTCGAGACGAAGTCGTAGAGCGCGGTCTGGTGAACGGTCACGTCGAAGCATCCGATCGAGGGCGGCTCGCCCGCGGCGACCGCCTGACGGTAGGCGTCTGCCGATTGAGCCGCGCCCTCCCCCGCCTCTCCGAGACAGCGCCAGCCGAGAAAGAAGTCGGTTCGTTTGCCAAGGTGGTCTCCGATGATGAGATCGCCGATGCGGCCGACCGCGATGCCGAGCGCGAGGCCGGGGGCCACGAGGTCCGCCGTGCGCCAGAAGCCCATCCTGTGCACTCGCGCGTACGGAAGCCCGGCCAGCGCGCCTCCCGTGATGCCGCCCAGCAACGAGATACCGCCCTCCCACACCTTGAAGATCCCGAGGAGGTCGTCGCCTCCGTCGGTCACCTCCGAGAAGTGACCGAGCACGTAGGCGAGCCGCGCGCCGGCGATTGCGCCGAGCAGGCAGTAGAAGAGCATGTTCCAGATGTCGCCCTCGGCGGGCCCGCCCAGCCGGCGCGCCCGCCTGACCATGAACTGGGCGCCGATGAAGAAGCCGACCGCGATGCCGAGCCCGTGGGGGGATAGGGACAAGGGGCCGATGTCGAACGTGGGCAGGATCGTCCACGACAACGGGTCGACTTGGAACTTGAAGGCGTCGGCGAGGATCAACAGGTCGCGCTAGACCTTGCGATAGTCGGTGACCCATGCGCCGTCGTTGACGACGAAGTCTCCGAATAGCAACGGCGCCTCGGCTCGCATGATCTCACCGATTTTGTTGAAGACGAACCGCAACTCCTCTTCCGCGCCGGGATCGGTACGGGCCTGGATCACGTGGCGCAACGTGCGCACGTTCGCCGTCCAGATGATCATCGTCGACACCCCCTCGGGCGCAAGCCTCCGCAGCGCGGACGTGATCGTCTTCTTGTCGTGAAACGAGACGCCTTCCTCATCGAGCCCGAAGTGCTCGGCGGCCGAGATCTGGAACTCGTCGAGTGTCTCGAGTATGGAGATGATCTGCGGGCGGAGCGACTCGAGGACCTCGGGTATGCGGAAAGGAATCTCGTTCAGCCGCACGAACCGGAGGCTTTCCTGCGAGAACGCGGACCCGGCGCGATGTCGAGTCAGTTCGTGGGTGAACACCCTTGAGACGTCCCAGAGGACGAACGAGTAGTTGGAGTGCTCCAGCACCGAGCCGTGGCCCGACCTGAGGATGTTCAAAAAGTAGTCCTTCTGGTCGCGGCGCACCCGCTTCACGTTCGGATTCAGCCCTTCTTCCCACGACCGATAGCACGCCCTCCCCGCCGCCTCCACGAGCAGCTGCCCGGGATTCAGACCGTCTTCCTGCTCTTTGCGCATCTGGAGCCACGACTCCCCCCCGACCGTCTTCAGGTAGCGCTCGAGGGCGCTCAGATCGACCGACGGGCGGGCGATCAGCTCAACCTGGGGTGTCGTCTCTCTCACCGGAACGGCTCCTGATTGGGGACCTATGACATTCGGCAGTATAGAGAGACAATGTCACGAATCATGGAATCCGTGAGGGCGCCCCGGGGAACCGAGATCACGTGCAGGGGGTGGCCCCAGGAAGCGGCTCTCCGGATGCTCATGAACAACCTCGACCCCGAGGTCGCGGAGCGGCCTCAGGACCTCGTCGTCTACGGCGGATCGGGGCGGGCGGCGAGATCGTGGGACGCGTTCCGCGCGATCGTCGCCGAACTCGAGCGCCTCGATCACGACGAGACCCTCCTCGTCCAGTCGGGCAAGCCCGTTGGGGTTTTTAGAACACACGAGCGGGCCCCGCGAGTGCTCATCTCCAACGCGATGCTCGTGCCGGCATGGGCGAACTGGGACGAGTTCCACCGCCTCGAGGCCATGGGCCTCACGATGTACGGCCAGATGACGGCGGGCTCGTGGATCTACATCGGCACGCAGGGCATCTTGCAGGGCACCTACGAGACGCTTGCCGAGCTCGCGACCCACCATTTCGGCGGGAGCCTGAAGGGGATGGTCGTGCTCACCGCCGGACTCGGGGGCATGGGCGGCGCACAGCCGCTGGCCGTGACCATGAACGAGGGCGTCGCGTTATGCGTGGAGGTGGACCCTGCGCGCATTAGACGCCGGCTTGATACGCGCTATCTCGATCGGGCGACGGAGTCACTCGACGAAGCGATCGGGTGGGCCGAAGATGCGCGCTCCGCCGGTCGCGCCGAGTCGATCGGCCTGCTGGGAAACGCGGCCGACGTGCTGCCGGACCTGCTTGCGCGCGGCTGGCTGCCCGATGTCGTCACCGACCAGACGTCCGCGCACGACCCCCTCGACGGATACGTGCCGGCGGGCGTGCCGATCGACGAGGCGGCCGATCTACGCACACAGGATCCCGACACCTACGTCAAGCGGTCGCTCGAATCCATCGGGACTCATGTCGAGGCGTGGCTCGGGATGCAGAAACAGGGCGCGATCTGCGTCGAGTACGGCAACAACATCAGAGCCCAGGCGGTCAAGGCGGGGGTCGAGGACGCGTTCGACATCCCCGGCTTCGTCGCTGAATACGTCCGCCCGCTCTTCTGCGAGGGAAAGGGCCCGTTCCGGTGGGCCGCGCTCTCTGGTGACCCCGCCGACATAGCCGCAACCGATCGCGCAATCCTCGATCTTTTTCCCGAAGACGAACGTCTCGGGCGCTGGATCAAAATGGCGTCCGAGCGCGTGGCGTTCCAGGGCTTGCCGGCGAGGATCTGCTGGCTCGGCTACGGAGATCGGGCGAGGGCGGGCCTCGCCTTCAATGATCTCGTTTCGTCTGGTCGGGTCAGTGCGCCGATCGTCATCGGCCGGGACCACCTCGACACCGGCTCGGTTGCATCTCCCTACCGCGAAACGGAGGGAATGATCGACGGATCGGACGCGATCGCCGACTGGCCCATCCTCAACGCGCTCCTCAACACTGCTGCGGGCGCGCACTGGGTGGCCGTACATCACGGCGGCGGAGTGGGGATCGGCTACTCCATCCACGCGGGGATGGTGGTCGTCGCGGACGGCACTCCCGATGCCGGGGCCCGGCTGGAGCGAGTGCTCGACTGCGATCCGGGGCTCGGTGTCTTGCGACACGCGGACGCGGGATACTCACGAGCGGTTGAAGTGGCGAGCGAAAGGTCGCTGCGCATCCCCATCGAACCGGAGGTACGCGACTGATGGCAACCGTCAATCTGCGCGCTCCCTTGCGCGAGCTCGCGGGTGCAGCAAGCATCGAGATCGGCGGAGAGACGATCAAAGACGTGCTCAGGGAGTTCGAGCGCCGGCATCCGGACGCAACCGGCTGGGTGCTCGACGAACAGGGCTCGATCCGTCGCCACGTGAACGTGTTCCTCAACGGTGAGCGCGTACCGGCCGAAGCGTCGGTGGCCGAGCGCGACGAGATCCACATCATCGGGGCAATCTCGGGAGGGGCGGACGATGCAGAGCTCCTCGTCGGCACGAGAAAGGGACTGTTCGTTCTGCGCGGCCTCCGCGGTCAACGCATGGAGACCGTGGCACGGGTGTTCGAGGGTACCGACGTCGAGTTCGCGATGCGCGACCGGCGGAGCGGCACCTACGTCGCGTCGGTCACACACGGCCAGTACGGGCCCCATCTGTTCGTGGCCGACGATCCGCTGGGAGAGTGGGCAGAGGCGGACGGGCCCGACTTCCCCGAGGACACCGGTGCCTCGGTCGACCGCACGTGGGTAATCACGACGGGGGAGGAGGACGGGGTGCTGTGGGCGGGGGTCCAGCCGGCGGCCCTCTACCGCAGCGAGGACGGTGGCCGATCGTGGGAGCTGAACCGAGCCCTCTGGGATGTCCCGAGCCGGCCGAAGTGGCAGGCGGGCGGGGGAGGCCTGTGCCTGCACTCGATCTGCACGTGGCCGGGCGATCCCAACCGCATGGCTGTCGGCATCTCCGCAGCGGGCGTGTGGCTCACCGACGACGGCGGACGGTCGTGGCGCCCCGGCGTCAAGGGGTTGATCCCTGGTTACATGCCCGAAGAGGCGCGCGTCGACACGCTCGATCACTGCATCCACAACATGCACCGGCCACCGCTCGACCCCTCCACGCTCTACATGCAGTACCACGGCGGTGTGTACCGCTCGGATGACGCCGGAGAAACGTGGACCGACATCGCCGCCGGGCTCCCGTCCGACTTCGGGTTTCCGTTGGCGCTCGACCCCAACGACCCCGCGAGGGCCTTCGTCATCCCCCTGAACTCCGACGGGGACCGAGTCACGAGCGAAGAAGCAGTGCGCGTCTTCGAGACGCGCGATCGGGGCGAGTCGTGGCAGCCCCTGGGCAACGGCCTCCCGTCCTCGGACGCCTATCTCACGATTCTGAGGCAGGCTTTCTGCCACGACGGTCGCGACCCGCTCGGACTCTATTTCGGGACGACGGGAGGCACCGTCTTCGGATCTTCCGACGGAGGCGAGAGCTGGGGCGTGGTCGCGGACAACATCGCGCCGGTGCTCTCGGTGCGCTGCGCGACCTAACCTCCCGCTCGGGTCGACCCTGCCTGCACGACGCGCGCTACGTAATTCAGATGCCGGTCGCGGCACCCTGAGGAGGTGCGAACACCGCCTCGACCCGGGCCAGTAGCTCGGCGCGCTCCAGCTCCTTCTCGCGGTGGTCGGCGGCCTGCTCGCCCGTGAGCTCGAGGAGCCAGACGACCGTCTCAGCAAGCTCCTCGGGCTTGAAAGGCTTCGTGAGGTACTGGTGAGCCCCGTGCTTGTAGGCCTTGTACCAGTCCTTTTCCTTGCTCAACGACGTGAGCATGAGGACGCGGGTGTGGCGGAAGAGGCCTCGCCGGCGCATCTCGCGCAGCACCCCATAGCCGTCCAGCCGGGGCATCTCGACGTCGAGGACCATCAGGTCGGGGGCCCATTTGTCGAGGAGCTCGATCGCCACCTGCCCGTCCTCCGCAATCGTTACCTTGTGACCGATGGTTGTGAGCGCGCGCACCATCAGGGCCCGTAGAACGGGCGAGTCGTCCGTGATCAAAACCTCAGCCACGTGTCCCTACTCCTCCTATCAAGCCGGCCTATTGCTTTATTTCGGCAGGCTCGGCCTCAAACCGAATACTCGAGCGACGGTTTTCGTTGCTTTTTACCTTAGTCGATTCGCGGCTTTTTACCCGTTTCGTGTGGTGGGTAATGACTAGTCATCACGGCAGGGCGTGGCCGTGGGGGAACCCCTCGCGAGACTTCGGTGTACCCAGTGGAAAGCCAACAAAAAGGAGATCGGCGTGCACAGGCCGGGGACAATCCTTTTCTTGGGGCTGGCGATCACAGTCGTCCTGTCCGGGACGGCTGGGGCGAAGATCATGGTCGAGCTCAGCCCGAGCACGGCCACGCCCGGGGGCGAGGTGCAGGTCACCGCCGCGTGGGGGGACCCCGTGGGCCCCGTGCGCCATTTCCGGATCTTTCTGGTCGCGTCCAAGAAGCGCCTTGGGCCCACGGCGGAGATCCCCGAACGGTTCGGGCGGGCCTCGTCGCGTCCTGGGGTCCTTGCCCTGGACGCCGCACCGGAGCGAGCCGGTCGGCTGCGGGCCACCTTCACCGTCCCGCAGGTGCCTAACGGCGGCTATGGGGTGTACGTCTGCGTAAGCAAGCGGCAGTGCTTCTCCTATGGACGCTTCCGGGTGACCGGCTCGGCTGTCGACGAGTACGTGCCGGAGACACGCGAAGCGGTGGGTTCGCCGAGTGATACGGGACGCGGCCGCGCCCTCGAGGACCGGTCGTCATCGGCGCCCGCACGCGTCGTCGCCGCGGCTGCACTGGTAGTCGCCCTCGGATGCGCGGCGCTGTTGCGGTGGAGGATCGGGGCGAGGCGAGCGGCCGCATGAGCGTCTGCCCTGCCTCGAGTGGTCCGGTGCTGTCGTGATGCGATAGCGCACGACCACTCGGCGAACCTGCTGAGGTGAGTCAGGGACGCGTCCAGCCGGCGGTCGCGTCCGCCACCAGCTCTCGGATCGCGGCCGCGTCCACTTTCACGAGCCGGCCGGAGTCGACGACGACCTCGCCCCCGACCATCACTCGGGCGATAGCGGTTTGCTGCATCGAGCTCACGATCTGGTGCTCGAGTGTGATCAGCGGCTGCAGGGAGAGATCGTCGAGGTCGAGTGCGACGAGATCGGCCAGACACCCGGGGGCGATCCGGCCGGTGTCGATGCGTAGCAAGCCGGCACCCCCGGCCGTGCCCAACGCGAATGCGGTGGTCGCGTCGAGCGCTCCCCCGTCGGTGAGCCGGGCCTTGGCCATCAGAGTCGCCTGCCGCATCTCGTCGAAGACACTTTGGCGGTTGTTCGCGCAGCCGCCGTCGGGTCCGAGCGCGACCGGTATGCCGCGGGCGAGCATCTCCGGGACGCGGGCGATCCCATCGCCCAGGAACGCGTTGGCTCCCGGACAATGCACGACCCCGGCCCCCGCGGCCGCAATCAGGTCAAGTTCGTCGTCGTCGACCCACACGGTGTGGATCGTGACCAGGCGATCCGTCAGCAATCCTTCGGCGGCAAGAAGCCGCACCGGCGTGGTGCCGTACCTCTTTTCGATCTGGTCGCGCTCGTAAGCCGCCTCGGCGAGGTGGAGGTGGCAGGGCGCATCCAGCTCGCCGGCAACCTCGAGCGCCGCCGCAACGGTCTTCGGCGAGGCCGCGTGCAACGAGTGCGGAGCGGGCTGCACGTAGACGAGTGCGTCGCCGGCGTGAGCTGCCGCGAGTTCGACGCAGCGCGCCGCGGCTGCGGAGGCGTCCTCCCGGTAACGTTGCGGCGCGCGCGTCGGGGCGTCGGGATCGTAGAAGGCGCGGGCCAGCACGAGCCGGATGCCGATGTCGTTGGCGGCGCGGATAACGTGCTCGGCGTTGACGTTCGATCCGTCGTGCAGATAGAAGAAGTCGACCGTCGTCGTGGTACCGGCGAGGAGCGCCTCCCCAAACGCGAACAGGGCCCCCGCGTAGATCGATTCCCCGTCGAGGCGATCAGAGAACGGATAGAGGACGTGATCGCGCCACGACGCGAACGGCCGATCGTCTGCAAAACCCTTCAACAGGTTCTGGAAGGCGTGGCCGTGGGCGTTGACCGTACCCGGAACGATCGCGACGTCGCCCCAGTCCTCGACCTCGATCGCCGAGGCGACCTCGGCCACGGGCACGACATCGCGGATGCGGTCCCCATCGACCAACAGGGCGTCGCCCCGGCGCCATCCCTCGTCGAGTCGCACCCGGGCGCCGGTGATCGCCTTCATGCGTCTACCGTACCCGGGGCTTCCTCCCGTAGAGTTTGCGCCGATGCCCGTTGTCATTGGTGAGCCGCTTTCGTTCGACGACGTCGTCGCCGTCGCCGGGGGTACAAAAGTCGCCCTTTCACCCGATGCCGGCCGGCGTATGGAGCAGGCGCGTGCGGTCGTAGAGCGAGCCGCGACCTCCGCCCGGCCTACCTATGGCATCAACACCGGGATCGGCGATCTCGCGACGGTCCGCATCGATCCCGAGGACGCCGCTCGCCTCCAGTGTGATCTCCTCCGCTCGCACGCCACCGCCGTCGGCGCGCCGCTCCCGACCGAGATCGTCCGGGCCATGCTCGTGCTGAAGGCGCGCACATTTGCGCTCGGCGCTTCGGGGGTGCGGGTGGCACTTGCCGAGCGCCTCGTCGACATGCTCAACGCGCGCATCCATCCCGTCGTCCCCTGTCACGGATCACTCGGCGCATCCGGTGATCTCGCATTACTCGCTCACCTCGCGCTCCCTCTCATCGGCGAGGGTCGCGTCGAGGGCGACGGAGGGGACATCGGCACGGCGGCGGCCCTGGCTGGCGCCGGCCTGGAACCGCTCGGCCTCACCCACAAGGAGGGCCTCGCGCTCATCAACGGAACCGAGGCGATGCTCGCACTCGGGATCTTGGGCTTCCACCGCGCCGAGCGACTCGCGCGCGCGGCCGACGTGACTGCGGCCATGAGCGTGGAGGCCTGCCTCGGCACGGATCGCGCGTTCGCCGAGCGCCTGATCGGACTGCGCAAGCATCGCGGGGCTCTCCTCGTCGCCGCCAACCTCCGCCGCCTGCTCGAGAACAGCGCAATAGTTGCCTCTCATCGAGATTCCGATCACCTCGTGCAGGACGCATACTCCCTGCGCTGCATCCCGCAGGTGCACGGCGCCTACAGAGACGCGTTCGGCTACGTCGGCACGACGCTGCGAGCCGAGCTCGACTCGGCGATCGATAACCCAAGCGTGATCGTGGAGTCAGACGAGATCATCTCGGGCGGGAACTTCCACGGCGAGGCGCTTGGGCTGTCACTCGATCATCTTGGGCTTTGCGCGACCGGATACGCGACCATCGCAGAGCGCCGCATCGCGCGCCTGGTCGATCCCGACCTGAGCAACGGGCTGCCCGCTTTTCTGACCGAGGATCCCGGCCGCCGCACCGGTTTCATGATCGCTCACTACACCGCCGCGTCGCTCACGTCCGAGAATCGCGCGCACAGCTTTCCGGCATCCTCAGACTCGATCTCGACGTCCGCAGGCCAGGAAGATCACGTCAGCATGGGAGCGACCGCCGCTAGGAAGACCTACGACATGCTTTCCAAAACCGCCAACGTGATCGCGATCGAGGCCCTCGCCGCGGCCCAGGGACTGGGTTATCGAGATCACGATCCCGCTCCCGGCACCGGCGCAGCCCTCGCGGCCGTTCGATCCGTATCCGCGAAGCTCGACGAAGATCGCCCGCTGTCGGGCGACATCGTCGCGGTGAGCGAATTGATCGACTCTGGAGCCCTCGTGGCTGCGGTCGAGGAACAAATCGGTTCCCTGCACTAACGTCGCAGCCGCTTTTCGGCCCGTTCGGAGATGTACGCGGGCTCGCCGCCGCAGAACACCGCGAGCACGTGGTCGTGGTCGGGGCGGTAGGCGACGAAGTCGAAACTCGGAGCATCGAGAACTACCAGGTCGGCGCGATAGCCCGGGCCGATGCGTCCGATCTCGTCATGGAGTCGCAGGACGTACGCCGCGTTCACGGTAGCGGCGGCAAGGGCCTCGAGCGGGCGCAGCCCATACAGCCTGCACGCGAGCGCGACCACGAATGGCATCGAGTGGATCGGCGACGTCCCCGGGTTCAGATCGGTTCCGAGGGCCACGATCGCCCCGGCTTCGATCAGGTCGCGGGCCGAAGGCTTCGTCGCCTGCCGCAGAGTGAAGGTCGCCCCGGGAAGCAACACTGCGGCCGTGTCACCTGCGGCGAGGTCCCCCACGGCCTCGCGCGACGTGTGGTTCAGGTGGTCGGCGGAGACGAGGCCCCAGCGGGCCGCGAACGCGGCGGCCTGACCGTCCTCGAGCTGATCGGCGTGCATGCGCATGCCCAAACCGAGCGCCTCGGCTTCCTTCGCAAGGCGGGCCGCATGCTCCAGCTGGAAGGCAATCGACTCGACGTAGATGTCGACGGCCGAGGCCAGGCGCTCGCCGGCGACGGCCGGAAGAAGCCGCTCGGCGGCCATCCCGATCCACTCCCCAGCCGACATCCCCGCGGGGATCGCATGCGCGGCCAAGCAAGTAGCGACGATCGTCTGGGGAACTCTGCCCGCCAGGTCGCACGCGAGGCGAAGCTCGCGCAGCTCGGCCTCGACCGACAGGCCGTAGCCCGATTTCGTCTCAAACGCCGTGGTCCCCGATCGAAGCATCGCGCCGGCGAGGCCGGCGGCGAATTCGAGCACCTCTTCGTCCGTTGCCGACGCGAGCATGCGTGCGGACCGGTAGATGCCGCCCTCCGACTGATGCAAGGATTCGTAACGGCGGCCGGCCAGCCGGGCGGCGTCCTCGTCGGCACGCCAGCCGAAGAAGGGCAGGTGCGTGTGGCAGTCGACGAAGCCGGGAACGACCGTGCAGCCGCGCGCGTCGAACACGACCTCGCCGGCTCCATCCCCGAGACCGGTGATCCGCGGGCCCTCGCAGACCACCGACGTGTTCTCGACGATCTGGATGCCGTCGAACCCATCCCCGCGTACCGGCCCCGAACCCGGGAAGCAGACGACCGACGAGGCGTCGGAGATCGACAGTGAGCTCACTCGTCGCTTGCACCCCGGCTCCGCACGGCCTTCCGATACCGGTACCGAC
This sequence comes from Actinomycetota bacterium, assembly GCA_050694175.1. Classification (GTDB taxonomy): domain Bacteria; phylum Actinomycetota; class CADDZG01; order CADDZG01; family WHSQ01; genus JBOGXA01. The sequence continues at coordinate 117,327 of JBOGXA010000004.1, forward strand.
CATCGTCGTCGACGACACGCTCAACCTCACCGCGCTCCCGCAAGTAGGCGAGGTGGGCCAAGGCTTCGCCGAGAGCGAGCCGACGATGGAAGTCGAGAAGACCGGTGCCGAAGATCGCATCGCTGATCTCGCTGGCGGTGTGCGGTTCGTGCCGGATGACCTGCAGGATCGAACCGAGCCTCCGGTCGTGATGGCGAGCTACGACGCGCGCTCGCTCGCCTCCGCCCTCGAACGGGCGCCCGTGCCCGGGCAGCACCAAGCGCGGGTCAAGTTTCTCCACAACCTGAAGTGAGGACAAGAACTCCCCCAGTGGATCGGCGTCGGCCTCACGCCGGAAGTCTATGTGCGGGGTGATCGAGGGCAGTAGATGGTCGCCGGAGATGAGGATCCCCTCTTCGGGCTCGTGCAAACAGATGTGCGAGCGAGCATGCCCCGGCGTGTGGACGACGTTCCAGCGGCGGGGGCCGTAAGAAAACGTCTCGCCGCCCCGCAGGGAGGTGGTGGGCTCCACGACCGCGTACACGAACGCACTCCAGTCCTCGAACGCGGTGAGCTCCTCGATGTCGTCGGTGTCGACACCGTGGTCGGCTAGCATTTCGGCAACGCGGCGTCGCGCCCCGTCCGGGTCTCGATAGACCGACAGCTCGTCATGAGCGGCCTCGTGCATCCACAGCTCACAGCTCGTCTCGTTCACGAAACGGCCCGCCATCCCGTAGTGGTCGATGTGCGTGTGCGTCACGATCAACCTGCGGACGTCGGACGGGCCGAACCCGTTGGCCTCGAGTGCGGCAACCAGTTCGGCCCATGCGCCGTCACCTGGGAGGGCGGGATCGTGCAGCCCACAGTCGACGAGAGTGACGTCGTCGTCACCGGCGATTACAAACGCGTTGACCCTGTGCAGCCCAGGGAACGGCAAGGGAAGGATTAGGCGGAAGATGCCGGGGGCCGGCTCACGCCGTCGATGCTCCATCCGGCGCGACGTTACTCGTGAACGTGCTCTTTGATGACGAACGAAACGCGCACGTGCACCCGGTACGAGATCTCGCCGTCGTCGATGGTTCCCTCGATGCGGTTGACCTCGAAGGAGGTGAGACCCCTGAGGGTGAGCCCGGCACGGTGAACGGCCTCTTCTACGGCACTTTCGATACTCGACCCGGTCGCGGTTAGATCGATTGCCTTCTCGACCGACATTGTCTGTCCCTTCCTAATGGAGTCACCGGCGCAGCACAGGGCATGACTCTATGCTTGCGCCGCAGTGGAAGGGGTTCTACCGGGTCTTTAACGGAGACAGGAACTTTGGGGTCATGTGGCAGCCAACCGGGGGCCTTACCCAGCCCTGCCGGCGGTAGTCGGCGACGAACCGCCCTCGCGTGATGGCGAGCCACCAGCGGGCTGCGGAGATCCCGGATGTGCCGTCACCGGGCCCCGACATCCACGTGCACTCGGTTGGTCTGCGCATCGCGGTCGGCCTTTCTCTCGGCCCTCGCCTCGGACGCCCCCTTGTCTCCTTGGTCCGGGTGATGGTGCTTGCGACAGAGAAGGTTCGTGAGGGCCTTGCGTTTCTCCTTCTACGGCGCGAAAAAAAGTCCCCCTGACCTGCCAAAACGCACCGATTGTCCGAATTTGACCGGGCGTCAAATGTAGCCGCGGATCTCCGCCGCGTGGGAGACACGCTCGACCGCGATGTCGAATGCGGCGTCCCTCAGGGTCGTGTCGCGGTCGCCGGCCCTCTGGAAGACCTGATCCGTCGCCTTCCTCATGCGCTTGAAGAGCTCGTCGTTGACCTGATCGAGTTCCCAGCGGAACTGCTGGATGTTCTGCACCCATTCGAAGTAGGAGACCGTGACTCCGCCCGTGTTGGCGAGGATGTCGGGAACTACCGTGACGCCCCGGTCGGTGAGAATCTCGTCCGCGACGGGGGTGGTGGGCGCGTTGGCGGCTTCGACCACGAGCTTGGCCTTGATGCGATCAGCGTTGTGCGAGCCGATGACTCCTTGGATTGCGGCGGGGATGAGGATGTCGCAGTCGAGTTCAAGCAGCTCTTCGTTCGTGACGGCGTCGCCCTGTGGGTACGTGGTCACGGACATCGCCTCCTTCTGGTGCCGCGACACGTCACCGAGATCGAGGCCATTCGGGTTGTAGCTGCCACCGCCGACATCCGATACCGCGACGACCCTCCCCCCCTCTTCGGACGCGATGGTTGCCGCCCACGATCCGACATTACCGAATCCCTGGATCGCCACTCGAGCGCCGTCGAAGTCGACACCCTTGCGTCGGGCCGACTCGCGTGCGCAGATAACGACGCCGCGGCCCGTTGCTTCCTCCCGCCCCGGGGAGCCGCCGAGTTCGACGGGCTTGCCCGTCACGATCGCGGGCTGGTATCCCATCTTCGATCCGTACGCATCCATCATCCAGGCCATGGTTTGGGCGTTGGTCCCCATGTCGGGAGCTGGGATGTCGCGATTCACGCCGATGATGTAGGAGATCATCGTTGTGAACCGGCGGGTCAGCCTTTGCAGCTCCGAGGCCGACATCATCCCGGGCTCACATTGCACACCACCCTTGGCGCCTCCGAACGGAACATCGATCAACGCGTTCTTCCACGTCATCAGGGCGGCAAGCGCCCGGACCTCGTCCAGGTCGGCGGTCTCGTGGAAGCGCACCCCACCCTTGTACGGTCCACGCGCGCCGTTGTGCTGGATGCGATACCCGCGGTAGACCTTGACCACCCCGTCGTCCATAGTCACAGGAATCTGAACGGCGAGCTCGCGATACGAGCTCGCGAGCACAGCCCGCATTTCGTCCGGTAGGCCGAGGCGGTCGGCGGCCTTGTGAAAGAAGTACGTCGTAGCCTCGAACGGACTCATGTCGTCGGACGGGCGCGCAGGCGCCGTGATTGTCTCAGACGATGGTTGTGCCAACCCGCTGTTCCCCTCGCTCCGGTCGCCCTTCTCGGGCGTTGCTCACCCCCGAGAGCTTACGGCGGCGGGGCTTGCCGCGCCGACCCTGACTCGCTCGCCCTGGGAGCCCTGGGGGAGCCAGCGAGACACGACCTCGTGAGCCATGTCGATCAAGCGGGCGGAGTGCTCTAGAGATGTGAACGGGATGTAGAAGTCAAGGGCAGGAAGTGGGACCTGGATCAGACGGACGCGCGTTGCGAGAAGGGGCTGCTCGATCACCGCTCGCTGCGATCGAGCCAGAGAGAACGCGTGTGTCATGTAGTCGATGGGGCGTTCGAGCGGACGCCGCGCGTGATTACGAGCGGTCGAGTCGAGAACGAAGACGGTCGTCGCGCCCATCGCCACGGCGGGAGCGATGGGAACGTTGTTCGCAACTCCGCCGTCGATGTATGTCGCACCGTCGATCTGCACCGGCGGGAAGATCCCCGGCATGGCTGCCGATGCAATAAGGGGCTGCGTGATGTCCCCCGAGGTGAAAATGTGTTCCCGGCCGGTGTTCAACTCCGTTGCGACAATCCCGATCGGGATGCGCGCATCCTCGAACCTCCGGTCTCCGACCGTCGCCTTGATCAGAGCGCGCATCAAGGTGTTGTCGAAAACGTGGTTGCCCCGCGCAAGGAACCGAGCCCATGAGAACCCGAACCTACGAGTAGGGAACAGCCCGTCACTGGCGAGCTTCCGCCATGTCTGCTCGAGTTGATCCACACCAAGGAGCGACGGCTCGAACGCAATCCCGGTGGCGTTCAGTGCCCCCACCGAGGCACCGCAGACAAGGTCGGGAATGACTCCGGCCTCGAACAGCGCGCGCAGGGCGCCAACCTGCAGGGCCCCGAGCGGCCCGCCTCCGGACAGGACGAAACCGACGACGTCGCGCCGCCGTCGAACGGTGCGGCGGGTGAGCCAGCGGGAGCGAGTCCGCCCGCCCTGGGGGTTACCCGACATATGCACATTGTCGGGCATTTGAATGGAAGACTTTGCCTGAAACGCGTACGCAAAACTGACTATTTAGTCCTGCGATCGGTAGTGACGCAGGGAGAAGGGGGCACAATCCCAGAGATGGGCGAGCGATGGATCGTGGACGCGATGAACGTCATCGGCTGCCGTCCGGACGGGTGGTGGAACGATCCCGACAATGCGATGCGCGACTTCGCCCGGGCCCTCGACACACACGCGCGCAACGCCGACAAAGAGGTCACGGTCGTCTTCGACAGGGATCCGGGCCGGCTACCGGAGACGACCCATGTACACGTTGTGATCGCTCGCTGGCGCGGCCGCAACGCTGCCGACTACGAGATCGAACAACTCGTGGCAGACGAAGAGGACCCAAAACGCCTGCGGGTCGTCACCTCGGACCGCCGTCTGATTGCCAAAGTAAGAGTGGCTGGGGCGAAGATCGTCCCGTCGGGCAATTTTCGCCACGACCTCGATCGCTAACTCATCTTGCCAGCGTCGGGTTCACCGAAGGGACAAGAAGCTCACCTGCCCAAATGTTGGCAATGTTCCTGGCCTATGAATCCTGAGGTGAAGGTCCCGCCCAGCGCGGGCCATCATGTCAGGAAGGGGCTTCCGCCACACCCACCGACGTGCTGAGATAGCGCAAGAAGATCAACCTAGGAGGTAGACGTGGACGCTCAACCCGCAGCCACGCAGTATCCCGTGAGGCTCTCGATCGACTATACGGACCGGGATCTCAACCGCGCTACAACCTTTTTGCGAATTGTCCTGGCGATTCCGATCTTCATCGTGCTTACGTCCGTTTCGGGTTGGGCGTGGAGCGTCGGAGGTGGCGAGGACTATGTCGTGATCGCAGGTGCGGCCGGGGGTCTCCTGTTCTTCGCCCCGCTGGTGATGATCCTGTTCCGCCAGAAGTACCCGCGCTGGTGGTTCGACTGGAACCTAAACTTGTTCCGATTCCAGAATCGAGTATTCGCGTACCTAGCCCTGATGGACGATCGATATCCCTCGACCGACGAGGAGCAGGGAGTTCACATCGAGGTCGACTATCCCGATGCGCAGCGCGACCTCAACCGGTGGCTGCCGCTCGTAAAGTGGTTACTGGCGATCCCGCATTTCATTGTGCTCGTGTTTCTTAACGTAGGCGCATTCTTCGTCGTGATCCTTGCGTGGTTCGCGATTCTGTTCACGGGGAGATACCCACGTGGGCTCTTCGATTTCGTCGAAGGGGTGTTCCGATGGAACGCTCGCGTCGAGGGTTACGCGCTGTTGATGGTGACCGACCGCTATCCGCCGTTCTCGCTCCAAACCTAGCCGGGACGTCTCGACTCGCGAGCGTGAACTAATTCAACCGGTCCTAGCGCTCCCGGCGGTGAGTCCTCCCGTTTCGATGCCGATTACTTTGTTTTCTTGCGAGCCTCCGCGGCCTTGGCACGAGTGGTCTTGGCTGCGGCCGATCCCTGGGCGCGGGCCGATTTCGCCGCGGCCGATCCCTGGGCGCGGGCCGATTTCGCCGCGGCCTGGCTTTTTCGATCGCGCCGTCTTAAGAGCGGCGGAGCCCTGGGCGCTTTCTTGGACGCGGTCTTCACAAGCGTGGCCGTCGCGCCCATCGCCATGGCGGGAGCGATGGGAACGTTGTCCGGGTGGCTCCGGGCTTAAGCGTGACGCCGGGGCGTGGGAGCTGGAGCTGTATGGCTATCCTGACTGCGACGGGATCGTTCGGAACCCGACTCCTACCCCTCGCACGATCAGGCCTTCAAACCGCCTCGGTTCAACGACGTCATCAGCGAAGTCAACGGCTGCCTTGTCCGATGTCGCACCCGGACGACCGCGCATCACCCTCTTCCGGCGCTCCCGCCCGTAGTCAGGCGCGGCGCGGCTATGGTCACGGTCCCCCGGCCGTCGGCCGGGGCACTCACCCTTGTAGCGCTCTTTTCCATCTGTATCTGCTGGGTCACTCCGAGGAAGGAGCCGAGCACCGATGCGTTGTCCCGCGACGAGAAGGCATGGATGCTTAGCATTGGGGCGGGCGCGTCGGAGCAGCACCCAACGGTTGGTCGCCGGGCCGCGCCTCCGGCGGATGGGGAGCAGACTCATGGTCGGTACTAAACAGCAATTTGTCAGTTGGCTACATCGGTCCAACCGCGCCGGCGGAATCAGCTGGTGGGGTGAGCGCGCCACATGGATCAGACACGCCACCTACTGGCTCATCGCATTAGGGCTTTTGTCCGCAACGATCTTCGACGACGAGGCCGGAGATGGGCCCACAACAAGCGACGATTTAGTGACCCTCTTATGGTTGGTGATCGGGTTCTTGGGCATCGCGGTTGCATCTCTTATCTACACGTTGAGGGAGTGGGAGGACGTAGGCATCCCTCGCACGGTCTCCCGCAGCCTCGTGTTGTTCACTGTTGTGGTCGCATTCAGCGCGATTGCACTCTTCTATCTGCGCGGATCTGGAGTGGAAATCAACGCATGCCGCGTCGATGGCGAACGAGAACTTTGCTCGGATCAGGCATCTCCTCGCCAGACCCTGGGCATGCTGGTGTGGCACGCGGCCGAGGTTGTGCCGGTGCTTCAGATAACGGATTCCTTCGGGTGGGAACGCCCGGCCCGATCCGAGAGCATTGTCGTGGGCGCTGCCATAGTCATGATCCGGCTGTGGGTCGCCGTTGGCGTGCTTGCCATCGTCAAGCGTGTGTGGGACCGCTGGGGGCCCTCGCATTCGGCGTCCCAGATGCGAACGGATTGAAGCTTCGGGGACTGTGGTGCACCTGTGCCTTATCGTGTTGCGCGGCCTACAGCCCGATGACGACCTTGAAGGGGACCCTCTTCCACTCGGTGAACGCCGTTAAGTGAAACGGCCCCACGGCGCGTTCGTACCTATCTTCGTAGCGGAGGTCGAGCTGGAGTTCTCCTCGACTCGCAGGGGCTGACCCCCGATCAACAGTTCCTCCGAGAAGCGGGAGTGGGGCCAGACCTTCTCGTCGAGCCAAGAAGGATCGCTTGGGAACAATGATCTCGAAGTGGCATCGCCAATCCTTCGGGTGGGAGGTGTCTTAGCCACTGACCCTGTAGGAGATGTCAGCGCGCGACCTCGATCGACATCTAACTCAAGGATGTCACTCTAGGGATATCGCATTGCTTCGAGCGCGGCAAACGTTCAAAGATCGCCCGGAACGTTTCGTCACAGAAACGTGACCCAGCCGAAATAACACCCCATGTGAGGTGACAGTGGTCGTGGTGGGCGAGGGTTGGCGAATGTATCTTGGAAGGCGCGCAGATGTTCTGACCCTTCAGATTCTCTTTCAGAACCCCCAGCGCCTTCCTGAGTGGGCTCAGGAAACCTCGAGCTCTGTGTGGCGCGGAATCCTCACACTGCTCAATCCTTACTGACAATGGTTGGCGCGATCAAGCGCCGCGGCCTGGCTTTTCGATCGCGCCGTCTAAGAGCGGCTGAACCCTGGGCGCGCGCGGCTCGCGAACCTGCAGCCGCAGCCTTCTTGGACGCGTCGGCCGCCTTCTTGCGTTCGCTCGCGGTCTTCGTCATCTCCTTCGACTTGGCCAGCGTCTTGGCGCTCACCTGGGCTTTCTTGGACGCGGCCTTCACAAGCGTGGCCGTCGCGCCAGTCGCGATCAACACCGAGGCGCCGCAAAAACCCTAGTTGGAACTAACATCATTCTCTCCCCCTCACCGTCCGTTAGTGAGCCGTGCGACTCCGATCCGTGAATCGGCCATGCCGTAGTAGACGTCCGCCTCGGTTTGCGATCTCACGTCGATCGCGGTTGGGAATACGACGTTTGGGACGATGCCCTCCCGCTCTGTCTGTTCCTCCGGTTCGAGGAGAGGCTCGGCCGAACGCGCAGCGACGCGCGTCACGTCGTCGGTATCGAGCAGCATCGCTCCGACGCAGTAGCGCACGTGGGGTTGGTGGTCGGTGCCGGTGACGATCCGGCCCCTAACGCCGTGATAGAGGAGCAGCCACCCTCCCGGCCGCCTGACCGGAGGGGGCCCCGCGCCGATCTTCAGTGCCTCCCATTCCTGCTCCGGCTGGGCAACGGCTCGGTGCTGCGACAGGTAGGCGATCGCTCCGAGGTCGGCCTGCACCCTCTCGAGAGCGACGAATGAGACCCAGATTCCCGGACGGGGGTCGCGCACGGCCGCGGGGGGCGCAGCCCGCTCGCCGCCGCCCGGGGTCTCCCCCAGCTCCCACGAGGGCCTGTGAAGCATGGCGAGTGACGGAGTCCCGTCGGGAGCGCTCACGGGCTCGGGAAAGAAGGCTGCGTTCTTGTTCGTGTAGAGGTTGAGATCGACCCCGAGGTCCGGCTGGTAGGCGAACAGCGCGGGCCCGAGGCGCCGCCACGACTCGAGGTCGTCCGACACGGCGAGCCCGATGCGCGGCCCGGTGGGACCGTAGGCCGTATAGGTCATGACGTGGGAGTCGAGGGCGTCGATATAGGTGATGCGGGGATCCTCGACGCCCCCCGATCGGGTCCTCCTCTCCCACGGCTCGACGGGTTCGAGAGCCACTCCCAGGCGCTCGACGCCGGTGGGCGTGCCGGCGGCGCCGAACAGAACTCGCGCCCGCCCTATGCGCGAGTAGTTGCCCGCGGCGACGAGCCGTGGGAAGAGCAACAGGTTGCCGTTCCGATCGCGTGCGCTTGCAGGGTTGAGAACCCCCCACTCCTCGGCGGCGTTGTTCTCGGCGGGAGTCATCACCACACCGAGTCGCTCCATCATCAAGCCGTCAAAGGTCATCTCTTACTTGATGCTCGAACCGAGATGGGACTGTACGAACTTCCGCTGGAACACAAGAAACAGGACGATGGCGGGGATCGCCAGCACGGTGGCCCCGGCGAGGATGGCTCCAAATGGATTTGCGGCGCGCGCAGCGACGTTACTGATGTAATTGGCAAGTGCTACGGCGAGCGGTTGCATGCTCGTCTCCTTGGTGATCAAGAACGGCCACAGGAACTCGTTCCATGGCCCGATAAACGTCACGATCACGGCGGCGAGGATGGACGGCTTCGCCAGGGGGATCGCGACCCGGGTCAGCACCTGGTATTCGGAGGCCCCGTCGATGCGCGCCGCGTCGAAGACATCCTGGGGAATCTGCATGAAGAACTGCCTGAAGATGAACACGGCCGTCGCGTTCACGGCGAACGGGATGATCATTCCGAGATGACTGTCCGCGAGCCCATACCACCGCACCACCATCACGTACAGCGGGATCATCAGCAGCTGGAATGGAACGATGAGCACGAGCAGCATCGCGCCGAAAACCACGCCCTTGCCTCGAAACTCGAGCTGCGCGAGCGCGTACCCGGCCAGCAGGCCGATGATCAGCGTCGCCAGGATGACGCCCCCCGTAAAGATCGAGGAGTTCAGCAATGTCTGAGGCAGGTTCACCGCGCGGTCTATGTCGATGAAGTTGTCGAAGGTGAGGTTCCCCGGGCTGGGGAACGCACCCGTGACGTCCGGGTTGGGCTCTCTTTGGAGAGCGCCCACGACCATGTAATAGAACGGGAAAAGGAAAACGATTGCTCCGATGGTAAGCGCAACCAGAAAGCCGGTGCGCTTCCATCGATCACGAGGAGCCTCGAGCCGGGGGCGGTCGGCGATCGGTTCGGCATTGTCGCGGGTGGGGGCCCCCGTCAGATCAGCTTCTCGTCCAAGCGTCCGGGCCATGCTCAGTCCCTCTCCAGAACGAACCGGTTGAGCGCGCTAACGACCATCACGCCCACTGCCAGGATCACCCCGATGGCCGCGGCGTAACCGGGTTTGTTCTGTTCGATGCCCTCTTGGTACATGAGCAGCACCGGCGAGATCGATGCGCCGTTTGGCCCGCCTCCGCCGGTGAGCAGGTAGGGCTCGGTGAAGAAGTTGGCGCCGACGATCGTGGCGAGGATCACAACCAGCATCGTGGCCGGGCGCACCCCCGGAACCGTGACATGCCAGAAGCTGCGCAGTCGGCCGGCGCCGTCCACGGCGGCTGCTTCGTAGAGGTGCTTCGGGACGTTCTGCAACGCGGCAAGGTAGACGAGCACGTAAAAGCCAAGATGTTTCCAGGTGGCGAACAGGGCGATAATCGGCATCGCCCAGAAGCGATTAACGAGCCACGTCGGCTCGGGGGCCAGAGCGCCGACGATCGCGTTGATGAGCCCGTTGCTGTTGAACAGCCACAGCCACACCCCGATGAGCGCAACGCTGGCGGTCACGTAGGGCAGGTAATACGAAGCGCGAAAGAAGGTCCTCAGCGGCAGCGCCACGTTGAGCGCCGTCGCCAGTACGAGGGCAAGCACAACCGTGATCGGCACGTTGATGACCAGAAAGATCACGACGTTAACCAGCGCCCTTCGGAAGGCCGGATCCTCGAGCGCGGCTGTGTAGTTGTCGAGTCCGACGAATGGCCGATCAACAACTGCCCCCGGTGCGGCGAAGAAGTAGTCGTGGAACGACATGTAGATCGCCAACAGGATGGGATAGGCGTAGATGGCGCCGAGAAACACGACGTACGGGGTCACGAACGCAACCCCAACGGGATGGCGGCCGGCGACGCGGTTCAGCAGCCTTCTCGGCGGCCGGGCGGCAACCGCCACCCCTCTACGATCCTTCCTCGACAAGCCCGTTGATCGTCTCGGCTGCCCCGTCGAATGCCGACTGAATCTCGTCGTCTCGGAATATCACGGACGCCGAGTACGCGTCCCGAAACTCTTGCCAGACGTCGATGGAGCTTGGCACCATGGGCACTTCCACCGTGCGGTCGGCTTGCTCGGCAAAGAACTGGTACTCGGGCTTCTGGTCGAAGTAGTCGGGATAGGTGCCGGTGACATCCGTGCGCATCGGCATCTGTCCGGTCTCTTCGAGAAGAAGGCCGTCGTTGTCTTCGTTGGTTACGAACTTCAGGAACTCCCATGCTGTCTGCTGGTTCTCGCACGTCGAGTACATCCCGATCGACTTCTCGTCGGCGAACGTAAAGGTCTCCTCTGGGGCAACACCATCCTGCGTGGGCACAGGAGCGACGCCCCAGTTGATGTCTTTGCCGTAAACCGCGATGGCCCACGGCCCAACGATCGACATCGCGGACTTCTGATCCGCAAAAGCGTCGCCGTTGTAGGCCTCCTGCTGGGACAGTCCGCGCTCATACATCTGCCGCCAGAACTCGGCAACGGCAATACCGTCCTCGCTGTTGAACTGGGCCTCCCCGTCCTCCACGAGCTGGCCGCCGCCGGTCTGGGCGATGAACAGAGGATAGAAATCGAACCAGGGCTGGAAGAACTCCGATGACGGTGCAGGCCATATCGCGGCCTGGACACCGGCCTTGTCGACGAGCGTCTGGCTGGTTTGCAGGAACTCGTCGTAGGTCGACAGCGGAGGGTTCTCGGAATCGAGGCCGGCCTCGTCGAACAGATCCTTGTTGTAGAAGATCATCACGGGATTCGCCTTCCACGGCATCTGGTTGTACTCATCCTCCGGGTACTGGTATTGAGCCGCGCGGTCTCCTGAACGCTCCTCGATGTAGGAGGCGCCATCCTCGAACTCGGCGAGATCGACGAGACCACCGGCGCGCTCGAACTGCGGTACCGCGGCCGGAGCCGTATTGAAGATCAGACAGGGTGTGTTGCCGGCGGTGATGGCGGCGGCAATGACTTCCTCCGAGGTCTCACCGGCCGGGATCTCCTGACCCGTAACCTCTTCGTTCGGGTGCTCGTCGTTCCACGCCTTTACGACCTGCTCACCCCACGCGATCTCCTCGGGGTTATTCGAGTACCAGATCTCGATCGGGCCGGTGGACTGCTGGGCCTCTGAGGCCGCCCCTCCGTCACCGTCCCCACAGGCAGCTGCAACGAACAGCAGGACGGCAACCATCACGAGAATCTTGTTGCCCTTCCCGCCGGCCACACTGACGCTTCGCATCGTTATCCCCCTCCAGTTCTGTCGGTCTCCTACCGGTCTCATATGCTTTTTGCGGGTGCAGGCCCGGTCGATCCCCTCACGATCAGGTTGGGTAACTCAAGTTGCGTCGTCGGCAAGGGTCGCTCTTCGACAACGGCCAGCAGCGTGTCTGCGCACACCCGCCCCCAGGTGAGGACATCGGGGCGAACGGTGGTGAGCGGGGGCACGACGTGGGCTGCGAGGAGAACGTCGTCGAATCCGACGATCGACAGTTCATCTGGGATGCGCAGTCCGTACTCAGACGCGACTCCCATTCCCGCGATGGCCATCAGATCGTTGGCGTAGACGATGGCGGTCGGGCGCTCCTTAGCCTCGAGCAGAATCCTTGTGGCCGCGGCGCCACTGTGACCGGTGAAGTCGCCCGGCACCAGGGGGCCGGGATCAAGGCCGGCACTCTTGACAGCGGTCCGCCACGCGTCGCGACGGGATGCGGTGTGCACGTAACCCCTGGGGCCGCCGACATGGGCGATCCTGCGGTGCCCGAGCGAGACGAGATGCTCGACCGCAGCGCGCACTCCGGGGCGATCATCCAGACTGACGAACGGGAGCGGGCAGTCCCCTCGCGGGAGCCCGACCGCGAGCGCGGCGATCCCAAGGCTGCGGACCAGCTCGAAGCGCGATTCGTTCGTCCGAAGGTCGGTGAGAAGGACGCCGTCGACGCGACCTTCTTGGGCGAGGCGCCGATAACACTCGGCCTCTGCGTTCTCATCGTTGCCGACAAACTGGAGCAGGAAGGCGTAGCCGCGGTCCGCCAGGGCACTCTCGACGCCCGCGATGAATTGGGGAAAGAAGGGGTCGGCCGCGAGGAGCTCGGCCGGGCGGGACATCACGAGCCCGAGAGCGGACGCGCGCGATCGTGACAGGGCGCGGGCCCCGGCACTGGGGCGCCAGCCGAGCTCGCTTGCGACGGTAAGGATGCGGGCGCGGGTCCCCTCTCCCACGCCCGGCCGGTCGTTCAAGGCAAAGGAGACCGCAGCCCCCGAGACGCCGGCGCGTCTGGCGACATCGGCGATCGTCGGTCGCCGTGCCCTGCTGCCGTCTCTCCCCCGCTGCGTTGCCGTTGGGACCCCCCGTGTCGTTACTCGTCCAAGGCTACCTTAAGCGCTTAAGTGTCGCCACCGATGCTGGCTGAACTTTCAACCGTGAGCAGCCAGTGCGCGGAGTTCGTTGGGGTCAATGAGGTTGCGATGCCGGCCGGACGACGGAGGCGGAACTCAACTGACTATCACCCTTGCTTGTAAGGAAGGACGGCGCGGCTCTGTTCCTATTCAGTGCCGAGGACACGATTCAGTCCGCCGTGAATCGACTTGAGATCGAGACAGGGGTAGGGCCAGCTGATTGGCGAGAGTGTGACGTCTCCGCAATCGATGATGATTGGAACATCAGCCCGGCTGGAGTGAGAAGCCTCCGTCAGATCATCGAATAGAAGGACATCATGGCTTCTCCCGAGCTGTGCCCGCCAACCGGGTCAAAAGAGAACTTCGGCAAGAACGCCTCCCTTGTTGATCGCATGCCAGCGAACTGTTTAGACAGTCGCTGTGACCCTAGTTTGCGAAGACAGTTATAAACCCCTCTCTCTGTGGAGCCGGAGCGCGCCGCGGAGCCGGGCCGGGTGCACATGGGGAGACACAGACGCGACGGCCGGAGCAGACGTCCCCCGTGCAGGGGTCCAGTTCTGCACACCTGACTCCCGGGCCGACGAAGGCCTCACAGTCGGCGTCGCTCTGGCAAATGGGAGGACCTGTCGGATTGCAAACGCCACCGGAATTGCAGAAACAGCTACCGTCCAGCATGCGTCCGCACCGGCAGGTCGAACTCAGCGGTGGGCAGCTCCCCTCGGCACACGTCAGATCGGGTAAACCGGGGCCGCACAATCCGGCCGTCAAGAGCCGGCACTGCGGAGACGCCTGGGCGAACGCGGGAGCAGTGACGCTTGTCAGAATCGGGGCCGACCAGATCAAGGCACTACTCGCCCCGATCTGCCCTAGCATCCGCCGTCGGGAAACCGGGCACTGTGTCTTGTCGTCGCCGGTCATCATGCCTTCCCCCTGAAAGAGCCCCCACTCAGATGCCCTCCACGATCGACCCTAAGGGCGCGGTTGGGGCCAGAACATCGTGTCCCCGGCGTATTATTCCTGGCGCCCATGATGTGGCGCCCGTAGGAAAATGCTTCGTATCTATCGGGCGGTAGCAATGGCGAGGCCGGCGATCGCTGAGAACCGGATTCTGTGAACAAGACCTTCTGGATCGTCGAGGATAAACAGGTCCTCAGCGTTCCAGGCCGCGGGTTCTCCCCAATTTCGATGGCGACTACTTTGCCTTCTTGCGAGCCTCCGCGGCCTTGGCACGAGTGGTCTTGGCTGCGGCCGATCCCTGGGCGCGCGCGGATTTCGCCGCGGCCTGGCTTTTCGATCGCGCCGTTTTAAGAGCGGCGGAGCCCTGGGCGCGCGCGGCTCGCGAACCTGCAGCCGCGGCCTTCTTGGACGCGTCGGCCGCCTTTCTTGCGTTCGCCCGCGTCTTCTTCATCTCCTTCGACTTGGCCAGCGTCTTGGCGCTCACCTGGGCTTTCTTGGACGCGGTCTTCACAAGCGTGGCCGTCGCGCCGGCCGCTGTCTTGACGGCTTTGCCGGCAACGTTTAGTTGCTTCTTGGCCTGTTTGGCATCGCGGGTCTTGGCGACCTCTCGAGCCGTTTGGCGAGCGCTCACCACCGCCCTCTTGCCGACATCCGCCACCCCCCGCGCGGTGGCGCCGAGGTGCTTGCGCACATCGTCGACCTGCTTCGTGGCCTTCCTCGCCATGAACCCCTCCTATTCCGATGCCCGATCGCTGAGATCGCTCCTTCAGCGTCTCACCGATCGAGGATCAGTTCAAACGCCGCACGCTACCGATCCAGGTGAACCCGTAGCCATTTTCTTCGCCCGCATGCCGGGCACCGAAACCACGAGTGGTGATACTTGATTAACGGCACGTGGAAATGGACCGGCCACAGAAGGGCGGCCAGCTCCACGTACGAAACACGGGTCTCCTCCCGGCAGGCGGAACATTCGACCGTACAAGTGAAAGGCCGCCTTTCCGTCACCGAGTAAAGGGCGTACCTGCCTTGTCGTTCACGATCCATCGGCGCCCGTTTCTATCACCGCGGCCAGAGCCCGGTACGCGTGAGCGCCCGGGTGCTGAGGGGCGTACGCGAGCAGCGAGCGACCCACCTTCGAGGCCTCCGCGAACTTGATGGATTTGCGAATCGGCGGTTCCAGCACCCGGATGCCATAGCGCGAACCGACGTCGGCCAACACCTCGGTGGCGTGACGCGTCCGTCCGTCGAACATCGTCGGGATCAAACCGACGATGCGTAGCCCCGGGTTTGTGAAGTGCCGGATGTCTCCCAGCGTGTCGAGCAACTGACCCACCCCACGATGCGAAAGAGCCTCGCATTGGAGTGGGATCAGGACCTCGGCGGCCGCCGTCAGACCGTTGATAGTGAGGATCCCGAGCGAGGGCGGACAGTCGATCAGCACGTAGTCGTACCGATCGACGACATCGCGCATCGCCCGTTGAAGCGCGTACTCGCGTCCCGTCTTCGCCAGCAGAATCGCCTCCGCGCCGGCGAGATCGATGTTCGCGGGGACGACATCAATCTCTCTCTCGAGCACGACCTTGTCGATCGGCAAGCGCCGGACGAGCACGTCGTTGATGGTCTCGTCGAGATCGTCGGGCTCGACCCCGGTCGAGTAAGTCAGGGCCCCCTGGGGG
This sequence comes from Actinomycetota bacterium, assembly GCA_050694175.1. Lineage (GTDB taxonomy): Bacteria > Actinomycetota > CADDZG01 > CADDZG01 > WHSQ01 > JBOGXA01. The sequence goes on from JBOGXA010000004.1 coordinate 132,949, forward strand.
TCGAGGTCGACTCCGAGCACCGCCCGGCCTCGCTCCGCGAGCGCGGCCGCAAGACAGAGCACGCTCGTGGTCTTGGCAACACCGCCCTTCTGGTTGGCTACGGCAATAACTCGTGCCGCCAAGGTCAGGTCCCGCCCGCGCCGCCGCCGTCCCGACGACCCGGGAGGGCAAGACCCATGTCGCGCACCAGCGCGAGCGCTTCGTCACGGCGCCAGCCGCGGCCCAGCAGCTCGGCGAGCAACCGCTTCGCCAGCTCCGGCATCTCTTCGTCGGCAAAGGACTCGTAACCATCGAGGAACCCGCGCGCGTAGTCCCACGAGACGTACTCGTCGGGATCGGGATCGAACGCCGGTTCGTGCACGGGGGACTCCCCTGCCTCCAACAGCTCGCGCAGGTTCCCCGCCAGGAGCTCCCAACCAAGGTAGTGGTCCTCGTCGCAATCCGGGCAGTAGAAGACCGTGCCCTTTATCCCCTTGGGGCCCAGCACCTCTTTGAGCACCTGAACGTCAACGAGATCCTGGCGTAAGGCCTCCAGTTCCTCGTCGTCGAGCGATTCGTCGTCGCGCGGCTCTTCTTCCGGTTCCACCCCCTGATGGTAAAGCGGATCGTGTAGCCGACCTCGTGACAGTGCCTGAACCCCGTCAATGGACGCTATGAACTCGTCCGAAGGGCTATCGGAAAATAGCTCAATTGGTTCATTCCGGCGCCGAGTGGCCCCATGGTTAGCTTGCGCCAGCCTACGACGACCGCTGGGGAGCTCAAGGTGCCGTCACACAGCGATGTGCGGCCCACCGTCCTAATACTGGGCCATCAAAGGGATTTCGCGAACGCCGCTCGCCGGCATCTCGGCGGTCGTTTCGTTTTTGTAGGGGCCCTCGGCGAGGGTGATTCGCCCGGGGGCGATCACGACGGGCCCGACGCAATCGTCCTCGATGTCGAACCCCCCGCCGATCCCGCCGAGGTCCTCGACGACCTCGAGTCCGCGGCCCCCATGGACGTCCCAATAGTGCTGATAACGGAGGCTTCCGGGGAGTCGGAGCGCGCGTCCCTGCTCGAGCGGGGGGCGCTCGACGTCCTCGACCGATCGGTTGCCTGGGATGAGCTCGGAGCTCGCCTTCAGACCGCGGTGCGACTGCGCGAGCGATTGCGCGAGCTGCGCCTCGAATCCGGGAAAGACGCACTGACAACGCTGCCCGATCGCGAACGTTTCGGCGAACGCATCGAACAGGAGGTGGCGAGGTCGTCGCGGAGCCGGGCACCGTTGTCGGTACTGATCCTCGACGTGGACCGGATGGCGGGCGTCAACGCGCGGCTGGGGCACAGAGCTGGTGACGGCCTCCTCGCGCTCGTTGCACAGACACTCCGTTCCTCTCTCCGCCTGTCGGATTCGCTGTTTCGGTGGGGCGGGGACGAGTTCGCGGCGATCCTGCCCGACACGACAATCGGGACCGCGCGTGTGGTAGCAGAACGCGTGCTCGGGCTCGTGCGCGCCGTCCACTCCGATGCCTCCGGACGGTGGCATGTGGCGGTGGGCCGAGCCGCTCGTCCGGAGACGAGTGCCTCAATCGGAGTCGCGGAGCTGTCACCCGGTCGAACGGCTCGCGACTTCCTCGCGAGGGCCGAGCAGGCGCTCGGCCGGGCGCGCGATTCGGGCGGCAACCAAGTGTGGAGGGCAGACGACCGGCGCAAGAGCGCGATCAGCACGAGCGCGCTGGCTGCCGATCTCACCGACCGCGAGCGTGTCGTGCTCGAGCACCTCGCGAACAGGGGAACCGATCGGGAGATAGCCAATCGGATGAGGATCAGCGTCGGAACCGTACGAAGCCACAAGGCCCGCATCCGGCGAAAACTTCAGATCCCGCCGGACGTGCGCCTTGCGGACTTCGCGCGTGCACATCTCGACGAACTGCAGTGAGAGAGGGAGCGCGGCTCTAGAAAAGCCCCGTGTACCCGTCCAGCAACGGTCTCCCCGCGAACACCGCGACGATCGTCCCCAGAGCCATGAACGGTCCGAACGGGACCTGGCTCTTGCGCCCGCTCCCGGTCACCATCATCACGGCGATCCCCGCCACCGCTCCTATCAGAAACGAGAGGAACATCCCAACGAGTACCAGCCCGTAGCCGTCGAGCCACCCGAGCACCGTTCCGAGGACGAACGCCAGCTTGATGTCGCCGCCGCCCATTCCGGCGGGATAGACCAGTGCAACGACAAAGAAGAAGCCACCAAAGATCGCCGCCCCGATTGCCGCATCGAGCAGCCGGTCGGCCTCGTCCCTCGCGATGGCGATGGCGATCAGCGCGATCCAGGTGACCACGAAAGTCGGGTACACGATCTTGTCCGGCAGGAGCTTGTGGTCGAGATCGATCACGCTCAACACGACCAGGGCCCAGAAGAGTCCGGCAAGAACGACTCCTTCTGCGGTGAGACCGAACTTCCAGGCCACAAGCGCGAACAAAACCGCGACGGCCGCTTCGGTGAGCGGATACCGGAGCGAGATGCGAGCCCCGCAACCCCGGCAGCGACCCCCCAAAACCATGTAGCTCACCACGGGGATGTTGTCCACTGCCGTGATCGTCCGGCCGCAGTGGGGGCACTTGCTCCGCCCCTTCACGATGCTTTCCTTCCGGGGAAGCCGATGCGCTGCAACGGTCGCGAAGCTTCCGAAGATCAACCCGAGGACGGCCGCGCCAGCGACCAGAAAGAGCTCGGAGGCCTCCAACCTAGATGGCCGCCACTATTCGGGCGCCCCGATGTGATGCTCGATCCGCGCCAGAAGCGCCTCGGCCTCAAACGGCTTCATGATCACGTCGTCGGATCCGATCTGATCGTCGAAGATCTGGTGCGCGTCGGGTTTCCCGGTGACAACGACGATCGGGATTCCTGCGGTTGCCGGATGCTCCTTCATCTCGTCGAACATCCTTCCGCCGGAGACATCGGGCATCATCAGATCCAGCAGGATCAGATCGGGTTTGCGGAACTCGGCCTTCGTTAGCCCCTCGAGGCCATCGCGCGCCTCCATGACCTCGTAGCCGTGTTGTTCGAGGATGAACTTCTCGAGCTCTCTAACGGCTTCTTCGTCCTCGACGATTAGGATGCTCTTCGACATGGAGGACAAGGTATCAACTTCTCATCCCAGATTGCCGGTTCCCAAATCCGAGGCCGAGATCCTGCGGCTAAAGAGAGCGATAGACGGCGGCCTATATCGGGTGCCGGCAGAGAAGGTGGCCGAAGCGATCCTTAGGTGGCTCACTCCCATAGGCCGCGCACCGGCGCGGCCGGCCGGCGCCGCCCCATCACCGCTTCCACCATTCGAACCGTCCTGACGGCCGGCGCTACGTCGTGCACGCGCACGATCGCCGCTCCGGAGGCAACCGACAGGGCAACGAGAGCCAGCGTCCCATCCAGCCGTTCGGGGGGTGGAAGATCGAGCGTCTCGCCGACGATGTCCTTGCGGGACGGCGCGACGAGGACCGGTCGCCCGCACGCCACGAGATCCGGCAGCCTGCGCATGATCTCGAGCGAGTGAAACGTGGTCTTGCCGAAATCGAGCCCGGGATCGACGACTATCGCGTCGCGCGCAACACCGCGGCCCTCGGCAACGGCAGCAAGCTCCTCCCACGTCGCGAGCACATCGTCGATCACATCCTCGTAACGAGGATTGCGCGGTCTGCCGCGGATCTGCCCTCCGTGATGCATGAGGACCAGCGCCGCGTGCGTGTCCGCGCACGCGGCGGCGAGCTCCGGATCAACCAGGCCATCGACATCGTTGATCATCGCCGCTCCCGCGTCGACGGCTGCCCGCGCGATCGACGGCGTGCCGGTCTCGACCGAAACGACGACGTCGGCAGCGTCTGCCACCCCTTCGACCACGGGAAGTAGCCGGTCCATCTCCTCGGACTCGGTTACCGCCTCGCCGGGCCCGGCCTTCACCGCGCCGATGTCGAGAATGTCGGCCCCCTCAGCGACCAGGCGAAGCGCATGGTCGATCGACTCTGCGAGCCCCATACGTCCACCGTCGTAGAACGAGTCCGGCGTGCGGTTGACGATCCCCATGATGAGACAGTGGTCGAGGGCGAGCTCGCCGCGCGTGTGTTTGATCGCATCACTCATAGTGCGCCACCGGGTCGTAGCCTAAGGGCGCCATGAGCCCCGGACCCCAGATCGCAGTCGGCGCAATCGTCGTTGCCGATGGCGCCATGCTCATGGTGCAGCGCGGACAGGAGCCGGCCAAGGGACTGTGGTCGGTACCCGGGGGCCGGGTCGAAGCCGGCGAGTACCTAACGGACGCTCTCGTGCGTGAAGTGCACGAGGAGACCGGTATCGCCATCGAGGTTGGAGAGCTGGCCGGGATCCTCGAGGTGCTGGGCGAGCAGCACTACGTGATCCTCGACTACCTTGCATCCGTGCAGGACAGACGTGAGCCCGCTCCGGGTCAGGACGCGGCCGACGCACGCTGGGTTCCGCTCGACGAGATCCCGTCGCTCGATTGCACCCCCCGGTTTATTGAGACCATGCGCGCGTGGGGCGTGCTCCCGGCCGTCGGGTCAGCAGACGAATAGGGCCACTCGGTCGTTTTCGTAAACGGTCGAGCCGGCCAGCGGTTCGGTTTCGGCGACCACGCTTCCGCCTGGACACGACTCCACCACCTTCACGCGCAGGCCCATGTCCTCCAACTGCCGGCGCGCGGGTCCGGCGGACTTCCCGGTGACATCGGGCATTACCAGCTTCTCGAACTCGGGCCCGATCGAGACGTAGACCTGGATCTCAGAACCCTGCAGAGCGATCTCGCCGGTGCCCGGCGAGGTGCCGATGACTCTCCCGGGCGGCACCTTGTTGTCGTACGACTCGACCAAGGTGGCGGTGAATCCCGCCGACTTCAGCCGTGCCGTCGCCTTGTCGCCGGTTAGCTCGGCCACGTTTGGAACGTCGAGCGGCTCGGGCCCCCGGCTCACGACCAGATCGACCTCCGAGCCCCACCGGATGCGTTCCTTCAGCGGTCGCTGCGCGATGACCGTCCCGATCCGATCCATGGAGTACTTCTTGGTGATCTCGCCTCGGATGAATCCCCGAGAGGTCAGTTTCTCCTCGGCGGCCGCAACCGCTAATCCCACGAGCGAAGGCAACTTGCGGAGCGGCGGACCCGACGACACCGTCAGCGTCACCGTCCGCCCTTCCTCGAGGGTCCCGGTCTGCGGAGACTGGGCCAGGACCTCGCCCGCGGGCTCCGCCTTGCTGCGGCTGCTCTCGACCTTCACCTCGAGGCCCAACGACTCCAGCCGCGCAGTGGCGCGCCGCTGATCGAGGTCCGTGATGAGGGGCACTCGCACCCGGTCGGGTGCGCGCAACGCCGACACCGCCTGGACCGCCCCTGCGATCAGGACGGCCCCCACGAGGGCTGCGACCGCAGCGAGGCCACGCCGGCGCCGTTTGGAGGGGTGGGGGTGGGCACGGCGCCGGCGTTGCCTCGAGTCCAACCATTCGGTGGACTCTGCGTCGGGGATCTGGATGTCGACTGTGATCTCCTCGAGCAAAGCCGTCAGCGGCTCTGCCTCGGGCAGGGAGCGGACCGCGAAGCGCCTCAGCTCGTCGGCCATGTACGACGCGTCCTGCCACCGCGACCCGGGATCGACCGCGCACGCCTTGAGCACGATCTCGTCGAGCTCGACGGGGGTGAGAGGTGCCAGTGTCGACGGCGCAACCGGAGGCTCCTCGGCACGGCGCCTCATCAGATCGGCGCCGGCGCCCTGCTGTGGGGGCCGCCCCGTCAGGCACTCGGAGAGAACCGCTCCCGCGGCCCACACGTCGGAGACGTGTGTGGCTCGAAGACCAGCCGCCTGCTCGGGCGACAGGTAACGAAGGGTGCCGGGGATCACTCCGGGCATCGTGCGGTCCGCATCGGCCACGGCCGCGATCCCGAAGTCGGCCACCTTGACGCGCCCCGTTCGGGCGATGAGTACGTTCTCGGGCTTGATGTCACGATGCACCAAGCCCTCCTGGTGGGCAGCTTTGAGCGCGTCGCAGACGGCGATTGCGATCTCGACCGCATGAGCAGGCTCGAGCCACCCGCGACTCACGAGCACGTCGCGAAGATCAGTGCCGGCGACGTACTCCATCACCATGTAGTACGTGCGATCGTCCGCGGCCCCCCAGTCGAATACGGCAACCACGTTGGGATGGGCCAGCCGGGCCGCGGCGCGCGCTTCGAGCTTGAAGCGCGCGACCAGCTCCGGATCGGACGCAAGCGCGGGTTGCAGAACCTTGACCGCGACCGCTCGATCAAGCAACAGGTCCTGGGCGCGATAGACGTCGCCCATTCCGCCACCGGCAATGCGCGCGACCATCTGGTAGCGACCCGAAAGGACATCGCCGACGAGGTCGCGCATCAACCGCATGCGCACCTCCGCACGGGTCTGCGCGCTTCAGCGGCCAGGTCAGCCACCCCCGTGGTAACGGCGAAGGTGATAGTCGTAGCGCTCCTCCAAGACGGCCAGGTCGCGCGCCACTTGGGATGCACGCGCCAGCGCGTCCTCCGCAGACGCTGCTCCCGCGCCGGCCGTCGATCGCACATCGGCCAACCCGGAGCGCAGATCGCGGATCGAAGCCTGCAACCTCTCGCGTAGCTCTGCCACGCGCGCTGCGATCTTCCGGCCGCGGTCGACGTCCGCCTGCAGTTCCTCGAAACTCTCGGACAGATCTGCGACCCGGTCCGCAGCCGCCCGGGCTTCTGCGCGCGCGTCCTCCGCCACCCCGGTGGCCGCGTCGAGCCGGTCGCGCGCTGCCGCCCCGAGTTCCTCGGGACCGCCGCACGCGGCGGCAAGCACCAGTGCCACAAGCCCCAGGCACGTCCGCATGGTCCGAACGCTCACATGCATCTCCCCGGCCGGAGTGGATTTGGACTGTTAACTTTTGCATCATAAGTTAACAGAAATCACAAGAGAACCACCCCGGGGGCCGGTTTTGCCCCCTGCAATCCGCCCACGCCCCCTTGCCGCCCGCTGCCCGGGCAACTTTGCGCGCCCAGTCACAATCTCGAAGACAGCGCGCGCAAAGTTCGGTGGCGGCGGGGGTCGGCGGCCCCCTAGGTTGCTGCGGAGGCCGGCGGCCCCCTCAGGTCCCCGCGGGGGCGAGCTCGGCGACGATCGGAAGGTGGTCGGACCCGTCCGCCGGGACGGTCCACAGGCGCGCGGTCGACAGGCTCGGCCCGGTGAGGACGTAGTCGATCTGGGGCCGCCCACGCCCCGGCCGCGAGCGCACGCGGGGCCCGGGGTCGAAACCGGCGTGGATCAGGGGGCGGAGCTCCCGCCGGGGGGCGTTCAGATCTCCGAGAACGACGACCGGCCACGGGAGTTTTGCCGCAAGCCGGGCGACGGCCGCGATCTGGGGGCCGCGGGCGGGCTTCTGCTGGGCGAGGTGGACGGCCACGATGGTGATTCCCGCCCACCTGGCCACAATCGCCGCCCGGGCCTCCTCGTCATAGTGCCCGGGCAGGGGGTGGTATTTGGTTTCGAGCGGATCGGCGGCCGCCACGGCCACTCCGTACTCGCCGCCGCCGCGCCGAAGAGTCGGCCAGAAAACGAACTCGAGCCCGGTCGCCGCCGACAACAGGTACGGCTGGTCGACGTTGCCCGATCGCGGCAGGTTGCGGTCCACCTCTTGCAGGGCGATGAATCCTGCGCCCGTCGCCACGATCGTGCGCGCAATCCTGTCGATGTCGATCGCACCGTCGAGCCCCCGGCAGTGCCGGATGTTGTAAGTAGCGACGCGCGGCATTGCCCGACCTTATTCGCGCCGTATGCGACGATTCCCCGATGGACGAGACCCCCAAACCCGACGCGGCCGTCGGCGGCGATGCGTCGGGGTCTCTCGAGCCGGCCACCGCCGAGCCCGAGGAACAGACGTATTGCTACGGTCACCCGGACACGCCGACGCGGCTTCGCTGCTCGCGCTGCGATCGGCCGATCTGCGGCCGCTGCGCGATCCCGGCGTCGGTCGGGCAGCACTGTCCGGAGTGCGTCGCCGAGGCCCGCCGCTCGGCACCCAAGGTCCGGTCTGCCGTACGGGCGGCCGCCCCGATGGTCGTCACGCTCCTGGTTATCAATGTTGCAGTCTTCATCCTGCAGGAGCTTCAGGGTGAGATAACCCTGAGGTTCGCGCTACGACCCACGGAGGTAGCCGACGGCGAGTGGTGGCGACTTCTGACCCCCCTCGTCCTGCACGCCGACGCATGGCACCTGGCATTCAACTGTCTCGCTCTTTACATCTACGGACCATACGTTGAGCAGGCCTTCGGGCACGGGCGTTTCGTCGCCCTGTATTTGCTTAGCGGCTTCTTTGCGTCTGCGGTTTCGTACGCGCTCGGGCCCGTGAACAAACTCGCGGTCGGTGCATCCGGAGCCATTTTCGGACTAATCGGAATCCTGGTCGTGTACGCGTACCAGAGGAGGTCGTCCACCTTCATCCGCGGGTTCCTTCAGAACCTGCTGCTCATCATCGGCATTAACCTGCTCATTGGGTTCACGTACCCGTTCATCGACAACTACGCGCACGTCGGAGGGTTGGTCGCGGGACTAGCTCTTGGCTACGGATTCGACCAGCAGGGCAAAGGTGCTCCCGCGCTACAGGCGGCGACGGCCGTTCTCGTGTTCATCGCCGGAATCGTGCTCGTCGCCTACCAGACCCTCCAACTGGCCTGATCGCAGCCCGCTGGGGCGCTAGTCGGCGATCGCGACGATCCCGCTCTTGATGACTGCCTTGCCCTCGGGGTTGCACGTCTCGAACCCGTAGGTGGTCGACCCCTCGCTCGTCGCTTCGTGCCACAGCCTTGTCGTCAGCTCTTGCCCCGGCAGGACCGGGCGCGAGAACCTCACCGCCACGCGCTGGATCCTCGTGGGATCGCCGCCGGCGAGACCATTCACCGCCGCCTTCGTGGCGATGGCCATCGTGCACATGCCGTGGTTGATGATCCCGGGCAGCCCCGCCATGCGGGCCGTGTTCTCGTCGAGGTGTATGGGGTTGTGATCGCCGGATGCTTCCGCGTAGCGAACGGTTTGGTCGTCGTCGACCTTGGTCGTCTCCTCGTAGACGATCTCCGGTTGCTCCGTCTGGTGGGCTGCCCCCCCCGACCGGCGCGACCCGGTGCCCCGGATGAACATCGTGCCCCGCACCTCTGCGACAACTTCGCCCCCCTGGTTGGTCTCGGTTGCCTTGACCGTGAACGTCTCACCCGTCTCCTTCTGCTCCACTGACTCGAGGACGGGCGTCACCGTCAATCTGTCACCAGGCCGGACCGGCTTGTAGAGAACGTGCTCCTCGGCACCATGAACGAGACGGAGCAGGTCTGCACCGAGATCGGAATCCATGGCGGCTCCCATGAAAGAGTCAAACGCAGGCACGACAACGAAGACGGGAGACGCTATCTGGTCGTCGCCGAGATACCGCTCGTTGGCGTCGTTGGTCGCGCGCGCGTACTTCTCGATCGCATCGGAGGTCACTTCGTAGGTCGACTCCGGGTAGGTCTTCCCCGCCAGGTCCGCATTTAGCCCCACCGTTCTGTCCTCCTCTATTCGGGTAATTCGATGTCGGCCTCTCCGACGATCGCCATCTCCTCTTCAGGCAGCTCCGCTCCCTCGGGACCCGGTCCACGTCTGTCCGCCTGCACAGTGATCTTGATGATTCCGTCTTCGATCGCCGTTACCACCCCGGTGCACACGAGCTCGTCGCCGGGCCACACGCGGGTGGTGAATCGCACCTTGAAACGCCTCAAGTGGTGGGGGCCTCCGAACCAATCGGAGACCGCGTGCGCGAGATAGCCGGCGGGGAGCATTCCCATGGCGAAGACAGTCGGGGCGCCGGTCCGGCGCGCGTAACCCTCGTCGACATGGACCGGGTTGAAGTCGCCCGATGCCCCCGCGTACCGGACTATGTCCGCGCGCTCCAGTGGGCCGAAGACGACCTCACCCAGCTCCATGCCTGGAGTCACCCCATCCAGCGTGATCGTCTCGGGCTTGCTCATGACCCAGGGTCCTTAGAGGTTTCCAGAAGCGTGTAATACGCGGACAGGACCTCGGCCCGCGCGGCGTCGACAAACCGCGACTCGTAGGTAACGAAGCGCATCGAGCCGCCGCGCCGCCCCTCCTTGGTGATGTCTTTGGCGATCCGCATGGTCCCCTTCAGCACCTCGCCTGCAACCGGGAGCCTCCTGTACGTGAACTCCTGCTCGCCGTGGAGCACGCGTTCATAGTCCAGGTTTGCACCCAGCTTCTCTTCACGCTCGTCGCGCGATACCTGCCAGATCTGCGTGACCGTGAAGGTGGGTGGAGCAACGATGTCGGGGAAGCCATGTCTGCGCGCTTCCTCCTCGTCGAAGAAGATCGGGTTGTCTTCGCCGACCGCGAGCGCGAACTCCCGGACCTTGCCGCGTTCGACGGGCAGGTCGAAGGTCACGTCGTCAGCCAAGCTGGACTCCCTCTCCCCCGGTGGCTTTGACCATCATCGGCATCATGCCCTCGGGAGCGACGCCGTTCGGGAACACCTCGAGGAGCTTGGCGACGAGCTCATCGGGCTCCCAGCGAGAGTCCTTCTTCAGCACCACACCCGAGTCCCACGCCTTGAGAACGTTGACGACGCCTCCGTAGATGAAAAAGCATTGACCCGTGATCTTCTGCGCGTCGTCGGACGCCAGCGCGACTACCACCGGCGAGATGTTGGCGGGGTCCATGGAGTCGAAGCCACCCTCGGGCACCGGGATGTCCCCAAAAGTCTGCTCGGTGAGACGCGTACGCGCGTTGGGGGCCAGGCAATTGACCGTGACTCCGTAGCGGCCGAGCTCGAGTGCCGCGATGACGGTGAATGCAGCAATCCCTGCCTTTGCGGCCCCGTAGTTCGTCTGCCCCACGTTGCCGAACACTCCCGAGGGGCTCGACGTGTTGATGATCCGGCCGTTGATCTGGACCCCGGCTTTGGACTGCTCGCGCCAGTAGGCCGCTGCATGCCGAGTCGGCGCGAAGTGCCCCCTGAGATGCACGTTGATGACCGAGTCCCACTCGTCCTCAGAGAGGTTGACGAGCATCCGGTCGCGGATGATGCCGGCGTTGTTCACGAGGATGTCGAGACGGCCGAACTCGCCGACGGCCTGCTTGACGAGATTCTCGGCCCCCTGGAAATCGGCGACGTTATCGTAGTTGGCGGTGGCTCCTCCGCCTGCGGCCTTGATCTCGTCCGCAACGGCTTGGGCCGGGGTTTGGTCCTGGCCCTCGCCGGCCGCTGAGCCTCCGAGGTCGTTGACGACCACCTTCGCGCCGGCCGTCGCCAGAGCGAGCGCGTGATCCCTGCCTATCCCGCGCCCGGCCCCCGTGACGATGGCCACCTTCCCGTCGAGTACCGGCATCCTTGCCTACCTCCTGATATCCGTGCCCGCCATTCTTTCATTCGCCGCCCTCACGGCGCGTCGTCAGTCGAGCCGCCCCAGGATCTTGCGGCTGATCACGACACGCTGGATCTGTCCCGTGCCCTCGAAGATGTCGTAGACCTTGATGTCCCGGAACCACTTCTCAACGAGATGCTCCTTGGAGTAGCCCTCCGGGCCCATGATCTGGATCGCACCGATGCAGGCCCGCATGGCGACCTGCGGTGCGTACGCCTTGGCCATCGAGGCCTCCTTCGAGTTCGGGATCTTGTAGTCGGCCATCCACGCTGCCTTCCAGCACAGCAGCCGGGCGGCGTCCAGCTCTCGCTTCAGGGTGCCGAGCATCCTCTCGATGGCCGGGCGCCGCGCGTAGCCGGCCGGGACCTCGGCTGCCACCCAATCGCGCGCGTACTCATAGGAGGCGCGGCCGATGCCCACGGCCATTGCCGCGACCGAGGGGCGCGACGAGTCGAACGCCTTCATCGTCCCCTTAAACCCCGACCCTTGGGGCTCGAGCGCCGCCTCGCCCCCGAGGATGTTGTCGAACGGGATCCGGCAGTCGTCGAGGACGATCTCCGCAGTCTCCGAAGCCGTCAGCCCCATCTTCTTTTCGATCTTCCCGATCTTGAAGCCGGGCGCGCCCTTCTCGACAACGAAGAACTTCTGCGCCGAGCGCCCGAGCGACTTGTCGACGGTCGCGTTCACCACGACGATCTCTGAGCGGGCTCCGTTCGTACAGTAGATCTTGGTGCCGTTGAGGACCCACTCGTCCCCGTCCCGGATCGCGGTCGTCTGCACGTTGGACACGTCAGACCCGGCTTGCGGTTCGGTGACCGCCAGCGCGCCGAAGCGCGGCTCGTCGGATTCCACGTCGAAGATGTCGTGGAGGAATCGCTTCTGCTGCTCCGGGGTACCGGCCGCCTTGATGGACGGGGCCGCAAGCCCGGGGCCGGGGATGTTCAGTAGGACGGCCGGGTCTCCCCATGCAAGCTCCTCCGAGCCGACGACCGCCAGCATGCTTCCAATCGGCTTGCGCGCGGCCGCGTCGGCGCGCTCGTCGGGCATCACCGACGCGCGATTGCCGACCAGGCCGCCGAGCTGCTTGATCGTCTCGGCCGGGAGTACGCCCTTCTCGTCCGCCTCCCGAGCCAGCGGCCGCAGTGTCGTGGTGGCAAACGCATGGACGAAGTCCCGTATCTGGACGACGAGCGGATCGAGCTCGAAATCGATGGTCATGACCCCTCCCTAAATGGCCGCCCGCGCGGCTATGACATCGCCGAGCAGCTCCGGAGCATCGAAGATCGACAGCGTCACTGCGTCGCGGAACCACATCTCGACCGGATGGTCCTTGATGTAGCCGTGCCCGCCGAGGACCTGCACGGAATCGTCCCCGCAGCGGATGGCGGCCTCGATCGCTTGTCCGTTCGCGGATGCCACCACTTCGTGCGTTGCTCGGTCGTTGTCCAGCGCCCAGGCCGCGTGCCACACGGCCAGGCGCGCCGCGTCGACCGCGATGGCCATGTCGGCGACTTTGAACGAGATGGCCTGGAAGGCGCCGATGGGCTTACCGAAGGCCTTGCGTTCGGTCGCGTACTGAGCGGCGTGCTCGAACGAGGCTCGAGCGCAACCGACCGCGATCGCGCCCGTCAGCAGCTTCGACCACAGGAGTGAGCGCTCGAGGCCGGGCCCGGCAAGTGCTTCGCCCACCGTGTCGAACCGCACCACAGAGGTCGGTGCCGCCTCGAGGCCCATCTTGTCCTCAGGCTTTACGACCTCGTAGGAGTCACCGTCGACGACGACCGCTCCGAGCCCGGTCGGTGTCCGGCCCACAACGATGCCGAACGCCGCCTCAGCCGCGTTCAGGACTCCATGCTTCTCGCCGACTACCTTCTCTCCGTCGACCGTCGTCTCAAAGGCGTCGAAGTCGCCGGCAGCCAGCTTCTCGCCGGTCGCGACAAACGTGGGTACCGGGGCGGGCCCGGCGAAGCGTGGGAGAAAACGATTTAACTGATCGTCGCTGCCGGCCAGCCCGATGACGATAGCGGCGGTGCCCGAGCCCAGTGTCTGGTAGGTGACGGCTGGATTTCCCCACGCCAGCTCTTCGGCAACGATGCAATGGGTGACGGCATCGAACAGGCCGCCCCCGCCGAACTCATCGGCTACCGGCGCGGAGATTCCGATCTCGTGGATCCCGTTGGCGATCTCGGCAGACGTCTGCTTGGCGGCCTCGCAGGCACGGGCGGCGGGCCTGACCACCTCGGCCGAGAACTGATGCAGGGTGTCACGCAGGGTCTCCTGCTCCCCGGTCAACTCCAGGTCGAACGACACGGTGCGCCTCCTCAGCCCCGCTGGGTGCGGGCAGGCATTCCTTGACTCGATGGTCAAGTTTCTCGAGGAGTGTACCAATCACTCCGGAGGAGGCGCATCCGGTCCCAATCCAACGCCCAGAAAAGGTCGCCGTTTGCCCCGTGGCTGTGTTTTCATAGCTGCACGCGAGAAAGGAGGTGGTCCAGACTTGTTAGACAGTTCTGATGGACCTCGCGAGGTGACCGGCTGCTAGTGGCCTAGGTCAACAAGATGGGTTCTGGCCACCTCACTGTGGGCCACGGGCAGAATCCACACCGGTTCACCACCACCCCCCGCCCCAGACTGGTCCCCTGGGCGTCGAACGACGAAGTGCGGCGAGGTGGATTAGGCCGAATCGACTACGGGCCGGCGCAGGGAACTCCCGCGCCGGCCCGTTCTTTGTCCGGGTCGAAGTGTCCCTCACGTCCCGCATAGGCCGCTCAAATGCTCACTCACGCGCCCCACCGGGCCGAGTGTCCCTGGCGTCCCGTATAGGCGCCGCCCAAATGCTCACTCACGCGTCATGAGAACAGGGAGTCCGCGGCTCGCTTGAGCGAGGGAACGCCCCTCAGCTCCGAATCGTACAGGGGCAGGACCGCACGCACCATGCCGTCGAACTCCTTACCGATCTCCTGCATGTAGCCCTCCTGCATGGCGATGCGGTTGCGCACGAAGTCGGGCGCGTCGGCTTCGCCCTCCCGCTCGATGAGCTGGTTGACGACGACGCCCCCAACCGGGATTCCGAACTCCGTGAACCAGTTGATGAAGCGGCGGATCACGGCGATCGGCAGAGCCTCGGGAAGCGTGACGAAGAAAAACGCCGTCTTGTCCGGGTCGGTGAGGAGCTCCTGGGCATGGCCGATGCGCTCGCGGAACTCGACCAGATAGGTCATGAGCGGATCGTCCTCTTCCTTCTTGCTGAAGGAGAGCAGCTTGCGCAGCGACTGGGCCTCCTCGCGCGACTTCACCATCTTGTTGACCCACAACGAGTAGACCTTCGACATTCCGAGCAAGCGGCGAGCGTTCGCCGTGGGGGCAGTGTCGAAGACGTAGACCTCGTACTCATCGTTGAAGATGAGATCGATCATGTTCTCGAACATCGCCGACTCTTCGAAGGCCGGATTCATTGTCGCAGCCTCGACGAACTCGTCTGCCTTTGTTGAGATCTCCGCGAATTTCAGGAACCACTGGACTTTCTCGCGAATCTCCTTTTTCGAGCGGTCGATGGCATCCTTCGTATCGATCTCCAGGGCGTGCAAATTTTCGACGCCCTCGACCCCGGTGGCCTTGCCGAAGACGTCTTGATCCAGAAGGCTCGAGAGGCTGTGCACGGGGTTCGTCGACGCGAGCAGAGTCTTGCGGCCGTTTGCCGCCAGCCACGCCGCGGTAACGCCGGCCATCGCCGTCTTCCCGACACCGCCCTTGCCCCCGAAGAACGTGTAGCGGAGACCGGGGTGTTGCTCGAAGTAATCCCTCATCGAGGTTTCTACGAGCTTGTTCTCGTGAACCGCGGCTTCGGTCATTTGCCCCCTCCGTACATGATCGTCGCCACCTTCTCGATCATGTCGAGGCCGGTGACATCGCGCTCGAGCTCGGGCACGTGCCCGAGGATGTCGTCCCCGAACGTCGACTTGATCTGGTCGAGATAGCCGGCCTGCATCTCGATGCGGTTCTTGAGATAGACGGGCACACCGGGACTCGACGCGAGGTCCTTCGGGATGACCCGGTTGACGACATATCCTGCAAGCGGGACGTCGAACTTGGCGAACATCCCGGCGGCTTTTGCGGTGTCGAGCAGGATCATCTCCTCGGGAATGAGCACGAAGAAGAACGCCGTCTTCTCCCGGTCGGTCAGGATTTTCGAAGCGCTGTTGATGCGTCCCCTGATGTACTGGAGCTCACTAAGGATCTTGTCCTCTTCGATCTCCTTTTCGCGTTTCATTCGGGCCGCGACCTCTTCGTATTCGCGCATCTCCTCGCGCAGACGAGTGATCTTGGAGATCCACTCGTCGTAGACCTTCGCCATCGACAGGTAATAGAGCGCATGGCCGAGTGGGACGAGGTCGTAGATGTAGTAGTCGTAGTCGCTCTCGACGACGATGTCGACGACGGAATCGAAGATCGCGCTCTCCTCCATCGCCGGCTCGGCGGAGGCCGCCTGGATGTAGTCCTCGATCTCCTCGGGCACTTCCTCGAGCCCGTACATGTCCCTGATCTTCTGACGGATCTCGTCCTGGTATTCCTTGATGTGGCGATCGGCGTCGATCTCCTGTGCGTACAGGTTGTCCATGATCTTGACGGCGCCCTTGCCGAAGATGTCCTGCTGGAATATGTCCGACAGGCTCGCCTGGGGGTCGACGGAGAAGACCAGGACCTTGTTGCCCTGCTGCGCCAGCCAGTACGCCGTCGCGGCTGAGAAAGTCGTCTTACCGAGGCCTCCCTTACCGCCGAACATCACATAGCGGCGCTCGGGGTGCTGATCAAAGAAGGATGACAGCGTCGACGGCGCGGTGCCCCGCTCCTGCTCGTCGCGCTGCCTCAGTGTCTCGGGAGCTTTGGACATGATCAGAACATCGCGTCCGTGACATCTTTCTCGCGCAACATGCGCCGCTTCCACGTCGAGATCTGGGGCGTGACGTACGGAAGGAGCCGCAGCGAGTAGTACGGCGGGAGTATGGGCACCCCGAGCAGATCGCCCATGGTGATGAGGATGAACAGGTGCTCCATGCTCGCGCGCGTGCGCATGGCATGGCGGGTCATGTCGTGAGAGGCCATCCCGTAGGTGACCTCCCTGACCTTGCCGAGGAATTTCTTTAGGCCGCCCTTTTGCTCCTGATCTTCGTTAACCGGCTCGTCTGGCATCGACATCACTCCCCCTAGTTCCTCTTCTTCCCCTCCTATAACCCGTGCAGGTGGGCATCGTGATCCTCGGTGAACTCTCTTTCCCGCAAAACACGCCTTTTCCACGTGGCGATTTCGGGTACGACATAGGGCAACAATCGAAGTGAGTAATAGGGCGGGATCACAGGCAGGCCGATCATGTCGCCGTGGGTGGTCACCATGAAAACCGTTTCCAGCGAGCTGCGCATCTCCCGCGCGTGCTGCGAGAACTCAAATCCCAGCATGCCGTAGGTGAACTCGCTCCACACGCGGCGCAGACGGGCAAACCTACGGCGCTCGGTCTCAGATCGTCGCTCGATCACGGCCCCCCACCCACATCCTGGAACTTCCTTTCCGCGCAATGTAACACTCTCACTTTGACCCCTTAGAGCCGGCAGCCGTACTCTCGACGTCGCCATGCCCGATGCAGGTTCACTTCTCGTAGCAGCACTCACGATCATGACGGTCGGTGTGCTGCTGTGGTTCGCGTTCGGAACCCAGAACAACATCAAGAGGGGGAACCTGCTATTGGCGTGGATCCAAACCGGCCTCCCCGCGATCGGGCAACGAACGAAGCTCAAATGGCTGGGTACAAGCGTCGTCCAACTGGACATATCGGAGCCCACGCGGCCGTTTCGAGAGGCGCAGGTAATGATCGTCCTCGAGCCGCGCGATATCGGCCTCTTGTGGATGGTGAGCCGCCGCCGGGGGCGTCGCGATTTCATCATCGTAAGGACGCGGCTACAGAGTTCACCTCAATTTGAGTTCGAAGCAGGAGACGTTCGCCGCTGGACGGGGTCCGACCGCCTGAGCCGGCTCGATGCTGATGCATGGCAGCGAAGCGCGTGGCGAGACGGCGCCGTCCAGATAGCACATACCCCCCGAGCGAAAGTCGATGACATGCGAGCGCTGTGGGACGAGCTGGAATCCCTTACCGGGGGCGTGTGGCGCCTGTCGGTGCGACGCGACTCCCCCCATCTGGAGGCGCACTTCGCACCTCCGGCCGACAGGGCGTCGGCGGCGGACGTCTTCGCAGCCTTGAAGCGCATTGCGAACACCGCGATGGCGAAACGTTGAGGGGCCGCACTACATGCGGCCCCTCAACTGAACTCAGACGGTCGGCGCCGGTGCGGGCTCCACGGGTTGCGTGCGGAACCGTGTCCACGCCTTGTAGCCGTCGAGCGCGATCAGAACGGCGGCGACGAACAGCAGCACCGAGACGATGATCATCGCCCACGCCCCTATTATTGAGATCGTCGCGACGCCCTCCCTGATCACTATCGTCTTGTAGAGATTCCACGCCGTCACTCCCGTGGCCGCCATGGTCGTGACGTACATGAAGACCATCGGGATCCCGGCAAACGCCGGGTTGCGGCCGACGGACGCGAGCCACACGGTCACGATCAGCAGGCTGAGCGCGGCCATCAGCTGATTCGAGGCACCGAACAACTGCCACAGGTACACCCATGTACCCGTGAGCACCAGTCCCAGGACGAGAAGCGAGGAGATGATCGACGCAATGTGCTGGTTCTTGAAACCCACCCATCTCTCGCCGACCCATTCGCCCAGGGTGACGCGCATCACCCGGAACACGAGCTGGACGACCGTCAACACGATCACGACGAACGCGCCGAACCCGAGCGCCGTGCCGTAGTCGGGAGCGATCAATCCGAACGTCGCCTGGTTCAGAAGCAGGCCGACACCTCCGGCAAACGCTCCTACACCGGCCGCCCCGGTGATCGCGACGGCCACCAGCGACAGCAGGCCAAGGGTGTTCTCCGAGAACATGCCGCCGCCGCCGACGGGCAGAGCGTCGGTCTCGTACTCGAGCTGGCGGGCCGTTCCGACCGAGCCGAACAGCGCGTGCCACCCGGAGATCGCACCGCATGCAATCGTTACAAACAACATCGGCCACAGCGGCTGTAGTGCGCCGGTTGCTTGAGCCGGTGCGAACGCCGTGAAGTCGGTGATCTTGAACTCGGCAACCGCCGAATCTCTGAACGGCGCGATCACCGCACCGATAGCGCAGAGCCCAATCACCAAAGCAGTGACCCAGAATCCGATGTAGTTAACCGGCTGGGCGAAACGCCAGATCGGCAAGTTCGCCCCGAGATAGCTGAAGACGAGTAGGAAGGCCGCCCACAGGATGAAATTGGGCAAGACGTTCACGAGGCTCTCTTCGGCGTTGTATGTCGGGGTTGAGGTCTCGAGGATGGCACCTGTCGCCGGGTCGCGCGGTATGCGTGGATCGGCCCCCGTCGGGTCTTCAACCGAATACAGCGGCTCGTCTCCATTGACGGCGTCGTTGATGTCAAACACCACGCCGCTGATTGCGCCGGTCGACCAGTCGGGAGGCGCCGTCGTCCGGTTGGCTCCGAACGGCCCCAGCATCATGGCCGCAATCGTCACCGCCACCACGAGCAGCGTGACACCCATCAAGTTGGCCTTCGCCCGATAGATCATGTAGCCGGCGACGAAGCCCATGATCGCGAGAACGAGGATGCCGAACGGCACGTCCGGTCGCGCGGCAAGGACGCCGGCCATGATGCCCACGAACGCTCCCCCGATCAGCAACAAGTAGAAGAAGATGAAGACGTAGAGAATCGAGCGCACGCGCGGCGAGATCAGCCTGTATGCGGTAGCGCTGAGAGAGTTCCCATCGTTGCGGACCGACAGCATGATCGCGGTGTAATCGCTGGCCCAACCGATCAGACTCACACCGACCATCAACCAGATGATCGACGGGAGCCACCCCCAGATGCTTGCTGCGGTGATCACACCGACAATCGGGCCCGCTGCGGCGATCGACTTGAAGTGGTAGCCGTAGAGAACGAAACGACTCGTCGGCATGAAGTCGGCGCCGTCCATGTACATGCGCGCCGGCGTCGCTCTCTCCGGATCCGGCTGGATGACGGTGCGATCGATTCGCTTTGCGTAGAGGTTGTAGGCGAGGTAGATGATGACCGCGCCGATCAGTACGACCCACAATGTGTTCATAGGCGTCCTCCTCCGTCGGACACTGGACATGAAGCTCTGTTACTGGGCCGTCGCCTTACCTGCGCCACCTCCTCTCAAGTGGGCGCCGACGCGGCGGCCACGTGGCGTTCGATGACCGGGGTCAGCGCCTGGAAATCGGTCCCCACCTGCACCTTTGCTCCGGCAACGATCACGGCGGGGTACTTCCGAATCCTGTAGCGGAGAGACTTGAGCACGCCCTCGATAGAGGCGGCATCGACGATCACCACCCGGATGCGTCCGCCGAAGCGCTCGGCGAGTTCATGCACCCAGTTCGACAGATCCTGGAACTGCTCTCTCAGGTCGTCCGGAAGCGCTTCCCGGGCCTGCTCCCGATGCGCGGTCGCAGCGACCGACGTGCGGCCGAATGCGATCTCACAATGCTGGCAGTGGAAGAACACTGTCGGCGCGTATGCGAGAACCTGTATCTCAACCGCCTTCACGAGACCCCCCAGCCTCGTCAACCGCCTCCATAGGCGCCTGCAAGGATACCCAATCGTACCCAGCGCGCCGGGAGGGGCGGCTGCGCCTATCTCAGCCGAGCAGCTTCTTGAAGGCAATCTCGTCGAGGATTTCGATTCCCAGCTGGACGGCCTTGTCGTACTTCGACCCGGGATTGGCCCCCGCCACGATGTAGTCCGTCTTCTTGGACACGCTCGAGGTCACCTTGCCTCCCCGCTCCTCGATAGCGCGGGCTGCTTCATCGCGCGAGAAATCGTCGAGCGAGCCCGTGAGAACGAAGGTCACTCCCACGAGGGGGCCCTTCTTTTTCACCACCGCCGAGGTGGTATTGACCCCGGAGGCGCGGAGCTTGTCGAGGACCTCGATGTTGCGGGGCTGATCGAAGAACATCGCGATCGACTTCGCGATGATCGGCCCGATGCCTTCGAGCGCTACCAGTTCGTCCTCGGTCATCTCTTGAAGCCGCTCCAGGGACCCGACCTCCGCAGCGATGTCGAAGGCAGCCTTGCCACCAACGTGCCTGATCCCGAGCCCGTAGAGGAGGTTTCCGAGTGGGCGCTTCTTCGATCGTTCGATGGCCGACACGAGGTTGTCGATGGACTTGTCGGCGAAGCCTTCGAGCTCGGCGAGTTGCTCCCGGCTGAGGCTGTAGACGTCGCCGATGTCCTCGAGCCACCCCTTGTCGACCAGGGTAAGGATGGTCTGGTAACCGAGGCCCTCGATGTCCATGGCGCCGCGCGCCGCAAAGTGGAACAGGCGCTCAACGCGCTGGGACGGGCAGTCGATCCCAGTGCAGCGGGCAACGGCCTCGCCTTCGGGGCGTTCGATCGCCGATCCGCACGACGGGCACTTCTTCGGCATCGCGAACACCCGCTCTTTACCGGTTCGTTTCGAGGTCACCGGGCCGACGACTTCTGGGATCACATCTCCGGCTCGCCGCACGATTACCGTGTCGCCGATCCGGACGTCCTTGCGCTTCACTTCGTCTTCGTTGTGGAGGGTGGCCGTCGTCACGGTCACGCCGCCGACAAAGACCGGCTCGAGGCGCGCGAACGGCGTCACGGCCCCCGTCCTGCCGACGTGGACCTGGATGTCCTCTAGAAGGGTCGTTCGTTCCTCGGGCGGGAACTTGTAGGCGATTGCCCAACGAGGTGCCTTGGCCGTGTAGCCCAGTTCCTCTTGCTGGGCGATCGAGTCGACCTTGACCACCACCCCGTCGATCTCATAGGGAACATCGTGGCGATGCTCCTCCCAATGAGCGCGGAACTCGTAAACGTCGTCGAGGCTCGGCAGCCTCTGATTTTCAGAGTTGGTGCGCAGCCCCAGCTCTCTCAACATCTCGAGAGCCTCCCAATGGGAGGTGAGCCGGACGCCGTCGATGAATCCAACGCCGTGACAAACCAGCGACAGCTTGCGCTCCTTCGTCACGCTCGGATCCTTCTGGCGGAGCGATCCGGCGGCCGCGTTGCGCGGATTCGCGAACGTCCTGAGGTCGGCCTCTCCCAGCCTCTCATTGAGCTTCTCGAAGTCGTCGGTGCGCATGTACACCTCGCCGCGCACCTCGAGGACCTTCGGGGGCTTGCCGCGTAGCTTCAAAGGAACGGCCCCCACCGTGCGCAGGTTAGCGGTGATGTCCTCTCCGACGCGCCCGTCGCCGCGTGTCGCCCCCTTGAAGAAGGATCCGCCCTCGTAAATGAGATTGACGGCGACTCCGTCCATCTTGAGTTCGGTAACGAATGCGCTGGCACTCCCGATGAGCCTCTCTACTCGTCGGCCCCACGCACCCAGCTCCTCCACCGAAAAGCAGTTGTCGAGCGACATCATTGGCGTCCGATGCTCGACGGGGGCAAAGATGTCGGACGGTGGCGCGCCAACTCGTTGGGTCGGAGAGTCTGCGGTTGTCAGGTCGGGATGAGCCCGCTCGATCTCCATGAGTTCGCCGACCAGGGCGTCGTATTCAGCGTCGGCGACCTCGGGGTCGTCCAGCACGTGGTAGCGGTACGAGTGATAGTCGATGGTGTCGCGCAGCTCCGCCGCGCGTTTCTTCGCCTGATTCTTGGTCGAAGGCGACATGCGGGTTATCTTCTCAGGTGCCGCCCGCGCGCTTCGCCAGCATCATGATGCGCGTGCGGACGTAGACCCAGTCGTCACCGACCCGCGTCCAGCTCATGCCGGTGCGCTCACCGTGGCGCTCGATGAATTCCTGCACCGCCGCAATCCTCTCCGGGGGGAACTCGTCGGTCCCCATCCACTCGGAGAAGCGTTGCGTCACTTCGGCCAGTCTTTGATCGACGACCTCGAGTCCGGCAGAGTTAGCGAGGATCCGAAACGCGCTCGAGGGCCTCGACACCGCGTGGGAGGGATCCCTGATCGTTTCGAGTTTGTTCATCGCTGCGGCTTGCTCATAGCTCTCGGGAGCAACCTGGTCCACGATGACAAGGCTTCCATCGGACTTCATCGTGCGACGCATCTCCTTGAGAACAACAAGTGGCTCCCAGATGTGATGCAGGGTCTGCGCGATCGCGATCAGATCGATCGACTCAGACCTAAGGGGAAGGCGCGCTCCGTCGGCGACAACCGCTTCGATTCGTCCGTTGCGGTCACGTGCGTGGGCGAGCATGCCGGGCGTCAGATCCACCGCGATCAGCCTGGCTGCGACATCGGAGAAGAGACTCAGAAAGTTGCCGGTGCCGGCTCCCACCTCGGCCACCACGGCTTCCGGTTGAACCCGGGCGAAGCTCGGGACCTCGAGGACATCGAAGCGCCCAGCCGTGCGGCGAGCAAAGCCCCCTGCGGCGCGCTCGAATTCGGTTTGGACGGCTCTCTTGTGAGGGTCAGGCATGAACTCGAGCGGGGACGGTCGAGGCAATGATCCCCCCGCCCATCAGCTCGTCCGGGTCACCGTCCCGATAGAGGGCCGCCGACTGACCCGGGGCCACCGCCATGACCGGGACTTCGTAGCGGACCCGCCATGCGGATGAGTGCGACTCGACCACGGCCGGGTTGACGCCGCCGTGGGCACGGTGCTGTACGAGCACCCGGCTGCCGTCGACCGGAGGATCGCCCAC
The DNA here is from genome assembly GCA_050694175.1 of Actinomycetota bacterium. Taxonomy (GTDB): domain Bacteria; phylum Actinomycetota; class CADDZG01; order CADDZG01; family WHSQ01; genus JBOGXA01. The sequence continues at coordinate 156,125 of JBOGXA010000004.1, forward strand.
GAAGCTGGCCTCGTCAATGGTGAAGCCCTCGACCTCGAGATCGTCGGGCTCACCCACAACAAGGGTGTTGGTCGGCGCATCGATCGAGGTGACGTAGATGGGTGCCCCCAGCGAGATGCCGAGTCCCCTGCGCTGACCGATCGTGTAATGGCCGATACCGCGGTGCTCACCCACCTGCCGGCCCGCGGCATCGACAATGGGGCCCGGCTGGGATGCTTCGGCGAGATTCTCGGTCACGTACGCGTCGAAATCACCGTCGCGCACAAAACAGATCTCTTGCGAGTCCGGCTTGCGTGCAGTTCGCAGCCCCAGCTCGGCAGCGCGCGCCCGCGTCTGAGACTTGTCCATCTCCCCGACCGGAAATCTGCAGTGGCTCAACTGGCCTTGGGTGAGCATCCACAGCACATACGACTGGTCCTTAGCCGAGTCTGCCCCTCGTAGCAGTTGCAGCCGACCCCCTCGTCGCCGGATGCGCGCGTAGTGACCGGTGGCCAGGACGTCTGCCCCCAGAGCGAATGCGTGATTCAGAAGAGCATCGAACTTGATCCACTGGTTGCATCGCACGCACGGATTCGGCGTTCGGCCTGTTGCGTAGTCCATGCGGAAGTCGTGCACGACTGTCTGATCGAACCGATCAGCGTAGTTGAGGACGTAGAACGGGATGTCGACAACGTCCGCCACGCGACGCGCATCGTCGGCCGCGCCGACGCTACAGCAGCCGGATGCGTTGTTGATCGCGTCGCCGCGCCACAGCTTGAGCATGATGCCGGTGACCTCGTAGCCCTCTTCGACAAGAAGTGCAGCCGTGACCGAGGAGTCGACGCCGCCGGACATGGCCACGACGGCCTTGGGGCGCGTGCCCATTACGCGACCTTGCGAGACCGGGCGATCGCCTCCGGCAGCGCCGCCAGCGCCGCGTCCACGTCGTCCTCGACGGAGGTGCGGCCCAACGTGAAACGCAGGCTCGCATTCGCAAGCTCCTTCGAGACGCCGATCGAGAGCAGCACATGAGAGGGATCGGCCGCTCCGGACTGGCATGCAGACCCGGTCGAGCAGGCGATACCCGCCTGGTCGAGCAGCAACAACAGCGTTTCGCCGTCCGCCCCCGGAATCGAAACATTGAGGTTACCGGCGACCCGGTGCTCGACATCGCCGTTCACACTCGCATCCGGTTCGATCCCCCTGATCCCCTCCAGCAGCCTGTCGCGTAGGGCGCGAAGCCGCTCGGCCTCTCCCTCGACGTCCTTGGCCGACAGTTCGGCTGCGACTCCGAACCCCGCGATGCCGGCAACGTTGAGGGTCCCTGAGCGAAACCCGTGCTCATGGCCGCCACCGTGGATAAGCGCCTCCACGGGCACGTGGGAGCGGACGAACAGCGCACCGGTTCCCTTCGGGCCTCCCAGCTTGTGAGCGGCGAAGGCCGCGAGGTCCACTCCCCATGCGTGGACGTCGACGGGAATCTTGCCCAGTGCCTGGACGGCGTCGGTGTGTACGAGGGTGTTCCGGTTCACGTCCTTGACGGCTCGGACGATCTCTGCCATCGGCTGGATGGTCCCGATCTCGTTGTTCACGGTCATGACCGAGACGAGGATCGTTCCCGGACGCACCGCTGCGGCCACTCGCTGCGGATCGACCACTCCGCTCGAATCTGCCTCGACGTAGGTCGCTTCGTAGCCATGACGTTCGAGGAAGTGAAACGAGTCCAGCACCGCGTGGTGCTCGAAAGTCGTCGTAACGATGTGGTTGCCGTGCGCTCGTAGCTTCTCGGCCGTCCCTTTGATCGCCAGGTTGTCGGCCTCGGTTCCGCCGCCGGTGAAGACGATCTCGGCCGGACTCGCCCCGATCGCCCCGGCCACCCGCTCGCGGGCGATCTCGACGACCTCGCGGGCCCGGCGGCCGGCGGCGTGCACGGACGAGGGATTCCCGAAGGTCTCGTCGTCCAGGGAGGCGAGAACCGCATCGCGCGCCTCTGGTATGAGCGGCGTAGTCGCCGAATGGTCCAGATAGTGCATCGCACCAGGATAAGAGGTTTGCGAGCACTGTCGAGCGTTAAGCTGTGGCCAGATTGGAACGGACGGAGCTGGAGAAACTCTCATCCAAAGCGCTGCACGATCGCGCCATGAACCTCGCCGTCCGTCACTTCGACATCAGTTTTCTGTGGGATGTCGTGAAGGCGGTTCCGGCGGCACGAGCGGCAGCCGGAGACCTCAGCACGGCCGAGGTCGACGTCGTGAGTCTGTCCTCGCGGATCAGCGACGTGATCCACTCAGACGAGGGGGCACTGGCCGACGCGCTGCGGCCCATGTACATCGATTACCTGGAAAAGCACGGGTAGCAGGGCCGTGGGCCGGCTCGAGCTGACGTTTGCGCCTGGATGGTCGCAATGCGCGCATCCTGCCCCAAACATCTGGCGGGTGGGCGCTAGCCAGGCTAGTTAGTTGTTGGGCGCGTCGTGGTCGGGCTCGTTGAAACGACGCTCGAGTTCCGCGAACTGTTCGTCTATCGCGCTGTCCGACACTCCACGGCGGTTCTTCTCGAAGTCGCGCATCCGTTTGGGATATCCGATGACGCGGGCGTCGTAAACGGGGATGCCCAGGTGCTCGCAAAAGGCGACCGCATCGGCCGGATCACGCACCGCGCCGCGGGTATGGTCGCCGTCGCGATCCACGAGCAGCAACGTAACCGGTGAGGTCGCGGTACGCGGCTCGATGTAGCCCTCCACCCCCTTGCGGTCGGCGGCAAACGAGGACAGCCCCTCTAGCTGGGGGTTGCCCCGCCGGCTGAAGAAGGCCCGGATCTTGTCCCCGAAAGACACCTAGCCATTGTCCTACGTCGCGCGGTACATGTTCGCCGTCATGATCCCCTGCGGGACTTCACCTCGTCGATGAGTTGGGGCAGGATCTTCAGAGCATCTCCGACCACTCCCAGATCGGCGAGCTGGAGGATCGGCGCCTCCTCGTCCTTGTTCACGGCGATGATCTTCTTGGCTCCCTTCATCCCGACGATGTGCTGGGTCGCTCCGCTGATCCCGAAGGCCAGGTAGACGCCAGGCTTGACGGTGATGCCGGTTTGACCGACCTGGTAGGCGTACGGGACCCACCCCGCATCGACAACGGCCCGGGTCGCGCCGACCGCGGCGTTGCCGATCGCGGCGGCGAGCTGGTCGAGGAGCTCGAAGTTCGACGCCTCCTGCAGGCCGCGGCCCCCCGAGATGACGACGGGGGCCTGATCGAGCTTCGGGCCCGCGGCCTCCTCCTCGTGGCGCTCGACTCGCTTTGCCTTCTTCAGCTCGTCCGGGATCTCGACCTCGACGGGTACCACCTCGGCCTGGCCCCCGGACGGCTCCGCCGCAAACGACTTCGGCCGCACGAGCACGAGTTTCAGTGACCCCTCGAGCTTCACGTCGACGATGGTCGTGCCCCCGAAGATCGCCGTCTGGGCACCGTCCACGGACGTCAGGCCCGTCGCGTTGCTCACGAGAGTCGCGCCGGTTTTCGCAGACAACCGGGCGGCGATGTCACGGGAGTCGTAGTTGGTCGCGAACAGCACGAGCTCCGGCGAGTGCTCCTTGATGAGTTCGTGGAGCGCGTGCGCGGCGGGTTGCGCGATGTAATCCGCATACACCTGATCGTCGGTTGCGTACACCTTGGTCGCACCGAACTCGCCAAGTTCGGGAGCTGCCGCCGTCGCCCCCGGGCCGAACGCAACGGCTTCCGTCTCCCCCAGGTCCCGCGCCTTCGTGAGGATCTCGAGCGCGGCGGGATCGACCTCGCCGTCCGCAGATACCTCTGCGAACACCCAGATCCTTGCCATCAGATGACCTTCGCTTCCTGAAGGAAGTCCGCGATTCGCGCCGCGGCATTGCCGTCGTCTTCGATGATCTCTCCCGCTTTACGCTCCTCCGCCTTGCTCATCTCGGCGATCTTCTGCTTCGGCGCGACCTCGTCCGCCGGCAGCCCGAGATCGGATAGCGAGAGCTGCTCGACCGGTTTCTTCTTGGCCGCCATGATGCCCTTGAATGACGCGTAGCGCGGTTCGTTGACCCCCGCTGTGACGGTCACGACCGCGGGCAGTGGACACTCGACGACGTGATACCCGTCCGCCGTCTGGCGGTCGACCTTGAGGGCCCCCTCCGCGTTCTCGAACCTCTTGACGAACGTGACCTGCGGGACCCCCAGGAGCTCGGCAAGCGTGCCGGGCATCGTGCCCGTGTAGCCGTCGGTCGACTCCACGCCTGCGATCACGAGGTCGAATTCGGCGCGTCCTATGGCCGCGGCGAGGACCGTGGCCGTAGTGAGCGCATCGGCTCCCGCCAGAGCGTCGTCCGAGACGAGCACTCCCTTGTCGGCGCCCATCGACAGTGCGCGCCGGATGGCCTCCATTGCGGCGGACGGCCCCATCGAAACGAGCGTGACCTCGCCGCCGTGGGCCTCCTTGAGCTGGAGCCCGGCCTCGACGCCGAACTCGTCGCCGGGGTCGAGGACACCCTGGACCCCCTCCCGCTTCAGACGATCTCCGTCCATCTCGGGCGGCACGTTCGGATCCGGGATGTGTTTGACGCACACCACGATGTTCAAAGGGAACCTCCTAAGGGGCTCTTGCAAAAGCGATCATTCTGCTTGCAATAGCAAGCAGAATACCAAGCCCGCTACCTGCGTGCAGCCGAATAGTAGGTGACGCCGTCTCGCTCGGAGGTCACCGCGTTGCCGTCCTCGACCACGAGGTCGAGGTGGGCCAGGGTCTCGGAGACGGCCAGGAAGACCTCGTAACCGGTCACCTTCGGATAGAGGCCCATTGCGATCTCGAAGGGGGTCCGGGGATCGCTGTCGAGGCCCTCGGCGATGGTCTGCACCCGGCGCTCGTGGTGAGCGATCGTCCGGGCGATGAGCGCGTCCGGATCGGTCACCGGCGCGCCGTGCCCCGGATAGACGATCTGAAGCTCCATCGCCGCCATCCTGGCCAGCGAGTCGAGATACTCCCTCAGCGAACGCCGTCGCTCCCCCGGCTCGTCGAGGGAGGGTTCCAACAGCGGGTTCGGCGACACCTCCGGGAGAAGCTGGTCCCCGGCGAAAAGCACTCCGGTGCCGGGCTCGTAATAGACGACGTGGCCCCCCGTGTGCCCCGGCATGAAATGCGCCTCAAGTGCGAACCCGTCGAAATCAAAGCGATCGCCGTCGTGCACGAGCACAACCTCGTCGTGCTTCATCGCCGGACGCGTGCGGTCCTTTCTCCGTTCCTGGTCCATCCTGAACAACAGGTCCAAGGGTGTCCCGGCCTCAACGAGCAGGCGACCGACCTCGAACAGCATCTGACGATCGCGCACCCGCGCAATCTCGCGCTCGGGGAAATGAACGGTCGCGCCCGACGCCTCCTGGATGACGTGCACGAGGCCGTAGTGGTCGGGATGCGCGTGTGTGATGAGGACTCTTTCGATCGAGTGCAGGGAGTGACCGCACTCGGTGAGCCCGAGAACGAGGGCGTTGTGACCCTCGGGCGTGTTGATGCCGGCGTCGACGAGAGTGATCGGTTCGGAGTCGATCAGATAGCAGTTGACCGGCCCGACAGCATAGGGCGTGGGGACGCTGATGCGCCGAACAGGGAGCGGGGTCACCGGGCGGATTCTAGGCGGCGTGCCTCCGCGTGAGTGAGCATCTGAGCGGGCTATGCGGGACGTGAGGGACACTCGGCCCCGCGGGTCGCGTGAGTGAGCATCTGGGCGGGCTATGCGGGATCTCAGGGACACTCGGCCCGCTTCTCATCGGCCGACGAACTTGGCTTTGCCCGGGCCTTCCTTCGCGAACGATTCCATCCCTATCTTCTGGTCCTGGGTGGAGAACAGCGCCGAGAACGCACCTCGTTCTATCGTTAGGCCGCTCGACATGTCGAGGTCGTTGCCGATCTGGATGGCTTGCTTGGCGGCCTGCAACGCAACTGTCGGCCCCTTTGCATAGCCCGTCGCAATCTCGCGGGCCCGCTCGTAAACCCTCTCTGGAGCAACCACCTCGTGGACGAGGCCGATCTGGAACGCCTCCTGCGCGGGAACGAATCTCCCCGAGTAGATGATTTCTTTGGCGCGTGCCACACCGATTATGCGCGGGAGCCGTTGCGTGCCCCCGGCCCCCGGGATGACACCCAGCAGTATCTCCGGCTGACCGAGCATGGAGTCCTCTGCGCACACTCGGAGGTCGCAGGCGAGTGCCAGTTCGCACCCGCCACCGAGGGCGTAGCCGTTGATTGCGGCGATCGTGATCACGGGCAGACGTTCGAGCCGCGTGAAGATGTCCTGGAAGCCACCGATGTAGCGAAACATCGTCGTCGTGTCGAGATCGGCCATCTCGTTGATGTCGGCCCCGGCTGCGAACACTCGCTCCCCGCCCCATACGACAACGGCGCGAACCTTTTCGTCGGCGCCGACCGCGTCGACCACGTCGCCGATCTCACGCGCCACCTGCGCGTTGAGCGCGTTCACCTTCGGTCTGTCGAGACGGATGGTGCCGATGCCGTCGTCTGATACGTCGAGATTCACGAACTCGCCCACGGCTACCTCCCAGCTAGAACCTTTAACGGGGCACCCAAGGCTACGATGGCGAACCGTGCCCCACTACTTCAAAGAGCGGTTGGTCCAGGAACTCGACTCGCGGCGACCGCGCCGGGTGTACCTCCGCGACGCGCGCGACGCGGCCGTGCTGATCCCGATCATCGGCTCACCCGAGCCCACACTCGTCCTGACCGTCCGCACCGAGACACTGTCCAGCCACAGTGGCCAGATCTCCTTTCCCGGCGGCTCGATCGATCCGGGCGAGAGCTCAGCCGAGGCCGCGCTGCGTGAGGCGCACGAGGAGGTCGGGATCGAGCCCGCGGCGGTGGAGGTGCTCGGCGAACTCGACTCGATTCCGACGTACGTGTCCGGCTACGTGATCGATCCGGTTGTCGGCTGGGTCCACGAGCCGCCCGACCTCGTGCCCAACCCCGCCGAGGTCGCCGAGGTGCTTACGATCCCGATCGTCGACTTCGTCGAAGACATTCGGGCCGGGGCCGGCTTCACGCATGCCGGCCAGACGTATCCGACCGAGGCATGGATCTGGAACGACCGGGTGATCTGGGGGGTGACGGCCCGATTGATGCGGAGCTTTCTCACCCTGTTGAGCGACGTCGGCCTTGCCCCCGCGCCCGGCCCCGCCCCCGAGTGGCCGTCGGAGGTCGGCCCGCGACCGTGAACGGCCCCTCTCCGGCCCCGACCCCAATGGTTGGACAGCCCACTCCATCCCCGACCATCGTGCGCCCCCCCTCGGCCGGCACTCTCGAATCAATCGCGGCGATAGTGGCCATCGTCCTGGCCCTGGTAGCAGGAGTGATCGGCTATCGCATCATCCGCGGGGGCCGCGGGCTCTAGCCGGGAGGTGGATTTATGCCCCCGGCTTGGTCACCATGACGAAAACGACGCTCAGCAGAATCGCCAGCTCGATCCGTGACACGAGTACAAGGCGGTCCCGGCGCCGAACGACTTCGGCGTCATCCGTCCCGCGCTGGTCGGTAAGCGCGCCGACGCGCCCCGACTCGGGGCCCAGGTAAACGGTGCCGACGATCGCCGAGAACGCAACGCCGAACAGCCCCCACAGGATCCAGAAATCCGCGAAGCTCCACGATCCCTCGAACACGGCCCATATCCCAAAGACGAGCACCACGAGCGACGCCGGCATGAAGACGCGCATGCCGATCCATTCCGCGCTCTGACCGAAAGAGGCCATCTGTTGCGGATCGCGCGACGAGAGGGCGCGCGTGCCCAGGAACTGCAAGGTGAAAGCTCCACCCACCCAGATGACCGCGGCGAGTACGTGAATCGACGTCAGGCCGTCGTAGAGATTCATGAGCACCTCCGTATGAATCGTGCGTACGCGGCCCCACACCATAAGCGAGAGACGGAAGATTACCCCGGCTTTAGAACATCGGGGGCTCTGTGTAAACGCCCCACTCGTCCTTGAGCGTTTCGACCATCTCGCCGAGCGTTACGTATGCCTTCGCCGCGTCTGCCAGGACCGGGATCGAGTTTTGCGACCCGTCGCGGGCCATCTCGCGGAGCGCCCTCAGGGCGTCCTCCGCTTTCGTAGCGTCGCGATTGGCGCGCACCTCGGCAACCGCCTTCTTCTGCCGTTCCTCGATCTCCGCTCCGATCTGTAGCACCTCGGGCATGTCCTGGACCGTGCGGGTGAAGCGGTTGATTCCGACCATCACCTTCTTGCCACGCTCCAGTAGCTGCTGGTATTTGAAGGCGGCGTCGGCCATCTCCTTTTGGAAGAAGCCCTGCTCGATTCCCGTCAGCATGCCGTCGAGGATTGATCCCTCGCCGAGCTCGTCGATCTTTTGGAAGTAGTCCTCCGCGGCCGCCTCTGTCCTGTCGGTCAACGCCTCCACGAACCATGATCCGCCGAGCGGATCGATTACGTTCGCGACACCGGTTTCGTAACCGATGACTTGCTGGGTCCTGAGCGCGATCTCCACGGCCTCCTCGGAGGGGAGCGCAAGCACCTCGTCGAGCGAGTTGGTGTGCAGGCTCTGCGTACCGCCGAGCACCGCTGCGAGCGCTTCCGTCGTCGTCCGGATGACGTTGTTGTAGGGCTGCTGCGCGGTCAGCGACACTCCGGCGGTCTGAGTATGGAACTTGAGCATCCACGAGCGTTCCTTGGTCGCGCCGTAGCGCTCCTTCATCCAGCGGGCCCAGATGCGGCGCGCGGCGCGGAACTTTGCGATCTCTTCGAAGAAGTCGACGTGCGAGTTGAAGAAGAAGGACAGCCCGGGGGCGAAATCGTCGACGTCGAGTCCACGCCGGATACCCAGCTCGACGTGCGCGAAGCCGGACGCGATCGTGAACGCTAGCTCCTGCACGGCGGTCGAGCCGGCCTCACGGATGTGGTAGCCGGAGATCGACAAGGGATGGTACTTCTGCACGCTCTGCGCGCAGTACTCCATCATGTCGCCGGTGAGTCGCAGATGGGGCTCGGGTGGGAACAGCCATTCCTTCTGCGCGATGTACTCCTTGAGAATGTCCGTCTGGCACGTCCCGTCGAGCTTTGAGATATCGCTCCCCTGTTTCTCCGCCGCTGCGATGTACATGGCGAAGAGCATGGGGGCCGGGCCCGAGATGGTCATTGAGGTCGTGATCGCTTCGAGGTCGATGTCCTTGAAGAGGATCTCCATGTCGGCAAGCGAGTCGATCGCCACGCCGCAGCGCCCGACCTCGCCCGCCGCCTGCGGATCGTCCGAGTCCCGGCCCATGAGCGTGGGCATGTCGAAAGCGACGGACAGGCCGGTTAACCCGTGATCGAGAAGGAACTTGTAGCGCTCGTTGGTCTGGGACGGCGACCCGAAGCCGGCGAACTGGCGCATCGTCCACAACCGGCCTCGATATCCGCTCGGGTAGATGGCGCGGGTGAAGGGGTACTCGCCCGGAACCCCGATCCTGGGATCGATGTCGGTGTCCGGGCCGTAGAGAGGATCGACCTCGACGCTCGACAGCGTGTCGAAGTCGACGTCGTCTCTCAGCACCGCCTGCTCGAAGCGCTCTTTCCAGCGCTCGTGGGGGGTTTGTGCCACGACCAAAGTTTACCGGGGTCGGATTCATCGGACGATTGGGAGAATGGGGGCAACATATGCCCCGAAACTCCCACCGGTCGGGCTAGGCGTAGAGGGACTCGATCTCGTCGGCGTATTTCTTGTAGATCACCCGGCGCTTCAGCTTGAGCGTCGGCGTCAGCTCCTCGCTGTCGGGCGTCCACTCGGCCGGCAGGATCACGAACTTCTTGATGCTCTCAACGCGCGACACGAGTTCGTTCGCCGAGTCGACCGCGCGCTGGATCTCGGCGATCACCCGCTCGTTGCGGGCGAGGTTCTCGATGCCCGTGACGTCGATGCCGTTCGCCGCCGCCCAGCCGGGTACCACCTCCGAATCGAGCACTATCAGGGCCGAGATGAACGGCTTGCGATCCCCAACCACGCACGCCTGGCCGACGAGCGGGTGCTGCTTGAGCAGCCCCTCGAGGTTCGACGGCGCGATGTTCTTGCCGCCCGCGGTGATGATGATCTCTTTCTTGCGGTCGACGATCTTGATGAAGCCGTCGCCGTCGATCTCGGCGATGTCTCCCGTGTGGAGCCACCCGTCCTTGTCAAATGTCTCGGCACTCACCTCCGGCTCCCGGTAATAGCCGGCGACCGTCACGTTCCCCCCGCGCATCAGGAGCTCGCCGTCCTCCAGCAGCTTCACTTCCACACCGGGCATCGGTTTACCGACGGTGCCGACTCGTCTCTCGTCGAGCGTGTTGGTGATCGCCGGCGCAGTGCTCTCGGTCATGCCGTAGATCTCGATCAGCGGAAGACCGATCGCCTCGAAGAACTCGTGGACCCCCTCCGAGATGGGAGCGGCTCCCGTGAGGCACACCTCGCATTGGTCGAGCCCGAGCCGGGCCCGGATCTTGGCGAAGACGAGACGGTCGAACACGGCGTGCTTCAGCCTCAGCCCCATCGGAAGCGGCTGGCCCGCCTGTTTCAGCCGGACAAACTCCAGGCCCGTGTTGATGGCCGCCTCGGCGATCTTCCGCTTTCGCTCGTTGGGTTCGCCCGCGATGCCGGCGGTGATGCCGGCCTGGATCTTCTCCCACACGCGCGGCACCCCGACGAACGAATACGGTCGCACCTCGGGGACGATCTCGAAAACCTTGAGCACCTCCGGGCAGAAGTGCACCCACGCGGCCGCCCACAGCCCGACGTAGTGCGTTGCGGTTCGTTCGGCGCTGTGCGCGAGGGGCAGATACGACACGTATTTCGCCTGCCTTGGGTAATCCTCCTCAATGGAGCGCACGGACGATGCCGCTGTCCACAACGCGTTGTAGTTCGTCGTGATGACGCCCTTGGGCGGGCCGGTCGTTCCCGATGTGTAGATGAGGGTGACGGGATCCTCCGGCCGTACCTTTTTGCGCGACTCCTCGAACGCATCGCGGTTGCCGGCCACAGACTCTTTCCCCGCAGCGAGGACGTCGTCCCACGATCTCACCCACTCGTAATCGGAGAATTCGTCCGCGTCCTCGATCAGCACGACGTACACAAGCCCCGGCAATTCCGCCTTCACCTTCGCCCACCGCTCCATGTAGTCGCGGCTGTCGACAATTGCAATCTTTGCAGCGCAGTGGCCGGCAATATAGGAGATCTGTTCAGGTGCAAGCGTGTTGTAAAAGGAGACGGGCGTCGCGCCGGCGTGAACGATTGCCAGGTCCGCGATGACGTGCTCCGGTCGGTTGCGAGCCATGATCGCAGCGAAATCACCCGACCCCAGGCCCAGCCCCTGTAGCCCCATGGTCAGCTCGACGACGCGCTCGCGGTAATCGCGCCACGTCATCGACTGCCACGTGTCCCCGGCTTTGAACGAGAGCGCCGGCTCGTCAGCGAAGTCCCTGGCGTTTCGCTCGAGGACGTCACAGATCGTCATGCCCTCGATGTCTGCGTCGATGGCCGCCCTCTCCGCGACGGCGTCCCGTGTCACTGCGTCTCCTTCCACGCGCCCGCGCCTGGCCGTACTCAAGCACCCGGCCGAGCGGGCGTCAACAGGTGATCAGAGGCCCGTCAGTTGCGCGCAGCTATCGAGTTCGAGGTCCCTCGCCGCGTTGCGCTCGGCCCTTGCCGCCGAAGAGAAGGCTCGCTCGGAGCCGACCGGCCCCGGCGGGCGGGCCAGCCGCGCGATTGCTTTCTGCGTCGCGGCGAAGGCGGTGAAGTACTCGCCCGCTTCATCGGGCCGGTCGAGCGCTCGTAGTTCATCGAGCGCGGACGCCCGGATCCGGTGAAGCCGCCTGAAGTCGGCCTGCGCTTTCCTGTCAAGTTCCAACTGCCCCACCCGTCGTGCGTGGGACGCGCACGCCTCGTCGGCTGCCGATGCAAAGTCGTCGCCTCTGAAGAACAGTAGATAGGCAACCACGCCGAGGGTGATCAGGAGGCCCGCCGCCAGCCAGGGGGCCCGGCTGCGCCCCGACGGCGACGACGCCTCCCGACGCCGTTTGAGCTCCTTTTCCGGCAACGATGCGGTGGGGGCGTCATCTTGACTCGAGGCCACCTGAGGGGCCGGTGGCCCGACCCGCCGCCGTCTAATCTCCTCGGGGATGTCCGACACGATCGTGTCGGCGGCGCCGGGGGCGGCCTCGACCTCCATGGTCGTCTTCCCGATCCTCACCGAGTCACCGGCCGACAGATCGGTCGAGCTCTCGATGCGGCGATCGTTGACGAACGTCCCGTTCGTCGAGCCGAGGTCCTCGACCTCGATACCGCCACCGGCGGGACGGAGGGCGGCGTGCCGGCGCGATATCTCGCCGTCGTCCTCGAAGACAACATCGGTGCCCTCGCGCCCCAAGATCATTTCCTTGTCGACGGTGATTCGTCGTCCGGCGAGTGGTCCCGTCTTCACGACGACATTTGGCACTCCAACATCCTCCTAGACCTACAGCGACTCGATCAGTTGATCCGCGGCCGCGTACGGATCGATGGTGCGCTCCACCACCTCGTCGGTGAGGCGATCGAGCAGCTCTCCTGCTCGATCGGTGACACGCTGCCGGTACTTCTCGGCAACGATCTCCCGTATCTCTCGGCCTATCCGACGCCTTCTCCGTTCGTCCAGCAACCCCTTTTCCTCCTGATAGGCGCGGTGCTTTTCGATCGCGGCCCACAACTCGTCGACGCCCTCGCCCTTGATCGACACGGTCTGCACGATCTCAGGACGCCACGGAGCGTCGGAGAGATCCAGCATCTGGCTCAGCTCCCTAACCGTGTCCTTCACACCCGGTCGGTCGGCCTTGTTCACCACGAAGACGTCCGCGATCTCCATCAGGCCTGCCTTGGCCGTCTGCACCGCGTCGCCCCATCCAGGATTCACAACCACTACGGTGGTGTCGCATGCGTCCGTGATCTCGACCTCGGCCTGACCGACGCCCACGGTCTCGATGACGATCACGTCTTTTCCAACCGCGTCGAGCACCCGCGCCGCTTCCGGCGTCGCCAGTGCGATCCCGCCGAGATGGCCGCGCGTCGCCATCGAACGGATGAAGACGTCCGGATCGGTTGCGTGGGATTGCATGCGGACGCGATCGCCGAGCAGAGCTCCACCCGAGAATGGGCTCGACGGATCGACGGCGAGCACCCCGATCGAGTGCCCATCGCCGCGCACCCGCGCCACCAGGCGTTCGGTGAGGGTGGACTTTCCGGCCCCGGGCGCGCCGGTGATCCCGACCGAATAGGCCGATCCCGTATGGGGGTAGAGCTCCTTCATGACTCGGCCGAGATCGGCACCACCGTCTTCAACGAGCGAGATGAGGCGCGCGATTGCGAGCCGCTCGCCGTCGAGGGCGCGCTGGATCAGCTCCGATGTGTCCAAGAAAGCTCAGGCCTCGACGGCCTCGACCTCGGTGACCCCGGGCACGCGGTCTCGAAGGATCCTCTCGACCCCCTGCTTGAGCGTTACGGGTGAGATCGGGCAGGTTTCGCATACCCCCAGCAGGGTAACGGTCACAACCCCGTCCCTCACCGCCTCGAGTCGGATGTCACCCCCATCCATCTGAATTGCTGGGCGGATCAGCTCGAGGGCGGCCCTCACCTGGTCTTCGATCGGCGCCTGGCTCACGCCCTCATTCTACGGGCAAGCCCCACGGAAGCGCCGATGAGAAGGACGGCCACGACCACTAGCACCGGGACGACGACATCGCCCTCGCCGGCCCCCTGGGGCGTGTCGTCATCCCTCTCCTCAGGCCCCGCCGGCACCAATATCTCGACGAGATCACTTCGCACCGAGGTCCCTCCCGAGGAAGCCTCGACGCGAACGACGTAGCGTCCCGGCTCGCCCGGCGCTCGCCACGCGACCACCCGCCGTCCGGCGTCGACTACCTTCGCGGAGCTCGACCCCTTCCCATCTTCGGTCACCGCCCGGACGACCGCGGGTCGAGACACCGCGATCGTGAGGCGCGCCCGGACCCCCGGCAGGGCCCGCGCCGGAGCTTCCACCACGCCGACGCGGAGCGGCAACCGATAGCCGTGTGGCGGATCGACCGCGACGATCCCCTCGTCGGACCACGAAAATCGCCAGGTTCCCACCGCATCCGCCTCCAGGACGCGGCCGCGGCCGTCGAGGACATCGAACTCACCCCTGATAGCCACACTTGATTCCGCCCAGTCGATACCCACCTCAATCGGCTGCCGCCTGGTCATCGTGTCTAGTTCCACACCCGAGTAGTAGTGGGTGAGGATCTCTTCGTGGTTCGCACCCTCGCTCGCCAGTCCGTACGCGCCCCACTGTGACATCCCCACCCCGTGCCCCCATCCGCGCCCGACGACCGTGACTATGCGACCCTTAGTCTTGATGGCGACGCGGGAAGAAGGCAATGTCTCGGGAAGAACGCCCGACGTCGTCGGCCAGCGGGACGGATACTCTCCAGGAAACGTCGCAGGCGCGTGCACACGAAGACCCCCTCGCAGCGTTGCGACGTCGACAATCCTCCGCCGCCGGGTGCCTTCGAGTACGGCATCGGGGTAGTGATTGCCGGTCCGCGAGGGGATCGTGTGAACCTCCTTGAGTCGTCCCCATGACTTCTCCCACAGCACGGCTCGCTCCAAGATCGCCTGAAGCTCGCGACGACGAAACCGTACGCGCCACCTGTAAAGCGGCGCGGCGCGCTCCCATGGGCTCTCCACCGGCACGAGATATGGGTATGCACGTTCGCCGGGAATCGCCTCTGCGTTGTCGAGCGTCGCTCCGCCGGATGTCGAGTGGTAACGGGCAAGGATCGGGCGACCCCTGTGGAGAAGTGTCCGTCCCGTGGTGCTCGCAACCGCCGCCGCCCATCGTCGTCCATCGGCAGATCGGACGACATCCGCGCCGGCGTAGACCTGGCATTCAACGGTTGCGCAGATGTCGAAGCCGTAGAGATCGGCGGCACCTCCACGTTCGTTGGCGAGCGTCCACATGGCATAGGTGCGAGCCGCAACCGCCTGGGCGCGGAGCGCCTCTCCGGGCCAATCGGGCGGCACCTCCTGCAGTCCGAGCAGGTAGCGCTCGAACGGGAGCTCGTTGATCACTACCAGGCCGTCGGACGCAGCATCCAGTTCGATGTTTCCGAAATACGAGTGCACGCCGGGGAGAGTCAGGGGGATCTCCGACCGGGGGACGATCCGCACCGGGCCCGTGACGGCAGCGAGCCTGTCGCGCTTACGGGGCGCGGTCGCGCCGGAAGCCGGGCCGGACGCGGCGATGCAGAGGGTGAGCGCGATCGCGAGGAACCTCACGACGTTCATTCAGCCGACGACTTCGACGGCCGCTCCCAGTCCTCGAAGCTTGGCGATGAAGTCTTCGTAGCCCCGCTCGATGTGCCCATCGTCGTAGACGACGGTCTCGCCCTGGGCGCACAGTCCGCCCAACACCAGCGCCGCGCCCGCACGTATGTCGGGGGACCGGACGGGAGCGCCCGATAGTCGTCCCACACCGCGTATCACTGCGTGATGTCCCTCGACCCGAATATCCGACCCCATGCGATTGAGCTCATCGACGAAGAGGAAACGCGCCTCGAACACGTTCTCCGTAAGGATCGAAGGGCCATCCGCCTGCGACAGCAACACCATCATCGGCGGCTGAAGGTCGGTGGGGAACCCGGGATACGGAAGAGTCACGAGATCGATGGCACGCGGGCGAGACGACATCGCCACGGTGACCTCGTCCTGGCCGCGCGTCACACGGGCCCCCGCGCCCTCCAGCTTCTGCAGCGGGAGGGCAAGATGTTCGGGACGAAGGTCCACGAGACGCACCTCGCCGCGCGTCGCTGCGGCGCCGATGGCAAACGTCCCCGCTTCGATACGATCCGGGATTACCTCGTGTTGCACCGAGGAGAGCTCGCGTACGCCTTCGATCATGATGGTGTTGGTTCCCGCGCCATTGATACGCGCCCCCGCGGCGTTCAAGAAGGCAGCCAGGTCCTGGATCTCCGGCTCGCGGGCAGCGTTCTCAATCGTCGTTGTGCCGTGAGCAACCGAAGCCGCCATCAGAAGAGTCTCCGTCGCACCGACACTCGGGAACTCGAGAAGGACGTAGGTTCCCTCGAGGCGCTCCGCAATCCCTTCCACATATCCGTGCTCAGAGGAGAACTTCGCGCCCATGCGCTCGAGTCCGCTGAGATGAAGGTCGATCGGTCGTGAGCCGATCGCATCCCCTCCCGGCATTGCAACACGAGCCCGACCGAGGCGCGCGAGCAACGGACCGAGCACCTGGATGGACGCGCGCATCTTGGTCACGAGCTCGTAGGGCGTTTCTTCGGCGAGGTCGCCCGAAGAATCGATCGTGAGACGGCTGCCCTCGATGGTAACGACGGCGCCCAGCTGTTCGAGCACGTCGCGCATCAGGAATACGTCGGTGATGCTCGGGATACGTTCGAGAACGACCTCGCCGGGCACCATCAGCGACGCAGCCATCAGCTTGAGTGTCGAGTTCTTGGCCCCGCTTATGTGAACCTCACCTTCCAGGCGAGCAGGGCCTTCCATGACATACCGCTTCATCGCTTGCCGTCTTTCCGCAGTGGCCTCCGTGCGAAGGCCTTGCTCCCACGTCGGCGTGCCATCCGTCAAGCTGCGTCCGACAATTCTCGCGATCCTCGCGAGGATGCCTTGGCGGACATCTTAGATGCGGCGCGCGCGACTTCCGGGGCCCAGACCCGGTTTGCCGCGAGCTGTCCAAGAAGCGTTCGAGCCCGTGAGCGCCCGGCAGTCCGGACGGGCCGCTCTACCGCCGCCTGGTGCTCTTGCGACCTGTCGTCTTGCGCCGTGCCGTGGACTTCTTGCGGCCGGTCGTCTTGCGCCGTGCCGTGGACTTCTTGCGGCGTGCCGTGGACTTCTTGCGGCGTGCCGTGGACTTCTTGCGGGTTGCCGGGCGGCGCCGGGCCGTTGCCTTCCTGCGGCGTGCCGTGGACTTCTTGCGGGTTGCCGGGCGGCGCCGGGCCGTTGCCTTCTTGCGGCCGGTCGTCTTGCGCCGGGCCGTTGCCTTCTTGCGACCGGTCGTCTTGCGCCGGGCCGTTGCCTTCTTGCGGCCGGTCGTCTTGCGCCGGGCCGTTGCCTTCTTGCGGCCGGTCGTCTTGCGC
>JBOGXA010000005.1:0-168346 GCA_050694175.1 Actinomycetota bacterium
TCTCTCGTTCTCTCACAACATCAGCCAAGACCGACACCGGCGTTTCCGTATCACCTCCTCGCCCTGGGTCCGCGGCGTCACAGACGCAGCGACGCCCAAGTGTGCGCCACGAGCAGTGCTGTGCCGGCGCCGACGACCGTCGGGATCAGCTCTCGCCCGGAACGCCGCCGATGTGCGCGATCACGCGGTCTCGCCGTACGCGTCGTGATAGTTCCACCACTGATAGGGCGGGGTCTGCGGATAGCCCTCGGGCGAGTCCTCCCACTCCTCCTGGCGACCCAGGGCAGTGATGTCGAGATAGCTCCAGGTGCTCCCCATCGCCTCGTCTCCGCGGCTATCGATGAAGTAGGTGCGGAATATCCGATCGCCATCGCGAATGAAGGCGTTGGTCCCGTGCCACTCGTCCACGCCGAAATCGGCATCGAAGTCGTCGGTGAGCGTGTACCAGGGGATGTCCCAGCCCA
This sequence comes from Actinomycetota bacterium, assembly GCA_050694175.1. Lineage (GTDB taxonomy): Bacteria > Actinomycetota > CADDZG01 > CADDZG01 > WHSQ01 > JBOGXA01. The sequence continues at coordinate 465 of JBOGXA010000005.1, forward strand.
TGCGCCCTTTCAAGCCGTGGATCTCGGCCTGGGGTGCGCGCGAGACGAACGCGAGCGTGGTATCTCGCGCGTTCAGGTGGGCGGGGTGCGCAACCTGGTCGGCGACGAAGGAGCAGCCCACGCAGGCCCGCTCCGGGTACGCGCCGCCCGCCTCCGCGTAAGTGGTGACTTCTGGCCCGTAGAAGAACCGATACACGATGAGCTGGCGCCGCCCCACGAACAGGTCGAGCATGCTGGCCGGGCCGTTCGGTCCCTCGAAGCGGTAGTCCTTCTCAACCGCCATCCACGACATCCGGCGGCGCTGTGCGGCCAGTGCGTCGCGCGCCCGCGTCAGCTCCTTCTCCTTAACCAGCAGCTTCTGGCGCGCGGCCTCCCACTCCTCCGGCGACACGATCGGGGGTGTGTTCATGGCGAACCTCCTGCCTCTTCCTTAGCCTCATGCCGACGAGTTTGCCGGGTCTCGCCGCTCGACACGAACGTCGAGCCCCAGCGCGAGTCTTGCTTCGGAATTGCCCATTATCTCTGTGACCGTTGGGAGGTCCGAAACTCATCGCGGGGCCGAGCACAAGGACGCACTCAGCGGAGGGGTGCGCGGCAAGGACTACCCTGAGTCGAGTGACGCTCCCGCCCACGAGGTCCCCCCGCGCGAGCGCAGCCTGCTCGAGTCGCTCGCAGCGGCGACCAGGGGCGCCTTCCGTGGCGGATGCGCTGGAGCGACTGCCTCTCTCGCAAGCGTGCCGGCGGGACTGATTCACACCGAACGGTAGCGCGGCTCGGCGTACCCCTGCGGCGAGGTCCGTGCGGCGGCTCGACCTCGTAGACCGTGACGCGTCCCGGCTCGCTTAGCTCGCGGGCCCGGCAACGCGTGCCAAACACGAGAGGAACCCCGACCGAGTCTGCCCCGCGCCACGACGACCGCCGTGGTCCAGACGCCCTCGAGCGACAGGTTCGCGCCCTCGGCCCGGTAGGTGCCGGGATCGGTGCGCCTCATACGACATGCTCGCCACCGATAGCCGCCCACATCGAGCAGAGGCGGCAAGCAGTTCGTAGGTAGTCGTTGTGGGCACAATGGTTCTTCAGGTAGTAACTTTGCGTCGATGACGGGCCGCCGGCGTGTTGGCCTCGTTGTGGACGGCTGCGCCCCCCTGTGGCTGGGGGGACTGGCAGCTTTTGGCATCGTCGCCGCGCACTGCCTTGCGTACGTGATTGCGGAGCCCCACGCGCACGAGCGCGCCCTCCTCATGGATGCCACCGGCCACCGGTACTGGGGCGTCGTCGCCGCGATCGCAATGGGGGCGTCGTTGGCCGGCGCCGCGGCCTTTCTTGTGCGCATGCTTCGGCCGTCGACGGGTGCCGGCCGGCACGTCAACCTTCTGGCATTTGCGATGCCTCGTCTGATGGGCTTGCAACTCGCCGGCTTTGCACTCCTCGAGGTCTCCGAGCGGACGCTGATGGGTGACCGCTTCGGCGACGTCCTCCACGAGCCCGCGTTCGTTGCCGGTCTCGTTTTGCAGGTCGTGGTGGCAATCGTCTCGTCGTTGATCCTGTGCCTGCTGACACGCACGCTGCGCGCGTTGCTGGCGAGGGGCCGTGCCCCCGACGTGCAGTCGCGACGGCCTTTGCCTCGCCCCACCACTAGCTGGTTGCAGCCCTGCATGTCGCTCGGGACCGGGGCCGGCACCTGGAGGGGACCTCCGGTTCAAGCCTGATTTGGGGGTCGCCCGCGCGGGTGTTGGGTTCCCGCGGGCGAGGTCATCAGGATTGACAGGGAGGTTTATGTGAGATCTGCAAAACGTCTAGCCGTGCTTGTCGGACTGGCGGGCGTCGTTCTGCTCGTCCCAGCACTTCCGGCGAGCGCGCACGAGAGCCGCAAGGTCGGCCCCTACGAGTTCGTTGTGGGATGGGCGGACGAGCCTACGTTTACGGGGGCCAAGAACGCAGTGTCGCTCTCTATCTCGGATTTCCAGTCCGAAAGGCCGATCACCGAGGACGTCGACGTCGCTATGGATGTCGAGGTGTTGTTTGAGGATGCTTCCACATCGCTGACCATGGAACCCACCTTTAGCGACCCGAGCGTCTTCGAAGCGGACCTTGCGCCGACCCGCCCCGGCGAGTACACGTTCCACTTCGTCGGAGCGGTCGGCGATTTGGAGGTGGACGAGAGCTTTACCTCCGGGCCCGAAACGTTCAACTCTCCAGTCGAACTGAATGAAATCCAGTTCCCGGTGCAGGATCCATCGACGGCCGAACTCGCGGACCGCTTTGATCGCGAGCTACCCCGTGTCGAGGACCAGGCGGTGACGGCCGCAGAGAATGCTGCAGCAACGACATCGGATGATGTCGACTCGGCGCGCCTGATCGCCTTAATAGCGCTCGGTCTCGGTGTGGTGGCAGTGATCCTCGGGGTCGTTGCCATCGTGCGGCCTGGACGGTCTGGCGCTACCGGCGCGACGGCACGACCTTCGGAGTCTCAGGGTTAACAGGCGATGCGCAGGCTCGCCGTTTGTGTGACGCTCGCTGCTCTCGGGCTGATACTGATCAGCCCGAGAGCAGAGCCACATGCCGCCTACCGGTCGTCGAGTCCGGCCGACGGGGCGCGCCTCGACGCTGCTCCCGAGGCGGTAACGATCACGTGGACAGAGCCTCCCGAGCAGTCGCTGACGACGGTCCGGGTCTTGAACACCGCGGGCGAGGCGTTTCAAGAGGGCGAGCCGGAAGTTCTGCCGGACGACAACCGAACCGTGCGCGTTGCCCTCGCCGACCTTCCTGAAGGTGCATACACGGTGACGTGGCGAACGGTGTCGACCGCCGACGGCCACACGACCGCCGGCGCGTTCGCATTTGGGCTCGGCGTGGAGCCCGGCGTCGCGAGCGTGCCGGGGGGCGTCAGAGATTTGGTGACGACGCCTCCCGCGTCGGTACTTGAAATGGTGGGTCGTTGGGGATTGCTCGCCGGCCTCATAGCTGTTGTCGGCGCGGGGGCGGTCGGGGGGGCGCTCAACCCGGGAGCGCCCGGAGTTGCGCGTTTGGCGGTCGCGGGCGCCGGAGTGGCAGCGGCCGGCGGGATCATTTTCGCGGAGGCTCAACGGCGCGCCGCCGACACGGGGTTCTCGGATCTGTTGGCCACCGACGTGGGCCGGGCGCTCATCTATCGCGGGGGACTGATAGCGATCTGCCTCGCGGCAGGTATTGCCGCGATGAGATCGTCGCGAGCCGTCACCTTGTGGGCTGCGGCGGGCTCGGCGGCACTGGCCATGTTAGTTCACGTCGAAAGCGGCCATGCGTCCGCAGCAGAATCGTGGACGTGGCTCATCATCGGGTCGCAGTGGATTCATTTCCTTGCGGTGGGGATTTGGATCGGCGGGCTGGCCGCATTGTTGTTGGTGATTCGAGGATTGGAAGGTGACGGTCGAGGGCGCGCAGTGAAGCGGTTCTCGACGATGGCCGGGTTCATGCTCGCCGCGGTGGTGACGACCGGAATCGTCCGCGCCGTCACCGAAATTCCTTCGTGGTCCGATCTGTTTTCCAGTGCCTACGGACGGACGGTGCTGGCGAAGATCACGCTCGCGCTCGGGCTCGCCGGGCTCGGCGCGATCAACCGGTACCGAAACGTGCCCCGGAGCGCGTCGAGCGTTACGGGACTGCGGCGGATATCGCGATTGGAGCTGGGGGTCGCCTCGGGGATCCTGATCGTGGCCGCGGTCCTGGCGAGCATCAGCCCACCTGCGGAAGGAGAGTTGCGGCGAGCGCCACCGGCCGAACGGATTGCCGTGACGGGATCTGATTTCGGGACGTCCGTGCGAGTCCGCCTGGAGGTGCTGCCCGGGTTTCCCGGGAGCAATCAATTCTCGATGCGCGTCGCGGACTACGACACCGGTGATCCGGTCGATGCTGAGCGTGTAGTGCTGCGCTTTGCGTACCTGGACGACCCGAGTGTGGGTCAATCGGAACTCGAGCTCGATGAGGCAAGTCCCGGGACCTACCGAGCGGAGGGACCAAACATCTCGCTGGGGGGCAACTGGCGAGTTACCGCCCTCGTGCAACGGGGAGCCGATTCGGTAGAGGTGCCCGTGGACCTGGGAACACGTTGCCGGGCGCGCGAGCTCTCCGAGCCCGGCCTGGCCACGGTGCATGTCGTCGACGTGGGCGACGGGCATACGGCGCAGGGCTACGCCGATCCCGGCCACATGGGACCGAACGATGTGCACCTGACGTTCTTTGACGCTGCGGACCAGGAAGTGGAGATAGGCAAGGCCCCGGTGGTGACGGCGGCGCCGTTCGGGGGAGAGGATTCCCACCACGAGGGCGTCGAAGAGCTAAAGGCGCGCCGGCTCGGACCCGGCCACTTCGTGGCGAGCACACATCTGGACGCGGGGGAGCACAGGGTCGAGTTCAAGGCCTCGGCGCACGGCGTGCAGATGAGTGGCTGCTTCGTCGTCGCAATCGAGGGGCACGGATAGAGGGGCGGCGCCGTCGGCTGGGGCGCGCCCGGCTTGTGGCGCGCCCGGCTTGTGGCCCATTCTTCGGTCGTCAGCTTACGGCGATCTCAACCAGTCGTCGCAACAAGCCCGGCGAGCTTCTCTGCGGGTTTGAACCAAATCCTAGGGTCTCGCGTGGCCTTCTGTTGAGGCTGTCGGCTGCTGCCTGCAGTTTGGCCTCGGTGACCTTCGAGAGGACGAAGTCCCTTCGGGAAATACTGACGCTCGATAGGCGTCGCGATGCTCATGATCAAGCCGGGCTCGTCGCGGGTGTCGCGGCCAACATCGTGGCTCTCACCTGGCTGTCGCTTGTAGCGGAAGCCGCAATCGATCGTCACGCCGCCGTTCCCGATTCGGAGATTGTCGCCTTAACTACTCTGCGATATGGGCCGTGTACGCAGGCGCACTTCTAAGCGCAGGCGTGAGAGCTCGGATTAGATGGATGAGGCTTCTTGCGGCCTCTATCCTCGCTGTGACTCTAGGCAAACTTCGTTAAACGACTTGTGGCTCATCGCACCACTACACAGGATTGTTTCCTTCATTGGTATCGGTGTTCTGATGCTCCTCTGTTCGCTCACCTACCACCGCTTCAAGCAGTTCATCTTGGGTCTGCCCGACGGCGACAACTCGCCTCGCTCTCGGAGGAGATCCCCGCCGGGGGGATGCCCGGCGTCTCGAGGGACACGTGGGCTCGACAGTTGCCCCGCGTGGCAGCCGATCATGACGGCTAGTCCTGTCTCACAGGTGGCACAAGAAGGCGCCGCAGGGCCGTGAATGTTCGTCGACTCCGGGCCAAAGCCACACGGGCGAGGAGTATCCAGGGGTGGCGGACCGGCACCATCCGTGCCCACTCGAAGGCAAACCCGTGGCAATGGGGCCACCACGGTGAGACAATCACAGCATGATCTACGGTGGTGGCCTTCTGGGCCTGGTGGTTCTCGCGCTGTGGGTTTATTGCATCGTCGATGTCGTTTCCACCGACGATTCGTTGGTCCGCAACCTGCCGAAGCTCGTCTGGCTACTCCTCGTCATCTTCGTCCCGACCATCGGCTCAATCACCTGGCTGCTGTTGGGACGCCCGCAGAACGCCAGTTTCGTTCCGGGTGACTCCAGGCCCCGGCCGCCGACTGGGGCCGGCCGCCGATTCGTGCCCCCCGATGACTCACCCGACTTTCTATCGTCGCTCGATGAGCGCTCCCGCGACCTGCGCAGGTGGGAAGAGGATCTCAAGCGCCGCGAGGACGACCTGCGTCGGAAGAAGGACCAAGGCGAGTAGCACAGGTGAGGAGGCCCCGCCATCGCCAGGGGCTCGTGAGCAAGAGAATAGAAACCGAGTGCCTGTCTGCGCCCCAGACCGGATTTGAACCGGCGGCCTTCTCCTTGACAGGGAGATGAGCACTCCTGACTGCTCCACTGGGGCAGAGTCGCCTGAAACTATAAGACGCTTCCGGGCGAGCCCGGCCGGCGTGAGACCGTTGCTATCCTGACCCGGGCGAGGTAGCTCAGTTGGCAGAGCACGCGACTGAAAATCGCGGTGTCGGCAGTTCGATTCTGCCCCTCGCCACCCCCCGGGGCGAGCGCGCCGAAGCTCCCCTCACGGGGGCTTTATCGACCGGGGCTATTGGTCCTTACGAGCCCCTTCGAGGAACCTTCTGACCTCCTCGGCGCGGTAGCGCCGGTGGCCTCCCAGGGTCCGAATCGACAAGAGCTTGCCGGCCTTGGCCCAACGAGTCACGGTCTTCGGATCGACCCTGAAGAGCGCGGCTACCTCGGCCGGGGTCAGCAACGTGTCGTCGCTCTGGGCCTTCATCGCGTCTCCACTCCCTTTCTCGGGCGGCCGAGAAGCACTGGCAACAACTCGGCAAAACGGACAATCGAGCCGTTTCGAGAATGATGCCTCTAGGACGCGCTTCCCGAAATCACCCAGAAGGGTCATTTTGGGCCTTTTCCGGACTATGGACGCACTAGTGCGTTGTAACTAGTTAACCGACCAAACCGCGGTGCGGTGACCACGGCGTGCGGCTAGTTGGCCACCTCGATGGCCCTGGCCTCCGCCCACCGCTCGCTCATGGATCCGAACACGCTCCCGGCCCTCTCGAGATCGCCGGCGGTGAGGGCATCGAGGCACGCCCATACCTCCGAGGCCGTCCTGTCGTCGACGAGATCGTCCGCTTCGAAGGTGCCTGCCACGGAGCCGTAATCAAGTTCAAGCAGACCGTCCTGCCTGAAACAGGAGACCCACTCGCTCAGCTCGCGGACGGTCTCCGTGACGTTGTCGTCGATCCACGAGCTCTCGAGAATGTCGAGGGCCCGGTTCAGGCGGCCAGCACCGGTCTCGACGCTGGTCTCATATCGCACGCGGAGTCCGTGCGAGTCCTCGATGAGTATCCGCTCGGAGTCGTCGAACGCACAGAACCACCGAAGCGGCACATGCCAGTTCGCGTGGACGATGTGCGATCGGAGATCGGGATGCAGCCGGCCGATCGCTTCCAGCTCTCGAGCCGCACGCTCTGCTGCCTCTCGGGGCACGAAGGCGTCGGCGACCTCATCGGGGATGGATCCTCTGAACGCAACCAACCCGGCCAGCATCCTCAGCCTGGTCCTCCACGGACAGATCAGAGTGGCGCCGTCGACGACACGGACGAACGCTCCGTCGGCGAGCCCAAGCGGCCCTTCGTCGGGCATTGCCCGTTTGATCAGCCACTTGCGCGCAGCCGCTTTCGCGCCCGCGTCCGTCTCCTGCCCCCGTGCGCGGTATCGCTCACGCTCGGACGGAGAAAAGGCGTCCAGCGGCTCGTAGACACGTAGATAAGCGGTTCTGATCATTGTTGCTGTCTTTCCGCTGCGGCCTCCGAGAGGAGGCCTGCTTCACCGCAGCGTGCCACCGGCACGCTGACTCCGACAATTCGCGCGATCCTCGAGAGGATCGCTGCTCGAATGCTACCGGCTATGCATGAACAATCCTTCGCAGCCTCCCAGAACGCCCAGAATGCTCGATCGCTCAACCGGGTACGATCTCTTGGCCACAGGGGATGCAAAGGCGCATCTCCGTGCCCAGGGAGAGTCAAAATTCAGTCATGAGCGTTTTCGAGCACATCAACGGCGCCGGACATGAGCAGATCGTGTTCTGTTCCGATGACCAGTCAGGCTTACGAGCAATTATCGCGATCCATTCCACCGCGCTCGGACCTGCTTTGGGAGGCACGCGTTTCTACCCCTACAAGGATGAGCAAGACGCGCTCGTCGACGTATTGCGCCTGGCCAAGGGAATGACTTACAAGGCCGCCGCCGCCGGCCTGGATCTCGGTGGGGGCAAGGCGGTCATAATCGGCGATCCAAAGCGAATCAAATCCGAGGAACTATTGCGTGCGTATGGACGTTTCGTCGAGACACTGAGCGGTCGCTATATCACGGCCGAGGATGTGGGCACCCAGCTCGAAGACATGGACGTTGTCCGCCGTGAGACGCGCTGGGTGACAGGTTGCTCCCATACCTTCGGGGGATCGGGAGACCCTTCTCCCGTAACAGCGTGGGGCGTGATGCATGGGATGAAGGCGTGCTGCCTGGAGCTGTTCGGGGACCACAGCCTGAAGGGGCGAACGGTAGCCCTTCAGGGAGTAGGCAAGGTCGGTCACGCTCTGTGCGGGTATCTGGTCGAGCAGGGGGCAGTGGTCACCATCGCCGACGTCGACGTCGACAATCTCGCCCGTGCCGTATCGGACTTCGGAGTCGAGACGACCTCATTGCCCGATGTCCACAAGATGGAAGCCGACATCTTCGCGCCCTGCGCCCTGGGTGCCGTAATAAACGACGACACGATTTCAGAGCTGCGCTGCAAAATCATCGCCGGGTCCGCAAACAATCAGCTCGCACGCGACGAGCACGGCGAGAAGCTCCGCGATCTCGGCATCCTCTACGCCCCTGATTTCGTGGTCAACGTAGGTGGATTGATCAACGTCGAGGACGAGCTGCGCGGCTACGACCAGGCACGAGCGATGAAACGCGTGGAGGCGATCTATAAGCAACTCCAACACATCTTCACGATGGCGAAGGAGCGCAACATGTCTACGGCCAAGGCCGCGCTGGAGCATGCAGAGGCGCGCGTCCGCAAGATAAGCAGGATCAGGTTGGTGCGTGTTGCAGAGTTCGGACCCAACTCGGCGCACTGACGATGACAGAAGAGGTTTTTAGGGTCATCGGCGACGGGCGTGACCTCCCCGATCAGGGCCTGCCGGACGGGCTCTCCGACAAGGATCTGGTCGAGATGTTCCGGTGGCTCGTGCTGCTGCGCACCTTCGATGAGCGCGCCGTTGCCCTCCAGCGACAGGGACGCATCGGCACCTACGCCCTTTACTGGGGTGAAGAGGCGACCCAGGCGGGAGCCCTCTACGCCCTGGACGACTCAGACTGGGTTTTCCCCTCCTACCGGCAAAACTCCATCGGCATCCTGCGAGGCGTGCCGCCGGAGGTGATCCTGTCGTGGTGGCGCGGCTACGGTGGAATCCACGGTTTCTACAACGTGCAGGAGCATCGCGTCGGACCGATCTGTGTGCCTATCGGTACGCACCTCCCCCACGCAGTCGGAATGGCTTGGGCCGCAAAGATCCGCGGCGACTCGACCGCCTCGCTCGCGTGGTTCGGCGACGGCGCGACCTCGGAGGGCGATTTCCACGAGGCGATGAACTTCGCGTCGGTCTTCAAGACCGGAACGATCTTCTTCTGCGTGAACAACCAATGGGCCATATCGACGCCGATCGAAAAACAGATGGCGACATCGACAATCGTCGAGAAGGCCGCCGCGTACGCAATGCCGGGCGTGCGGGTCGACGGCTTTGACCCGCTCGCATGCTGGAAGGCGACCCGCGATGCTCTCGAACGTGCGCGCGCTGGAGACGGGCCGACCCTGATCGAGGCCTATTGCTACCGCATCGGCGCACATGGCACCGCCGACGATCCCCGGCTCTACCGGGACCAAGCCGAGGTCGAGAAGTGGAAGCCGCTCGAGCCGGTCGGTCGGATGGCAGGCTTCCTGAGTCGCAAGGGAGTCCTCGATGCCGGCGCGGTCGACGAGATTCGGGCCGAGGCGAAGGAGGCGATTGCGGAGGCCGTCAGGGAAATGGAGGCCATCGAACAACCGGGTCAGGAGATCCTGTTCGACTACGTCTACAAATCCGGGCGCCCCTGGAATTTCGACGAGGGCCTCGATGAGCTGAGGAGCGTAGAGCGACCGCCCGAGGTCAAACCCCTGGGACCGCAGCCGGGTCCGCAAACCGGAGACGTCGAAAGCGAGACCACACAGTGAGCGGCAAGACCATGGTGGAGGCCTTGAATCTGGCGCTGTTCCAGGCGATGGACCACGACGACCGAGTGGTCGTCATGGGCGAGGACGTGGCCAAAACCGGCGGCGTCTTTCGCGTCACGGCGGGGCTGCTCGACAAATTCGGCGAGGAGCGCGTCATCGACACACCATTGGCCGAGGCTGGGATTGTCGGATCGGCAATAGGGATGTCCCTGTACGGTCTGCTTCCCGTGGTCGAGATTCAGTTCGACGCGTTTGTCTATCCCGGATTCGAGCAGATCGTCGTCCACGCGGCACGCTACGCGTGGCGTACCCGCGGCGAGGTGCCAGCATCGATCGTGGTTCGCATTCCTTTTGGAGGAGGTGTGCGCGCCCCCGAGCTCCACTCGGACTCGCCCGAGGCGCTTTTCTGTCACGTCCCTGGTCTCAAGGTCGTGTGTCCATCAACTCCAGTTGACGCACGCAACATGCTGTTGGCCGCGATCGAGGATCCGGATCCCGTCATCTTCATGGAGCCGAAACGCATCTACCGGGCCGGACGACAAGAGGTCGATGAGGAGCCGCCGTTCCGCATCGGTGACGGCAATGGCTTGTACAACGAGCATCTGTCGAAAGCTCGGACCGCACGCGACGGCGACGACCTCGTGATCATCACTTACGGTGGCACGGTTCCCCTGTCGATCGAGGCCGCCGAGCAGGTCGAGGCACAGCGCGAAGTGTCCGTGCGAGTCGTTGACCTCCGCTCGCTGTTCCCGCTCGACGTCGAGGCGATCGTCTCGGCTGCACGGGATTGCAGTCGCGTTCTAGTCGTGCACGAGGCGCCCCGGACCGCAGGTTTGGGGGCGGAGGTCTCGGCACTGATACACGAACGAGCCATTCTCGACCTCGAGGCGCCCGTCCTGCGCGTCACCGGGTACGACGTGCCTTTCCCGCAGTTCGCGAACGAGGATGACTACCTCCCGTCCGTGGGGCGCATCGTCGCCGGAGCGAAACGGGTGCTCGAGTTCTAGTGGAGGGCCACTAATGGCCGAGTTCAGGCTCCCCGACCTCGGCGAAGGCGTCACTGAAGCCGAGATCGATCGCTGGTTGGTCAAAGAGGGCCAGACCATCGAAGAGGACGACCTCATCGTGGAGGTCATTACCGACAAGGCGACTGCTGAAATCCCGTCGCCGTTCGCGGGTGTCGTGAGCCGCCTCCACGTCGGAGAGGGCGACATCGTGCCGGTGGGCACGGTGCTCATCAGCATCGACGATGGAGAGGCGAGCGCCGGGATCGAGGGCCCGGTGCCACCGGAAGCCGCGTCGGCGTCGCCTGCCGTCGAGGAACCGACCCGGCGCACAGTGCCGTCGCCGGCTCGGAGCGGCAACGGACGTGTTAAGGCAATGCCGCCGGTTCGCAGGCTGGCGCGCGAGCTGGGCGTCGACATCACTCGGGTACAGGGAAGCGGTCCGGGTGGACGCATCCTGCGCGCGGACATCGAGGCCGTCGCACGCTCCGCCTCCTCCCGGCCCCACGTCACATCGACCGCCGGCCACCGGGTTCCTCTGCGGGGAGTTCGGCGCATGATCGCCGAGCACATGCTGCGAGCTCACCATGCAATTCCGCCCGTCACCCACGTCGAGGAATGCGACGTGACCGAGCTCGAAGCGACCCGACGACTCGCCAACGAACGGCAGCCCGACGCGTCGAAGCTCACGTTCTTGCCGTTCATCGTCAAGTCGGTGGTTTCCGCCCTAAAGGAGTACCCGGAACTCAACTCGACGCTCGATGATGATGCCGGCGAGATCGTCTACCACGACCGCTACGACATAGGTGTGGCGGCCGACACTTCGCAGGGGCTCGTGGTGCCCGTCGTCCGAGGTGCAGACGGCAAGTCCGTACGTCAGATCGCCGCGGACATCGATCGTCTGGCGCGACGGGCGCGCGACGGAAGTCTCACAGCCGAGGAGCTAAAGGGTTCGACGTTCACGGTCACAAGCCCGGGCGTCTTCGGCGGGCTTATGGCGACACCGATCATCAACTACCCGGAGGCTGCAATCCTCGGGGTACACCGAGCCGCCGAACGTCCGGTCGTGCGCGACGGTCAGATCGTTGTGCGGCTGATGATGAACCTGTCCATCACATTCGATCACCGGCTTATCGACGGCGTTACTGCCGCGAAGTTCTGCCTCGACGTCGTGAAGCTGCTGGAACACCCGGCGGCGTTGCTGCTGGACGACTAGACGCGAAACTCAAGCGCGGTCACAACCCTTGGCTCGCGGCGACAGCTGAGGGGCGAGGGCCGATCCGGTTGCGGAGGACTCCGATACCTTCGATGTCGAGCTCGACGACGTCGCCGGGCTCGAGATCACGCCCGAGGTCGAGCCCGCAGCACCCACCCGGTGTACCCGAGCCATAGACGTCGCACGGAAACACGTCCTCGCCTGCGGATACATGCGCGAGCATGTCCGCCCATCGCCAGTGAGCTTCGTCCGACCGCGCTCTGCCCCATTCCTCACCGTTCACACGGCAAACCATGGAAAGTGCAGGTTCGGTGCCGACCTCGTCGGCGGTGACGATGCACGGACCGAGCGCGGTCGCGAAATCCTTGCCCTTGGCGGGGCCGAGCCACGCGCTCATCTCTCGGGTCTGGATGTCGCGCGCCGAGAAGTCGTTCATGACGGTGAAGCCAAAGATGTGCGCGCGTGCAGACTCACGGGCGATGTCTCGCCCGGGCGCGCCGACGATCATCGCAAGTTCCAACTCGAAGTCGAGACGATTCGTGTAGGGGGGCCATGCGCACTCGTCGTCGGGACCGAGGAGCGCCCGATGGTTGCCCTTGTAGTAGACGGGGGCCTGATACCAGTAGTCGGGAACTGTCGTCTTCCTCCGCTCGGCCCCCAGCAGCACATGGGACTCGAAGGCGAGAAAGTCACGCAAGGAAGCGGCGCGATCGAGCGGGCACAACCAGCGAAGGTCGCCGGACTCGTCGTCGACTTCGAATCCCGCGCCCGCTTCGGCGATCGTCTCCGCCACCAAGCTCCACAGCTGAGGCCCCTCCTCGATCAGCATCGAGGAAGACGTCAGCCACTGACCGGAACGGAGATCGGGATCGCGATGCCCTTGCGCCTCCCAGCAATCGATCAGGTCGATCGGGACGCCGTCGCCAACCGCGACCGCGACGCGCGGCTGGAAGCCGCCCGATCTGTCTAGGTAGCGATAGAGGCGCACTCCTTACGTGTCGAGCAATCCCATGCCGCGCGCCCACGACGTCTCGTACTCGGTGATGACCACCGACTGCGCCTCCGGGGACGCCACGAGTGGGTGCTCGGTCTCGACCATGACCGCGATCTCTTCGGTGCGTTCGAGCGACTTGGACCGTTCGATGGCGGCCGGCTGGGGGCCGTGATGAACCCCCTGCGGATGAAGGGTCATGAACCCGACGTCTATTCCGGCGCGGCTGAAGTAGTTGCCCGAATGGTAGAAGAGCACCTCGTCTGCGTCGATGTTGGCGTGATAGAAGGGCACCTTGAGCACCTCGGGGTCCTCTTCGAGTGGGCGTGGCACGAACGAACAGATTACGAAACCCTCGTTCTTGAAAGTGCAGTGAGCCGATGGCGGCATGTGGTAGCGAGGCGAATACACGGGTCGATGATCCAGGACGTTCAGGGCAACTGGGCAAAGATCGCCCTGCCACCCGACGACGTCGAGTGGGTGCCAGGCGAAGAACAACGAGGTGAACTCACCGTCGCGCTTGACCCTCACCTCGAACTCACCTTCTTCGTCGTGAGGATCCGGCTCCGGAACCCGTAGCACGCCTGGGTCGAACAGCGCGTGGCGTCCCATTAGGCCTCGGTCCGGAATGCCGTACTCGCCCCTCCCTTCGACGATAAAGAAGAAATTGTCATCGCCGTCGGGCACCACCCGATGAGTCGTGCCCTTAGGTATGACGACGTAGTCACCGACGTCGTAGCGGAGGGGGCCGTAGTCGGTCTCAATCGTCCCGCCCCCTCGATGCACGAAGTAGCAGACGTCTCCGTCCGAGTCTCGCAGGAAGTACGGCATGGGCTCACTCCGCCGGCTGACGAACAAACGAACGTCGTCGTTTCCGGCAACGAGCTGCCACATCGCATTGGCCTCGATCTGATCGTCCGGCTTCATCTCGTTGAGGTTGTACGCGCGCGGCCGGAGCGGCCCCTCGATGCGGGTCCACGCGGTCGGGGGATGCGTCCGGTACAGGTGCGAGGCGCGACCGAAGAACGTTTCGCGGCCGTGCTCCTCTTCGTACGTCCCCTGGGGTATCGAGACATGCGCCTGCTTGGTGACTTTGCCTTTGGAGAAGACGACGTCCACTAGAGGTTCCCCCTTGCAGCTTGCTCTCGCTCGATCGCTTCGAACAGGGCCTTGAAGTTACCGGCGCCGAAGCCCTTGGCCCCGTGTCGCTCGATGACCTCATAGAAGACCGTCGGGCGATCCTGGACGGGCTTCGTGAAGATCTGAAGCAGGTAGCCGTCCTCGTCCTTGTCGCACAGGATGCCGTTGCGCTGCAAGGCTTCGATCTGGTCGGCGATCTCCGGCACGCGCACCTTCGCTTCCTCGTAGTAGGTCTCGGGAATGCGAAGAAACTCGATGCCCGCGTCACGCATCGACTCGACGGTGGCGACGATGCCCTCGCTGGACATTGCGATGTGTTGGACGCCGGGACACCGGTAGTACTCGAGGTACTCTTCGATCTGCGACTTCCGCTTGCCTTCGGCCGGCTCGTTGATCGGGAACTTGATCTTCCCCTCTCCGTCCCACACGACCTTTGACATGAGGGCCGAGTAGTCGGTTGAGATCTCCTCATCGGAGAAGTGCCGGAGTTCCGTGAAACCCATAATCCGCTCGTAGAACTCCACCCACTCCTGCATCTTGCCGAGCTCGACGTTGCCGACGACGTGATCAATGGACTTGATGCCGAAACCGCCGTTTGCCGTCGCGGCCTCGACAGCCTGGAAGCCTGGGAAGAAGGGCCCGGAGTAGTCCTGTCGGCTTATGAGCGAGTGCACCGTCTCGCCATAGGTGCCGATAGTGGCAACGACGACCTTCCCATACTCATCCTCGAAGACCGTCGGCTCCATGATCCCGTTCGCGCCTCGCTCCATCGCGACCCGGTAGCTCTCCTCCGCGTCGGGGACCCGCAGCGCGATGTCGTGGACACCGTCACCGTGCTCCTTGACGTGTTCGGCGATCGGGTTGTCGGGAGCGAGCGCTCCCGTGAACACCAATCGCACATCGCCCTGCTGCACGCACCAGGACGCTCGATCCCGGCTCCCGGTCTCAAGGCCGAGATAGGCAATCGGTTCGAAACCAAGGGTTCGGTAATAGTGAGCCGCTTGCTTGGCGTTGCCCACGAAGAACTGCAAATAGTCGATCCCGAGGATGGGAAAGGAATCGTCTGTGCCGGTCACCGGCCCCACCTCCTTGTGAGTGCTCGAAGTCTCGAGGATATCGCCTCGTACACACCCGCCTCAGCTGCGGGCAAGTCGCAAGCGCACACCTGCCCACTCGGCAACGGGATTCGGATAGTCGATGCGATGGTGCCCGCCGCGTGATTCGGTCCGCAGGAGCGCAGCGCGCGCCATTAGACGAGCTGTGATGGCCGCGGCGCGGAGCTCCAGGGTCGCTCGATCGAGACTCAAAGGGAGCCGTGACAGGGGCTCGAGAACGGTCGCGGCGGCTTCGAGATCGATCGGGTTGCGTCCTATGCCTACTGCTTTGCCCGTTGCCTGTCGGAGGATCGACCACGCGTCGTCATCGGCTCGACCCGGAGACTCGATCGGCGCCGCATCGGGCAGACCCTTGATCCGTCCGGTTCGCTGTCCTGCGATCGCGCGCGCGGCCCGGCGGCCGAAGACGAGTGCTTCCGCCAGTGAGTTGCCCGCCAGCCTGTTGGCGCCGTGTGCACCAGTATTTGAGCACTCGCCGATCGCGTAGAGGCGCGGAATCGAGGAGCGGCCGTCGAGATCGGTCTGCACGCCACCGATTGCGTAGTGGGCGGCCGGAGCGATCGGCAACAATTCGGTGGCTGGATCGAGCCCGGCTCGGCGGCAACCGGCGACGACGGTTGGGAACTCCCGCTCGAGCACATCGTTGCCGAGATGCCGACAATCGAGCCACGAGTGCCGGCCGCTGATGGCGCGCGCGACGATGTCGCGCGGTGCCAGCTCACCGTCGGAGTGGTGCTCGAAAAGGAACCGGCGGCCCTTGGAATCGACGACGTGAGCGCCGGCTCCGCGGAGCGCCTCCGTTAGAAGCAGCCGTTGATGTGCATTTCCAATTGCGAGAGCGGTTGGATGGAACTGAACGAACTCCATATCGGCCAGTCCGGCTCCGGCTTCCCACGCAAGCGCATGTCCATCGCCTGTCGCGCCGGCCGGGTTGGTGGTGGACGGGAACAACGCGCCGGTTCCCCCTGTTGCGAGCACAGTCGACGTGGCCTGGATCTCCAGTAGTCCACCATCGGTCGCGACCCAGCCGCCGACACAACGGCCGTCGAGAACCGCGAGCTTTAGACAGGCACCTTCGATCCGAGTAACGCGGTCGGTTGCCCGAGCGCGCAGTGTCTTCATGATCGCCGCACCCGTCGCATCGCCCGAGTGTGCCGAGCGGGCCACGCTCTGCCCGCCCTCGCGCGCCAGGTGCAGCTCGCCCGCTTCCGTGCGGTCGAAATCGCATCCCAGCTCCGCGAGTTCGAGTACGCACTCGGGCGCCTCGCGACAGAGCAAGGCGACCGCCGACATGTCGGCGTGCCCGGCCGCCACCCTCACCGTGTCTTGGGCATGCAGTTCGGGTGAATCGTCCGGACCCAGCGCAGCGGCGACGCCTCCCTGTGCCCACAGGGACGACCCGCGGCCTCTGCGGCCCTTGTCAACGACCACGATCTCGGCGTCGTTCGGGAGATGAAGCGCAGCATAGATACCGGCGGCGCCGGCTCCAATGATGAGCACGTCGGTCGTAACACGGTCCCGATCCATTACCAAAGAGTAATTGCTGCGCGTGACTGTGCATCTGGGCGGGCTATGCGTGACCTCAGGGACACTCGGCCCGGGCCTGGCGCTGACTGTGCATCTGGGCGGGCTATGCGTGACCTCAGGGACACTCGGCCCCGTTAGCGGCCCTGAAAGTTCGGCCGTCGCTTGGCGAAGAACGCGGTCACACCTTCCGCGTGGTCCTTGGAGCGCCCGGCTTCGCTCTGCGACTGCACCTCGACGTCGAGTTGCTCGTCGAGTGTGAGCATCATGGCGCCGTTGGCCAGAGACTTCGTGAGCGCGTAGGCCCGCGTGGGGCCGGCCGCCAGGCTTCGGGAGAAGTCCCTCCACGTCTGTGGGAACTCACCGGCCGGAACCACCTTATTGAACAGGCCCAACCGAAGCGCATCGGCGGCACCGACCGGATCGCCGAGCGCGCACACCTCAAATGCTTTCGCCGTGCCGATCATCTTGCTCAGGAACCACACCGCGCCGGAATCCGGCACCAGACCCACCTTGACGAAGGCGAGAACGAGCTTTGCGTGTTCCGAAGCAATCCGGAAATCGCATGCGAGTGCGATGCTGGCCCCGGCTCCCGCCGCCACTCCGTTGACGGCCGCTACCACCGGTTTGGGCGCGGCACGGATAGTTCGGATCAACGGGTTGTAGCGATCGGTCAGGGTCTTGCCGAGGTCGGGGACTTCACCGCCCTTGTAGGAATCCGCCAGGGCCCCGAGGTCCTCCCCCGAACAAAAGGCTCGCCCGGCTCCGGTAATGACGATGCAGCGGACGCTTTCGTCGGCGGATGCATCCGCAACGGAATCACGCACCGCCTCCCCCAGCTCGTCGTTGAACGCGTTCAGAACGTCTGGACGGTTGAGCGTTACGACCGCGACTCCATCTGCGGCCGAGTACTCGATGACCATGCCGGAAGGTATACCCCATCCGCACTCTGCGGGGCCGAGTGTCCCTCAGAGCCCGTATAGCCCGCCCAGATGCAGAGCCACGCGCACCGGCGCTAGCGACTCTCGGACCTCTTGGGCAACCGAACGCGGAAAGTCGAGCCCGAACCGTGCTCGCTGGTGACTTCGATCTCGCCGCGGTGGGCTTCAACGAGGTTCTTGACGATGTAGAGGCCGAGCCCGAATCCCGCGACGCTGCTCGACGGCAGCGAGCCGGCCTGCCGGAACCGATCGAAGATCGTGGACAGCCTCTCGTGGGCGATCCCCTGGCCCTCGTCCTCGACCTCGAGAGTTGCCTGGTGGGGAGTCTCGGCCACGCGCACTCTCACTCGATCGCCGTGGCTCGAGTACTTGAGGGCGTTCTCGACCAGATTACTGAGAATCTGGTTCAGAGCCGTGGGGTCGGCCCACACCTCCGGTTGCTCCTGCTCGATGAACACCGTGATGTCCTGTTTGCGATCGTCCATCGAGTGGAGAAGGTCCTCCACGACCGAGTCGACCAACCTGCGGAGATCAACTCGCTCCCGGGCGAGGCGCGGCAGGCCCGACTCGATTCGCGAGGCGCTGAGGACATCCTCGACGAGTCTCAAAAGGCGCGTTCCCTGACGCTCGATCATCAGCATGAAACCCGAGTGCTGCTCTGGAGTCATGCGCGCACCGCGCGTGCTGACGGTCTTGGCTCCACCGATGATTGCCGTGAGCGGAGACTTGAGCTCGTGGGACACGGTGGCAACGAAGTCGCTCTTCAGCTTGTCCAGCTCCTCCAACCGGGAAATCGTCTCCTGCTCGCTTTCGAAGAGCCGGGCGTTGGCGATCGCAATGGCTGCGTGCTCGGCAAAGAACTCGAGCGCGCTCAGGTCGAGCTCCGAGAAGACCTTTGCACCGACGGTCTCGTGCACACTCAGCACACCCAGGAGCTCGCCTCGCCTTATGAGGGGAACGCTTACGACCGAGCTCGCCCCTCGGAAGAATCCGTTGGACGATCCCTCGGCGATGTCCTCTGCGTGCAAGAGCTTCGGACTACGCTCTCGGGCCACCGTGCCGATGTGGCCGTCCTGGAGGGGGATCCGCTGGCCCATCATCTCCCCCTCGCGCGGCCCCGCGTAGCCGACGACCTCCAGCTCCAACTTTGAATCGTCTAGCAGCATGATCACACCCTCGGTGGCACCGAGGGGCTCAAGGGTCGACGACAGGATGAGCCCAAAGACCTCATCGACCTCGAGCGTCGCGTTTAGTGCCTTGCCCACCTCCGAGAGCGCGGAGAGTTCCTCCAAGCGCGCCGACAGTGCGGTCGACCGCACGCGTTCCTCCACGAGTAGCTTCATGAGGCGACGCAGGCTGATCTCCTTTTCGACGACATAAACGAGAAACGCCAGCAGCAGTCCACCCACCAGCACGGTCAGAATCCACGACGACAGATTGCCAAGACGCAGCTGCTCGGGAAGCAACTGCTCACCGAGAACAAGGACGGCAAGAAAAATGGTGAGCGCGCCGACGACAAAGACCGACACCGACCACAGCTGCATCCGTCTCCGGTTGACTTGCGACAGCGTAACGTCCGGTTCGGCGCGTGCGCCGCGGGTCCGAACCCAATTCAGATACCGCTCTCTCAGAGAACCGCTGAGTCGAGTCCACCCGGGGGACGTCGGGGCGGGCCTCAGCTCCTTCTCGATTGCCATTGCGGCTCTCCGGAGGTGTCGAGGACCTCGAGCACGTGCTTGTCGCGGAGCTCGTGGGCCGGAATCTGGACTGGGTAACGAGAAGAGAAGCAGGCCGTGCAGAAGGCGTCGGCAGGTACCTCGGTGGCGGCCACCATACCGTCGAGCGACAGGTACGACAGGGAGTCGGCCGCAATGTGATCGCGGATCCCGTCCTCGTCGAGCCTCGATCCAACGAGCTCGTCCTGGTCGGGCATGTCGATCCCATAGAAGCACGGCCACTTGATTGGCGGGGACGAAATACGCATGTGCACTTCGCGCGCTCCGGCCTCGCGCAGCATCGTCACTATCTGTTGGGTCGTGTTGCCCCGGACGATCGAGTCGTCGATGACGACTACTCGCTTGCCGGCGATCACCTCGCGCAGCGGGTTGAGTTTCATCCGGATTCCCTGCTTCCGCATCGACTGAGTCGGTTGGATGAACGTTCGGCCCACGTAGCGGTTCTTCACGAACCCTTCGCCGTAGGTGATTCCCGATGCCTGGGCATAGCCCTGAGCGGCCGGGACACCCGAGTCCGGCACGGGCATGACCAGCTCGGCTTGTACGGGAGCTTCCCCGGCGAGGCGCTGCCCCATCCGGTACCGAGTTGCGTAAACGTTCTGGCCCATGAGGGTCGAGTCGGGCCGGGCGAAATAGACGTGCTCGAAAATGCAGGCCGCGTTGTGAGAGCTCGCGAAGTGCTCGCCTGCTAGTCCGTCGGACCCGATCGTCACGAGCTCACCGGGTTCCACGTCGCGGACGAAGGTGGCGCCCAGCAGGTCCAGCGCGCAGGTCTCGGAGGCTGCGATCCAGCCCCCGTCACGCATCCGGCCGATGCACAGGGGGCGGAAGCCGTGCGGATCGCGCGCCGCGAACACGCGCTCGCCGTCCATCATGGTGAACGAATAGGCGCCCGAAAGGCGCGGCAGCACGTCGAGGATCGCAGATCTCATGTCCCCGCTGCTCGCACGCGCGATATGAGCTCCAACCAGGTCGGTGTCGGAGGATGCCTTTGTGCGGGCGCCCTCAGGGGTCGGGTCGCCTCCGGCGGCCGCAAGATCCCGCCTGAGCTCCACCGAATTGACGAGGTTGCCGTTGTGAGCAACCGCGATCTCGCCCGAACCGGACGACTTGTAGGTCGGCTGTGCGTTGTCCCACGTGGTCGAGCCGGTCGTTGAGTAGCGGACGTGCCCGATCGCCAGATGCCCGCGCAGGCTTCTCAGGACGGTTTCATCGAAGACCTGCGCCACGAGGCCGAGTTCCTTGTAGACGACCATGCTGCGGCCGTCCGAGATCGCAATGCCTGCCGCCTCCTGGCCGCGATGCTGAAGCGCATAGAGGGCGTAATAGGTCAAACGGGCGACGTCTTCTCCGGGAGCATAGATTCCGACGACGCCGCAGGCGTCTCGTGCCTCTTCAGTCATCTCTCACATCGATCGTATCGGACAGCCTCCTGGGGAGCCCGTTTTCCCAGGTCTCTCTCACGTCGTCGAGATCGACCGATAGGACACCGAAGTTGAGCGACGGGCCCCCGACCGATCCGATCACGTGGGCCTCGATGCGCTCCCGGGTCGCTGCCTGCAGCACGGCATCGAGGTGGGCCTCGGCGCACGTCACCACGGCACGAGAGGGCGTCTCGGCGAACAGAGCCCGGTGGGGATCCTGCGGCGGGAGCTCGATCTCGCACCCGTGCCCTCCTGCCAGCGCACACTCGGCGAGCGCTACGCCGAGACCCCCTTCGGACGGGTCGTGGGCGGAGGTGAGCAAGCCCTCGCTCACCGCACCGGTGAGGAAGGCGATCAGCCGGCGCTCGCGCTCGATATCGAGCCGCGGCGGACGACCGGCGATGACGCTGTTGATGATCTTGGCGTACTCGCTGCCTCCGAAATCGGCCGGGTCCGTGCGTCCGACGACAACGATTGCGTCGTCCGGGTTGGTCCAGGCTGATCCGATGGCGATCTCAGCTCGCTCGAGGGCGCCGAGCATTCCGATAACGGGCGTGGGAAAGATCGCGCTCTGGCCGGTTTCGTTGTAGAAGGAAACGTTGCCGCCCGTGACCGGTGTACCGAGCCCACGGCACGCGTCGGCTATCCCCCTCACGACCTCGGCAAACTGCCACATGACCTCCGGTCGCTCGGGGTTACCGAAGTTCAAGCAGTTGGTAACCGCGAGGGGGCGAGCACCACTGCACGCGACATTGCGGGCGGCTTCGGCGACCGCAAGGCGGGCCCCCTCGTAAGGGTCCAGATAGCAGTAGCGGGCCTGTCCATCCACCGCCAGCGCAACGGCCTCGGTGCGACCCGGCAGGCGTACGACCGCAGCATCGGCCCCCGGAGCGACGACCGTTCCGAGAAAGATCATGTGGTCGTACTGCTCCCATGCCCAGCGCTTCGAGCACACTCCCGGGGAGTCGAGGAGGGCGAGCAAGGCTGCGGCCAGATCCGCCGGCGGTGCGTCGCCGGGAGGAGCCGACTGGACCGGTTCCAGCCACTCGGGGGCGGCGGCGGGCCGCTCGTAGACGGGGGCCGCGGCGGTCAAGGCGTCGGCAGGCACGTCGGCCACGACCTCGGCGCCCGCGATCACCTCCACCCTCCCTGACTCGGTGACTTCACCCACGGTTGCCGCATCGAGGCCCCACCTGTGACACACGGCGGTGACCTGGTCGACGTCGGCGGGATGAACGATCGCGAGCATGCGCTCCTGGGACTCCGAGATCATGACCTCGAACGGCTCCATGGCCGGCTCCCGTCGAGGAACGCGATCCACCAGGACTCTCATGCCGGTCCCCGCCTTCGCGCACATCTCCGAGGTGGGGCACGAGAGGCCGCCCGCCCCGAGGTCCTGAAACCCGACCACGAGGCCCTTCGATATGAGCTCGAGGGAGGCCTCGATCAGGAGCTTCTCGGTGAACGGATCGCCGACCTGGACCGCCGGGCGCTTGCTCACCGCGGCGGCATCGAAAGCAGCCGAGGCCAGGACGCTAGCTCCCCCGATGCCGTCGCGGCCCGTCGACGACCCGATGAGGACGACGGAGTTTCCCGGACCTTCGGCGCGACCGTGCATCAGCCGATCCTCGATGACACCGAGGCACGCGACGTTGACCAGAGGGTTGCCCGCGTAACAGTCCTCGAACGCGACCTCTCCTCCCACCGTCGGCACTCCGATCGCGTTGCCGTAGGAGGAGATGCCGAGCACCACACCGTCCATTAGATAGCGAGTGCGCGCATCGTCGAGCGCCCCGAAGCGCAATGGATCCAGCAGCGCAATGGGACGGGCGCCCATCGAAAGGATGTCGCGCACAATGCCACCCACGCCCGTCGCCGCGCCGTTGAACGGCTCGACGAACGAGGGATGGTTGTGCGACTCGATCTTCCAGGCCACCGCGAGGCCCGGCGCTATCTCGACGATTCCGGCCCCTTCACCCGGGCCGACCACGACGTGGGGTGCTTCCGTCGGCAGGGTCTCGAGGTGGACTTTGCTGGACTTGTACGAGCAGTGCTCGCTCCACATGACCGAGAACATCGCGAGCTCCGTGTACGTGGGCTCTCGCTCCAGGTGATCGCAAATGGCCTCGAACTCCTCGTCGCTGAGACCGAGGTCGAGATGGAGTTTGGTGTCGATCGAGATTGTCTGTGGACTCACGGAACTGCCGACACACTCCTCGCCACGTGATCGAGGACGGAACCGAGGATGACGGCGCCGTCCTCGGATCCAAGGAGCGGGTCGCACGCGCGCTCCGGGTGTGGCATCAGACCAAAGACGTTTCGATCCTCGTTGACGATGCCTGCGACATCATCCAGCGAACCGTTCGGATTCTCCACGTACCGGAGCACCACCTGACCGTTTGCACGCATGCGGTCCAGCGTTGCGGCATCGCAGTACCAGTTGCCTTCGAAATGATTGATGGGAATGTTCAATGACTGCCCGACGCGGGACCGAGTTGTGAACGGGGAGGCGTTGTCGTCGACACGCACCTCGGTCCATTTGCACAGAAACTTGAGCCCGGCGTTCTTGCGCAGGGCCCCGGGCAGCAGACCAGCCTCACACAGGATCTGGAATCCATTGCAGATCCCGATGACCAGTCCACCGGCGTGCGCATGGCTGACTACCGCGTCCATGATCGGTGAGAAGCGGGCGATGGCGCCGGTTCGCAGGTAGTCGCCGTGTGCAAAGCCCCCCGGCAGGACCACGACGTCGATTCCATCAAGAGACGCATCGCCATGCCAGATCATCCTCACGCCTGCTCCAAGGGATGAGAACGAGCGTGAGCAGTCGACCTCGCAATTCGAGCCGGGGAAGACGACGATGCCGATCGACGCCGTCACGACAGCGACACCTCGTACGACTCGATGACCGGATTCGCCAGCAGCTTGTCGCACATGTCATGAGCGCGCCGACGCGCGTCACCCTCGTCGGACGCATCCAGGCTCAGGACGATCCTCTTACCGACACGTACTCCCTGAACACCCTTGAATCCCAATGCCGGAAGCGCGCGCTCAATGGTCTGCCCCTGGGGGTCGGCGATCCCCTCCTTGAGCATCACGCTCACCTCGACCAAGAAGTTCACGCCGTCACCGCCGGGAACACGATGACCGGAGCGAATGCGACGGTCAGAATCAGCAGCGCGGCCCCGGTCACGAATGCGCTTCGGAGTGAGCCGATCTCCAGGCCGACCTTCGTTCCACGGGCAAGCAGGTAGACGTTCCATGCACCCAGAGCCCCGGCTACCGCTATTGAGAACGCCGACCATGCGGTCGAAACCGGGTCCGCCATCGGATCGGTCGTGTAGATCGCGGATCCGACCACCGCCAGGTCGAGGGGCGTGAGCGCCACAAGGGCGACAAGCTGAGGGAGCGCCGCGGCACCCCACGCGATGCGCAGGTCGCGCCGCAGCGATCTCCTGTCGACTTGCGACGCGCGGACGGCGAGGCCACTCCATATCGCCTGTGCGCTCAGACCGAGGATGGCGCCGAGGACCACGGCGACGGCCAGATAGGCGAACTCGAATGCCTCGCCGGACGCGTCGCGCAGCCCAATTAAGCCCCCGACCTTCAGCCACAACAGGAACCATGAGGCGCCTCCGGCTCCCGCGAGCACGTACGGGTAGATGCCCTCCGCCGGTCGTTTTCCGGCGCGGGCGCGCCGATCGGCGGACTTGATGGCCGACGCGAACCCGATCTCGGGCGATACGAGAACGGCCCGTAGCGTCAGCCCGAGGCGCGCCGACCCCCGGGTCGACGAGAACCCCGAGCCCTCTCGGCTCGGGATCGAGTCGCTCACGCAATCACCTCGCGCCGCCACTCGTCGAAGGCGCGGCCGGTAACTCGCTCGTAGGCCTCGATGTAGCGGCTGCGCGTGTTGTCCACGACGTCGTCGGGCAGACGGGGTGCGGGAGGTGAGTGGTCCCAGCCGGTCGAGTCGAGCCAGTCCCGCACGTACTGCTTGTCGAACGAAGGCTGCGATCGACCCGGGTCGTATTCGTCGACCGGCCAGAACCTGCTCGAGTCAGGCGTAAGCGCCTCGTCGATCAGGATGACATCGCCGTCGACCGTGCCGAACTCGAACTTGGTGTCAGCGATGATGACTCCGCGCTCGAGTGCCCGCTCGGCTGCAAACGTGTAAAGCGCGATCGCGTAATCGCGCGCCAGGTCGTAGTTGACCTTTCCCACGACCTCTGCGGCCTCCGTCTCGGAGATGTTGATGTCGTGTCCCGACGCCGCCTTCGTTGCGGGTGTCGAGAGCGGCGTGGGAAGCCGGTCGGACTCCCGCAGCCCGTCCGGCAGCCGGTGCCCGCATACCTCGCCGGTCGAGCGATAGTCGCGCCACCCCGAGCCCGACAGATAGCCGCGCACCACGAACTCGATCAACAACGGATCGGCGCGCCGGCACAACGTCGCCCGTCCCGCCAGGTCGTCGACACCTACGTCCGGCAGCTCGCGAGCGGCAACCGACAGGCAGTGGTTGGAGCAGATATCGCCTGTCTCACCGAACCAGTAGTGAGACAGGCCCGTCAGGACCTTGCCCTTGTCCGGGATCGGCTGGTCGAGCACGACGTCGTAGGCGCTGATGCGATCCGACGCGACGAGCAGCAGCCGGTCGTCATCCACCTTGTAGATGTCCCTGACCTTTCCGGATCCAATCAGCGCAGCCATCCCTAGAGAGCCTCCAATCGTTCGAATACGGCCGATGTGTTTCGAAGATAGCGGGTGGGGTCGAAGCATTGGTCGATTTCGTCCGGATCGAGGTGTTCGATCACGTCGGGATCGCTCTTGAGCAATTCGATGAGAGGGCGATTCTCGTCCCACGCCTTCATGGCGTTCCGCTGCACGACCGAGTACGCCGCCTCTCGCTGCATCGGGGTCTTGGTCAACAGTACGGAGAGGACCGTCTGCGAATGGACGAGGCCCAGGGACGCCTCGAGGTTGGCGAGCATCCGGCGGGCGTCGACGACGAGACCGTCCATCACCCATGCCATCCTGTCGAGCATGTAGTCGAGGAGGATGCAGGCGTCGCCGAGAGTCACCCTCTCGACGCTCGAGTGGGAGATGTCGCGCTCGTGCCACAAAGCCACGTTCTCGAAGCCCGTCTGCGCATACGCCCGCAGGAGCCGGGCGAGGCCGCAGATCCGTTCGCAGACCACGGGGTTCCGCTTGTGCGGCATTGCGCTGGAGCCCTTCTGCCCCGGCCCGAACGGCTCCTGCACCTCCCGGACCTCCGTGCGCTGGAGGTGCCGGATCTCCTGCGCGAAGCGCTCGAGCGAGGCGCCGCACACTGCGATTGCGGCCAGGAGCTCGGCATGGCGGTCGCGCGGGACCACCTGCGTGGCGGCGTCCTCGGTCTGGAGCCCGAGTCGGTCGCATACGTACCCCTCAACGTCGGGGGGGAGCTGTGAGTACGTCCCGACCGCGCCCGAGAGCTTACCGACCGCCACCCCATCGCGGGCCCGGCGGAGCCGGTCTCGATCCCGTGCCAGTTCGAAGGCCCACGATGCCAGCTTGAGCCCGAACGTCGTGGGCTCCGCGTGCACGCCGTGGGTCCGCCCCGCCATCAGAGTGGCCCTGTGCTCGAGTGCTTTACGGCGCACCCCCTCGCCCAGCCGCCCGATGCCCTCAACGAGCAGATCGCCCGCGTCGCGCAGCGCGAGCGCGGTTGCCGTATCCACGACATCGGAAGACGTGAGCCCGAAGTGCAAGTGCCGTCCCGCCTCGCCGACGTTCTCGCGCACGTTTTCAACGAAGGCAACGACATCGTGGTGCCGTTCGGCCTCAATCTCTGAGATTCGGTCGACGTCGAACGCGGCGTTCTGCTTGATCTCGGTGAGATCTTCGACCGGCACCTCGTCTCTGCGCACGCGGGCCTCGACGGCCAGGATCTCGATCTCGAGCCAGCGCGAGAACTTCGCCCGCTCGGAGAAGATGGCGGCCATCTCATCGCGGCTGTATCTGGGGATCACAATTTTGGTGTCTTTCCGCTGCGGCCTTCATGTGAAGGCCTTGCTCCAACGTCACCGTGCCATCCGGGCACGCTGACTCCGACAATTCACGCGATCCTCGAGAGGATCGCTCAGTTGATCCTAATCAGGGCCCCCGACCCGCCGGGAGTGGATTTCGCGAACCGGCTCGATCCTCGCACTAGGGTGATCGCGTGGGCGAGCAACCGACATCGATCAACTTCGACCGGGCCGCCGACTACTACGATCGGACCCGGGCTCTGTCTCCCCCGGCGATGCAGCGGGTGGTCGAACTCCTCAGGGCGGAGCTCGCCGGCGAAGGCCCTTGCCTCGAGATCGGCATCGGGACCGGCCGCATCGCGATCCCGCTCTTCCGGTCAGGGATGGAGATCGCGGGCGTCGACATCTCTCAGGCCATGCTCGATCGGCTGGCCGCGAACGCGGGGGGCCGGGTGCCGTTTCCGCTGGCGCGCGCGGACGCGACGCGATTGCCGTTCGCGGAGGATTCCTTCGGCTCGGCCCTGACCTCACACGTGCTGCATCTCATCTCGTCGTGGCGGGAGGTGCTGGCCGAGGTGGCGCGCGTCGTTCGCCCCGGCGGCATCCTCCTCAACAACCTCGGCGGCTGGCGGGACGCCCGCGGCGGCTGGGTGGAGCTGCAGGAGCGGTTCGCGGAGGAGGTCGGGTCGGATCTCAAGCACATCGGCGCCGACGATGCGAACGAGGTGGACGCGGCCATGGCGGATTTCGGCGCTGTGGCCCGGCGCCTCGAACCGGTTGTCAATTCCAGGGTGGTGTCCCTGCGAGATCAGCTGACCGGGCTGGCCGACGGCCGCTGGTCGTTCACATGGCGGGTCGACGAGGAGGTTCGCCGGGCCGCCGTGGCGCGGCTGACCCCGTGGGCCGAAAAACGGTTTGGTTCGCAGCTCGAGCTCGGCGCAGACGTTCGCTGGACCGCCTACCATTTCGAGGCTTGATAGCCGATCGGCTATCTAACCTATCGCCGATTGGCTATACTTTGCGTAATGAAAGGCGGCTTACTTATCAAGGAGGCCCGGAGGCGGGCCGGACTCACTCAGAAGGAACTGGCCAACCGTCTCGGGACCTCGCAGTCGGTTGTGGCCCGATGGGAGGGCAACACGCGCTCTCCGACGCTCGAAACGGTCACGAGGGCCGTGCGCGCGTGCGGGTTCGACCTCAACGTGTCGATGCCGCGCTACGACAACGACCACGACATCGGCCTCGCTCACATGTGGCGGCGCTTCTCACCGACCCGGCGAGTCCAAGAACTGGAGAACATGCTCGAGCTCGAGCGCTATCTGCACGGGGCGGGGCGCCCCAATGCCTGATGTCAACTTTCGGCCGATCGCGATACTGCAGACGCTGCATGCCCACGAGGTTCGTTACGTTCTCATCGGCGCGCTGGCGGCCACGCTGCACGGCTCTCCGATCGCAACGAACGATGCCGACATATGCCCGGCTCGCGACGACGCCAACCTGCAGAATCTTGCCGCCGCGCTCAATTCTCTGGACGCCCGTTTACGCACCACAACCGAACCCGAGGGAGTGGAATTCGTTTGCGACGCGTCGACCCTGAAGGCCGCCGACATCTGGACTCTCATCACGAGATACGGCTTCCTCGACATTTCGTTCACACCCTCAGGGACGCGCGGATTCGACGACCTGAACCGTGACGCCGTCGATGTCGAGATCACAGGAGTCACGGTCCTATGCGCGTCGCTGTTGGACATCATCAGGTCAAAAGAAGCCGCCAACAGACTCAAGGACCAAGCCGTCCTGCCGCTGCTGCGCGAGATGCTCGATCGTTACGGAGAGCACCCCTAGTCCACGGTCGGGTCGGGGTGTGCGAGCACCTTCTCGGCCTGTTGGGCTACGTAGCGCTCGACCGCTGCTGCTATGTGCGCGTGCCTACCTGCGAGAATCCGCCCCGCGAGCAGAGCTGCGTTGACCGCACCCGCCTTGCCGATTCCCAGCGTCCCTACCGGCACCCCGCCGGGCATCTGAACGATAGAGAGCAGCGAGTCGAGACCCTTGAGCGACGGCGATTCCATCGGGATTCCCAGAACGGGCAACAGCGACTTGGACGCAATGACTCCCGGGAGATGCGCCGCCCCGCCTGCTCCCGCGATTATCACTTCAACCCCGCGGCCGGGTGCCTCCGTGACGTATTCGAAAAGCTGATCGGGCGTGCGATGCGCCGACAGGACGCGCGCCTCATTGGGGATGCCCAGCTCGTCGAGGGTGCCGGTGGTGTGCTTCATCGTCTCCCAGTCCGACTTGGATCCCATAATCACCACAACAAGCGGAGAATCCGTCACGAAGGTCCCTCCAGTTGTCCGGCCCTCAGGGCGATGTCGTTTCGGTAGTGCTTGTCCTTGAAGTCGATAGCGTCGGCCGCGAGGTACGCGCGCTCCCTCGCCTCTGCGACGGTTCCGCCCAGCGCGCTGACCGCCAGCACGCGGCCGCCGCCCGTCACGACGCCACCGCCGTTGCGCGCGGTCGCAGCGTGGAACACGACGACACCTTCGATATTCGCCAGAGACTCCAACCCTTCGATCGGAAAGCCGACATCGTGGGGGCCGGGATATCCACCGGAAGCCAGCACGACCGCAACGCAGCATTGTGAAGACCACTCGAGCTTGGTTCCAGTCAGCTCCCCGGTTGCACAAGCGAGCGCCACCTCCGCGAAGTCCGACTGCAGCCGGGGGATCAGGGCCTGCGTTTCCGGGTCCCCGAAACGCGCGTTGAACTCGATGACCTTCGGACCCTCGCTTGTGAGCGCCAGTCCCGCATAGATGGCCCCCACGAAAGGTGCCCCGGCCACAGCAGTCGCGCGCACCATCGGTTCGATGATCTCGGCCGTTATCTGATCTGCGAGCGCCGGGGGACAGGCGGGGACCGGGCTGT
Organism: Actinomycetota bacterium; assembly: GCA_050694175.1. Classification (GTDB taxonomy): domain Bacteria; phylum Actinomycetota; class CADDZG01; order CADDZG01; family WHSQ01; genus JBOGXA01. The sequence continues at coordinate 30,269 of JBOGXA010000005.1, forward strand.
AGGAGCCCATCCCCCCGGTGTTGGGCCCCCGATCGCCGTCGAAGACACGCTTGTAATCCTGCGCGGGCTCGCACGCAACGACAGTGCTCCCGTCGGTGAACGCGATAAGCGACGCTTCCTCGCCGTCCAGGAACTCCTCTATGAGTACGCGGCGGCCCGCGTCCCCGAACGATCCGCCCACGATCCGCTCCTCGAGTGCGGCCACTGCCTCGATTCGATCCTCGGTCACGACAACTCCCTTGCCCGCCGCGAGCCCGTCCGCCTTGACGACGTACGGGGGGCCGATCTCATCGAGGAAGTCGACCGCCGGAGGGAGGGAATCGAACGTCCGCGCCCGGGCCGTGCTGATATCTGCTCGTCTCATCATCTCCTTGGCATGAGACTTCGAGCCCTCCAGCCGCGCGGCCGCCGCGTCGGGCCCGAACACCGCGTAGCCCGCCCGCCGCAACGCGTCTCCCACCCCCGCGACGAGGGGTGCCTCGGGTCCTACCACGACGAGCTCAGGGGCCAACTGTGATGCAAGGTCGAGGACCTGGGCGACATCGGATGGGTCGACCCCCACGGTCGTGGCGAAGGACGCGACGCCGGCATTGCCCGGAGCGACGACGATGTCGCCCACCGCGGGCGATCTGTCGAGCGCCCACGCGAGCGCGCTCTCGCGCCCACCCGACCCGAGCACCAGCGCTCTCAAGCTCCTTCGCCCACTTTCACGATCTGGTCTCGGCCGGGGCCGACCGACGCCCACGAGATCGGCGTCCCGGTGAGCTGATCGATGGCGTCGAGGTAGGCACGGGCTTCCTTTGGCAGATCCCCCGCGTCCCTCGCCGAACTGATGTCGTCCTTCCAGCCGGGCAACTCCTCGAAGACGGGAACGCACTTGTTGAAGATCGTCTGATGGGGCGGGAACTCCTCGTAGCGTTCGTCCTCGAACTCGTACGCGACGCACACCTTGATGGAATCGAAATGGGACAGGACGTCGAGCTTTGTGATGACGAGTTCGGTGAGAGTGTTGAGCCGGGCTGCATAGCGTGCGACGACCGCGTCAAACCAGCCACACCTTCGCTTGCGACCCGTCGTGGTGCCGTATTCCGCGCCCGCCTCGACGAGCACCTCTCCATCGGCGGGGTCGGCTTCGGAAGGAAACGGGCCGGCGCCCACCCGCGTGCAGTACGCCTTCGAGATGCCGATAATCCGGTCGATGTCGCGAGGACCCACACCCGCTCCCGCGCACGCGCCTCCGGCGATCGGATTCGATGAGGTCACGAACGGATAAGTGCCGTGATCCAGGTCGAGCATGGTCGCCTGGGCCCCCTCGAAGAGCACGTTCGATCCCCGATCCAGAGCATCCTGGATCGCCCGAGCTGTGTCCGTGATGAACGGCTCTAGGCGGCGACCGTGTTCGAGATACTCGTCCGCGATCTGGCCGAACTCGAGAGGCAACCGGCCGTAGACGCGTGTGAGCAAAAGGTTCTTCTCCTTGAGGGCGATCTCTAATTTTGCCGAGAAGATCTTGGGATCGAGTAGGTCCTGCACGCGCATGCCGATGCGCGCCGCCTTGTCCGCATAGGCCGGGCCTATGCCGCGTTTGGTCGTTCCCAGACGGTTCCGGCCGAGTCGTCGCTCGGTTACGCGATCGAGCTCGAGGTGATAGGGCATGACCAAATGGGCGTTGCCGGAGAGAAGCAACTTCGAGGTATCCACTTCGCGCGCCTCGAGGGCATCTAACTCTTCGATCAAGACTTGGGGGTTGACGACGACGCCGCCCGCGATAACCGGCGTGCAGTGGGAGTAGAGAACTCCTGTTGGAACGAGATGCAGGGCGTATCGGTCGCCGTCGACAACGATGGTGTGGCCGGCGTTGTTACCACCTTGATAGCGCACGACCATCTGCGTGTCGCGCGCCAGCAGATCTGTGACTTTTCCCTTGCCCTCGTCTCCCCACTGGATCCCCACGAGAGCGATACCGGGCATCGCTGTCTATTGCCCCACTGCTAGCGCTCTATCCGGAACTTGATCCGGACATGCGTGAGGTACTCGGTGATGTCTCCGTCGGCGACGTTGCAGGACGTATCGAGGACGTCCATGCCCGTAATACCCCGGATCGTTTTGGCCGCTTCCTGCAATGCTTGGGAGGCTGCGTCGCGCCACGACTCCGAGGAAACTCCAACGAGATCGATCGTCTTGATGACAGCCATATCCACACCTCTCCGGTGCTAGTGATCCCGGACGGGACGAATTCTACCGACGCAGCCACGAGCTTCTTCGTGCAATTTCCGTGGCCTCAATAAGTGCACCCGGCGCTCGCGTGGGCCATCATAGGTGGCGAAGGCAACCCAAAGGGGGATCCAATGCCGGAGATCGACAACGATCTGTTCGAACTTCTGTCGCTGGTTGGGCTGGGCCTGATCGTGCTCGTGGTGGTGGCCGTATGGGGGGCGATAGGAAGGCTCAGAAAGACGTTGGACCGCGCCGTTGCGGAGTGGGACCGCGAAGCCGCGTGGCGGGGAGCGGCGGCCGCACCGGCGCTGGCGGCCGCCGAGGCGGAGATGCCGGATGCTGCTGCGGCTGAATCCGAGGAAACCCGCACACGCGAGCAAAGCGAGGGTCCGGGGGTCGTCGCGGCAGACGAGCGGGATGAGCCTGAACGGGCTGCGGAGCCGGAGCCGGTCGTGTCGGAACCGGAGCCTGCGACCGCGGATGAGCAGGAGCCTGCGGCGGCGGCGTCGGAACCGGAGCCGGTCGCGACGGCCGAGGAGCGCGAGCCCGCCGTCGCCCCGGAGCCGCAACCGGTCGGGGAGCCTGAGCCTGAGCTGGAAGCCCACTCCGCACCCGCGGCGGCGGCCGAGCCTGAGGAGCAGCCCTTCGAGCGAGATGGGCGGTGGTGGTTCCGGCGCGGCGATGAGCTGCTCGTCTACGACGAGATGTCCGGTCAGTGGCAGCCTGCGACCTCCGGCGCCGCGGCCACCTCCTCGGCTACCCAGGAGCTTCCGGCCTCGGGTGGCGAAGCCCCCGGCGGAGCCGAGGCGCCGGTTGAGGCCGCCCAACCGGGCTCGTTCTGGAAGTGCCCCTCGTGCGGCGCGGTCAATGGGTCGACGGCCACTTCATGTCGCATGTGTTTCGCCGCGAGGCCCTGAGGCTCAACGGTTGGGAACACCGGGGCAACAGTTGCCCTGTTTTCCCACTCGTCGGATCAGCGGGGCCGTTCGGCCGCGGCAAGCTCGAAGAACCGGCCGGTGAACGGAAAATGCGGATCTTTGCCGAGTGCGGTACCAACTAAAAAGGCTATCCACGCGACCAGGCCCACTGCAAAAGTGATTTGCGCAGCACCGGGAGAGATCGCGGAGCCGGCATAGACGGTGGCCGGCCACAAAAGCCCGAGCGCGATCGCCTGCAGCCCGTGCATGCGCACCCTCGGCCGCTCGGACAACAGGTACGCGGCCAAGCCCGATACGGGTAGGCAGAGGTAAGCCAGCGCGGCCATAAGCGTCCGAGCCTACTTCCGGTCGATGTCGGGCAATATGGGCCTCATGAGCAATCGGCTTGCAGACGAGACCAGCCCCTACCTTCTGCAGCACAAGGACAATCCAGTCGACTGGTACCCGTGGGGGCCGGACGCCGTTGAGCGCGCCCGCGCGGAGGACAAACCGATCCTGCTCTCCATCGGGTACACGGCCTGCCACTGGTGTCACGTAATGGAGCACGAGTCCTTCGAAGATCCCGAAACCGCCCGATTGATGAACGAGCACTTCGTCTCGATCAAGGTCGATCGCGAGGAGCGGCCTGATATCGACTCCATCTACATGGAGGCCGTCCAGGCGATGACCGGCCACGGGGGCTGGCCTATGACGGTGTTTCTCACTCCGGAAGGAGTCCCCTTCTACGGCGGTACCTACTTCCCTCCTGACGACCGTCATGGCATGCCGTCGTTTGGTTCGGTGTTGCGGGCCGTGGCCGAGGCATGGAGGGAGCGGCGACCGGATATCACCGCGCAGGGGGCCCGTCTGGTCGATCACATCGGTGCGGGTGCGGACCTCCGCGCGTCGAGCGACCCTGTTTCGGAGGACTTGGTAGACGAGGCGTTTACGGGCCTGCGAGTGAACTTCGACCCCGAATACGGTGGCTTCGGAGGGGCGCCCAAGTTCCCGCAACCGGCAACCGTCGACTTCCTCTTACGGCTCGCGGCCCGTGGGCACGAGGAAGCGGCACACATGGCCACACGGACGTTGGACGCGATGGCGGCCGGGGGCATGTTCGATCAGCTCGCGGGTGGCTTCGCCCGCTATTCCGTCGATCGCTTCTGGCTTGTCCCCCACTTCGAGAAGATGCTGTACGACAACGCTCAGCTCCTGCGCACCTACACTCGTTCGTGGCAGGAGACGGGCAGCAATCGCCATAAAGAAGTCGCCGAGTCCACCGCCGCGTGGATGCTGGGCGAGATGCGCGATCCGGCCGGAGGATTCTGGTCTTCGCTGGATGCCGATTCTGAGGGCGAGGAGGGCAAGTTCTACGCCTTCTCGCTCGATGAGGTGAGAACGGCATTGGGGGATGACGCCGACGCGGCAATCGAGATGTACGGGCTCACTCGGGCGGGCAACTTCGAAGGACGCAACATCCCCGTCCACGCAAGCTCCGGTCTGGATTCCGAGACGCGGGCACGTGTCCGTGCCCGGCTGCTCGAGTATCGCAACCAGCGAGTACGACCGGGGACGGACACCAAGGTCCTTACCGCGTGGAACGGCCTAGCGATATCGGCGCTCGCTGAGGCGGGAGCGGTTCTCGGTCGCGACGATTGGATCGCGGCAGCGATCGAAGCAATGGATTTCGTCCTCACTAGGCTGCGTATCGATACCCGTTTGATGCGCTCCTACCGTAAGACCGAGAACGGCGACGAGATCGTCAAGCATCTTGGATACTGCGAGGACTACGCGTACGTATTGGAGGCGTGCCTCCAGCTCTACGAAGCAACCTTCAACATCGAGTTCCTGACGGAGGCTCGCTGGGCGGCCGACGAGTGCATCCGCCTGTTTGAAGATGACAAGGATGGCGGTTTCTTTACCACTGCCATCGATGCCGAGCGGCTTGTGACGAGGCCGAAGGAACTCGTGGACGGCGCGATGCCGGCGGCGAACTCGGTGCTCGCCCTCGAGCTGCAGCGGCTGGACCATTTCACAGGTGACCACTCGTACTCCTCGCGGGCATTGCCGGTCTTAAAGCTGACGCGCGACGCGATGCTCCGGGCCCCGTCGGGCTTCGGGCACATGCTCGGAGCAGCCGACTTTTACGCTTCCAATCCCGCGGAGATCGTCCTGGTGGGAGAACCGGATGCGCCGGACACAGCCGACCTCATCGACTGCGTGCACCGGCGCTTTCGGCCCAATAAGGTGCTGATCTGCGCCAGCGAAAGTGACGAGTCCGCCGCGCGCACGATTCCGTTGCTACAGGGCCGGTCGCGGCTGAGCGGCCGAGCCACCGCCTATGTCTGCCGTAATGGGACCTGCAGGCTGCCGGTCGACGATCCCGACGCGCTTGCCGAACAGCTCGGATAAGAGCTGGTATGGAGGATCTGCGCGTCAACCGGTCGGTGGTGATTCCCGGCAACGAACTGCGGATGTCTTTCAGCACGTCGGGGGGGCCGGGCGGCCAGCACGCGAACAAAGCGTCCACGCGCGTCGATCTCGTCTGGAACGTCGCCGACTCCCGGGCGCTCGGCCCCCGTCAGCGCAGCAGGGTACTCGCCGCCCTTCGAAGCCGACTCGACGCGACGGGGACCTTAAGGCTTACGAGCGACAGCCATCGCTCGCAACTCCGCAACCGGGAAGAGGTTCTCTCCCGCCTGGCCCATCTGGTCGCCGTTGCGCTCAAGCCGCCCAAACCCCGGCGCGCCACCATTCCGACGCAAGCATCACGTGAGCGCCGGCTTGCTTCCAAGAAGCGGCGCTCTGAGGTCAAGAGGCGAAGACGACGTCCGGCCGACGACTCTTAGCGGGCAACTAGAAGAGAACTGGTAGCTCGTCGAAGGGGGCGACCCGTCCGAACTCGACGTGGGCCGTCCGCAGGGCAGACAAACTCTGCAGATGTCGCCAGGCACCGTTGTGCCGCCGGTAGATCTCCAGCGCGAGGTCTCCGATCTCAGAATTTGCGCAATGCCGCACCGATCCATCCGGATCGCTGTATGCGACCTGCATAAGCCGCTCGATCCCGGTGCGCGCAGCACCCGTGACCTTGAAATCGCGGTTGGCGGCAGTGAACGACCAGGTCGGCATCTCGAAATGGCTGCGCGCCCGGAACGAGGACTTTATATCGTTGAGAACTATCTCCTCGTCCTCGAATCGTACATATAGGGGGGTGATCGTCGGCAGCCGCAACGGTCCGATGGAGGTTCGCGCCGCGAGACCCTCAAAGACCGCGTCGACGTCATCGTCGAACTTCGAGCAGTGCCCCCAAGCCCACGAGCGCGAGTGTCTGCGTCCCCAGCGATGCGTTTGGGAGCCATGCTCCCCGCGGAAGGTCAGGGCATCGTCGAGGACCACAGTTCCCGTAAACGGAACCGAAAGGTTGGGTGAGCACAGCGTCGAAACACGGCGTTCTACTCGCGAACGCAATTGCGCGGGCAGATGCTGATAGCAACGGCCGGCCGGATCGAAGTCGAGAGACCATGTTAGGGAGCGGCCACCTCTCGTCACTTGTCCCTCGAGGTGGTTCTCCGACAGGAACGAGTCACCAATTCGGACCAACGCACCATCGTCCCGGCCGTTCGAGACACCCAACCGGTCGATGTGGAATCGGTTCTTCGCGCCGAAGCTGGCCTTACCGTTGGGATCGAAGACAAACCCCCAGAGTTCGCAATACGGCGATCCCTTGCCGCGATCGGGTGACGTGATCGTGTATCGAAGCCACACACCCGAACCCGAGTCGGCATGGTTGAGGGTCACGAACCACACCTCCATGAATCCCTGGGCCCGGCGGTCCCACCGCATCCGGTTCTCGACGCCGTCGGAAGTAAAGGCGCTCATGACATCGCGTGGCCAAGGAGGGTCTCGGCAACGTGCGCCCACGACCACCGTTCATGAGCCAGTTCGATCGCGGCAGTCGCCATCTCGGCTCGTCGAGCCGGCGGAAGAGCGGCAACGGCGTCGATGCGGTCGGCGATTCCACGCACTGGATCGGCGGGGTCATAGGACAGGAAGCCGGGTTCTCCCACAGCCTCTTCAACAGCTGCACCGGCCTCACCGATCCCCGAGTGACGCGGGACGATCGGCAACACCCCGCACGCGGCGGCCTCTGCCGCGACCATCCCGAACGCTTCGGCAAGAATGCTCGGAACAACGAGCATGTCGAAGGTCGGCAGGATCGTCGACAAGGATCCGTGGTCCAGCCTTCCCGTGAACTCGAGCGGGATACTGCGCGCCCGGCGCAGGTAGCGATCATCCACAGAACCGGTGTCCACGAGGTCCCCGAGATCGACGAGCTTCTCGTGCTCGTTTCCGGCCGCGATCGCGGCGAGCTCGTCTATGTCCCCGGTTTGGATCGCACCCCAGATCGCTCGTAACGCCTCATCCAGGTCCCCATACCCGACGATTACGGCGCGTAGGCTTTCGTGCTGGGTGAGGCCGAGCGCGGCTAGCAAGTTGTGCACGCCCTTCTGAGCAAGAAATTTCCCCACGTAGCCAACGACAAGCTCGTTATCGTTGCGATTGGCGACGGGTTGAAACAGCTCGATATCGCACCCGGGGTTCACGACGACGGCCTTATCGAGCCATCCCGGAATCACAGAACTCGCCTCCTTAAGCATGTACTCGCTGCCTCCCGTGATGACCTTGGCGCCGCACAGCCCCAGCCGCGCGTAGTGCTTGTAGCGATCCTGAAGCTTGACGGCGTACTCGAGCGCGCTGCCATGCAGTTTAGTTAGATAGCTACCGCCGGCGGCCTCACAGGCCTTGAGGGCGACAAGGGGTCCCATCACCTCGTGGCCGGTGATGATTGCGTCGGGATTGTGGTCCTCGATGGCGGTAATCATCGCCTCGATGTTGCTCGATGTGTAAAAGTCGAGCTCGTCGTCGTCGAGATCGACGAAGCGTTTCGCCGTGAATCCCTCGTACCGGTCGTAGACGTAGACGGGGAGGACCTGTCCGATGTCCGGTCGCACAAGCCTAACGCGCCCGGGCGCGCGAGGTGCCCCGGTTGCCTGCACCTCGAAGTTCCTGTTGTCGGAAGCGAACTGCCCGAACTCGTCAACGTAGGGGAGTTCGTGAACCCTGTGCTCCTGGCACATCAATAGAACGTCGTGCCCGGATTGCCGCCACAGCTTTGCGATATTGCTTGTGTAGATGTTCGATCCCGAGCCGGTCAGCAGGTAGCCATGCCACAACAGAATGCGCATTTGCGAACCATACCGAGGAGCGTGCCGGTGCTCCCGACTACACTTCGCCGGTGTCCATCGATGGAGCGCTGAGAACGACCTTTCGCAACTACGCGACCCTCTTCTTCATCGTCGCCGCAGTGACGGTGCCCGTTCACGTCGCACATGCGTTCATCTTTCGCGACGTCATCGCCGTCAGAGCGGTCCACAACGCCATCGCCGAGTTCGACACCGGCGAGGAAGTTCGCCGGGTGTCCGCGCGGGATCTGTCGCGCTACAGGGCGTCGTCGTGGCTGATCGCGGCCGCCGAACTCGCCCTCATCCCCGTGCTTGTCGGAGCAACCCGAGCCGTGGTGGCGAGTCAGGATTCGGTGTCGGTACCCGGAGCGTGGAGGCGCTCGGCCACCGGATACAAGATGCCTCTGCCGCGCCTCCGCCCTCGTGCCGGCGCCGTGGCTCTGGGGACTGCCGTGGCGATCGCGATCGTGTGGCTCACCCAGTCGATAGGCCTTCTCGTGAGCGAACCCGTCGGCGACTCTGTCTCGTTCGGCCCGGTCGGGGGCACGATGGGCATTGCTCGCGCCGTCGGTGCCCCTTTCCTGCTGATCCCTCTTGCGCTGGCCTGGGGCAGGGCTAAAGGTGACGCCTAGGTCGTGTCGATTCGACCCTAGAGAGAAAACCCGCTGGAAAACCCGCGCCACCAATGCCACAATCTTCCATTCAGCGGTGGGGGCGAAGGAGTGCCGTGAAGGTGACCAGGTCGAGCAGCACCGCGGACGTCCGGGCGTCCGAGGGCTTCGTTAAAGTCGCCGAGCGCCACCGCGCCGACGTCGAGGCGATCCGGGAGCGAAACCGCAAGAAGCGCCTCCGCTATCTCGCCTATCTGAACCTCCTGCTGCTCGGATACCTGGTCAAGCGGGCCCTCGAGGGCCGACCGGTGAATTTCGACTGGCCCACCCTGGGGCCCGATGCGTGGATCTACCTCCCACCGATTCTCTTGATCTTCGCAATCATCCTGATGATGGCGCTGCCGTTGATCAGTGGCCGCAGCCCTCACATCCGCTTCAGCCCGGATCAGATCCCGATCCGCTTTGCCGACGTGCGGGGGATCGACATCGTGCTCGAAGAGGTCACCAGGACCCTTCAGATCTTCCTCACCTACAAGACATTCAAGGAGGAACTGGGAGGGAATCCCCGGCGCGGCATCCTCTTCGAGGGGCGGCCGGGCACGGGCAAGACCCACCTCGCTAAGGCGATGTCCGCGGAGGCCGGCGTGCCGTTCTTCTTCGTCTCCGCGCCGGCGTTTACGAGCATGTTCCAGGGGATGACCGCCTTCAAGATCCGCTCATTCTTCAAGGCCCTCAAGAAGGCCGCACGCAAGGAGGGCGGTGCGATCGGATTCATCGAGGAGATCGACGCCGTCGGGGGGTCGCGCTCCGGGATCAGCTCGTTCGCGCCCCTCGATCGTTATCCCACGACGGTGTGGCAGGCGTTCGGGCCGGGAGATGCGGGGAGCATGGTCAACGAATTGCTCATCCAGATGCAGTCGTTCGACAGCCCGCCATTTGGCCAGCGGCTCAAGAATTTCGCCCTCGATCTGATCAATATGTTCCTGCCGTCCAAGAACCAGCTCAGGAAAGGCTCGACCCCTTACAACAACATCCTCGTGATCGGCGCGACCAACCGCGCCGAGGCGCTGGATCCCGCTCTGCTCCGTCCGGGGCGCTTCGATCGCAGGCTCTACTTCGATCTCCCGTCGAAGGCGGGCCGACGGGAGCTGATCGACTACTTCCTGGAGAGACGCGCTCACTCCGAGGAGATGGACCGTGAGGAGCTGCGCGAAGAGCTTGCATCGATGAGCCTCGGCTACTCGCCGGCGATGCTCGAACACATCCTCGATGAGGCCCTCGTGTGGGCCATCAGAGACGGGCGGCGGGAACTCAACTGGCGCGATGTCCAGCGCGCTCGACTCTCGGAGGAGATCGGTCTCGCGCACCCTGTCGCCTACACGGAAAAAGAGAAGGAGATCATCGCGACCCACGAGGCGGGGCACGCAGTTGCCGCTTATCTCTGTGCGCGAGATCGAAAGCTTGAGGTTCTATCGATCATCAAGCGCAAGCAGGCTCTCGGGTTGCTGGCGCATTCGGACGTCGAGGAACGGTGGACGAAGACCCGGTCCGAACTCGAGGCAACACTCAAGATCGCGCTTGCGGGCATGGCCTCCGAGCAACTCTTTTTCGGCGAGACCGGAACCGGCCCGTCGTCCGATCTGACCGCCGCAACGACACTGGCCGCTCAGATGGTCGGATCCTTCGGAATGGGATCGTCGCTCGTTTCGTACGATGCGGTGGACAACGGACAGCACTCGTCGCCCAACATCGTCGCAAAGGTCCTAACAAACGAGGACACCAAGAAGGAAGTTGAAGATATCCTCCGGCGACACCGGGACCAAGTCGCCTACCTCCTCGAGAACAACCGCGATCTCGTCGAGGGGTTGCGGGACGCGCTGCTCGAGCACGACGAGTTGCTCGGCGACGAGATCATGGCCGTCATCGAGAAGACGATGGTCGAACGCTCGCGATAGTCAACGGCCTGGCTCCATCTGCCGGCGCTCGTCGGATCCCTTGTTAGCGCCGTCACAAGCCGGCGAAGAGATCATCCTCGGGCATGTCGGGCATGTCGGTTTGCGCCCGTGACTCGATGAGCGTGAAGTCCTCCCACGGGTAGACCTTGCGTTGCATCTCGTCCGGGATTGCGAACCAGAAGCTGTCCGGGTCGATCTGCGTCGCGTGAGCAAGCAAAGCCCGGCTTCGCAACTCGATGAAGTCGGACACGTCGACCTGAGTTGTGACCTGAGGGTCGTCGAATCCCATCTCGTCCCAGTGCTCCAGAAATCCCGCGAACGGGCTGTCGATTCCCTCATTGAGCGCGGCCTCGTGCAAGGATTGCATTCGCTGCTTCGTAAACGTCGCGAAGTAGTAAAGCTTTGAGGGTGCCCAGGGAGCGCCTGCGTCGGGGAACTTGCTTCCGTCGCCCGCCTCACGAAACGCCCTGCGCCCGAGCTCGTGAACCCGGACATGATCGGGGTGCTCGTAGCCCCTCGACTCGTCGTAGGACAGCACCACCTCGGGCCGCTCGGCACGGATGATCTCGACCAGGCGAAACACCACTTCCTCAGGATCGACATTGCAGAATGCCTCCGGGCGCTTGTTGGCGGGGGAGTCCGGCATCCCGGAGTCCCGGTAGCCGAGCATGTAGATGCGTTCGACACCCAGGATGTCGCAGGCCGTCTCGAGTTCGGCGGCTCGCAGTTCCTTCATCCGCTCCTTGATCCCGGGTCGATCCATGCGGGGGTTGAGGATGTCCCCCTCCTCGCCGCCGGTCGCGCACACGAGTGCCACCCGCACTCCCTCTTCCGCGTAGCGCGCCATCGTCCCGGAGCCCTTGGAGGACTCATCATCGGGATGCGCATGGATGGCGAGCAAGCAGCGGCGTTTGTGAGTCACACCAGTAGGCTAGCGCGGATGCGCGACCACACGACCCGCGGCGACTACTTCGACCGAGCTCGCAGCGTTGCGACCGCCCTTCTTATCGCAGGCGCCGCAGCCGCAACCATCGGGTCCTTCATGAACTGGGTCACGATCACTCCGCCGCCCACCGAGGCCGGCAGGGAGCAGGCGAGCGAACCCTTCACAGGAGTCGAAGCGCGCGACGGCTGGTACGTCGTTGCGGCTTCAACCGCCCTTGCCTTGTCGGCGGTCGGACTGTCCCTGCGTAAGCGCGGTTTCTATGCGGGGCTGGCATTCTTTCTATCGATGGTTGTGGGCGCAATCGCCTTTGCGGATTACCGCGGCATCGGCGAGTTGAGATCGTCCATCTCTGAGCGAATGGACGTCGTGGGAGATGCCGATCCGGCGGCCGGAATCCTGCTTGTCGCGGCCGGTGCTTTCGCCGGCCTCGTAGGCGCGGTCATAGGACTCGTGGCCACACCCCGAAATCGTCCGACGTACTAGCGGTAACGAGTCCGGTGGGCCTCAACGGCGCGCACGTAGTGACGTTGTTCGGCCGTCAGCTTCCTGCCGATGTTGCCGGGCCCGGCGAGATACGCCGCGACCGCCTCTCTCTCCGAAGGCATCGACTCGAGTAGGTGCTTCAAGTAGCGGACTCCGAGATGCACGTTGTCATCCGCAGCTCGCACGTCCAGGTTCCCTTCGCCGAGCACACCGTTGACGAAGCGAGCGGTTGCGGGCATCACCTGCATGACTCCGATCGCACCCGCCTCCGATACAACGTCCTGTTGCCATCCGCTCTCTTGCCACGCCATCGCCTTTACGAGCGAGGAGTCGACTCCGTGATTCGCGGCGTGACGCTCGATCGATGCCTCGACCGTCGCCGGAGGGGCCCCTTGCGGAGCGCTCGCAGCCGGGGTGCTCGTCCCGGCACCGTTCGGCACCCGGAGGCTGGCCCCGGCCACGATGAAGTTTGGATTCGAGAGATGATTGGCGCGGGCCAGGGCGCGAACGCTGGTGCCGTACCGGGTGGCGATGCCCGACAGCGTCTCGCCCGTCTCTACGACGTGGGACGAGGTCATCGTCGCGGCGACCGGCATCCTGATGCGCTGGCCGGTGATGATGAGGTTCGGGTCGGGCAGATGGTTGGCCCGGACCAGCGCCGCGACCGTCGTCCCGTACCTGGCCGCGATGCCCGACAAGGTCTCGCCCGAGCTGACCATGTGGGTCCCGGCGTGAGCCGCTTGCGAGCCGGCCATCCAGACTGCGGTGGCGGCGCCGACCGCTGCCGGGCCCCGTGAAACCGGCCGGCGCTTGAGGTGGCGTGGCTGGTAGCGCAGCATTCTCATCTTGCCCATCCTCCTCAGCAATTGACAGAAGTTAACAAGAGTGCCGCAAACCTCACCAACGGGTCAAGCGAGGCAAGCACTCCCCAAGAAGGCTGGGCACCCCAGCCGGGGCCGAGTGGTTGCAGGCGGTCGCCGTGCGACTCGTGGCAACCACTCAGGGCGGGGTCGGGGCCGAATGGTTGCAGGCGATCGCCGTGCGACTCGTGGCAACCACTCACGGGGGGGTCGGGCTACAGGATTGCGATCATCCGCTCGATCGGGAGACGGGCCCTAGCCGCGATATGGGACGCCACCGACACTTCGTCCCGGCCGGTCTGAAGGCAGCGGAGCAGCTTGATGGGGGTAATCATCTTCATGTACCCGCACACCGCCGCCTCCTTCGCGGCGACCAGATCTGCCTCGGGGTTCTCCTTGCGCAGGCGGTGGAGCATCCCCGTCTCCGTGGCAATGATGAAGCGGCTCGCATTCGACTGCTCCATCCGTCGCACCATGCCACCCGTGCCCAGCACGAAGGTGCGGTCGCTCGGTAGGTCCCCCGTGGACATCAAGTACATGCACTGTGAGGAACATCCGCACTCGGGGTGGATGTGCATCTCGGCGTCTGGGTACTCGGCAAGAGTGCCCTGGATGTCGGAGGGCTCGATACCCGCGTGCACATGGCACTCGCCCATCCACACATGCATGTTTCGACCCGTCATTCGTTCGACGTGCGCGCCGAGGAACATGTCGGGGCCGAACAAGATCTCGCGATCCTCAGGGATTGATTCCACCACCTTGACGGCATTGGCGGATGTACAGCAGTAATCGGTCTCCGCCTTGACTTCGGCAGTCGTATTCACGTACATGACCACAACGGCGTCGGGATGCTCGTCCTTCCACGCCCTGAGCTCATCGGCGGTGATCGACGCTGCAAGCGAACATCCCGCCATCGCATCAGGAATGAGGACCGTTTTGTCGTAAGCGAGTATCTTCGCCGTCTCCGCCATGAAGTGAACACCACAGAAGACAATCGTTGATTGCTCTACCTCGGCCGCGATGCGCGACAGCTCGAGTGAATCTCCGACGAAGTCGGCAACATCCTGAACAGCCGGTACCTGGTAGTTGTGCGCGAGGATGACCGCATCTCTCCCATCGGCCAGACGCCGCACATCGGTCGCCCACTTGTTCGTTACTCCGCTTCTCAAGGCCTCTGGGGTTAGGACCATTACGACTCGACCTCCAGCGCGACATCAATCGCCGGCGCCGAGTGGGTGAGCGCGCCGACAGAGATCAGGTCCACTCCCGCGGCGGCGTAGCCGGCCACGTTGTCCAGATTGACTCCTCCAGATACCTCGAGAGTGACCTTGCCCCCGGCGCGCGCCACGGCGTCCGAAACCATTTCGGGGGTCATGTTATCGAGGAGCACGGCATCGGCGCCCGCCGCGAGCGCATCGTCCAGTTCGATGAGATCGGTAACTTCGACCTCGATGCTCAACCCGTGAGGGGCTCCGGCGCGCGCTCTGCGCACGGCCTCGGCGACACCCCCTGCCGCCACGATGTGATTGTCCTTGATGAGTACTCCGTCGTCCAGCCCGAAGCGGTGGTTCACGCCGCCGCCGACGCGCACCGCGTACTTTTCCAGCACTCTTAACCCCGGCGTTGTTTTCCGCGTATCAACGATGCGCGCCGCCGTCTCACGGGCAGCCTCGACGAACCGGGCTGTGAGCGTGGCGACTCCCGACAAACGGGCGAGGAGATTCAGCGCGGTGCGCTCTCCGGTGAGGATGGTCCGCAGAAAGCCTTCGACACGCGCAATGACGGCGCCCGGCTCGACGCGATCCCCGTCGCGGACTTCCGCACGCCACGTGACGCCCCCGCCGGCGGCCGCGAAGCACGCCCTCGCAATGTCGAGTCCGGCAACGACGGCACCCTCGCGGGACTCGATGCGCGCCGAGCCTGTGGCGTCGCGCGGTACTACCGCGTGGGTCGTGCGGTCTCCCCGGCCCACGTCTTCCGCCACAAACCGTGCAACCAGCCCTTCGAACAGCATCGGATCCAGAGAGTTCATCCCCTCCATAGTAGGTAGGAGCGGCTACAAACGCGCGACCGAGTAGCCGGCCTCCTCCAGCCGGCCGACGAGGTCGGCGATGTGGTCTCCCCCTCGCGTTTCGATCTGCAGGGCGACATCGACCTCACCCACATGGACTCGCACTCCTGCGCGATGGTGCTCGACACCGATGACGTTGGCGCCGAGCTCGGCTATCAGCCCGAGAAGTCGAGAAAGCTCGCCCGGGCGGTCGGAGAGACGGGTGTGAAACGCGAAATAGCGACCCGCCGCCCCGAGGCCGAAACGAATCACCCGCAACAACAGCAGAGGGTCGATGTTGCCGCCGGACAGGAGCACGACAACCGGAGGTCTGATCTCGACCAGACCCCGCATGACGGCGGCAACGCCCGCCGCTCCAGCCGCCTCAAGCACGAGCTTCATGCGCTCGGCGGTAAAGACAAGCGCTTCCGCGAGGTCGTCGTCCGCGACGCACACGACGTCGTCGACCAGGTGCTGCACATGAGGCAGAGTTATCTCGCCGGGACAATTCGCAGCGATCCCGTCGGCGATCGTCGACACGTGCTCGAGGCTGATGGGCTCACCGGCCTCAAGAGAAGCCGGCATGGCCGCCGCGCCCAATGCCTGGACCCCGACAACCTTCGCCTGCGGACGGTGAGCTTTCACGGCTGCCGCGATCCCGGAGATCAATCCACCTCCGCCCACGGGGACCACCACAGTCGCGACATCGGGAAGCTGCTCGACGATCTCGCAACCGATCGTTCCCTGTCCGCTGATGATGTGCGGATGGTCGAAGGGGTGAACAAAGACGCTCCCCCTTTCCCGCGCATACTCGGTGGCCGCTGCCAGCGCCTCCCCAATATCCTTTCCGACCAAACGAATGTCGGCGCCGTACCGTTTGGTCGCTTCGACTTTGGGGAGAGGTGCTGCCTCGGGCATGAACACCGTCGAAGAAATACTCGACAAAGACGCTGCGAGGGCAACTCCTTGAGCGTGGTTGCCGGCCGAGGCTGCGACCACCCCGGCGTCTCCCTCGTCGCTGTCGAGCCGGCTGATCCGGTTGTATGCGCCGCGGATCTTGAACGAACCGGTTCGCTGCAAGTTCTCGCACTTGATGAAGACTTCGCCGTCGACGAGAGCGGACAGCGCACGCGAACGATCCACGGGAGTCGCTACGGCAACCCCCTCAAGCCGCTTCCGTGCTTCCTCGATGTCGTCGAGAGTCACCAGCTCACGCATGTAGCTGGCATCGTGCCATGAAGTGA
Organism: Actinomycetota bacterium; assembly: GCA_050694175.1. Classification (GTDB taxonomy): domain Bacteria; phylum Actinomycetota; class CADDZG01; order CADDZG01; family WHSQ01; genus JBOGXA01. The sequence continues at coordinate 46,795 of JBOGXA010000005.1, forward strand.
GGCGAGACACGCGACGATAAGGGTCTATGGTCTGGAACCCAGCCACATGGAAGCGCCTTCCCGCCGGGCAGCAGCCCGAGTGGCCGAATGAATCCGAGCTCGAGGACGTGCTCGAGCGGCTGCACCGCCTCCCGCCTCTGGTCTTTGCCGGCGAGGCCCGCAGTCTGAAGAGCGCACTCGCCCGCGTAGGGCGAGGAGAAGCATTTCTACTGCAGGCCGGGGATTGTGCCGAATCCTTTCTCGACTTCTCCGCCGACGCCATCCGGGACAAACTGAAGATCATTCTTCAGATGGCAGTCGTCCTAACCTATGCAGCTGGACTCCCAGTCGTCAAGGTCGGGCGCATTGCGGGACAGTTCGCCAAGCCGCGGACCGCGCCGCTCGAGCGCGTCGGGGACAGAGAGCTTCCGGCCTTTCGAGGGCACGCGGTCAACGACTCCGCTTTCGATCCGACCGCGCGAGCCCCCGACCCGCACCGGCTCGTCCTCGCCTACAACCAGAGCGCGGCAACGCTCAACCTTCTGCGGGCATTCACCAAGGGTGGGTTCGCCGATCTCACTCAGATCCACGAATGGAATCAGGAGTTCGTCGCGCAGAGCGCTGAGGGGCGACGATACGAAGCAATCGCACGGGACATCGAGCGCGCGCTTCGATTCATGGCCGCGTGCGGCGTCGATCTGGGAGACGAATCACCACTGCACGAAGTGGACTTCTACACCTCGCATGAGGCGTTGTTGCTCGGCTACGAAGAGGCCCTCACTCGACGAGACAGCCTCACCGAGCAATGGTACGACTGTTCGGCTCACCTTCTGTGGGTAGGAGAGCGCACGCGCGACTCGCGCGGCGCACACGTCGAGTTCCTATCCGGAATCAGGAACCCGGTCGGATGCAAGATCGGCCCGACTGCCACCGCAGAGGAGGTGCTCGAGCTGTGCGCTCGGCTCGATCCGGACCGCGAACCCGGTCGCCTGACGCTCATCGTTCGCATGGGTGCCGAACGAATCGGCGACATCCTGCCGACCATCGTGCGCGCGGTCGGCGACTCGCAGCACGAGCCCGTGTGGGTGAGTGATCCGATGCACGGGAATACATTCCTGTCACCGACCGGACTCAAGACGAGACGTTTCTCCGACATCCTGTCGGAGATCAAGGGATTCTTCGCCGTGCATCACGAGGAGGGCACCGTCCCGGGGGGGGTTCACCTCGAGCTCACCCACGAGGACGTGACGGAGTGTCTAGGGGGCGCGGAGGAGGTCACCGACGGGCACCTCGAGCAGCGCTACCAGGCGCTCTGCGATCCGCGCCTGAACGCGCGCCAGAGCCTCGATCTTGCTTTCGAGATCGCGGCCATGCTTCAGGCGTGAGACACAGCTCCGCCGAGAGCGGTATTAGTGGCGCCGTCACTAGTTAACGATTGTCGCCTCAGGTGGTGGTCCCAATTTCCTCGGCCTTGGACCAGGCCTTGCGGACGTCGGCCAGGATCACGTCGTACTCCTCGTGATGGCCCGTCTGCTTCTTGGAGAACACGAGGTTGTTGCCAACCGTCACCTCGAACACGCCTCCACCCGATGGGATCAGAACGAGCTCCGATAGCCCTCGTTCGAACTCGGTGAGGAGTTGGGCCGCCAGACCGACGGCTCGAGGCCCGTAACCTCATTTAACGCAGTACTCGATCGACATCCTCATGCTCGACTAGTTTAGCCGGAGGGTATTGAATCGGCGGGACCGGTCGGCCAATGTATTAGGGTCCCACTAGAGCAAGAAGGAGAGAGCGCGTGGCTGTGTGGATTATTCTGGGGATAGTCCTGCTCCTCGTCGTTATTGCCGTCGCCATCTACAACCGCCTCGTGCGGCTCCGCAACCGGATCGATGCCGCATGGTCGCAGATCGACGTGCAACTGAGGCGAAGGTACGACCTCATCCCCAACCTGGTCGAAACGGTCAAAGGTTACGCAAGTCACGAGCGTGAGACCTTTGAATCGGTTACCCGAGCACGGCAGCAGGCAGTCGATGCGCGCGGCGTGGCGGATCAGGCTCAGGCTGAGAACTTCTTGACTCAGACGCTGCGTCAGTTGTTCGCAGTCGCGGAGGCTTATCCCCAGCTCCAGGCCGACCAGAACTTCCGGGCCCTGCAGGAGGAGCTAACCGGCACCGAAGGGCGAATTGCCTTCTCGCGGCAGTTCTACAACGAGCAATTACTGGCCTACGACAACGCGCGCGAAACCTTCCCTACCAACGTAATCGCCGGCGCGTTCAATTTCGAGGCCAAGCAGTACTTCGAGGCCGAAACCGAGTCGCGCGAGCCTGTGAAGGTGGACTTCGGGACCGCGCCGCGTCCGGACCTCACGAGCCAGGAGCCCCCGGAAAGAGGGGGCGAGAAGCCGGCGCAGCCCCAGTAGTGCTGTAGTCGGTGTACGAACGAATCTCATCCAACGTCCGCAAGACGTGGCTCTTGATCGCGTTCTTCATCGTATTTGTGGCCGTCATCGGCTTCTTCTTCGGTTACTTCACCAGCTCAGGTCCCTGGGGGCTCATCATCGCGGTTGTGTTCGCCGTCTTGATGACATGGGGCTCGTACTTTTCGTCCGACAAGATCGCGCTGTCCATGAGCCGGGCGAAGCCTGCGGACGAGGAAAGCTACAACCAGCTTCACAACATCGTCGAGGGTCTAACCATAGCCGCCGGTATCCCCAAACCCAGGGTCTACGTCATCGAGGACACCGCTCCCAACGCATTCGCCACGGGTCGGAATCCCGAGCATGCAGCCATCGCCGTGACAACCGGCCTTCTCGAACGAATGAACCGTGACGAGCTCGAGGGTGTGATAGCCCACGAGCTTTCGCACATCCAGAACCGCGACACGCTGGTGATGACCATCGCCGTCACTCTGGTAGGCGTAATCGTTCTTCTCGCCGACCTACTGCTGCGCGCGATGTGGTGGGGCGCCGCCGGCGGCAGCGACGACCGCCGCGGCGGCGGGCTCGGTGCACCCGTTGCCATCGTCGGGTTCGTGCTCCTGCTTGTCTCCCCGCTCGTAGCAGCGGTTCTCCAGGCGGCCATATCCCGGCAACGGGAGTTCCTCGCCGACGCGGACGCCGTTCTCCTGACGCGGTATCCCGATGGGTTGGTGAACGCGTTGCGTAAGCTCCAGGAGGACCAGACGGTCGTAAAGGCGCGCAGCCGGGCTACCGCCCACCTGTGGATCGAGTCGCCAATCCCGCGGCAGGCCGCGCGGGGGCGACGCGGTGCAACCAAGCAGGGGGCATGGCTGAACCGCATGTTCGACACACACCCTCCGCTCGACATGCGGATCCACGCGCTGCAGAAGAGCTCGGTGGCAGGAGCTATGCCTCCACAGCACCCTCCCGGGACGTGACGGGCGAAGTCCGCATCACATCGGTCAGATTTTTCGGAGCCAGTCGGTTACCGCGGCAACGACTTCGTCCCAGGCTTCCTCCGTCGAGCGGCCCGACGACTTGCGCACCTTGAACGAGTGGTCGCCGTCATCGATCACTGCGAGCGAGGAATCTGCGGAGAGGTCCGCTCGCACCTTCTCCAAAGTCTCGAGCGGACAAAAGGGATCGCGCGTCCCCTCGATGAACAGCATCGGAGCCCCGATGTCCTTTAGATGCGACGCGCGCAGGTTCTCGGGTCTTCCCGGAGCGTGGAGGGGATAGCCGAGGAACACAAGCCCCTCGACCTCGTCACCCTGGGCGGCTAGGTGCGATGCGATCCTGCCCCCCATCGACTTCCCGCCGATGACAAGCCGCGCCCCGGGGCGGGCGGCGCGGGCGGCCTCACCCACCGCTCGAAACGTTTCCTCGAGCACTGCTGTGCGATCGGGCGCTCGTCGGCCGCGCTCGCTGTAAAGGAAGTTGAAACGGCACACGTCGATGCCGCTACCGGCGAGTCCCGAGGCCATGTGGGCCATGAACGAGGCGTGCAGATCGTTGCCGGCCCCGTGCGCAAGGACGAGAACGAGGGGCGCATCTCCCGGCCCGTCCCAGGTCACGGACACGTCGCCCGAGGGCGTCGCGACTTTGCCCATTAGGTGACGGGGGGTGCCGGGAACACACGTCGGGTTGCCGGCTGTGACAACTCGTCGGATTTCATCGCCCTGCGAATGCGACGAACGTCTCGCAGCGGCACCAGCGCCATCCGGTTGCGCGCATCCATGGCCTCTTCGAGTTGCTGCTCTAGAGTCTCCAGATCGCGCTGTGCCCGCGCGTATCGAGTTTGCAGTCGTTCGATATCGCGCTCGAGCTCGATGATGCGAGTGACTCCAGCGAGGTTGACGCCTTCGTTTGTGAGCGCCTGGATCTTCCTGAGACGCTCCACGTCCCTATCCGAGTACCGGCGCGTGTTGCCCTCTGTTCGTCTGGGAGTCACCAAACCTTTGCGTTCGTAGACGCGCAGCGTTTGGGGGTGCACGCCCGCGAGCTCGGCTGCGACCGAGATGATGTAGATCGCCTGCTCCGAATCACTGCGACGCGCCATCGCTCCTCCTCATAAGCCTGCTAGGACGCCTGCTTCTGTTTGTGCCGGACCGCGCCTTCGAGGTGAGCGCGAGGGTTTGCCCCATGGACGCCGTCAAATTCTTCGAGCAGCTCTTTCTCGCGCCTCGACAGCTTCTGAGGAATCTCGACGTCGACGTCCACGATCAGATCGCCGCGGCCCCCGGACGGCCGGGGACCGCCTTTCCCTTTGACCCGCAATTTCTTGCCGGGGCGAGTGCCCGGTGGGATCTTCACGGTCACCACTCCGTCGAGCGTGGGCACCTGCACGCGCGCGCCGAGAGCAGCCTCCGTGAACGTCACGGGAAGCTTGATCGCAAGGTCGCCCTTGCCCGTCAGTGAGAAGTACGGGTGCGGATCCACGTGTACGCGGACGTAGAGATCGCCCTGTGGCCCTCCCTGGGGGCCGGGCCCCCCCTTGCCGGCGACCTTGATGCGGCTGCCGTCCTTCACCCCCGCCGGAACCCGCACCTTCGTCCCACCGGCCAGCTCGAACGTGGTGCCCTCGACGGCCTGCTCGAAGGTCAGGTGCGCGTGGGTCTCGAGGTCCTGTCCCTTGCGACGCCGCGGGGAGAACCCGAAGACGTCCTCAAAGAGGTCGCCCACTCCTGCACCGTCGCCGAAGAGGTCGCCGATGTCTCCGACGTGCACCCGCCTGCCTCCGCCGGACCCGAACCCGAACGGAGCGCCACCCGATTCCGCATACCTCCGAATCTGGTCGTACTCCTTACGGCGCTCATCGTTCGTCAGAACGGAGTGCGCTTCGGAGATCTCTTTGAAGCGCTGCTCGGCCTCCTTGCCCTTGTTGGCATCGGGGTGAAACTGCCGTGCGAGCTTCTTGTAAGCGCGCTTGATCTCTTCCTTGGAGGCGGTGCTGGAAACACCAAGGACCTTGTAGTAGTCCTTCTCGAGCCAGTCTCGCTGCGCCACGCCGCGCTCCTATCTCTCAGCTCTCTCCGGCCGCGACGTCCGTGTGATCTGTAGACCCCGCGGTCGGATCCTCTCCCTGCGGCTCCGCCGGTCGAGCGACGCCGACCATCGCCGCGCGCAGCACCTTGGGGCCCAGGCGATAGCCGGTCCTGAAAACAGTCGTCACCGTCGGCTCGCCGATACCCGGGTCATCACGCGATTCGACCGCCTCGTGCACATGTGGATCGAAGGGAGCCCCCCGAGCAGGAATCTCCTCGACGCCCTCGGCCGTCAAGACATCCATGAGCTCTTTGCGCAGCAACGCAACACTCTCGTCTCCTCCGTGCGCAATTGCTCGATCGAAGTTATCGAGGACCGGCAAGAGCTTCTTCACCAACGCCGCGGTGGTCTGAACCCCGATCTCCGCCTGGTCGCGCATCATCCGCTTGCGGTAGTTGTCGAACTCGGCTCCTAGACGCTGCAGATCGTCCGTTAGCGACCCGACCTGAGTGCGCAACGACTCGACGACGTCGACTTCAGCGTCCTGAGTCGGGGATTCTGCCGCCTCCGATGCCGCGGCGTCCGGGCCCGCGTTGCCGTGGTGTCCCGTCTTCATCGATCGTCGCTTGTCGGACACCCGCACGCGCACTGAGCGCTCCTGACCTCCTCGCGCCTCGACGTTGTCGTTGTCGCGTCCGGTCATGCGCTCTCCTCGTCATCGACGACCTCGGCGTCTACAACGTCCTCACCCGACTGCGAGCTCTCGGTCGCTCCGCCCTGTTGCTCGCGGGCCTGCTGGTACATGACCTCCGCGAACTTCTGCGAAGCCGTCATTAGTTGCTCGCTGGTGCGTTTGATTGCCTCCACATCGGAGCCCTTGAGCGCGTCCACCGCCTCCTGCAGAGCGTCTTCCACATGCTTGCGGTCCGCGTCGTTGAGCTTGTCGCCGTGCTCCTTGAGCGTCTTCTCGGTCTGGTAGATCACCGAATCCGCCTGGTTGCGAGCCTCGGCCTCCTCGCGGCGGGCGCGGTCCTCGTTCGCGTGAGCTTCGGCGTCCTTGACCATCCGCTGGATGTCATCATCCGCGAGCTTTGTGCCGCCCGTGATCGTCATCGACTGTTCCTTGTTCGTCCCGAGGTCCCTGGCGCTCACGTTCACGATGCCGTTTGCATCGATGTCGAACGTGACCTCGATCTGAGGCATACCTCGCGGTGCCGGCGGAATTCCGTCGAGCATGAACCTGCCGAGAGACTTGTTGCGGTCGGCCATGTCGGCCTCGCCCTGAAGAACGTGGATCTCAACAGAGGGCTGGTTGTCGTCGGCCGTTGTGAAGACCTCCGACCGCTTGGTCGGAATGGTCGTGTTGCGGTCGATGAGGCGCGTGAAAATTCCGCCCAGCGTCTGCACACCGAGACTGAGAGGCGTGACGTCGAGTAGCAAGACGTCCTTGACCTCGCCCTTCAGCACACCCGACTGGATCGCGGCACCGACCGCAACCACCTCATCGGGGTTGACTCCCTGATGCGGTTCCTTGCCGCCGGTGAGCTCCTTCACGAGGTCGCGGACCTGCGGCATCCGGGTCGAGCCACCCACGAGGATGACATGGTCGATCTCCGAAACCTGGATGTTCGAGTCGCGGACGGTCTGTCCGAAGGGGCCCTTGCAGCGATCAAGCAGATCCTGGGTCATGCGCTCGAACTCGCTGCGCGACAGATTGACCTCGAGGTGCAACGGCCCCTCCTGTGTCGCAGTGATGAACGGGAGGTTGATAGTCGTCTGCTGCGTCGAGGACAGCTCGATCTTGGCCTTCTCGGCGGCCTCCTTCAGACGCTGCAGCGCCATCTTGTCCTTGGACAGATCGACGCCGTGGTTGTCCTTGAAGGTCTTTACGAGATGGTCGATGACGCGCTGATCCCAGTCGTCGCCGCCGAGGTGTGTGTCTCCGGCGGTCGCCTTGACCTCGAATACACCGTCGCCGAGCTCGAGCAGCGAGACATCGAACGTGCCGCCCCCGAGATCGAAGACGAGGATCGTCTGGTCACCCTCGGCCTTGTCCAAGCCGTAGGCAAGAGACGCTGCGGTCGGCTCGTTGATGATGCGAAGCACCTCGAGCCCCGCGATCTGGCCCGCCTCTTTGGTGGCCTGCCGTTGGGCGTCGTCGAAGTAGGCCGGCACTGTGATGACGGCTTCAGTGACCTTGTCGCCCAGGTACGCCTCGGCGTCCGACTTGAGTTTCTGCAGAATCCGCGCCGAGATCTCCTGCGGCGAGTAATTCTTGCCGTCGATCTCGGTCTTGTGATCGGTCCCCATGTCGCGCTTGATCGACCGGATGGTGCGGTCCGGGTTCGTGATCGCCTGACGCTTGGCGACCTCGCCCACGAGGACTTCACCTCCCTTTGAGAAAGCGACGACCGACGGGGTGGTGCGGCCGCCCTCGGCGTTGGGGATCACCGTAGGTTGACCGCCCTCCAGCACTGAGACCACGGAATTGGTCGTCCCGAGGTCGATGCCGACTGCCTTTGGCATGATGGCTGCTCCTTTGCCTCGAATTGCCGGGGTACATGGATGAAATCTGAGTCCCTTTAATAATGCAACTTGAGTGCTGTATTGTCAAGTCTGGGCCCCGCCAGGCCCCGAGAATAGTCGTCGCCGAGCAGCTCCCGGAATAGGATCGCTCCGCCCCATCGGCCAACGAAGGGAGAACGGTGCTCGAGAAGGTCGTGATGACGGTCCTGATCCTGGTCACGGTGGCGGCATTCGGGAGGCGGCTCGCCGAGCTCGTGGGGTTTTTGAGGTTGGGGGTGGACGACGACCGCAGGCCCCGGGACCTTCGCCGCAAGCTCAAGGACCAGTTGGTCGTGGTCCTGGGGCAACGAAAGCTCCTGCAGTGGACGGTCCCCGGGGTCATGCACTTCTTCATCTTCTGGGGCTTTGTGATCCTGTTCACCACGATCGTGGAGGCCTTCGGGGCGGTCTTCCAGAAGGGCTTCCATCTCCCGATCGTCGGGCGCTGGGGCCCTCTCGGTCTCCTCCAGGATCTCTTCGTTATGGCGGTCCTAGCCGGGTTGATCACGGCCTTCGTCATCCGCCGCCTCCAGCGACCGGGCCGTTTCCGTGGGTCTCACACCCTCGAGGCCGAGTACATCCTGTGGGCGATCGGCGGCATCATGATCACGATCCTGTTCACGCGCGGCGCGCAGATCGCGCTGGGCGACTTCCCCTACGACGAGCGGTGGACGCCGTTCTCCAACGCGGCCGCGCAGCTGATCGAGCCGTTCTCGTTCGAGGTGCGCGATGCCATCGACACCGTGTTCCTATGGTGGCACTCGCTCATCATCCTCGGATTCCTCGTCTACATCACCTACTCGAAGCACCTCCACATCGTGACGTCCGTGTTCAATGTCTTGTTCACGTCGGAGCGCCCCAAAGGAGCCCTCAAACCCATGCATCTCGATCTCGAGAAGATGTCGGAGAACGACACCTTCGGCGCGGCGAAGATCACCGACCTCTCGTGGAAACAGCTTCTCGACGGGATGACGTGTACCGAATGCGGCCGCTGCCAGAGCCAGTGCCCGGCGTGGAACACCGCTAAGCCGCTTTCCCCCAAGTTGCTGATCATGGACATTCGGGACGCGCTTTTCGCCGGCGGATCGGGACTGCTGGCGGCGAAGAAATCCGGCGACGAGGCGTACGGGCAAGCCGTCGAAAGCCTGCCGGCGCTTAACCCTGAGGTGGTCGAAGACGAGGTCATCTGGGATTGCACGACGTGTGGCGCATGTGTGCAGGCGTGCCCGGTGAACATCGAGCACATCGACGCTATCGTCGACATGCGGCGGAACCTGGTCATGACCGAGTCCCGTTTCCCGCGCGAGATGCAGAGTGCTCTCCAGAACATGGAGACGACGGGGAATCCGTGGGGTCAAGCGCCCACTACGCGCGTCGACTGGATGAAAGGCACCTCCAAACAAGAACCTCTCGTAATCCCGTTTGTGGCGGAGAAGCCAGACGCCGACGTCCTACTGTGGGTGGGCTGCGCGGGCGCCTTCGACGACCGTCAGAAGAAAGTGATGTACGACCTCGCCCGGTTGCTGCAGCTCGCGGATGTGGACTTTGCGGTGCTCGGCGAAGAGGAGGCTTGCACCGGGGATCCTGCACGCCGAATGGGGGCCGAGTACATCTATCAGATGCTTGCCGAGCAAAACATAGAAACGTTGAAAGACCACGGCGTGAAGACGATACTCACCGCCTGCCCCCACTGCTTCAACACGATCTTTAATGAGTATCCGCAGTTCGGCGGGGTCTTCGAGGTCGTCCACCACACAGAGTTCCTGGCCCGATTGGTCAGAGAGGGCCTGCTCAAGCCGACGGCGGAGGTCGAGGGTGCCATCACTTACCACGACCCCTGTTACAACGCGCGCCACAACGACGTCTGGAAGGGAGCGCGCGAAGTCATCGAGTCGATTCCAGGTGCCACCTACGGGGAGCTCCACCGGCATGGCCACTCGACGTTCTGCTGCGGCGCCGGTGGGGGGCGCATGTGGATGGAAGAACGCATGGGAAAGAAGATGAACATCGAGCGCACCGACGAAGCACTCGCCTCCGCCAGCGACACGGTCGCGGTCGGATGCCCCTTCTGCAACATCATGCTCTCAGACGGAGTCACCGAGCGGCACGCGGATGAGAGGGTATCGGTGCGTGACGTTGCACAGCTGTTGCTACAAACGGTCGGCGACGACGGTGCGCGCCCGGCGGCCCGACCGGCTCAGGAGAAGTAGGTGGCGTTACGCGGGGCCGCCTATGCGGATTTCGTGCGTCGGGATTCGGCCGCGTTCGCAGCCGCCGCCGAGGGCAACCTGGGTGCGAATGTGCCCTCGTGTCCGGCTTGGACGGTCGCCGATCTAGTCGGCCACCTCACCGAGGCCCATCTCTTCTGGCGCGTCGTCGCAGAGCGCCGCGTCCAGGATCGGAAAGAGCTCGGCGACCTCGAACCGCCTACCCCGTCCGATCCCGTCCAGTACTTCCTGGACCACGCCGTTCGGTTCGCCGACCTTCTCGCGGCGGCGAATCCCGAGACGCCGGTGTGGACGTGGTCGTCTCGGAAGAACCTCGGGTTCATTCAGCGCCGCATGGCGCACGAGACCGCGGTGCACCGGTGGGACGCTCAACTGGCGGCGGGTGATCCTCACCCTATCGACGGTGACCTTGCTACCGACGGTGTGGACGAGTTCTTCGAGCTTTTTCTGAACTTCGACGAACCCATCACGGGCCACGGAGAGGTGCTGCACATTCACCGAACCGACGGCAGCGGTGAGTGGCTTGTCAGGCTGACGCCGGCCGGACCCAATGTTTCGCACGGCCACGAGAAGGGTGATGCGGCGGTTCGGGGGCCCGCTTCCGACCTCATGCTCCTGCTGTGGCGCCGAGTGGGGGCCGACGACGTCGAAGTATTCGGAGATCGAGCACTCTTGAATAGCTTCCTGGCGCACGCGTATCTCGACTGAGGCTGTGACGCCCGGCCGTAACTACTTGAAGTTCTCGTAGTAGCGCGACGGCGTGGGCCCCCGCTGGCCCTGGTACTTAGATCCGGCCGCGCTCGAGCCGTACGGATTCTCGGCGGCCGACGACAGCGCGAAGAAGCTGATCTGGCCGATTTTCATTCCCGGATAGATCGTGATCGGCAGGTTCGCGACGTTTGAAAGCTCGAGGGTCAGGTGGCCTTCAAAACCGGGATCGACGTAGCCGGCCGTCGAATGGATCAACAGACCGAGCCGCCCGAGCGAGCTCTTGCCCTCCAGCCGCGCCACCAAGTCGTCGGGCAGCCGTACTCGCTCGGCCGTGGACCCGAGCACGAACTCGCCGGGATGCAAGATGAACGCCTCGTCCTCGCCGACCTCGACCAGCTCCGTGAGGTCGTCCATAGGCTTCTTGACGTCGATGTAGGGATGACGAGCGTTGTGAAACGTGCGAAAGAGCCGATCGACGTGGAGGTCGACCGAGGATGGTTGTACGGCGCCCGGGTCGAAAGGCTCGATAGCGACCCGCCCCTCGGCGACGGCCTTTTGGATATCGCGATCCGACAGGATCAAGTCCCCTCCAAGATTCCGGCAAGCCAATGCCGGGCGCAGTCTATCGACCCCGCCCCCGGCCCGGGAGGTTTACCCCCCTATTCATCCCCCCGGACTTCCTGAGAGACTTAGGCGTACAAAGTCCACCAAGGAGAGTCTCGATGGTCGCGATAACCGCCTACTGCCGAATCTGCGAGCGGACCGTCTATATCGGAGAAGACGACACGTCGGTGTGCCCGGTGTGTTCGACGCCGTTGATCGAGACAACGGACAACGAGGAGCGAGACGGCAAGAAGTCGTGACGGCGACTGCGACGGCCATAGGAGTTCCGAGCTTGGTACGGATGATGAATTTGCTCATAGCCGCAGGGGCGGGGATGGCGGCAACGATGCTGCTCTTTCCCACAAGAGGAGTGACGGGCTGCCCCGACGGATCACAGGGCGGAGATTGCAGCTCGTGGGAAGTCAGCATTCTAGTGCGATACCCAGGCGAGAACGGCGCGGTGGGGATGGGGATTGCAGTCGCTACCGGGCTTGCGACTGGCCTAATCGTCTACTTCCTCCTCCACCGCATGTTCACCAGGCGGGACGCCGTCGGTGGGGCGCCGTCGAGTGTAGGTGCTCCGCTTTCCTGACTCGGGTACGGCAAGATAGGCAACCTATAATCCCTGCTGGCCGCGGGTGTAGCTCAATGGCAGAGCACTAGCTTCCCAAGCTAGTGACGGGGGTTCGATTCCCCTCACCCGCTCCCGGGAGAGCGTCCACAACCATTCTTACCGAGAACGACATGGCTGGAGCATGTCGGTTCTGGAAAGATCGGTTCTACCGGGTCACCTCAAAGGTGTTCGCGTTGCGCCGGCTCTCGAAGCGGTTCTCGACGTTGCCGGAGCCATCGGTGGCCCGCGAGTAGATCTTGTAGTTGCGAATGCTCGATCCGGCGCTCGGCTGCAATTTGGGTTTGGGGTCGTAGACGTAGAGCCATTGGTACTGGTGCTGTTGCAGCTGGGTTCGTTCTCGCACCGTTAACCATCGCTTCGCCGAGCACGGCCCCGACGCAAAGCGACGTCCCGCCAGCCACGAGCACGAACCGCTCTTCATCTTCTTGCGCAGGGCGACCTGTATCCTGGCCACCTCCGAGCCCCCCGAGTCACGCGCAAATATGTGCCACGCGATCTGTACTCTCCAGTCGTTGGCCCGGTAGTCGTGGCGATGGCGCGGATGGTGGAACTTGGTTTCCGGGCGCTGGGTTTCACCGGTGTCGTCGTTGACAATCGTGACCACGGTCGAGGTCGTTCCTCCGGCACCCGGGCCGGTCAGGGTGACGGTGAAGGACTCATCCGGCTCGGTTGTCCCGTCGTTGATTATCGAGATGCGCACAAGCTTCAAGCGCTGCCCGGCATCGAATGTCAAACCCTGGGTGTTATCGATGAAGTCGCCATCGTCGGTCGTGCCGTGCTTGATGGCATATGTCATCGTCGCCGATCCTGTCGCCGGACCCGACCTGAACACCGGGATAGCGACATCGGTTTGCCATTCTAGGTACGAGTACGAGGGCTTGGCAAAGCCGAACTCGTCGGCCGGCGCGTCGTCGTCGACGATGTAGAGGGGTGCACTCGACGGAACACCGAGGTGAGCACCTCCCTCTGGTTCTTGAGGATCGCTCAAAACGACTGTTGCTTCTTCGACTGGTTCCGGTGTGGCATCGTCTACCAACGGAACCCCGACGGTGTCTCGGTGCGGCGGCGGGGCGAAATGAGGGTCGAAGAGTTCCTTCGTGCGACCGTTGGTGGCTCCAAAGTCAGATCCCGACTGCGCGCTGACGTTCCGCACCTCGTAGGCGACCGACGCCCCTCGTTCGTCGCAGACGTCGCCGGTTCTTTCCACCGTGAACGCCGTGGAGCCCTGGCCCTCGTAGGCCCAATAGAACGGGTGGTAAGCGCCCGACCGGTGCTCATAGTCGTCAAGCTGCAGGTAGACGAGCTTGTTCGCGCACGCGGGGCTGGGCGGAGCGACCGCGCCGATCCACGCGACGGCCATCAGTGCGGCCAACCCTGCTGTTCTCGATCGCATCAATTGCGTCCCCCTCGGCTCTGAGTCGCCATGTTAGCCCGGGACCCGTCCCCAATAAAACCGGCCCCCGAGGATCTCGGGGGCCGGTCCTTCAAGCAACTGGTCGATGCTATCTGCGTCTGATCGTGTTCGACCTCGCGCCTGCGCACACGACCGTGTGCACGTCTTCGGCAAAGGTCTTCTGCGACGCCCTCGCGTAGTAGGTGCCCTTGCGAAGCGGGCGGTGCGGAACCGCATAGCGACCGGTCGAGTCCGTCGTAGCCGTGGCGACCGTCCGGTCGGGCCCGCGTCGCCGCTTCTTGATCTTTATGTTGCGGCCGTCGCGACACTCGGCTCGATCGGAGAACAAGCGACCCTTGAACGCGCCGCCTGAGTACCGCAGCGTCAGCCGCGATGCGAACCTGTAGCGCTGCGCAATGACGTCTTCCTGCGTCTGCGAGTTGAAGTACGGCAGCGTTTGCGCGGTTCTCTTCAGCCGTGAGTCGAAGTCAATGACCTCAAATCCACGCGTGATGTCGTTCACGTAAACGTAGCCGTTGTACCAGTAGGACGACCACGAATTGGTCTTGCAGACCTGTGGTGCCGGTGGCGCGGGCGGCACGCACACGGGTTGGCCCGAATTGTTGGTGACCTCACGCGCGTTGTAGTAACCAACCTCCTTCGCGTTCTTGGGATTGGTGGCGTCGATCATGGAGGTTCCACCCATGTACCAGGCCGACGCCAGGATGTACTTTCCGTTGGTCAGCGGAAGGTAGTTGTAGTTGTGCGCCGTGCAGATATCGCCCTTCGGGATGGAACGCGGGATCTTGAAGCTGCCCAGCAACCGGCCGCCTTTGACGCTGTAGAACCACATACGGCCCTGGGTGTCCTCCGGGTCGCGGCAGCGGTCGTCGCCACCACCACCGGCCTCGTCCTCGAAGGCGACCACCTTTCCGTCCCACGTCCACGTCGCGGAGTGGAACAGCGACCGGACCTCATCGTTCTCGATGCTGTTCACGTAATCGGGGTTAAACGGGTCGGAGATGTCCCAGAAGATCCCCTCCTCCCAGCAGGCGCCCGCCGCCATGCCGCGCGCGTCCGTGCCCGGGATCTTGACGCCCGTGAAGGCGTTGATGTCGTGGCAGGCCGTGAAGTCGAAGCTGCGGCCTCCCGCGAACCGGTGCGTCATCGAGACGCCGCCCTCGATCTCAACTTCCTTGACGTTCGGGTAGACCCAGTTGGTGGGGTCGCCCCCCGGTCCCGGCGGTCCCGGGGTCCGGTCGTCGGCCGTCTCGGGCATTGCCGTGTTGACCTTGATGATCGAGATTTTGTTGTGGTAGCCGTTCGACTTCGCCTCACCCGGCTCCGGCTCGAGACAGTCGGTGCCGTTGTTTCGGATGCCCGCAGGGAAGTCGAACTGAACGCCGTCAACGACGACATCCGGGCGGGCCGGAATACTGGTGGTGACGGCGGCCGCGCCAAGCGGGTACGACGACACGTAGATGTAGACGATGTTCGGGTCGTTCGGGTCGGGGATCAACGTCTGGGTGTGCGCTCCGCAGTCAGTGGGCACCGCCGCGACCTGCTGGATGTTCTGCAGGTCGCTGATGTCGAAGACCCGCACGCCCTCCCATGAATCGGGGTTGGAAGCGGTGGTTGCGTTGTTGTTGATCGTGCAATCTGGGCTGCTGCGCGGGGCATCGACCGCCGTGAACACGAGATCCGCCTCGCCGTCGCCGTCGCTGTCCCACCACGACACGTCGCTCTGCCCGCCGGGACAGTCGGCTTCGCCCAGCACGTTGGCCGGGTCCTCGATGTTCTGCGGATTCGAGATGTCGATCACCCGGAAGCCGCCGAAGTGGCCCGCAAGCGCCCGGTCGCCCCAGAAGCTCAGGTCAGAGTTCGTAAACGGGTTCGGAGGGGTCTCGGGTGGTTGGTTCTGGGGAAGCGTGCCCAGAAGCGTCATGTTGGCAGTGTGATCGTCGGAGTTGTGGGTCGCGGTTGCCGACCCCAAAGGCCATGTGGCAACCACCACCGCAATCACCGTAAGTAGAGCCAAAAGAAGTCGCAAGCGTCGTCGCATCGACTCACCCCCCAAAAGAAGAACCATCCCCAAACGGAAGCGCACCCGCGGCGCGCAGGAGGATTCTGCCACCCCTTGACCGGCCTGACAACCTAAGGAAGAACGCGCTCCCCCTTGTTTCAGCCGGCCACCTCGGTTCCGACGAATCTGGGCCCGGCCGGGCACAGATCGAAGAGCACGCACTCCCGGCAGCGCGGGAATCGGGCTCGGCACACCCGGCGCCCGTGCTCGATCAAGGCCATGTGCAGCTCGTAGCGGATGCCCTCAGGCACTCGGGGGGCCACGAGCACGTGCGTCTTTTCCGCGGTCGACCCTTCAGGCACCCACCCCAGCCGGCCGGCCACTCGGTTGACGTGGGTGTCGACCGGGAAGGCCGCTCTTCCCAGCGAGAACACGAGCACGCACGCCGCCGTCTTGGGGCCGACCCCTGGGAGCGAGCACAGGTAGCCGACGACCTCCTGATCGTCCATCTTCTCGAGCGCGGACAGACCAATCGATCCCTCTCGCTCTTCGATCTCGCTCAGGATGCCCTTTATGCGGGGGGCCTTCTGAGCGGCGAGCCCCCCGGGCCGGATGGCTTCCGCGATCTCGTCCTCGGGGGCGTCGGCGACCTGATCCCACGTTGGGAAGCGTTGCTTGAGCCTACGAAAGGCGCGGTCGGTATTGGCGTCTGAGGTGTTCTGGGAGAGCACCGTCATTATGAGCTCGTCGAGGGGCGGAAGCTGCGGTTTCGGTCCAAACGGGCCCTGCTCTCTGACGAGCCGTCGATGCACGGCGCGAATCCGGCGTATCGAGACGCTCGCAACCACGGCTGGGAAAAGCCCCTTAACGCATACCGCGCGCTATCGACGCGAACTTGGTGTACTGGTTCATGAACGCGAGCCGCACCAGACCCGTGGGCCCGTTTCGATGCTTCGCAATAATCAATTCGGCTTCACCGCGGGCCTCTGACTCCGGGTTGTAGACCTCGTCGCGGTAGATGAACATCACCATGTCCGAGTCCTGCTCTATCGAGTTGTGCACGACGACGCCGTTCGCGACAAAGTTGTGAGTGCTGGCCACCGTCATGTCGTAGACGTCGGCGGTTCCCTCCGGCACCACGGATCTCACCCGGTCCCACGCGAGCGCAGCGGAGAAGAGTTCGGCGTCATCGTCGGCAACGGCCATCGCGTGATTCCCCTCCGATGGGAGGTAGGGGGTTGCGCGCCCGTGCGGTCGAGGTGCCCCGCCCATGCGAGGAATCGCGATGCGCTCTTCCAATGCCAACTCGTCGAGGCGTCGCCAGCCGTCGAGTGTGAGGAAGGGATGGTTGGCAGTGGCCCTCACCCAGCGGCCACTGGCCGTAGACAGCCGGAAGATGCGCTTGTGCCCCGTCCTCCAGACTTTGACGGCGCGCGCCGAACCCATCCGCCATCCGTCGAGGGTCGCGACCTCCGGCGCCTTGCCCACGAGAGAGACGATCGGGATCTGTTCGCCCGTCGCCAAGGTCACCAGCGTCTCGCCGGTGAGGCAACCGGATTCACGGAGGTCGCCCAGCAGCGGCCGCTTGTCCGCTCTGTACTCCACCGCGCGGTTGAGCTGCGACGCGCACAGCACCGGCACACTCAACTCCCGGGCAAAGATCTTGAGCGACCGAGAGATCTCGGACACTTCCTGTTGGCGGTTCTCCGAGCGGCGAGGCGACTGCATCAGTTGCAAGTAGTCGACGATCACAAGCCCCAGCCCGTGGCGCGCCTTCAGCCGGCGGCACTTCGCACGCATCTCCATGAGCGTGATGTTGGCCGAGTCGTCGATGAAGATGGGAGCCTCGGCAAGGCGCCCGAGCGCCGACGAAAGCCGAGTCCAGTCCTGCTCCTGCAGCGCGCCTCGCCGGATGCGCTGCGAGTCGACCTTGGCCTCGGAGGCCAGGAAGCGTTGCACGAGCTCATGGCGACTCATCTCGAGCGAGAAGATAACGACGGGAGCACGCTGTCGCGTCGCCGCATGCAACGCGAAGTCGTTAAGGAGACTTGAGTTGTGGACACAGATGTCCCCGGCCACGAAGTTGTTGCCGGCGGGAACCGTTATGTCGTAGACATCCTGGTTCCCAACACTATCGATGCTAACGACTTCGTCCCAGTAGAGATCAGGAGTTGCGAGGAAGCGGAGATCGTCGTCGTCGAGGATCTCCGCATAGATCGCCAGCCGCCGCTGGGGGAGGCTGCGGCCCGTATGCAGATTCTGCGCCTCGCCCGACCTTCTCGCAAGCTCGCTCAACGACATCCCGCGCGCGTCGAGCGCCTTGCGTACGTACTTCCACACCTCTTTTGGCGGGTGCCCACAGTTGGACCGGCGATCCCGGCCGGGTTGGATGTACCGGCGGTGCTTCTTGGCGCCGATCCAGCCAATCTCGCGCTGGTAGCGATCCACCGAGCGGGGCTGTGTGATCTCGACGCGCCACGACATCGCCGTCTTCTGCCACAGCTTGGAGACGATGCCGAAGCGCAGCAGCGCGTGGTGGACGTCGACGGCAAGCCGCCGCGATGCGACCGTGAACTCGATGCGGCCGTAACCGGACATCGAATAGATGGTGCCGTCGCAACTGAACAGCGCAAGCAGGAACTCCGCAAGCTGACGCCGGGGGAGCCGCCACACGACATCGGGAAAGAACTTCTCGGTTGATCTCTTGCCCATGAGCCCCAGCTCCCGGAGCCACTTGATTGCGAGGTTGGCACCCCTCTTGGGATGCCGGGCCCTAATTCGCAAGTACGGTCGTCGGCCAGTCGTGGTGCACGTCGGGAATTCCCTTTCGACGCACGCCCGGAAGTCGTCGACGATCTCCGAGTCAGTGTTGATGAACATCGGACACCTACCAGTGAGGCCTCCCTCTGCGATGAGGTAGCCGACGAGGCGCGCCCGCTCGACGCTCCACCCGTCCTCCTTGCCGAACAGCGGCATCTTGTGAGGAACGGCGATCCTCGTGCCGGGCCGGAGCTCGGCCAGCGGTACCCACCCCTCGACCGTGAGGAATGGGTGGTTGTCCGTCGCGTCGATGGAGCGACCCGTGCGGGTCGTGACTCTCCAGCACTCCTTGCGGCCGGTGGGGATCCAGTCGCCGACCTCGGCAACGCGGAGGCGGCCGTCGTGACCGATGCTCGGCACGCGCGGTCGTTGGTTCGCAACGAAGTCGCGGATGGTCACCCGCGCGCCCGTTGCGGGATCGTCGATCAGCGTCCCTCCCGACACGCACTTACCCATCGAAGGCCTCGCGGCCACGATCACGAGGGTCGACGGCTGGAAACCTGCGGTGACGTCGTCGAGGTCGGCAAAGCCCGAGGCCAATCCCGTGATGTTCTCGCCGCGTTCGTAGAGGGTCTCGATCGCCTCCATGTTCTCGGTGAGGAGCCGTCGGATCGGTTGCAAATCGTCCCGTAGCCTGCGGTCGCCCACCCGGTAAACGATCTCCTCAGCCTGATCGACGGCCTCCTCGACGTTCTCGGGCATCGAGAAACCGATCTCCTGGACCTGGTTCCCCGCGTCGACGAGCCGTCGCAGCAACGCGTGCTCCTCAACGATGCGCGCGTAGCGACCCGCCGAAGAGGCCGTCGGATAAGCCTCGAGCAGGCCGTGGATATACGGCTTGCCGCCGATGGACTCGAGCACCCCCCGCCGTCCCAATTCGTCGGCGACCGTGATGGCATCGGCGGGCTCGCCGCGGCCGTAGAGCTCGAGGATCACCTCGTAGATCTGCGCGTGGGCGGGCTTGTAGAAGTGGTCGGCCTCGAGAACCTCGACGACGCTGGCGATTGCCTCTTTCGACTCGAGCATCGCGCCGAGCACCGACTGCTCGGCATCGAGATTGTGCGGCGGTATTCGGTTAATCGGCCTGACGGCCTCGAGTGGAGCGCGCTGAACCAAAAGGCCCTCCCAAGGGCTCACTTCTTCGAACACATGTTCGCACCGTAGCCGTAGCCTGAGACGGAAATCCGGCAAACCGGGTGGGATGGCACGGGCCCGCTGCACGAACCCCACCGGCCGGGAAGCGGCCTGCAGCTCTGCGAACGAGCAAACGCTATGCAACACCGCCTGTGACTAACAAGCCCCCAAAGCTGTGGATTGGAGGTACGCCGCGTGTTGAAAACGGCACGCGGGCGGTCAAACCCCCTTGTCGCCCCGATCCGGCGACCCAATGATTCATGGATCGAAGCAAGGGAGTTAATCGTGGCGTTCGACCTGAGGATTGTGGTTCCCAACCGGCCTGGGGCCGCGGCCGAACTCCTGGAAGCGCTGGCCGCCGCCGGCATCAACATCGAGGGGGCGTGCGGAGACCTTCGCCGCGGTGAGAGGTGGGGCTACGTGCACGTGCTCGTGGACGACCAGGTGCGCGCCTCCGAGGTTGTGGAGCGAGCAGGATTCGAGGTCACCGACCAGTACGAGGTGGAGCTCATCGACATCGAGAACAGACCGGGTGCGATGGCAGAGATCGTCCGATCCTTCGCCGCGAGGGGAACGAACATCGACGTGCTCTATGTGGCCGCCGCCGACAGGCTGGTCGTTGGGACCGAGGACAAACGTCCGCAGCGACGGGGCATCAAGATGCCCGACGCCAGATATCCGTAGCCCTAACCCTCTTCCTCGTGCGCGATCACTTCGACCGTGACGAGCGCGGTCACTTCCTCGTGAAGCCTGACCTCCACCTGATGCGTACCGAGGTGCCTTATCGGATCGTCGAGCAGCACCCTGTGGCGGTCGACGCCCACGTCAAGCTGGTCTTGAACCCCTCGAGCAATGTCGGACTTCGTGACCGATCCGAACAACCGGCCGCCCTCCCCGGCGCGCGCCGAGATGTAAACGGGCGCCGATGCAAGGTGCCCGACCTTCCCGGCCGCTTCCTCCTTCTCTTTCAGATCGCGTTCCCGGCGGGCCTTTTGCATCACCTCGGCCTGGCGCAGCGCACCCTTGGTCGCGTGTATCGCCATGCCTTTGGGAATCAGGAAGTTCCGTGCGTACCCATCGGCCACAGAAACAACGTCACCCTTCTGACCAAGACTGTCGATGTCGTCCGCGAGAATGATCTTCACTCAGACCTCCTACCGCGCCGTGTAGGGGAGCAACGCCATCTCGCGAGCATTCTTGACGGCGGTGGCTACCGTTCTCTGGTGCTGGGAGCAATTCCCCGTCACTCGGCGCGCACGGATCTTGCCGCGATCACTTACGAACTTCCGCAGCAGGCCGATGTCCTTATAGTCGATATAGCCGGTTTTGTCGGCGCAGAACTGGCAGTACTTCTTCTTGCCCTTCTTTACCGGCTTGGCGGCAGCCGATCGAGCCGACCGGGAATCCTTCCTGCCTTTGGCCATCGTCTAGAAACCTCCCTCGTCTGACGGTGAGGCCGCCCCGACCGGCGCGCTCTGCGCACCGCCGGACCAATCGCCCCCAGAACTGGCCGCAGACGAGCGCGACGATTTCGTCACCTGTGCGCTGGCCCAGCGCAGCGACGGTCCGACCTCGTCCACCTGGACCTCGAAGGCGCTGCGCTTGTTGCCCTCGGCGTCTTCCCAAGTCCGCTGCTGAAGTCTGCCCACGACAACCACGCGCGTTCCCTTCTGAAGGGACTCGGCGACGTTCTCGGCCATGTCTCGCCAGCAGTTGCAACGAAAGAAGCCGTCGAGCTTGTCCTCCCACTGGCCGTCGTTGTTGCGGTAGCGGCGGTTCACGGCAACGGTGAAGTTCGCTACTGCCGCCCCGCCGGGGGTAAACCGGAGCTCGGGGTCGTCGGTGATGTTCCCGGTTAGCGTAACGGTGTTGTCAGATGCCATGGTTGACTCCTCTTCTGTGATCGACCCTCACTCAGGTCGAACGATCTTTCCTCGGATGAACTCGTCGGAGATCTGCAGCAACCGTCTCAATTGTTCGACAGTGTCTTCGGCGGCGGAAAAGGTTGTTACGAAGTAGTAACCCTCTTTTCGATGGTCGATCTCGTAGGTGAACTTCCGAACGCCCCACCGATCGACGTTTGCGACCTTTCCGCCGGCGTCGCTGATGACGCCCGTGAACCGATCGACGGCTTTCTGGATGTCGCCCTCTTCCAGGCGAGCATCCACGATGACCATGGCCTCGTAGTTCCTCATATGACCTCCTGTGGGCTCGGGGCCGGGGCTCCGAGGCCCGCTCGCGCCTGTAGACGCTCATCGGGCAGGGATGTTTTTGCCACTGCGGCGACGGTCGCCGCAGTCCCAGGGATGCTAACACCTCCTCTCTCCTCCCTACCGTGAGGCACGGTCCGTTCTCCGACTCCTGCGACTCTAGCGAGTGGGTGCGACGCAACCGGGCTCCCGGCATGAGTGGTCGGCTGCAGTCGCTATGCCGCTGCTCGCGAGGAGCCATGCCTCGATGGGGTCTCTCGAGACAGCAGGAACACGACGAACAAAGACACGAGGACCACCGCGCGCAGAAAGACGCCGGTCGTCATGAGTTGCTGCCACCCGTTCGGCTCGGAGAAGAAGAGGCACGCGTTCCTTGCACATGATTCATAGAAAAAGCGGAACACGCCCACGTAGACGAGCACATCGGCGACCGAGTACGCCACCCACCATACAATCGGGACACGGACAAGAGCGAAGAAGGGCATGATCCAGAGCGCGTACTGCGGAGAATGCACCTTGCTGAAAAGAAGGAATGCCGTCAGGAGCGCAGCGCTCACCGGGAGGACCGGATAGCGCGCGAGTGAACGCGCACGCACCCAGCCGTAGCCGAGAGCCCCTACGAACAGCGCTCCGGTGAAGGCGGCGGTCACCAGATTGAGAGCATCGGGCTCGAGGGCCGGCAGGTGAATCGGCCCGAAGTTGCGCAGCGCCCAGATGTTGTCCGTGTTGGGGCCCCGTTGGGTGTGGAACTCGTAGGTCGCAGCCCACCCGTCGAAGCCGGCGAGGGCAAAGGGCAGATTGACCGCGACGACTACCCCCACCGCAACCGCGGCGATCTGCGCGGCGCGCCGAAGATCACGGACGTGAAGCGCCTCGAGAACGAGCGGCCCGACAAACAGAACCGGATACATCTTCAGCGCAGCACCCACTCCGAAAGCTGCTGCTGCCCACAGGGGATGTCCTCGCCACCAGAGGAAGAAACCACCGGTGGCAGCAGCCACCGCCAGCAGATCCCAGTTGTGAAACGCATACATCACGACGGCGGGGGCGGCCGCGAACAGAAGGGCGCGGAGCCCGGCCATTCGCCCCAAGAGCCATGCGATCAACAACCCGAACGGTGCCAGAAAAAACGCGCTGTGCACCAGGTACTCGTTAACGTTGTCGGCAAACGCTCCGGTGGCCCACATGAAGGTGCCCGACAGCACCGGATACTCGATCGCTCCCCCCACGAGCTGGCCATTGTCGAGATCGCCGTTGACGTAAGGAAACGTTCGCTCCGCCACTCCCCGCGACCCCCATAGCGGTTGGAGATCGTTGTAGCAGAGGCTCGAATACTGGTGGAGGTCACTCCACGGCCGCAGGCACTGGCCCTTGAGCGCGAATCCCCCGGCCAGCGTCAGCAGGCACGCGCCTAGAACGATAGCGACTGACTGCGCGCGCAATCGGTCCGCTATGGAATCTCTCCCGTGGGAGTCGGGTCGGGGGTGGGCGGCGGCGACGGCGACGGTGGCTCGGGCGTCGAGCTCGGCTTTACGGAAGGCTTGGGCGATGGCGACTCTTCGGCGGTCTTGGAGGGGCTCGGTTGAACCGGGACAGGAGGTGCGGAATTGATCACCTCGTCCGGGACATCGGCCGGCGTCGCAAACGCGACGAACTGGAGCTGCAGGATGTCGATGGCCGCGCTCATGTAGGTGTTCCAGATGGTCGCGGGGAATGATCCGCCGGTCACCTCAATCCCGTGAACGGGCCGGCATAGATCGGTCACCGCTGCGTACTTCGCCGGCCACGTGATCGGGTCCGAGCAGAACCCCATGCGAGGCACGAAGTCGTCGGCGGTTCCGAACTTCCTGTCCGGACCCTTCTCCAGCGGATAGCCCATCCACACGACGGTGGCCAGTTGCGGCGTGTACCCCGCGAACCACGACGAGACGTTGAGCTGTGCGGTCCCGGTCTTGCCTGCGACATCTAGCTCGGCGTCGACGGAGATGGCGGTGGCTGCGGTACCGGAGGACACGACGCTGGTGAGCACCTCGGTGAGAACGTCGACAGAGTTCTGCTCGGCGGCGCGCTGGGGAAGGCTCTTCACCTCTTCATCGCATTTGAGCCTGGACGCGAAGAAAGACCTCACGCAGTTGCCGTCCGCATCTTTCACGTAGCGAATCGGCATGACCTTCGGCAACATCCCGCGGCCCGCGAACCCCGCATATGCGCGCGTCATCTCGAGAGGGGTCGTCTCGAACGCGCCCAGAGCAAGGGAGCAGTTGGGCGTTATCTCCTTGGCCCCCAGCTTCGGCGCGAAGCCGAAGTCCTCGAGGGTCTCGGCTATGGGCTCGGGCCCGATCTCGGCCGCAAGTTGGGCGAAAACGGTGTTCACCGAGTTGGTGGTGGCCTGCTCCAAAGTGAGAGTGCCGTAGCTTGATCCTCCGAAATTCTCGGGCTGCCACAGCTCACCGCTGGTCGAACACTCGAGGTCCTCGATCGTCGTCGGGCTGGCACCCGAGAACCGCGAGTCGGGCGAGATTCCCTCTTTGATCGCGCTTAGAAGCGTGAAGGACTTGAGTGTGGATCCCGACTGATGGCCGGGGTAATCGGTGGCGTAGATCGTGCCGCGCGCCTTTCTGACACTGTCGAATGCGCGCCCTCCCACGAATGCCTTTACCTCGCCGCGCGGTGTCATCGACACGAGCGAAGCCTCAGGGTCGCCGGGCTCGCTTAGAGTTTCCGCGACCGCCTCTTCGGCCGCTTCCTGCACATCGAGGTCGAGCGTCGTGTAGACCCTCAATCCGCTCGTGTACAGGTCGCTGCCGAAGCGAGGTTCGAGGTACTCCCGCCGGATCCATTCCATGAAGTACGCAGCTCTCTGAGTGCGGCCCGCGGATGCTTCCTCCTCTATGGCCTTCACTTTCCCTCTGGAATGCTTACGCGCCTGCGAGCGCGTAATGAATTCCTGCTGGACCATCACATCGAGCACACGATCGCGCCGTTCCTTCGCCGCTTTGGGTTCGCCGTCCGGCTGATAGGACTCGGGGGCCGGGATGATGCCTGCCAGATAGGCGGCCTCCCCGATCGTGAGATCGCGCGCGTGCTTGTCGAAGTACGCTTCCGCTGCCGCCTCGATGCCGTACGCGCCCCGGCCCAAGTAGATCGTGTTGAGGTAGAAGTCGAGGATCTCTTGCTTCGAGTGCCGGCGTTCGAGCTTGATGGCCAGAATCGCCTCTCTGACCTTGCGCGTGATCGTACGCGACGGATCGCGCAGGACCGCGTTCTTGATGTACTGCTGCGTGATGGTCGATCCACCCTGAGCGATCTCCCCACCGGTCACGTTGGCCCATGCGGCTCTGAAGATGCCGCGCACGGAGACGCCGTTGTGCCGGTAGAAGTCGCGATCCTCCGCCGCAACGACCGCTCGCTTCACATGCTCGGGGAAGCCCTTGCGGCTCGTATTGATGATGAACCGGCGTTCCTCGCCCGAGAACGTCCCGATGAGGCGACCCTTCGCGTCGTAGACCTTCGTGGCGTTGGGTAGCGGGACATCTTCGGGAAACGGGATCGAGGCGAACGCATAGGTGAGGATCAGAATGGATCCGGCTACCCCGATCGCGCCAATTGGAACGAGCCAGCCCAGGCGCAACAGCACACGCTGAAGCCGCGGTCTGGTGGTACGGGGGGATCGGCTGGCCACGAATTCAGTGTAGTTGTGATTGCCGCCGACAGGCGGCCATTGAAGTGGGCGTCCCTACAGGAACCCCTGCCTCAAGCCCTCGAACGTGATGTACGCAAGTGCTCCCAGGGAGCACAGAACGACGAGGATCGTAAGCGGGGTCACAACGCGTGCCAGCCACCCGGGTGGGTGCAACCGATCGACCGCGATCTCGATGGCATCACCGCCTTTGGCCCCGCCGGAAGCGGTAGCCGCGCCGGAGCCGGCTCCTTCGACTACGGGCTCCCTCTTGTAGATCGCGCAAGTGACTCCAACCACGGTGGCCACAAGCGCGGCAGCAACCAGCAACCAGAGCTCCGACGGAGCCGGCGCACCGAGCTCGCCAGTGGTCGTGGCCGCGCCTCCGGTCATCAGGGATGCAACCAGGAGTGCACGTAAGGCCCACGCCGTGATCCGACGAGTCTCAGCCGGGGCGCGCGCATCTCGAGCGATGCGGGCAGCGCACGTAAATGATGCGCACAGAGCCACCGGCAACACCGACGCGACCGCGACCCAGGGCGCCTTGTCGCTCACCGACTCCGCCAGATCTGTGCGGAAGAACGCCGCACTTGCCGTGACCGCAACCGCGGCAAAGCCCACCGTGGTCGGAACGACGGCAAGCGCCGCCGCGCTCTCCACGGAGACGACGGCAGGCCTCTCGTGCCACACGGCGTGCACGGTGGCGGCGACAACCAGGGCAAGGCCGCCAACGCCGACCGCGTCCGCCCCGACATAGATTGCCGCCATGCCGAGCGCCGCCGGCCACACCGCGAGAACTCCCAACCGGACACCACTTGACAGCACACCGCGGATCGAAATCCATGTGGCGAGCAGGAGCAGAGCAACCGCAAGCCATGGTTCGGGGCGTCCGGCCACCTTGCCGGCAATTACCGCGCCGCCCCCCGCCAGCAACGGAAGCACCGATGCAGAACTCGTTCCCAGCAGTCCCCACGGGCCGGCGCGGGGCACCACCCCGGAGCGGATCAGGGCCCCCGCGAGAGCGAGCCAGAACGCGCCCCCGCGCGCGGGCGAGGGCAGGGCCCATGAATCGTGATCGAGTGTGTGCCACAAGAGCGCCCCGGCGAGGAGGGCATCCGATACCAGAAGGATCATGACGTGCAGCGCGCGTTCGCCATCGCCCGTTCGAACAATCAAACCCAGGGCGGCGATCGAGGCCATCGCCCAAAAGAGCAGCGCCGGAACCGACCACCCGCTGCTCGCGAACAGAACAAGTCCGCTCGCCGCGACTCCGGTGAAGGCGGCGGAGGAGTAGCGGCGCTCACCCAGATCGAGCACTCCGACGACGAGCCATGCGCAAACCGCTGCGGCGGAGGCGACCGCGGTCTCCGATCCGTCGAACGTAATAGCGCGCCAGGTCTCGCCGGAGTTGTGCAGGGCGAACGTGACTCCGCCGGCGATCATTCCGACCACCGACGCGCCCATCGCCACTCCGCTCTTCACGCGCGCGGGCAACCACCAACCGGCGAGGAGCAAAGCCGCGATCGCCCCGTGGGTCAGCGGAAGCACGTAATGGATCATCTCTAGACGACTCCTCGAACGGCCGACGCGGTCGCGATCGCGGCGCCAAGCACCGCGGCCCCCGCACCGGCGAGAACGAGCCAGCGGAGGCGGGGGCCGATGCGTGCGCCGGTCCACGCGATGCATGCGGCTGCGGCTCCGGTGATTGCGATCGCAAGCGCCCACCGC
Source organism: Actinomycetota bacterium (assembly GCA_050694175.1). Taxonomy (GTDB): domain Bacteria; phylum Actinomycetota; class CADDZG01; order CADDZG01; family WHSQ01; genus JBOGXA01. The sequence goes on from JBOGXA010000005.1 coordinate 73,946, forward strand.
ACCACCCCCTCACCGACGGGGCCCGATCCGCCGCCCCAGCCGATGACCCCTTCCCCCCAGTAAGCGGTCACGATGGCAAACGCCCCCATCACAGCGTCGAGGGCCCAGGGCGCGACCGAAAGGCTCTGGAGGCGCGGGGGTGGACCGATCCAGAGGCCAACGGCCACGACGCCACAAACGGCGGCGACCCACGCGGCCACCGCGGCCGCCTCCGGCTCCACCAGGACGGTCGGTCCGAAGAAGGCCTGAACGCCTCGGATTCCGTCCAGGTCCAGGGCCCCCCATCTGAGCGCGGCCACCCCGAGCACCCCGGAGAGGACGGCCAGGCTCGCCCCCAGAAAGGCGCCGTCCAGCCGGTCGGCGGTGAGCGCTCGGCCAAACGTGATCAGCCCGAGGCCGCCGATCACCGCCACGACGGGGCCGGGGGCAAGGCCCAGGAGATAGCCGAGGGCGATCACGGCGCCGGCCGCGCGGGCCGCACCGGCCCACGCATAGATGGGGGCGCTGGTCGGCGGTGGGGTGGTCAACCCCGGCGCAGGCGTTCCGCGGGCTGTGTCGTGTACCTGCGGCCCGCCGAAAAGGCGCGCACCAAGTGGTTCCACGAGCAGTCGACGCACACCTCGACGAGGTAACAGGTGAAATGGTCGTAGGAGCGCACCAACTCGCCCAGCCATTCGGCCGGGTAGACGACCCGTCCGTTATTGCGCTTGAGCTCGTCCCCGTAGACGTAGCTCACCCGCCTCAGGGAGTCGTGGGAGCAGACGGGGCATGGCTCGGGCACGTCCTCGCCGATGTTCTTGCCCGCTCTCAGGAGCTCGGGATGCGCGTCGCAAACATCGGTAGTACTGAGCGTTCCGCGGCGCAGAGAGCGGAGCACCGAACGGCGGGCGAGCGTGTAGTCGACTACGGGTCCGGACGGGCGCGGGGGGCGACTGGTGGGGTCAAATGATCTTCCCGAAAGGGCCATGCATGGATGGTAGACGCCATTTCCGGCTCCGGGTACCCGGATCAGCCGGCGCAGCCCGGAGAGGCTTGGGGAGCCGCCTTCCCCACTGCTGTCGCACGCCGGCAGCACGGACCCACTCACTTGCTCTCCGGTTTGACGAACCTCGTCGTCCGTGGTCACATATATCGACTCGATATATCCGTACGATACTTCGACCCGATATATCGGTCCGATAGCAAGGATCCGAATCTATGAGAAAACCAGGCGTTTTGGAGCTCCCGGTGCTCGGCCTGCTCAAGGAGCGAGACATGCACGGGTACGAGCTCAGGAAGCAGCTCGGCGCGATGCTGGGCCCGTTCTGGCAGGTCTCGTGGGGATCGCTGTACCCGACCCTCAGGCGGCTGGCCAAGGCCGGTGCGGTCGAGGCCATCGAGACGATCCCCCGGACCAAGTCGACACGCCGGCGCGCAATGGCCAAAGCGGCCAAGTCACCCGGGCTCGGGTCGGGGCGGCGTCGTACCGTCTATCGCATAACCTCCCACGGCGAGCAGATCTTCCTCGAGATGCTCGAGGAAGCGGGAGCAGCAGTCGACGCCGAGCACTTCACATTGAAGCTCGCGTTCTTCCGCTACCTGCAACCCGAGGATCGCGTCGCCCTCCTCGAACGCCGGCGCGCCTATCTCCAGGACAAGCTCGCCCAACTAAAGGCAAACTTGCGCCAGTACCGCGAGCGCATTGACTCTTACGCCCTGTCGCTCCAGAACCACGACTTGCTGTCCACCGAGAGCGACATCCGCTGGATCGACGAATTGCTCATGAACGAGAGAACGCCAAACACGATGCTCGGCCCCGGTCTGCAAAGCGATGTGGCCCGGCCGACCAACTCACCGTAGGTAAGGGGGGAGGCATATGTCGAAGATCCGAGTTGGAATCATCGGGGTCGGCAACTGTTCGTCCGCGCTGGTCCAGGGGGTGGAGTACTACGCGAAAGCTCGCGACGACGAGCGCGTGCCCGGGCTGATGCACGTGAATGTCGGCCCCTACCATGTGTCGGATATGGAGTTCAGCTGCGCGTTCGACGTCGACTCCAACAAGGTAGGGCTAGATCTGGCCGACGCCATCTGGGTCGAGCCCAACAACACGATCAAGTTCTCGGACGTCCCCGAGACCGGGGTGAAGGTGTCGCGTGGCCCGACCTATGATGGCTTGGGCCGCTACTACAAAGACGTCGTGACGGAATCACCGCTTCCTCCCATCGATATCGCGCGCGTCCTTCGGGAGACGAAAACCGAGGTCCTCGTCAACTACCTCCCGGTCGGCAGTGAGCAGGCCACCCGGTTCTACGCGGAGCAGGCTCTCGAAGCCGGCGTCGCATTCATCAATTGCATGCCGGTGTTCATTGCCACGAACGAGGATTGGGCTCAGCGCTTCACGATGAAACGCGTTCCGATCATCGGCGATGACATCAAGAGCCAGGTCGGGGCGACGATCTCCCACCGCGTGCTGTCCAAGCTCTTCGAGGACCGCGGCGTCGTTATCGACCACACCTACCAGCTCAACTTCGGCGGCAACATGGACTTCATGAACATGCTCGAGCGCGAGCGTCTGCAATCAAAGAAGATCTCCAAGACTCAGGCGGTCACGTCGCAGATCAGCTCGGGTATCGACAGCGACGACATCCATATCGGACCCTCCGATCACGTCCCGTGGCTGAAGGACCGCAAGTGGGCCTACATCCGCATAGAGGGCCGCGAGTTCGGCGATATCCCGATCAACATGGAGCTAAAACTCGAGGTGTGGGATTCGCCCAACTCGGCAGGAGTTGTTATCGATGCCGTGCGCTGCGCCAAGCTCGCCCTCGACCGCGGGATCGGCGGGCCGCTTGTGGCCCCGTCGGCTTACTTCATGAAGTCGCCGCCGGTCCAGTACACCGACGCGGAGGCGTACGACCTCGTGGAGGCATACATCCGCAGTGAAGTCGAGACACCCCCGACTACGCCGTCGAACGGCAGCGGCAACGGGCTCGTCGGCGAGCGTGTCGCCCCCAAGATTCGGAAGTAATCCTCCGCCGAGCACCCCTGCACGCGTTCGTTGCGCACAAGTAACGTGAGGCCGCCGTCGATCATCGCCCGGGAACTTGTCGCACGCCATCACATTCTGTTGGACTGACTACGACAAGTTCGGGGGCGCGGGCAGGAAAGGGCCGGCATCAAAGAGCTACTACGCGAGCGGGATTTTCGACGGCTGCTGGGCGCACAGTTCGTGAGTCAGGCGGCCGACGGTCTCGCGCAGGGGGTCGCGGGCGTGGTCCTCGTGCTCGATCCTTTGGAGAGCGGTACCCCGGGCCGAATACTTGCCCTCTTCGCCCAGACCCTCCTTCCCTACTCGCTCATCTCGCCGTTTCTGGGCGTGTTCGTGGATCGCTGGGACCGCAAGAAGCTACTGATAGCCACTCTCCTGCTGCGGACCGCACTTCTCACCTCGCTTCCGCTGTGGTCGCGCGCGCTCTCCGAGGACCGCGCGTTGATGCTGGCCGTCTTGGGTCTCTTGGGCCTCGGCCGATTGTTCTCGACGGCCAAGGGCGCCGTCCTCCCCGTTGTGCTCCACGAGCACCATCTGCTTCGGGGCAACACGCTCTCCTCGGTTGTCGGATTCATCGGGGCGCTGCTGGGAGGAGTGGTAGGCCTCGTGATCGCGGGACTCTTGGAACCAGTCACAACGATTGCTCTCATCGGACTCGTCTACATCGGCGGTGCGCTCGCGACCCGCCGGATCGCGGTCTTCCTCGGTCATCCCCCGCGCGCGGAAGTGCCCCTGGCGGCAGACATCGCCCGCGTGGCGCGCGAGCTCGTGACGGGTGTGCGCGCGGTCTGGGTCCGGCCCCGGGCTCGGTGGCCACTCGCCGCTATCTTTTTGCTCCGCGCGTCCGGGATAGTGGTCGTCATCGCGGCCATCGTCATCATTAAGGCCGAGTTCCCCGGGGATTCCGGCGATCTCGGTCGTAAGGTCTCCGGCGGCGTGCTCTTGGGGGTGAGCGGGCTCGGTGGTTTCCTCGCGTCGTTCGCCGCGCCGTGGCTTGGTCGTTTCTTGAACAAGCCCGCGCTGATCCTCGTGGGCTTTGCAGTCTCAGGAGGTGCCACCGTCGCATTCGGTGGGTTCGCTGCGGTCGTTCCGGTCGGGGCCGTCATGCTGTTCGGAGGCTTCGGGGGCTTCATCACCAAGGTCAGCGTCGACGCGCAGGTGCAGGAGGCGCTGCCCGACGACTACCGGGGCCGCGCCTTCTCCCTCTACGACATCCTCTACAACCTTGCAAGCGTCGCGGCGGCGCTCATCGTGGTCTCGGTCGCCGGTATCAGCGTGGCCGTATGGGTCATGGGGACCGGACTTGCCACGCTGGGAGCGGGTGTGCTGCTCGGGATCGCTATGGCCCGCTCCGGCATGCTGCGCCGAGGGCGCGAGCCGGCTAGAACCCTCTAGCCCTCTCCCGACCCGGATCGCCCAGCTGGCCCTCGTAGGGGCCCCTCCCGGTCACGACCGCGGCTCCACACGTCGCGGCGAGGGCGATAGCTGAGTCCGGCGCGTTGCCGGCGGCAAGGGCCCACGCCAGCGCGGCGGCAAAGCTGTCGCCGGCGCCGTAGCGATCGGCGACCGGTCCGGGCAGAGGTTCGGCCGGATATCTGACAACGGATCCGCCCCGCACCTGAAACGTTCCTCCCTCCTCTCCCATCGTCCGCACGACCAGCCGCGGCGGCGGCTCCAGGTCGCCGTCGCCGAACGCCTCCGACGGATCGACCGCGCTGCCGATGAGCACGTCGAGTTCCACGCCCGCCGATTGGAGAAACGGCAGGATCCTGGAGGTTGCGACGACAACAGTCGCTCGCCGGGCGTGGTGCAGAGCGGGAACATCGCCGGCCGTGAAATAAACCGCGTCCACCTCGTCGAGCTCATCCCAAACAAGCGGATCGCTTCCGTACGGGGGGAGCCGGGGGCCCAGAACCGTGATCGTTCTTTCGCCCCCCGAATCGATGTGAGTGATAGCTCGGCGCATGGGTTCGGGCCTGAACACAGCCTCGACTCGAAGTCCCATCGCCGAGAGTTCGTCGTGAGCGCGGTGACCGAGCTCGTCGTCTCCGAGTGCCGTAAAGAAGACCGCATCTCCGGCGAGCTTCAACAGCTGGATTGCGGCGACCGACCCACCGCCTCCCGGCCCGCTCCACCACGGCGTCGCGTGAACGATGTCGCCGGGACGCGGGAGTTGTTCGACATGCAGGAAGTCCACCCACTCGACATGACCGATCACGGCGGCATGCATGACTCCCCAGGGTCGCGTATTCCAACCGCTACGCTTGCCACACGTGAACTACTCGCCGTCGGCGCGTGCCGCCGTCTATTCAGTTGTTGGATACGCAGCGGAATGCTCGTTCAGCGCGCTCCACGATAGCCTCCGAAGACAACCGATTCGGTGGCGAACAAGTCCCTGGATGTTTCCGATCTACGCGCTCCTCCAGCCGCTCTTCGAACCCATCCATAACGGGCTCCGCAATCGCCCACTGCCGGTGCGCGCGGCCGCCTATGGTGTGGGCTTCCTTGCTGTCGAGTACGCCTCCGGGGCCACGTTGCGGAGGATGCGGGGCCGCGCGCCGTGGGACTACAGGTACGCGCGGCGCCATGTGCATGGGCTGATCCGGCCCGACTACTTCTTTGTGTGGGCTGCAGCGGGAATCGCGCTCGAGCCATTGCACGATCACCTCATGGGCGATTCAACGCAGTGAACTGGCCGGTCCTGATTGTGGTCGCGGCGACTATGGCCGTCGGTCTTCTGGGAGTTGTCGTGCCGTTTGTGCCCGGTCTGCCACTGATCTGGCTCGCCGCACTCGTCTATGGCCTGATCGAGGGGTTCGATGGGGCCGGCGTGGTGGGGATGGTTGTAATCACCGCGTTGCTCGTGGCTGGCATCGTCGCGAAAGTGCTTATCCCATCGCATCGAGCCGTCGCCGGCGGAGCACCCCGATCAAGCATCGTCGTCGCCGCCGGGACCGGGCTCATCGCTTTCTTTCTTATCCCCGTGGTGGGCCTGCCGGTCGGCGCGGTCGGAGGCTTGCTGGCGGCCGAATACCGGCGTCTGAACGACTGGCAACAGGCGTGGCAATCGACGAGGATCGTCGTAGTGGGGTTCGGTGTCGGCGTGCTGGTCGAGTTCGCGGCGGGCATTGGAATGATCGTCGCGTGGATGCTCTGGGTGGCCGTCGGGAGCTGAGGTGAACGGTCACCGCGCTCGTGGGACTCCTCACTGAAGTGCCGGACACAAGGGAGGGGCCGGGTGTCCCCACGGGCACCCGGCCCTTCGTGCGCCCCACGGCCGTCTATGCGGCCGCGCCCACACATGTTGTCCGCAGCGATTCCGGGAGCTAGGTATCACGGTTGTGGCTCACCCGGCGACCGGCGGGGCAGACCCCCTCCCGGCCGGCTCTATCTCCGTGTTAATGACTTCGGCAACCCGGACGCGTTTCCTGCCCAGCACTAGTACTCGGAACTGCGCCGGTACCAAACCGTGGCGAGCACCGCGGCGAGAGCGAAAATGCCCGTCACCGCGCTCCACCCGAGGGCATAGGTTCCCGACGCGTCAACGGAATAGCCGAAGATCGTGGGGCTAACGGCGAACCCACCGTAGAAACCGAGCAGGACCCAGCCCGAAGCACGCCCCGTCTCTTCGGTCTCGGTCTCGGCCAGCACCAACAGCATCCCCACCGAGTTCCATGTAATGGCTGTCGCGCCGAAGACTACGGCCGCCACCCACAGCCACCCGGCCCCCGCGATGTCGGCGAGTACCACCAACAGCGTCGCGGTCGCCGAACCCGCACCCATAACCGCAAGCGGCAACGCGAAGCGGCCGCGTCGTTCGCTCGCCCATCCCCATATCACTCGCGAGAAGACACCGACTCCGCCTATCGTCGCTGCAACAAGGCCTGCGGTGGTAACGGGCATGCCCAACCGCTCCTCTGCGTAGAGCGGAAGGTACGCTGACGTCGCCGCAACCCCCAATCCCATCAGGAACCCGTACACGGCGGTTGCGCGCACGATGGGGTTGAGAGCGTCAACGACCGGAGAGTGGTGGTCGAGTTTCGATTGCTCCCCTTCATCAGGTGGCAATATCCGCAGCGCGGCGAGTAGTCCCGCAGCGGGAATGAGGCTCACGAGCGCGAGCGCGAGTCGCCAATCGGTGGTGCGGGCGGCTATGGGAAGCAGCGCACCGATCGCGAACCCACCTACCTGGACGCCTGCTTGCTTCACACCCATGATCACACCGCGCTGACCGGGCGGGATGTGGACGGCAACGAGCTTGTTCGTCATCGGGTTGCCCGCGGCCAGAGAACAACCCGCGACGGTCGCTCCCGCAACCATCAACGGGAACCCGGGTGCAACCGCCATACCGAGGGTCGCCAACGCCACGATCGCCATCGATGCCAAGAGGACCCGACGTCCTCCGAACCGATCGACGAGACGCCCCGCCGGGATGGATCCGACAGCGCCGATCGCGAACATCGCCGTCGTGAGCATGCCGAGCTGAAAGCGTGTGATGTCGAACTCATCGACAAGGAACGGCGCGAGCACACCGAACGAGAACTGTGCGAGCGTACCGGTGGCCATCGCGACCGCGAGGATGGCGGCAAACCCGGCTCGCCACGCGGGCGAGTGCGCCCGCTCGGGGGTGGCTGCGCACATGGGACTAATAGAACATGCGTTTCGCCCGACCTCACATGGGTAGCCAATCGGAACCATCAGACGAGTTGAGGGGTGGGTGAGATGGGGTCAGATCGACGCCGACTTGTGAAGTGGCTGGTTGTGTTGATGCTCGTCTTCCCCCTTACGGGAGTGGCGTGTGAGGGAGAGGCGAGGGTGGAGACCGACTCAGGCGAGCGAGAGTCTAAGGACAATGGTGGCGGCGAAGGTGAGGGGGGAGCCGACGTGGAAGTCGAAACCGAGTAGCTGAAGAACTAACTGGGTTTCCGAGCCACCAGCATGAACTCCGCGTGCTCCAGGTCGGGGGCGCGGCGAGCAAAGTTCCCGGGTTCGACCGACCACACGACCTCTGGGACAAGGCCACAGCCCAGGGCCAGGAGGCGCAACTCGCGTGGGGTGTAAACACCGGTCCACAGATCTACGGTGTGTTCTGCCCCCGCCTCGTCTCTTACGACCGATTTCTCGTGCACGATGCCGGCGCCGGCATCGAACGTCGCATCGGCGCGTCCGACGCCTGCCTCGAAGTAGGCGCTGAAAGCGGTCAGGACCACGACGCTTCCGGGACGAGCCGCCTCCGCCATTCGTTTCAACACAAGCGCGTCGTCGTCGCCCATCAGCCCAAAGGCTCCTTGACAGATCGAGATGACCACGTCGAACTCGTCATCGAACGGCATCTGGCGCGCGTCGACCTGAAAGAAGGAGACGGCGACGCCGGCCTCGCGGGCCCGCTCCGCGGCAACCTCCAACAACCGCTCCGAAACGTCCACACCGGTCACAGACAATCCGGCGCCGGCGAGAGCGACGGCATGCCGTCCCGCCCCGCAGCCCACATCAAGTACGCGAGCGTCCGGGTGGAGGGCGAGCAGCTCGAGCAAGAACTCGACCTCCTGCTTCGTTCCCTTTGTGAAACCGTATCGGAGATACGCGGCGCCGAGGATGTCCCCAACGTCGGCGAAGTAGGCGCCTCCAGGGTGATGCGGAGCATTCAATGGTTCGATGTCTTCTTCGCTTTGGGATCAACTCGATCACCGGCCGGCTCGATGCCGCGACTACGCGCCCATGCATCGAGCCGTCGATACACCTCGTCCTCCCCAAGAGGCCCCTCCTCGAGGCGCGCTTCCATAAGGAAATCCAGCGCTTCGCCGATGACCGGGCCCGGGCTGACGCCGAGATACGCCATGATCTGTCGTCCGTCGAGATCGGGGCGGATGCGATCGAGCTCCTCCTGCGCCGCAAGGTCCTTGATGCGCTGCTCGAGTTCGTCCATCCGCTCTGCAAGGCGCTGCGCCTTCGCCTGATTGCGCGTCGTGCAGTCTGCGCGCACGAGGTCGTTGAGTCGTCCCAGCAACGGGCCGGCGTCACGTACGTACCGGCGCACTGCAGAATCCGTCCACCCCAGTTTGTACGTGTGAAAACGGTGGTGGAGCCGGATCAGTTGCTCGACGGCGTTGACGACTTCGTTTGGGAATCGCAGGGCTCGCAGTCTCTCCCGCGCCATATCGGCGCCGACGACCTCATGGTGATGGAAGGACACGCCGTCCGGCCCGATCCGGCGTGTCCTCGGCTTTCCGATGTCGTGCAACAGGGCTCCGAGTCTTAGAACCAAGTCGGGTTCGGTTCGCTCGACAACCGCAAGCGTGTGCGCGAACACATCTTTGTGTCGGTGCACGGGATCCTGTTCCAGCTTCAGTGCGCCAAGCTCTGGAAGAAACAAATCCGTTATGCCCGAGCCGTCTGCGAGCACCAGTGCTCGGCCGGGCGCGCGGCCAGTCAGCAAACGCGCCAGCTCTTCACGAATTCGTTCCGAGGAAATTGTGCGCAGCTTTTCCTTGAGGCGCGCGATCGCGTCGAGCACCGGCGGCTCGATCTCGAATTGAAGCTGAGAGGCAAATCTGAAGGCGCGCAGCATCCTTAGAGGATCGTCATTGAAGGAGGCATCTGGCTCCATGGGGGTTCTGATAACGCGGGCGTTGAGGTCGTTCAGCCCGTCGAAAGGATCGATTGGCTCGCGCTCCGGCAAACGGATGGCCATCGCATTGATCGTGAAGTCGCGGCGAGACAGGTCGATTTTGATGTCCGACTCGAACGAGACGTCGGGATGGCGAGAACCCGCTTGATATCGTTCGGTACGGAAAGTCGTGACCTCGACCCGTTGCCCGGAGATGAGCGCTCCGACCGTTCCGTATTCGACGCCCTGGAGCCACATCGCGTCGGCTATCGGCTTCAGGATCGCCTGCGTCTGTTCTGGCAACGCATCGGTGCAGAAATCAAGGTCGGTGTCGAAGTCGCGCCGCAGGGCGAGGTCGCGGACGGTCCCTCCCACGAGGTACAGCTCGTGTGACTCCTTGCGGAAGCGACGGGCGAGGTCGAGCGCGGGGGAGTCGTCCCCCAAAACGCGCGCGCCTGTTGAGCTTTGATCTCGAACCGGCATACTCCCAAGGTTAAGGCCGCCGGGGGTTACCCTTTCTAAACCGCATTTGCGTCGCCTGGCGGAGCCAAAAGGTTGGTTTAGAAGCGCCTTAGGAGACGGGCTGGAGGCCCTCCTGCTTGAGCATGATCTGGAAGTCGTGCTGGTTGGTCGCTGCCGCCATAGCCGCTGTGAGATCGACCAGCCCCGACCGGTACAGGGCCAGCAGCGCCTGGTCGAACGTTTGCATGCCGTAGAAGCCGGACTCCTCGACGATGTCGCGGATCATGTGGGTCTGCTCCGCGTTCAGAATCAGGTCACGCACGCGCCCGTTCATGACCAGCACCTCAACCGCCGGAACACGCCCTCGCCCGTCCTTCCTCGGCAATAGGCGCTGCGATACGACGCCTTTGAGTGCGGAGGACAGCGACACCCGGATCTGGTTCTGCATGTGGGGCGGGAAGAAGTCGATGATGCGGTTGACTGTCTCCGCGACATCGGTGGTGTGGAGGGTCGAGATGACGAGGTGACCGGTCTCTGCCGCCTGCAGCGCCGCCTTGACCGTTTCTGGATCCCTGATCTCGCCGACGAAGATGACGTCGGGGTCCTGTCGCATGGCGGCCCTCAAAGCAGCCGCAAAGTCTCTCGTGTCGTGACCAATCTCTCGCTGACTGACAATTGCCAGCCGGTCACTGTGCAGGATCTCAATGGGGTCTTCGATTGTCAGGATGTGGCACGCGCGCGTGCTGTTGATGTAGTTGACCATCGCCCCTGTCGTCGTGGTCTTTCCCGACGACGTTGGGCCGGTGACCAGGATCAGACCCCGGTGCTCGTCGGCAAGGGTCTGTACGACGGGAGGCAGTCCGAGCGAATCGAACGACGGGCTTCCGGGAAGGACGCGCCGGCAGGCCATGCCGACCGTGCCGCGCTGGCGGAAGATGTTGACGCGGAAGCGCCCAAGGCCCCGCTCCGAGTAGGCGAAGTCGACTTCTCCGTTCATCTTGAATATCTGAACCAGCTCGTCCGAAAGGAGCTCCATGGCGGATCGCTCGCAGTCGGCCGCGCTCATGAGGGGGAACTCGGTTCGCTCGAGATGCCCGTTGATTCGCACGTAGGGCGGGCCTCCGGGCTTGATGTGCAGGTCGGAGCCCTTCATCTCAACGGTGTAACGGAGAAAGTCGTGAATCGTCGCCATGGGCCTGTGCTTCCCTCTCCAGGTCTTCTGCTCGACGGCGCCCGGCCCGGCTGAGCCTCGGCACCCAATCCTCCTAGCAATCGGCACCCCGATACCCCGGGTTGAGCGTCGACCACAGCCAATTAATGGATGGATTCGTCCCGTCTCGCTACGTCTTTGCTTGTTTCGTCCGAGTTGCCACCGGGTAGGTACAAACCGCACAGCCAGTTGATGGAGTTGAGAGGCCGGGAGGTTGGATAGGTGATCCCAGAAGCACAAAAGATGTCGCGCGCCGAGGCGGGACGAAAGGGCGGCCAAACGACCAAGGCTCGCTACGGCCAGGAGCATTTTGGACGCATCGGTAAGGTCGGTGGGAAGAAGGGCGGCGAAACCACCAAGCGCCGGTATGGCTCCGAGTTCTATCAGAAGATCGGTCGGCTCGGGGGCTCGAAATAGCCCGCGGCGACCGCCGCTAACCAAGAGTCAGGACGAGCGCCCCTCGCTCCAGGCGGGGGGCGCAATCGCGCCCGGGTGTCTGACCGCCACCTCTTTATGCTGAACACGGTGACCACCCGATCTCGCTCCATGTTGCGGTGCATCACTGTCACGTGCTTCCTGGTGACTTTGGTAGCCATCGCAGGCCCGCCCCGGATTGCGCGCGCCCAGGTCCCGGGCTTTACGGTCGACCTCGTATCTCAGCCGGTGTGGCACGGCCCGGACGACATCCTCAACCTGAAGGTGCGGGTGAGCAACGATTCGGATGCGCCACTGGAGGGGTTCACGCTGGTGGTCGGGGCACTGTTTCGGACCGAGACCCGGTCCCAACTCCACGACGACTTCGACCTCGACGAGCAAGACCCGGTCGACTCGTTCCCCCTTTCGTTCACGGACGAAACGGTCGATCCCGGAGCATCGACGGTGATCGAGATCAAACAGCCGGTGACGACCTTCTCCCATTTGGCGGAGACCACCGAGGCAGGCGTCTACCCTCTCAAGGTCAGCCTCCGGGATGGTGCCGGAAATCCGCTGGATGCGATGTCGACGCAACTCATTTACTACCCGCAGGACCCCGAGGATCAACTCAAAACCGTCGTGGTCCTGCCCATCGAGCGGGCCCCTCAAAGGGGGCCGGATGGCGCGTTTCGCGCGGACGAGCTGGGTCGTTTTCCACTCGAGTCTGCCCTTGAGCCCGGTGGTCAACTCCGTGCGCTCGTCGATACCCTTGCCGCCGCGACCGATCCCCGCTCGGGTAGAGCTCTTCACATCGGATTCGCCCCCTCTCCTCTATTGATAGACGAGATCAACGATATGGCGGACGGGTACCGGAAGGTCGAGGGGGACGACGTCTCCGTCGTCGCTCGTACGTCCGACGATGCGGTCAACGCAGCCGACTTCCTGAGCGAACTGCGCTCCGCGCTCGCGTCGAGCGAGGTGCAACTACTGCTCACTCCCTACTCGGCCCCCGATCTTCCGTCGATCGCGGGAGCGCCCGACGCGATCGACGCGCAGATAGAGGCTGCGACCGACACCGTTTCCGAAGTGCTCGAGGTCCGCCCCACCGAGTGGCTGTTCCCACCGGGAGCCCGCCTCGACGACGACTCCCTCGCCCACGTCTCTGAACTCGGCTTCGATCACACGTTCTTCTCGGCCGACTCGCTCGTTCCCCCAGAAAGCCCCACCGAGAGTGGGTGCCCGGAGGAATTTCTCAGCTTCACATGCCCGGTTTCCATCTCGACTCCCGCGGGCGGGCGAGTCAGTGGCTACACGGTAGATGCCGAGCTGCAGGACCGGCTCATCTCGCTGGTGCGCCCCGGAGACACTCGCCTCGAGCTCCAGCAACTGTTTGCGGAGACGGCGATGATCCGCGAGGAACAGCCGAGCAACGAAGACCGCGTGGTTCAACTCACCATCTCGCGGTCATGGCAGCCCCAACCGCGGGAGCTCCGAATCCTGCTCCGCGGACTTGCGCGCGCACCCTGGCTACAAACGGTCACGCCCGAAGAGGGACTCGAGCGCACCCCGGATCGGGCGACCGACCGGCGGATCGTCACCCGGGCACAAGATCTGGCTGGGCAACCCGACTCCTCATACTTCGACGACATCCGGTCTGCTGAGGAACTCGTCGGGCACTTCGGGTCCATCGAGCCGCCCGATTCCCTCACCCGGCGGCTCTACCGCAACCTGATGGTCGCCCAGAGCCGCGCGTGGTGGGCAGACCTGGGAGCGGGACGGAGTTACATCGTTGAGACGGAAGATGAGGTCCGGCGCGAGCTCGGCAAGATCGGGATCTTCGGAGGCACCGAGCTCGAGATTGCCTTAACGTCCGAGCGCGGCGAGATCCCCGTGATCATCTTTCGTAATACCGAGTATCCGGTGCGAGTGAATGTCGTGCTCGAGTCGACACGGCTTGACCTTGCACGCGACGTCTTGCCGGAAGACATCGAACAGGCCCAGGAGCGGATCACGTTCGAGGTAGTGGCTCGATCCAGCGGAGAGTTCCCGCTCGATGTGCGTTTGACGACGCCTGATGGCTACGAATTCGGGGATGCAAAGCGAATAACTATTAGATCGACCGCGTTCAACCGCGTTGCGCTGGGCATCACGTTTGGAGCCCTGGCTTTCCTGGTCCTCTTCTACGTCGTCAGGGCTCTCCGCCGTCGGAGCGCAAGGGCGAGCGCGGCTTGACGAAGTCGCTATCACGAGCCACTGCCGTCATGTCGCTCGGCACGATCCTGTCGCGCGTGACGGGCCTTCTGCGGATAACTGCGATCGCGGCCGCGTTCGGAGTACTCGAGTCCGGAGGTCTCTCGGACACGTACAACTTGGCCAACACCGCTCCCAACATCGTTTATGAGCTGGTACTGGGCGGAATCCTCACCTCGGTCTTCGTCCCGGTGTTTGTCGAGCTGTTGGCCAAGGAAGGCAAGGAGCGCGCCTGGGAAGTTGCAAGCGCCGTCATCAACATCTCTCTCGTTGTTCTAGTCGCCATCTCGGCCCTCGGCATCCTGGCGGCACCGCTCATCACCCGTCTTTATTCGAGCGGACTGGAGGGCACGGCCGAGCAGATCGCCCACCAAAAGGAGAGCCTGACTTTCCTGCTGCGCCTGTTCATCCCGCAGATCATCTTCTACGGGCTGACCGCGATCACAGCCGGATTGCTCAACGCCCACAAACGGTTCGGTGCGCCGATGTACACACCGGTTTTGAACAACCTCGCGGTCATCGCCGTCTTCCTTGCTTTTCGTCAGGCGTACCCAACCGTGACGGTCGGAGCGGTGACGACGACGCAATTGTGGATTGTGGGCGTGGGCACGACCGCCGGAGTAGCGCTAATGGCAATCGCCCAACTTCCGTTTCTGCGCGGACTGGGGCGCTATCGATTCAGTCTCTCTCTGCGGCATCCATCCGTGGGGAAGCTCGCCCGGCTCTCAGTCTTCGTCGTCGGGTACGTGATCGCGAATCAGATCGGTTACCTGATCGTTCAGTGGCTCGCCTACAGAGAGACGGGTGACTACACCGCGTACGTCTTTGCCTTCGCGTTCTTCATGCTTCCGCACGGCCTCTTCGCGGTTTCGATAATCACCGCGTTGCTGCCCGATATGAGCGGTCACGCATCGGCCGAGCGCTGGGGCGAGTTCGTGGACCGGCTATCCACCGGCATCCGAACCACGGCTTTCCTGGTCTTCCCCGCGGCAATCGGTTACTTCGTCCTGGGTGAGGGAATCGTCCGACTCCTCATCGAGTACGGGAGGATGAGCAACGCGTCGACAGAGCTGGTGGCCGGCGTGCTGCGGTTCTTCGTTCTGGGCTTGCTTCCGTTCTCGTTGTTCCAGCTCTTCCTCCGCGCCTTTTACGCGCTGCAGGATACGAAGACACCCTTCCTGATCAATTGCGCAGCGGTTGCGCTCAACACGGCGATCAACTTCCCGCTGTACGCATGGCTGGGCGCCCGGGGCCTCGCCGCCGGTCACGCGCTCGCCTACTGGTTCGGAGCAACCGTGCAGGGGCGCTCGCTGGCGCGCCGGCTGGGGGGCCTTGACGGGCGCAGGGTGGGCCGTTCGCTCGCCCGGATAATGGCCGCAGCCGGGCTCATGGGGGCGGTCGTTTGGGGGGTCTGGCGCGTGCTGGAGACGACCCTCGACCCGGCGGGACTTCTGGAGGAGGCCCTGGCCGTGGGGGTTCCGGTGACGGTGGGAGCGGTCGCGTACCTCCTTCTGGCGCGCCTACTCGGGATCGAGGAACTCGACCACGTGAGGAGCCTGGTCGCGCGCCGGGTGAGACCCACCGGATAGCCCGCCAGAAGGAGGGGGTTCGGGGGAACCAGTGAGGCGGGCTGGGTCGCCGGGGTTCCCCCGACGGAGAGCGGGGAGCCCGAAGGGCAACCCGCTCGGAGGGGGCGAATTCGGTCTCGGCCACCGGTTCAGAAGGGGCTGAGCGCGTCCGATAAAGATGCCGTGAAACTTAACGAACGAGGAATCATTGCCGACTGGCTGGTGAAGCTGCTTGCGGGCCTCGCCATCGCAGGCGTTGTCATATTCGACGTCGGCTCGGTACTGGTGAACTTCTTCACTCTCGACTCAACTGCCGATGACATCGCCACGGAGATCATCCACTCGCTCACCACCAAGGAAATCAACGCCACCCAGCACGACATCGAGGCAAAGGCCGAGGAGCTCGCATACGAGGCCGAGGTCCGGCTGGTGAGGGCCGAACTCGACCCCGAGGGCGTTCTTCACATCAGGCTCCGGAGGACCGCCTCCACCCTGGTCGTCACGCGAATCGGCCCCATCGAGGACTGGGCCGTGGCAACCGCGAACGCAGACGCCGCCACCTCGTAGCATTCCCTTCCATGTCATCCGGAGCTAGGACGACCCTGGCCGGTCGTTACGTGCTCGAGTCCCTCATCGCAACCGGAGGGATGGGGCGCGTGTGGAAGGCGCGCGACGAGGTGCTGGCGCGGCCGGTGGCCATCAAGATCCTCCACGACCACCTGGCAGAAGACGAAGCCTTCATCGCTCGGTTCAGGCGGGAGGCGATGGCGGCCGCAAGACTCACCCATCCCCACATCGTTGCCATCTACGACACAGGCTCTCAGGCAGACGACGAAGGTACTCACCGGCACTACATAGTGATGGAGAACTGCGGAGGTGGAACTCTGGCAACCCGGAGGGACTCGGGGCCGATGCCTGCCGACGAGGTGATCGCCTTCGGGCGGTCGATCTGCGAAGCGCTCGAATACGCCCACCGTCACGACGTCGTCCACCGTGACATCAAGCCGGAAAACGTGCTGATAACCGAGGACGGCACTCTCAAGGTGGGCGACTTCGGTATCGCCAAGGCGGCCTTCGCGACGGGCGACCTGACTTCCACGGGCTCGATCCTGGGAACCGTCGCCTACATCTCGCCGGAGCAGGCGCAGGGACTCACGCCCGACGCGCGCTCTGATCTCTACTCGCTCGGCGTGCTGCTCTATGAACTCGTGACGGGTCGCCCCCCCTTCGCCGCCGACACCCAGATCGCGACCGCCATGATGCACGTCCGGGAGCCGCCTGCCCCGCCGCGCAGCATCCGGGCGGACGTCCCCCGCACGCTCGATGCCGTGTTGATGAAGGCGCTCGAGAAGGACCCCGACCACCGGTATGGCTCGGCCGCCGAGATGGCGACTGCGCTGGACTCGGCCGGCGGAGGGGCGACCTCGGTTCTGGCCGCGGCCACTCCGGACGTGCGTTCCCACGGACCTCCGCCACCGTCGGCCCGGCCCGGCGAACGAACGGAGCTCAGATGGGTGGCGCCCGTACTGGGCATCGTCGCGGTCGTCGCCCTTCTGGCAATCCTTATCCCACAGTTCCTCGCTCCCGACGACGGCGCTCGATCGAATGGGGCCGGCGGGTCGAACGGCGGGTCGGAGCTCCAGGTCGAGAGCGTCGCCGACTTCGATCCACCTCCAGGAGACGGGTCCGAGCATGCCGACGAGGTCAACCTCGCGATCGACGGCAGGCCGGGGACCTCGTGGACCACGGAGAATTACAGTTCGCCCCTCGACGTGTTGGGTAAGAGCGGCGTCGGCCTCGTCTTCGACCTCGGCCCCGGCGCAGAGGTCGGCAGCATCGAGATCTCGGGTCGCGCGGGGACCGTAGAGGTGCGGGCGGGAGACGACGAACCCACAACCGCGGATGACCTCGAGGTGGTCGGGGATACGTCGGTGTCCGCATCGGCCGAGATCACCCTGGAGGGCGTCGAGGCTCGCTACTGGCTCGTCTGGATCACGCGCCTGCCGGACGATACTGGGACGGCAACCATCTCAGAGGTCGCCTTCCACGGGCCTGAGTGATGCTCAACGACGAACGGAACGATAGCGAGCTGGTGGAACGTTTCCGGAATGGAGACGAATCCGCTTTCACCGCGCTCGTTCGCCGGCACGAGGAACGCATCTTCGGGCTGGCAATGCGGATGACCGGGGAGCGCTCGGACGCACTCGACGCGACGCAAGACGCATTCGTTCAGGCATTCCGGCGCGCCGCCGATTTCAGGGGGGATAGCTCGTTCGGCACCTGGCTGTACCGCATCGGGATCAACTCGTGCAAGGACGTACTCCGCAAGAGGAAGCGGACGCCGGTGCCCACCGAGCAGCTCCCCGACTCAGGCAACCCATCGTCGGTCGAGGACGCGGTAACAGCGCGCGTCGATTTGTCCAGGGCGCTCCAGGAGCTACCCGAAGAGTACCGGGAAGCCGTCTGCATGCACGACCTCGGCGGCATCCCCTACGAGGAGATCGCCACTCTGACCGGGGTCGCGGTCGGGACCGTCAAATCGCGAATCAGCCGGGGTCGACGTCGACTTGCCGAGCTCCTGGAACATCCGAGGGGCGCGGCTCCGTCCAAGGATGTGACATGAACACCAATCTCACCCACGAACGCTGCTCAGAGCTGTTGCGCCCGTACGTCCAGGGCGAGCTCGCGGACGACGATCGGGCCGCGGTGGCCGGTCATCTTGAGTCGTGTGCCGATTGTCGGAAGGAGCTGGCGGGGCTGAATGCCCTGCTCGACTACCCGCATGAGGGGTTGACCGGCACCGAAGTGGTGCGGCTCGATCGAGGGATCGCGGCCGTTATGGGGGCCGACCGGCGCCGCGCTGCCACGATCATCCCTCTTCCACCTCGTAAGGAATCCCGGAGCGGGATGGCCGGAGTGGTCTTCGGGGCGGCCGCCGCCTTGCTGGTGGTCGCCGTGGCCATCGGCTCGTTGATGACCGCAGGGACCGACGAGGGCGACGACTCAGGTGGAGAAGCGGCCGTGACCGGAGAAGACGCGGGGGGCGGAGCCGCTCCCGAGGGTCCCCGTCCGGTCTTCGGCGGCGAACATCAGCGTGCGTTCGCCGCCCAGGACCAGGCCGAACCTGAGGCGTCGCGCAACGCAAAGTCGTTGAGCAGGCTCGCAGAAAGCGACCTGGCGCGGCTCGGTGGAAGCGCGCTGTTCGGCCAATTCGCAGACTCATACGACACCGAGGATGCCGCCGTCCTCCAGGACCGGTTCGTCGC
Source organism: Actinomycetota bacterium (assembly GCA_050694175.1). Classification (GTDB taxonomy): domain Bacteria; phylum Actinomycetota; class CADDZG01; order CADDZG01; family WHSQ01; genus JBOGXA01. The sequence continues at coordinate 92,751 of JBOGXA010000005.1, forward strand.
CGTCCTCGCGCGGGGTGCCGGAGACGACGCCGGCACGGTCACGCTCTGTACGCGCAACGTCCTGGAGGCGAGCACCGGCCCTGCACTCCCGGTCGCCGGGAGATTCGGCCGCTTCGAGGGAGAGTCCGCACTCGTGCTCGGATTCGTCTACACAGACCAGCCGGAGGGCGCGCTCGACCGCTACAGCATCTGGGTGTTTGCGCGCGGCACATGCGATACCCCACTCAGCACAGCGGCCGGCAACGTCCGCTGACCAGGCTCGGGAATTGCCTCCCGCAGGTGGCGGTTCGATAAGGTGAGGCGATAAAAATGACCGACGTACGAGACGTAATCATCCTTGGATCCGGACCCGCGGGGCTGACGGCAGCCGTCTACTCGGCGCGCGCCAACCTTCGTCCTCTCATCATCGAGGGCATCGACGCGGGCGGCCAACTCATGCTGACCACCGACGTCGAGAACTACCCCGGCTTCGTTGACGGGATCATGGGCCCAGAGTTGATGGAGCGGATGCGTAAGCAGGCCGCCCGCTTCGGTGCCGAATACCTGACCGAGGATGTGACGGCCGTCGACTTCTCGAGTCGCCCCTTCGCCGTCACCACCGGCAGTTCCACATATCTGGCCAAAACCGTGCTCATTGCCACGGGGGCGTCGGCGCGAATGTTGGGCATCCCGGGTGAGCGCGAGCTGCTCGGCCATGGAGTTTCAACGTGTGCGACGTGCGACGGATTCTTCTTCCGAGACAAGGAGATCGCGGTCGTGGGGGGAGGCGATTCGGCGATGGAAGAGGCGATCTTCCTCACGAAGTTCGCGACCAAGGTATCGGTTGTCCATCGGCGCTCGGAGCTCCGTGCCTCGAAGATCCTGCAGGACCGCGCGTTTGGCAACGACAAGATCGACTTCATCTGGGATTCTCTGGTCACGAGGATCTCGGGCAACGGCACTGTGGAGAGCATCCACATCGAGAATGTGGTGGAGGGCGGCGAACGCGACCTCGACGTCTCCGGGTTGTTCGTGGCAATCGGTCACACCCCGAACACGTCACTTTTCGAGGGGCAGCTCGAACTCGACGGCGGATACATCGTGACGCCCGGATCCAGCACCGAGACCTCGGTTCCTGGGGTCTTCGCCGCCGGGGACGTCGTCGATTTCCGCTACCGCCAGGCGATCTCCGCCGCCGGCCTCGGTTGCATGGCGTCGATCGACGCCGAACGCTGGCTCGAGGCCAACCGTCTATAGGTCGTCTTCAAAGACCGACGCAAATGACCAAGAGAATCCTGACGGCGCTTGCCGTCGCTGCGCTCTTTGGCGCCCCGGCCCACGGGCGTCTGGCCCGCGTCGAACCCTCCTACCTCCCCCCGGTGCGTCACCGCGGCATGGTCTTCCCCGTGGCGCGAACCGATTGGTACTCGGTCATCAACTTCCGAGACGACTGGCATGCTCCTCGGATGCGGCTGGTCGGCAGTGTGTGGCGCCAGATCGGTGTACACGAGGGGAACGACATCTTTGCCGAGCCGGGGACGCCCGTGCGAGCGGTGCTGGGCGGGCGCGTCGAGCAACTCGGATGGACCTTCTACTCCGGATGGCGGGTGGGGATACGCGGCGATGACGGACGCTACTGGTTCTACGCTCACCTCGAGGATTTCGCCCCGGGGCTGGCACGCGGGCAGCGGGTGAGCGCGGGCGGGGACATCGGCGAGGTGGGCAACACCGGGTACTCCACCGTTCCGGGCCACTCCGATGAGTTCACGTACCATCTGCACGTCGGGATCCAGGAACCCGGCGGAAAGTGGGTAAATCCCTATCCGTTGATGCGCCGTCTCTACGATGCCGCGGTGGAGCGGGGGCCATGAAGATCTTGTTGTTGAGAGAGGGTGAAAGCTCGGGCCAGGTGGCCGATGTCCAGGCCCGCCTGCGCGCTCTCGGCCTGGACATCGAAGACAGGCCGGGGCACTTCGGACCGCAGACGACCCATGCCGTCCGCACCTTCCAGCAGCGCCGCGGCCTCCTGGCGGACGGGATTCTTGGCCCGCACACGTGGGCCGAGCTCGTCGATGCGTCGTGGCGACTTGGCGACCGGGCGCTCTACCTGCGCCATCCGCTGATGCGGGGGGACGACGTTTTGACGCTCCAGCTGCGCCTGAACGCGCTCGGTTTCGACGCCGGCCGCGAGGACGGGATCTTCGGGCCGGACACCCACCGCGCGGTGCGGGCGTTCCAGAGGGAGTACGACGTCGCGGAGGACGGGATCGTTGGGCCGGTCAGCCTCGAAGCCGTGACCGGGCTCCGGGTCGAGCGAGCCGGCACGGCGGCCGTGCTGCGCGAGGAGATTCGCCTCCAGGATCAGCCCGGCATTCATCGAGCGCTCATCGTCGTCGATCCGGGCCACGGCGGAGATGATTCCGGCGGGATCGGGCCCAATGCTCTGCGTGAGGCCGATGTCTGCTGGGACCTGGCCCGTCGCGTCGCCGAGCGACTGATAAGAGCGGGGGCCCGGGTGCGCTTTACCCGCACAGAAGTCGAGGGCCCCGACATCAACGAGCGGGCCGCGCGGGCTAACGACCTCGGCGCCCACCTGTTCATCGCCCTGCACCTGAACTCGCACGACGAGGGGGCCGCGCGCGGTTCCTCCACCTATTTCTTTCGAGGATCGCGGGGCGGTCAGCGTCTGGCCGAGGCCATTCAAGAGCAGATGGTGGCAATCGGACTCGACGATTGCCGCAGCCATCCGCAGTCCTATGCAGTCCTCAAGGAAACGCGTATGCCGGCGGTAATGGTGGAGCCCTGCTTCATCACAAACCCGGCCGAGGCCGCCCGCCTCGAGCACTCCGCCTTTCGCGCGGCGATAGCCGACGCGATCGCAGGGGGCGTGCGCGCGTACTTCCGCCGTTCGGAGGTCCGGGCGGCGACTAGCGCGGGGTAACCCTTTCCGGGTCGCTCTTGTCTCCGGCGATCGCCCGCACGAGCCGGTCAAGCTCTTCTAGGGAAACGAAGTCGACCACGATCCTCCCCTTGCGCTTTCCCATCTCGACGCGAACGCGCGTCTGGAGGCGATCGGCAAGCTCTCGCTGAGCGTCCGCGACCTGGGCCGGACGCTCGACCGATTGTCCGCGTCCCCCCGGTGCCGACATCGACTGGTAGCGGCGCACCAGGTCCTCGGTTTCGCGCACCGAGAGCTTCTCGTGCGCGACGCGCCGCGCGAGACGTTCCTGAAACGGGTTGTCCGCCAGACCAAGCAGCGCGCGACCGTGCCCCGCACTCAGCGCGCGATCGACGAGCATCGCCTGGATCGATGTCGGCAGATCAAGCAATCGAAGCGCGTTCGTGATGGTGACGCGGTTGCGCTCCAAACGGCTACCGAGCTCCTCTTGCGTGAGCCCACCTTCGTCGATGAGTTGCCGGTAGGCGGCCGCCTCTTCGATGGGATTGAGATCCTCGCGATGGAGGTTCTCGACGAGCGCTCGCTCCAGAGACCCACGCTCGTCCGCCTCCACGACGACGACCGGCACCGTGCTGAGCCCGGCAATCCGGGCCGCGCGTAACCGGCGCTCACCGGCGATCAGCTCAAAGCGACGGTTGCGCGGACGCACGAGCAGCGGCTGCAGAACTCCGAGTCGTCGGATAGATGCTGCGAGCTCGCGAAGCGTTGCTCCGCCAAAATCAGTCCTCGGTTGCAACGGGTTGGCATCCACTTCATCCAGCGCCAGCTCGAGCAGCCCCGCGCGCTCATCGGCGTGCGGTGTCTGCGCCGGAAGGAGCGCGTCAAGCCCGCGTCCCAAACCCGATCTTTTGTTCATCGCGTGATGTCTTCCTTTCTTCCTCTCCGACCAGCCCGTCTCACTGGTTCCCCCGAACCCCTCCCTTTCCTCGGTTCCCCCGAACCCCTCCCTTTCTCGGTTCAAACTCCGAATGGGGATCGCGGGGTGGCCACGCTCGCTCGAGTCCGGCCGGTCTCGCCGTGGTGATTCCGTACCCGCGTCCACCAGGTCCGGGAGTCGACGGCGACGACGTTACGCGGACGACTTCGGGCGGAGGTGGCGGATGCACGTCCAGCTTGTAGAGCGCTTCGACCTCTTGCGCCAGCAACCGGTACGCAATCGCCCCGCGTGCCGTCGGATCCAGCGTTAGAACCGGTTCGCCAAAGCTGGGCGCCTCTGAGAGGCGCACACTGCGCGGGATCACGGTGTCGAACACCCGCCTGCCGAAGTGCTTGCGCACATCGGCCGCGACCTGTCCCGCCAGCTTCGTGCGCGCATCGAACATGGTCAGCAGGAACCCTGCGATCCGCAGCTCCGGATTAACCGCGGCGCGCACGCGCTCGGCGGTGCCGAGGAGCTGCTCGAGGCCCTCGAGCGCGTAGTACTCACACTGGACGGGAACGATGAGGTCGTGGGCGGCCGCACACGCGTTCACCGTCAGCAACCCCAGCGACGGAGGGCAGTCGATGATCGTGAGGTCGTAAGCCTCTGTGCATCCGGCCAGCGCCGCGGCCAGCACCTTCTCGCGATCTCGGGCGCCCACGAGCTCGACCTCGGCGCCGGCCAGGTCGAGCGAGGCCGGGGCGAGGCTGAGTCCTGGAATGGCCGTCCCCGCGACGACGTCGCCGAGCTTCGCCTCTCCGATCAGCAGGTCGTAGGTTGTAGGAGAGGCGCTGCGGTGATCGACGCCGAGCCCGGTGGTGGCATTCGACTGCGGATCGGCATCGACCACCAGCACCCGGTGCCCGCGCAGGGCGAGGCCGGCGGCGAGATTGATTGCGGTGGTTGTTTTCGCCACACCGCCTTTCTGATTGGCGACGCACGCCACCCGGCCGCGCCCGGGCGCGGCCTCCCTGGAATCCAATAGTTTCCAATAGATGCCTATTTCAGTCACGTCACCCACTAATTGCCAAACGATTACCGATCAACCCGGATGATAGCAATCCCGGGGGCCCATTCCTCGGATTCAGCTGGAGGCGCACCGCTCTCTCCGATGAAGACGACGCCGGCGCCGCCGGGTGCCACCAGCGGAAGGACTGCGGCCATGGCGTGTTCGGAGGGCGCCACGGCCCGCGCGGTGACGGCTGCGTGGGATCCGGCGAGACCTGGATCGCGGGCGGCGTCAGCGGCCGTTGCGACGACCACCTCGCAGGTGAGGCCCAGTTCCCGGATCACCTCCTCCAGGAACGCGGCCCGCCTCCGGCGTGGCTCGATCAGCCTCCAGGGCCGTTCCGGGCGAACGATCGCCAGAAGAACTCCGGGAAGCCCGGCGCCGGAGCCGACGTCCGCACACGGCCCGTCGGGCAGCTCATCCAGAAGGGGGGCGAGGCGAAGGCAGTCGGCGATGTGGCGCTCCTCTAACCGCTCGAGATCGCCCGGGGCGACGAGATCGAGGCGGCCTGCCCACCGCCTCAGCAGCTCGGCGTATCTCTCGAGGGGGTTCTCCATGATTCCCGTGAAACGCCCGCTGACCTGGGCCTTTGCTTCTAGGCCCCGCGCACGACCACCTTGCGGTAGGGCTCCTCACCCTCGCTGAAGCTGGCCGAACCCTCCACCTCCGCGACCGCGTCGTGCACGATCTTGCGCTCGTACGCGTTCATGGGCTCGAGCTCGATCTCGGTGCCACGTTCCCTCGCCCGCCGGGCCATGGACCTGGCGTACTCGGCCAGAGACTGCCGCCGGCGCTCTCTGTACCCCTCGACGTCGACCATGAGGCGGATGCGGGCTCTCAGCCGTCGCTGCACGGCCGTCCTCGTGATCTCCTGGACCGCGTCGAGTGTCTGGCCCCGCCGCCCGATCAGGACCCCCAGATCCCCACCGGTGACATCCACGTGAGCCGTGTCCTCTTCGACGCGCGACGAGATCTCCGCCTCGAGTTCCATCGCTTCGATGAGGCCGGCAACGAACTCCTCGGCTACCTCCGCGACCTCGCCGGGTTCGGGCGGGGGGCGCTCCTGATCGTAGTCATCGCCCCGGGGCTCTTCGTCTTCGGGCCCCGCTTCCCCGGGCTGTGAGGTTTCCTCTTCGGATTCCGGCACGCCGGCCTCGGTCATCGTTTCCTTCTCTTCTTGCTGGATGGATGCGGTTTGGTGGCGTTCTTCTGGTCGGAAGAATTCTTCCCCCCCGGGCTGGAGGCACCCGGTTTCTTCGTCTCCAATTGTCCGGCGACCCTGCCGTCGCCGGCACCTTTCGCCGGCGTTGCCTTCTTCTTGGTGAGATCGACCGGCGGCACCTTTTTCAGAATGAGGCGCTGCTGCCCGATGGTCCACACGTTCGTGGTCAGCCAGTAGACCGTGAGACCCGATGGGAACGTGAACGAGAAGAACAGCAGCATGAGGGGCAGGATCTTCATGAACATCTGCATCTGCTGCGCCTGGGGGTCGGTGGCGCCCCGGCTCGATTGCATCTGTTTCTGCTGGTAGTAGGTGGTATACCCCATCAGCAACATAAGGATGACGTACGGGATGAACGAGATCACTCCGCTGCCGCACGCCTCTCCCTGAACCGACAGACTCTCGCTTCCGCTCAGCACCTGGCTGGGGCTGCAATCGAGACGGAGGAAGCCGAGGAACTCGTTGACGACGAGGGGCATGTTGTCCAGGCCCCTCGCCAGGGCCGAGTTCGCGATGAGATCGGGGACCGCCGCGCCCGCCTGCTCCCCGGTCGCCCGCACCCACTCCACCACGTTGTCCGCCGGGTTGTCGTCGCGGAATCCCATGTACTGAAGCGGCGTGTAGAGCACGCGATACAGCGCGATGAACACGGGGAACTGCATGACAAGCGGGAGACAGCCGCCGAAGGGGTTGACGTTGTGCTCTTTGTAGAGCTTCATCGTCTCCTCGTTCAGCTTCTGGCGATTCCCTTTGTACTTCGCCTGCAGCTTCTTGACCTCGGGCTGGATCAGCTGCATCTCCCTCATCGAGCGGGTCTGCTTGATGGTGAGCGGGAGCAACAAGAGGCGCACGATGACCGTGAGCAGAATGATCGCCAGGCCGTAGCTCGGAACGACGGCATAGAACCCGGCGAGCGCGGCCGCGAAGATCTCGAAAAAGCCCACTAGTGATCTTGCCTCCCCGGTGTGGCGGGAACCCGATCCACGCCCCCCGGCGCCCACGGATGGCACCGGCCTATCCGTCGGACCGCCAGCCACCCACCCCGGATCAAGCCGCGCGCGCTGATCGCGTCGCTCGCGTACGCGGAACAGGTCGGTTCATAGCGGCAGTGCCGGGGCATCCCGGCGGTCGCCCATCGGTATGTCCGAATGAGGTTGACGGCGACTCGGCGCGGAAGGTTGCTCATCCCGGCTCCGCTCATCATCTGCCACACTCCACGCCGGTTTCGGTCAATGCCTCCGTGATCTGCGTTACCAGTTCCTGGAACTCCATGTCGATCGTTTCGGGACCCCCACCCACGACTATGTCAAACCCGGGCCGAGGGTGCGCCGCCCGGATCGCCTCCCGCAGGCGCCGCCGAGCCCGGTTGCGGGCGACCGCTCCCCTCGGGTTGACCTTCGTTACCAGCCCCACCCGCGGGCCCTGGAGCGCTCCACTGGGGGCGGCGACGACCGTCACCCCATCTCGTCGGGCGCGCTTTCCCCGGCTCATGACCCGGCGGTACTCCTTGCTATTCGCTAGAGGTCGATAGGCGGGCATTACTCGGGACTGCTGTCGCCGCCCCTCACGCCGACAGCTTGCTTCTGCCCTTGGCCCGACGAGCCTTCAGGATCGCCCGGCCGGAGCGGGTGCGCATTCGAGCCCTGAATCCGTGCTTCCGCTTGCGCCGACGATTATTGGGCTGAAAAGTGCGCTTCGTCACTAACTCCACCTTCGTGCCAAATGCCCCACCGGTCCGCGAAGAATCGTGGTCGCGAAATACTGGGGGCTTCTCCGAGTGCCGGCGCAGTATAGACGACGCGCGTTTTTGCACGTCAACCGGCTTGCCTGAAGTCCACCCGCCGGTTCGCGAACAACTCTTGACCGGATGACGACTACTCGACCTAACATGGGCCCTCTTGGATCTCGGAAGCGGACGAGGTCTGTGCACTTCCCCCGGCAGCACCGGTCGAGGATGGCGGCGCGTCGACGTGAACAGCGAGATGTCCACAGCTGTGGATAAAGCTGTTGACCGGCGACACTCCCCTCGAACTCACGGCCTCATTCGCATTCGACTGCCGGGGCCCGATCTACCCGGCAGTCGCGGACCGATCTGGGCCTGTGGAAAAAGACGAGACAGTGAGGGCTGCGGGGGCTCTCGCACGAATGAACAGCAAGGGGGAGAACGTGCCTACCTCCGCGCGGAGGCTTCCGGACCCAATTTCGCCCTCGGAGGGCGACCGACCGGTTCCGGGGGCCCAATCACGCGATGGCCTGGACGCCGTCGAAACGGCCGAAGAGTTCTGGAAGAGGGCTGCAAAGGCTCTCCGAACCAACCTGTCCGAAGGCAACTTCTCCGCGTGGTTCGGCAAGATCCGCGCCGTCGAACTCACCGCAGACACGCTCGTTTTGCGAGCACCGAACACCTTCACAAAGGAATGGATCGAGTCCCGGTACATGACGCAGCTGACCGAGGCCGTCAAGTCGTGCGCTGTGAATACCCTCGGTGTCACGCTGGTCACTGAGCCAGGCTCAGAAGACGACCTCGCGGAATCTCCTCCGCTCGAAGCCGAACCCGATTCATTCCCCCGGGCCGGCGACCCTCCGGCGCACACTGACAGCGCCGACTTCCATCCCCGCTACACGTTCGACTCCTTTGTGATCGGATCGTCCAACCGGTTCGCGCACGCCGCCGCTCTCGCCGTTGCCGAGGCACCCGCCAAGGCCTACAACCCGTTATTCATCTACGGGGAGGCGGGTCTCGGTAAGACGCACTTGTTGCACGCAATCGGCCATTACGTGCGGAAGTGCCACCAGGGCCTGGCGATCCGTTATGTCTCGACCGAGCAGTTCATGAACGATTTCATCCTTGCGCTTCGCCGTACCACGATCCCCGACTTTCACTCCCGGTATCGCGTTGCGGACCTGCTCCTGATCGACGACATCCAGTTCCTCGAGGGCAAGGAGCGAACCCAGGAAGAGTTCTTCCATACGTTCAACGCGCTCCACCCTAAGAGCCAGCTTGTGATCACTTCCGATAGACCCCCCAAGAAGATCTCCACTCTCGAAGAGCGGTTGCGCACGCGATTCGAGTGGGGTCTCATCACCGACATCCAGCCTCCAGACCTCGAGACCCGCCTGGCCATCCTGCAACGAAAGGCCGAGGTCGAGCACCTCCCCATCCCCCCCGATGTCATGTCGTTCATCGCCAGCCGCATCCAGACGAATATCCGCGAACTCGAAGGGGCACTAATACGGGTAGCCGCGTACGCTTCCCTCACTCGATCTGAAGTCACGCCCGACCTCGCTCAAAACGTCCTGCAGCACCTGCTCCCCAACGCAGCCGAAGCCCGGGTCACGGCCGACCTAATCATCTCCGTCGCATCGGAATACTTCGACGTCTCGGGCGACGACATTCGATCACCCAACCGGTCGCGGCCCCTGGTCACTGCGCGCCAGGTCGCCATGTTCCTCTGCAGGGAACTCACCGATCTCTCGCTTCCCCAAATCGGCGATCGCTTCGGGGGACGAGACCACTCCACCGTTATCCACGCAACCAACAAGATTCGCCAACAGATGCAAGAGCGTCCCCTCGTCTTCGAGCAGGTGAAGGAGCTCACCACACGTATTCGCCAACAGGCCCCGCGTGGATAACGGACAACCCCGCCCGAAATTCGTGCATAACTTGTCATCGCCCCACAAAAACACCGCTAGGGCGCGCACGCACGCGTCCCACTTACCCTCGATTTCAACAAGACAACAGACCCTAGGAGCAGCCGGATCACCCCATTGTCCACAGCTTCAACAGGACCTACGACTACTACGAGAAAAACTCTTTAACTTTTTCGAAAAGTCCTTCCCACAAACGTCGTGTTGTGTCACACCCTGGACTTAAGTTAACCCGTGTAGGTTCTCGATCGGAGGAAGCACATGAAATTTCGATGTGAGCGAGACAACCTGCTCGAGGCGGTGCAATTCACGTCTCGGGCGATCTCGAATAGGGCGACTCTGCCTGTGCTCTCCGGTCTGCGTGTCGAAGCCCATGAGTCCGGAGAGGTCGTGGTTGCAGCGACCGACCTTGAGTTAACGATGCAGACGGTGTTTCGGGCGGCGGTGGATGACCCAGGTCGTGGGATTGTCCCAGGCCGGCTGTTCGGGGAAATGATGAGGAGTCTGGCACCTGGTCAGGTGAGCCTGGCGATGGGCGATGGCGATGTAGAGATTGGTTCGGGACGTGGGCACTTCCGGGTCAAGACCCTCGCGGCCGACGACTATCCCGAGTTGCCGATTGATTCGAGCCACGGTGATGAGATTGCAGTTGAGATCGATGGTGGTGCCCTCGCGGTCGCGTTGTCTCAGGTAATCAAGGCGGCGTCCACTGATGAGAGCCGGCAGGTTCTCACGGGGGTGTTGTGGGAGATCGACGCGGGGGAAGCTGCGCTGGCGGCGACGGACTCGTACCGTCTGGCGGTGTGCACCCTTCCGATCGCCGGAGGACCTTCGGATCAGCGCAAGGTGGTTCTCCCAGCCCGGGCGCTGGGAGAATTGGCGCGGGCGCTGCAGACGGGCCAGGGACGGGTCAAGGCGGTTGTTAAGGACAACCTGATGGCGTTCTCGATTGGCTTGGGCGAGGACTCGGAAGTTGGCGAGGCCATCATCGGCACGCGGTTCATCGAGGGAGAGTTCCCCAATTATCGGCAGCTCTTACCGGAGAGTTATCCGAACAAACTGGTAGTCGAGCGGGAAGCTCTCCTCGAGGTATCACGCCGGGTGGGACTCCTCGCCCAGAACAATCTGCCGGTCAAGCTGCGTCTGGACGCCGAGCTCGAGGTATCGGCGCACACTCCGGATGTGGGAGAGGGCCAAGAAATCCTCGACGCGGAGTACAACGGTGAGCCGTTGGTCATTGCTTTCAACCCCATGTTCTTGAACGATGGGGTGTCGTCGATTCAGAACGAGCGGGTGACGCTCCATGCTCTCGACGGGCTGAAGCCGGCGATCATCCGCGGGGATGGAGACGACAGCTTTACGTACCTGTTGATGCCGGTAAGGCTGTCGTAGGGGAACGTGCGTGTAGACAGGCTCGTCCTCGAGGACTTCCGCAACTACGAGAATGAGTCTGTCGAGTTTGCTCCTGGCCTGAATCTCGTCACCGGGCGGAATGCTCAAGGCAAGACCAACCTGCTCGAGGCGGTCTATTGCCTCGGGGGGATGGGGTCGCCGCGAGGGTCCGACGTTGCACTGGTGAGAGACGGTACCGAGCGGGCGTTGCTCCACGCGGATGTCTTCCGGAAGGCGCGGTCGTTGCACATTGATGTGGAGTTCACCCCGGGCAAAGGGACACGGGCCTTGATCAACAAGACCCCGACGTCGGGGGCAAGGTCGTTGCGAGAGTTGATCGTCTGCGTGTTCTTTGGTCCGGACGAGTTGTCGCTGATCAAGGGTTCTCCAGATGGGCGCCGACGCTTCTTGGATGAGCTCGTCGTGAAGTTGCGTCCGGTGCGGGACTCTCTCCGGCGGGAGTGGGAGCGGACGCTCAAGCAACGGAATGCGTTACTGAAGTCCGCTCCCCGCGGCGAGCATGCTGCCCACAAAGTGAGGGAGACGCTCGAGGTGTGGGACGACGGTCTGTGTAGGGCCGGGGCCGCGCTGGCGTTCGCGCGTCTGGAAGGCCTTCGACTTCTTCTGCCGCTCGCGCGCAAGCGCTTCGGAGAGATCGCGGGAACGGGTCGTATCGAGCTCGGTTACATCAGCGAATGGTTGGAGTCGGGAGTGTGTCTTCGAGCCGTCGCAGGATCTGGAGATGTGAGTGAGGACGAAATCAAGCAGTCTCTGCGTGCGAGCCTCGATCTCGTCCGCGACCGGGAACTCGAGCGTGGTGTATCACTGGTCGGACCACAACGCGATGACGTAGGCGTTCGCTTGGCGGCAGGCGGCGACGGAGCCATGCTGGACGCACGCGCGTTCGCGTCACAGGGCGATCAGCGCACAGCGGCGTTGGCGTTGAAGCTCGCCGAGCACGATCTTCTGACCGACGTCTTGGGCGACGAGCCGGTGATGCTTCTCGACGACGTTTTCTCGGAGCTGGATCCTGCGCGGCGCGCCTGGCTCGCGGATTCGGCCCGGTCGCTGGGCCAGACACTCTTGTCGTCGGCAGAACCCGATGCCCTGGCGGCGATCGGGCAAGCCCGCGCTATAAGGGTGAGGGGCGGTGCGCTCGAGGTGGAGCCGGACCGATGACGGCGGACCTGCCGCCGCGGATCGGCGACCTGTTGGGTGAGGTCGGCCGCACGGCCGGCGTCAACGACCCGATCCAGACGGGCGCGCTGTGGAATCGGTGGGAGATGATCGTCGGAGCAGATATCGCCGCGCACGCGGACCCCTCGTCGTTGCGAGATGGTGTGCTTCGCGTGAGAGCCGACTCGCCGGCGTGGGCGACCGAGATCGGTTATCTCGCGGAGGAGATCCTGCGCCGCATCAACGTCGAGATGAACCGCGAGCTCGTTCGGGAGGTCAGGGTGTGGACCGGTCCGCGGCGCAAAAACGCTGTTTCCAGAGCCATGCCCAAACCCGAGGCCGGCAACGCCGAGACGAGGGCTCGGGCACCGGCCGGTACAGACGATCCGGCGATCGCTTTCGACCGCGCTCGTTCTGCCTGGAAGAGGCGCGCGAACGGGCGCGCGGGCCCCCGCGAAAACGAGAGAAAGTCCTGGTAAATGCTATGATTTGTGTAATGAATCCACCGCTCCTCGATGCGGTCGGGCGCGCCCCGAACCGCATGTCGATCGCCCGCGGGGGCGGTCTCCGGGGACGGGTGTAGAGCGATGTCGACACCGATCTCGACAGAGACGAAAGCAAAGGAAGCATGAGCACACGCAAGGCCCCTGTACCGGCGACCCGGACGCGCCCCAAGACCTCTTACACAGCCCAGGACATAACCGTCCTCAAGGGCCTGGATCCGGTTCGTCAGCGTCCCAGCATGTACATCGGTTCCACCGGCCCTCGGGGACTGCATCACCTCGTCTACGAGGTCGTCGACAACGCGGTCGACGAGGCCATGGCCGGGTTCTGCGATCGCATCACGGTGGAGTTGCTGGCCGATGGCGGCTGCCGCGTCTCCGACAACGGGCGCGGGATCCCCGTTGGCACGGTCAAAGGCGAGGGCAAGACGGCGGTCGAAGTCGTTCTTACGACCTTGCACTCCGGCGGGAAGTTCGGGGGCAAGGGTTACCAAGTCTCGGGTGGTCTGCACGGCGTCGGCGTCTCGGTTGTGAACGCGCTCTCCGAAAGGCTCGAGGTGCAGGTTACGCGCGACGGCAAACAGTGGGAGCAAGCTTACGAGCGGGGGCGCCCGCTGGCGAAGCTAAAGGCGGTAAAAGCGGCCAAGCGCACGGGGACCACGATCACGTTCTGGCCGGATCCGGAGATCTTCACCGAGGATCGCGAGTTCAAGTTCGACACCCTCGCTCAGCGATTGCGCGAGATGGCTTTTCTGAACAAGGGCCTCGAGATCCGCCTGATCGATCATCGCATCGAACCCGCCCAGCGGGAGGAGTTTCGTTACTCGGGCGGGATCGTCGATTTCGTCAAGCATCTGAACTCCACGCGCGACGCGGTCCACAAGCGAGTCATCTACTTCGAGTCCAAGGCCGAGAACCATGAACTCGAAGTCGCACTACAGTGGACGACCTCGTTCAACGAGTCGGTGTTCACCTTCGCCAACAACATCAATACGCATGAGGGCGGAATGCACGAGGAGGGGTTTCGTCGCTCGTTGACGCGCGTCGTGACCTCCTACGCGCGTTCCAAAGGTCTGCTCAAGGACAAGGACGACGGGCTGGTCGGAGAAGACTGCCGCGAGGGTCTGACGGCGATTGTCTCGGTCAAGCTCCTGCAGCCGCAGTTCGAGGGCCAGACGAAGACAAAACTAGGCAATACCGAGATCCGTTCGTTCGTGGAAACCTCTATGAACGAGAAACTGGCCGACTTTATGGAGGAGCATCCGAGCGAAGCGCGGGCCATCTGCAACAAAGCGATCGCCGCCCAGCGCGCCCGCCTCGAGGCTCGCAAGGCACGCGATCTCGTGCGGCGGAAGACTCTCCTCGAGTCGACCACGCTCCCCGGAAAGCTGGCCGATTGCCAGACGCGTGACCCCGAGAGCGCGGAGCTGTTCATCGTGGAGGGGAACTCCGCCGGCGGCACGGCCAAACAGGGACGAAGCCGCGAGTTCCAGGCGATCCTGCCTCTGCGAGGAAAGATTCTGAACGTCGAGCGCGCCCGTCTCGCGAAGATGCTCGAGAACAAGGAAGTGCAGGCGATCATCACTGCGATCGGCACGGGAATCGGCGATGAGTTCGACCTCTCGAAGTGCCGGTATCACAAGATCGTGGCGATGGCAGATGCCGACCAGGACGGCGCGCACATCAAAACGCTCTTGCTGACGCTCTTCTTCCGCTTCATGCGCGAGCTAATCGAGGCTGGCTATATCTACGTTGCGAAACCTCCGCTGTATCGCGTCAAGCACAAAGGCAAGGTCCACTACTTCATGAACGATGCCGAATTGAACGAGTACCGGGTAGCCAACCAGGGGAGCCGGATCGAGGCCTCACGCTTCAAGGGACTGGGTGAAATGAACCCCATCGAGCTGCGCGAGACCACCCTCGATCCGGCCAACCGGACACTCCTCCGCGTGACTATGGAGGATGCGGCGCTGGCAGATGAGCTGTTCGCAAAGCTCATGGGCGACGACGTGGAAGCGCGCAAGACGTTCATTCAACATAACGCGAAAGACATTCGCTTCCTGGATATCTGAGGATGAGCTGATGGCGAAGGAACCGTTTCAAGACAAGCTGTCCGGGCCCGGCAACGGCGGGCCCGTCGACGTCACGATTGAAGAGGAAGTTCAGTACTCGTTCCTCGAGTACGCGATGGCCGTCATCGTCAGCCGGGCCCTCCCGGACGTGCGCGACGGTCTGAAGCCGGTCCATCGCAGGATCCTGTTTGCGGCCCTCGAGGCCGGGCTACGGCCGGACCGGCAGCACCGCAAGTGCGCTGCGCTCGTGGGCGACGTAATGAAGAAGTACCACCCCCACGGCGACCAGGCCATCTACGACGCTCTCGTGCGCCTTGCGCAGGAGTTCTCGACCCGTTACCCGCTCATCGACGGGCAGGGCAACTTCGGGTCGATCGACGGCGATGAGCCCGCTGCGCTCCGATACACGGAGGCGCGTCTCTCGCAGATCGCCATGGAGCTCCTGCGTGGGATCGACGAGGAGACCGTCGATTTCGTCGACAACTACGACGGTTTTGAGCAAGAGCCGACGGTACTCCCCGCTCGCTTCCCGAACCTGTTGGTGAACGGCTCGAGCGGAATCGCGGTCGGCATGGCCACGAACATCCCGCCGCACAATCTCGGTGAGGTGATCGACGCGGTCATCGACCTCCTCGAGCACCCGGAGCTATCGACAGACAAGGGCAAGATTCAGCAGGCGGTCATGAAGCACATCAAGGGTCCGGATTTCCCGACGGGGGCGGTCATCGTCGGCCGTCAGGGGATCGTGGATGCCTACACAACCGGGCGGGGCTCAATCAAGATGCGCGCGGTGTGCGAGATCGAGGAGGGGCCCAAGGGGAATCCGCGCATCGTCGTGAGCGAGATCCCCTACCAGGTGAACAAGGCGCGTCTCGCGATGAAGATCGCCGAGCTCGTGAACGCCAAGCAGCTCGAGGGAATCGCAGACCTTCGCGACGAGTCTTCCCACGATGGCATCCGCCTCGTCATCGAGCTCAAGAAGAACGCAGTGCCGCAGGTCGTCCTCAATTCCCTTTACAAGAGAACTTCCCTCCAGGAGACGTTCGGGGTCAATCTGCTGGCTCTCGACGACGGGGTTCCTCGCACGCTGTCCCTCGGGGACGCGATTGAGGCGTATGTCACGCATCAGATCCAGATAGTGATGCGCAGGACGCGTTTCCGCCTGCGCAAAGCCGAGGAGCGTTCGCACATTCTCGAGGGGCTCATCATCGCCCTGGACCACATCGACGAGATCGTTGAGCTCATCCGCGCCTCGGCGGACACAGACGAGGCACGACAGGGTCTCATTGCGCGCTTCGGGCTCTCGGAAGTCCAGGCCCAGCACATCCTCGATATGCCTCTGCGGCGACTCACCGCTTTAGAGCAGGACAAGATCCGCGACGAGCACGAGGAGCTTCAGAGAACGATCGCCGAGCTGCGCGGGACCCTTGCGGACCCCTCGAAAGTGCGCGCCATCGTGGCGGACGAGATGCGAGAGATCAAGGAGAAGTTCGCGGACGATCGTCGAACGCGCCTGGTCCCCGACGAGGGCGAATTTGACATCGAGGACCTCATCGCGGACGAGGACCTTGTGGTCTCGGTCTCGCGGGATCGCTACATCAAGAGCGTTCCGCTGGATACATACCGGAAGCAGGGACGTGGCGGCCGTGGCGTGAAAGGGGCTGCCCTCAAGGAGGGAGACATCGTCGAGCATCTCCTGACGACGACTGCGCATTCCTACCTCCTCCTGTTCTCCAGCACCGGACGCGTTTACCGGCTGAAGGCACACGAGCTCCCGAAGCGCGATCGCACAGCGCGGGGCACTGCCGTGGTGAACGTCGTTCCCATGCGCCCGGAGGATCAGGTCGCGGCAATCATCGATACGCGTGACTACGAGACCTACCGCTATCTGCTGATCGCAACCAAGAAGGGCATGGTCAAGAAGACTCTGTTTCGAGAGTACGACTCTTCTCGACGGGAGGGGATCATTGCCCTGAACCTGAAGGACGGCGATGAAGTCGTGCGAGTGCAGCCGACATCGGGCAAGGACGACGTGCTATTGGTCTCGCGTAAGGGAAAAGCGATTCGGTTCAAGGAGGAGCACGTCCGGCCGATGGGCCGTACCGCTACCGGCGTCATTGGGATCCGACTTGACGACGACGACGAAGTCGTCTCGTGCGAGGTTGTGACCGACGACACCGCCGAGCTCCTCGTCGTGACGCGCTTCGGGTACGGGAAGCGGACGAAATTGGCGCAGTTTCCGCGCAAGGGCCGAGGCGGCAAGGGAGTGATCGCCGCCAAGCTCACTCGGCCGCGGGGGGATGTCGTGGGAGCGCGGGTGGTGCGTCTCGATCACGAGATCTTCCTGATCTCCGACGACGGCGTGGTGATTCGGATGGCCGTCAACACGATCTCTCGCCAGGGGCGTCCGGCTACGGGCGTACGCGTTATGAACCTCGCCTCTGGCACCAGTGTGTCCGCGGTTGCTCTCGTGATGGGCGAGTCCGGTGCCGACGGTCAGGGGAAGCTGACATGATGCCGATCCGTTCTCAAGAACCCGGGGACCGAACCCGACGTCATAGGTAGGTGTCGGTGCTTTGACCGGCGGACTTGGGGGCAGCATAGTGAGGGCTCCCGATCCGTCTGCCTGAGGCCGGGCTCCCACGACCATGACCGAGCGGGCAAGGTGAGGAGATAATGCCTGCGAGAGAGAAGGGAACCAGGAGCTGGCGAGCAGATCCCGAGACGACCGCGGCGTCGGGTGGCCACCTGCCGCCCGAGGTCGACACGACCGGGCCCCTGTTCGATCCCCTTTTTGATCCGATTCCGCCCGGCACGCGCGCCGACGAGGAGGGCGGTTGGCGCGACCGGAGTGGAACCGGCACGGATACGCTTCCTCCGCCCCCACCCGATGGGGTCGTCACGGGGACTCGCCCGCGCAGGCCGGTCCGAAAGCCGCGTCCGGCGGTCCGGCGCGTCAAGCGAACCCTCAAGAGAATCTCGCCAATCACCGTGCTCAAGCTGTCCCTCTTCTACTACTTCCTGTTCCTGTTCGTGTGGCTGGCCTTTGTTGCGGTCGTCTACTGGTTCCTCGAGACAACGGGGGTCTTCGACACGTTCGATGAGGTTCGGAAGGGGTTCGTCATCAAGGAATGGAGAGACGTCGAGTTTTCGCTGGCCTTGTTCGAGAAGTGGGCCCTGTTCATCGGCGTCATCTTCGTTGTCGTCGGCTCGCTCATCAACGCTTTCCTGGCGTTTCTTTACAACCTCGCCGCCGACATCTTCGGCGGCCTCGAGATGACGTTCGTCGAGCGCGACATCTGAGGTTCTCCAACCAGTAGTGAACAGCGGCCGGCTTGTGTCCAGGCGTCCGCGGACACATAGGATGTGGCGGCATGTCGGCCGATCCAGGGGTGGGTGAGATGCCGGAGACCATGATCTCGCTGCAGAACGTGACCAAGCGTTTTGATGGCGGCAACGACGTGGCCGTGAACGAACTATCGATGGACATCTACAACGGCGAGACGGTCGTCCTCGTCGGACCATCGGGCTGCGGCAAGACGACGACGATGAAGATGATCAACCGCCTCGTCGAACCGTCGTCCGGCACCATTACGATGCGCGGTGCCGATATCTCCAAGCAGGATCCCGTCGCACTCCGCCGGAAAATTGGCTACGTGATCCAGAGCATCGGTCTGATGCCTCATCGCACGATTTCCGAGAACATCGCAACCGTGCCCAAGCTCGAAGGCTGGGATCAACCAAAGATCAAAGATCGTACCGAGGAGCTAATCTCGATTCTCGATCTCGATCGGGGACTGCTCCACCGGTATCCGAGCGAGCTCTCCGGGGGTCAGCGTCAGCGAGTCGGAGTGGCTCGAGCTCTGGCCGCAGACCCCCCGGTGATGCTCATGGATGAACCGTTCGGCGCGGTTGATCCAATCGTCCGTGCGCGTCTGCAGGACCAGTTCCTTGACATCCAGGAACGATTGAAGAAGACCATTGTGTTTGTGACCCACGACATCGATGAAGCGATAAAGATGGCGGATCGCATCGCCATCCTGAACAAGGGGGGGCTCATGGAGCAGTACGCGGCCCCCGAAGAGATCCTGAGAGAGCCGGCGAATGATTTCGTCAAGCAGTTTGTGGGTGTTGAACGCGGCCTCAAACGACTGGCTCTCATCAAGGTCGCCGAGATAGAGGTCGAAGCCGGTCCCGTCGTTTCGTCCGACGCCTCGTCATCCGAGGCTCGTGGGGCAATGGAGAAGTTCGGCGACGATTGGGCCGCGGTCGTGGATTCGGGTGAGCTCAAGGGTTGGATCGGAGCAGGCGATCTGGAGGGCCGCGATTCTGTTGTCTCCGTGAGTCCCAAGAAGTTCAGTGCCTACGTAACCGCGGGCAGCTCGCTGCGGCAGGCGCTTGACTCAATCGTGACGTCGCGAACTCAAGTGGCGGTGGTTGTGGACGCCGACGAGCACTACCGGGGGATTCTCACCCTGGACCGGGTGTCCAAGGAGATCATTTCGTGACGGAGCTGTTTCGATGGGACTGGGCGGTCGACAACCTCGATGATATCTGGACCAGCACGGTCGAGCACGTGTGGCTTACTTTCCTGGCGGTTGCGATCGGGTTCGTAATTTCGTTCCCACTTGCGATCCTGGCTTTCCGCCACAGGCGTTTCTACGGGCCGATAATCGGAGTGACCGGGGTGCTGTACACGATCCCCAGTCTCGCGTTGTTCGCTGCGTTGGTGACGTTCACCGGACTCTCCACGACGACAGCCGAGGTGGGGTTGGTGAGCTACACGCTTCTCATCCTGGTTCGCAACATCGTGGCCGGTCTCGACGGCGTATCGGACGACGCCAAAGAGGCGGCGGTGGGGATGGGGTACACATCGCGGCAGATGCTATGGCGGGTCGAGCTTCCACTTGCGGTCCCGGCGATCGTGGCCGGGCTCCGCATTGCCACGGTGACGACGATCGGGCTGGTGACCGTGACCGCCATCATCGGTAAGGGGGGTCTTGGTTCGCTCATTCTTCTGGGCCTCAATCGATCGTTTGCGACCGCGATCGTCATCGGCGCTGTGCTGTCGGTGCTCTTGGCCGTGCTGGCGGATCTATTCCTGCTTTTGATCGAAAGGCAGATTGCTCCATGGGCGCGCGGGCGGGAACAGGCAAGGAGTGCCGCGTGAGCCCGGGCGAAGTGCTCGAGTGGTTCTCCACTACGCCGGACATTCCGCAAACCGTCTGGGAACACATTCGGCTGGCGTTCGTCCCAGTGTTCGCGGCGCTCTTCGTTGCTCTGCCCGCGGGCCTTTACATCGGCCATGCGCGCCGCTTTGAGCTTGCGGTGGTCACTATTGCCAACCTCGGGCGAGCGTTGCCGTCGTTCGCGATTCTGGCGCTTGCACTTCCTGTGTCCATCCAATTGGGGCTTGGGCTTGGGTTCTGGCCGACATTCGCCGCGCTGTTTCTCTTGGCCCTTCCCCCGATACTCGTGAATACGTACATCGGAGTGAAGGGTGTCGATGCCGACGTGTTGGAGGCCGCGCGGGGGATGGGACTCGGTGGGAGTCAGGTTCTGAGGAGCATCGAGCTTCCACTGGCCGCGCCGCTCATCGTCGCCGGCGTGCGGACGGCCGCGGTGCAGTCCGTTGCGACCGCAACATTGGCAGCGCTGGTTGCCGGCGGAGGGCTCGGCGGCTACATCCGTCTCGGGTTTCGGGCGAACCAGGATGACGCCCTTATGGGCGGAGCGATCCTCGTCGCTCTGCTGGCGCTCGCCACCGAACTGGGAATGGGGGTCATCCAGAAGGCCGCCCAGCCGAAGACGGGGTCTCTGAGGATCCCGTCGGTGGTCGAACCGCTTCGGGAGCCGGCGCAGGTGGGGCGTCCCGATGGGTTCGCGTGACCGCCGGCCTAGCGTTTGACCGCGGGTAAGGTTGCGCCTGTTCATTTTCTGCTCGGGGAGGTACTCCCCGACGAATGGAGAGGAGAGACCCATGCGGAGACTCCGCAGAGGCGTCCTCGGGGCGGGTCTCCTCGCACTGGCGCTGGTTCTGGGCGCGTGCGGGGACGACTCGGGTGAGGACGGCGAGGCAGGGGGCGGGGGCGACAAGCCGACATTGACCGTCGGCTCCGACAATTTCGCGGAAGCGCAGATCGTCGGAGAGATGTATGCGCAGGTGCTCGAGAACGCGGGGTACACGGTCGAGCGCCAGCTCGAGCTCGAATCCCGCGAGGTGAGGCTGCCTGCGATGGAAACGGGCGAGATCGACATCGCGCCGGAGTACCTGGCCACCCTGCTGAGTGTGGTCGACCCGGAGTCGACGCCGACCGGCGATCCCGAGGAGGTTGCGACCGCGCTGGAGCAGCCGCTGGCCGATATGGAATTGGAGCTACTCGACTACTCGGATGTGATCGACACCAATGCTTTTGTCGTGACTCAAGAGACGGCCGACGAGTTCAGCCTGTCGGCCGTAAGTGATCTCGAGAGCGTTGCGGGGGACATGACGTTGGGAGGCCCGACGGAGTGTCCCGAGAGACCTTTCTGCATCCCCGGCCTGAAGGACGTTTACAACGTCGAGTTCGGTGACTTCAAAGCTCTCGAGTACGGCGCAAGCATCACTGCCCTGCAGGGGGGCGAGATCGACGTCGCCCTCCTTTTCTCAACCGATGGCTCGATAGCCGAGAATGGCTTCGTCGTGCTCGAGGACGACATGGCTCTGCAAGCTGCCGACAACATCACGCCGCTCGTTCGCAGCGAGATCGTGGACGACGAGATCACGACCTTGCTGAACGCAGTGAGTTCGGCACTAGAGACCGACGCAATTACCGAACTCAACAAACGCGCCAACGTCGATGTCGAGGATCCAGCAGACCTTGCCGAGGAGTACCTTACGGAGCAGGGACTTCTGGACTAGGCGAGTCGTTCGCCGGCCATGATCGGTACCGCAAGGCGGTTGGGAGGCGGAGCTAGAGGGCACACCCAACGTGGGTCGTACGAGCATGACGGGTTGTAGGAGAAGTTGAAGTCCAAGATGAGCCGGCCTCGGTCGTCGGTGCCGAGGTCGGCGCCCTTCACGGTATCCAACAGGTAACGGCCGGCTCCGTAGGTCGTATCCCCGGCGGTTGCATCCCTGAATGGAAGGAACAGGCCCCCGCCGTAGCCTTCCAGCCAGTAAACCTCGAGAGCGAGGTCGGTCCCTGCCAAACTGAAGCGAGCGACACCGACGCGTGTGAACGTGTAGGCGGAGTTGCCGCTGGTGGCGATCTCGTAGCTGTGGGGCTCGGTGGGATCAACCATCGCGGCGACGCGCGCCGAGTGGTCGTAATCGAAGTAGTTGATTCCCGAGAAGCTCCGTCGGTTCCCCTCCGCGATGGGCGACTGCGGATGCGTCCGGAACAGCTCGTCGCGGACGGCGCGCCACCGGCGCCACGCGCGTTCGGGGTCGAGCTCGCCCCTTACGTAGGCGTAGAGCTCCGCTACCCGCCGTTTCCAGTCGAGGAGATCGAGCGCGTTGTCCCCGGTCACGAGTCAACGTTAGCGCGCAATTGAAGCGCGCACGTCGACCGTGTCGTTGACCTCCCAGAGAGCAGCGTCGAGTATCGTTGTCCCATGCCCGAGAAGGACTATCCGAGGGCCGCGGGATGGCGGGTGCCGCCCTATCGCTGGACGAGCGAGATCGGACCGTGGGCCGCGATATTCATTCTTCTGCTGTGGCCGGCGGCGTTTATGGCGGGATGGATCGGGATCGCGCTTCTCGCCCTCTTCCTTGTGACGGCGTGGAACATCACGAGAACCGTCCAGGCCCGTCGCTCGCGCCGCGGCAAGAGCGCATAGCCGACGCAGGAGATCAACGAACAACCGCATCAGGCGCGGATCGAGCGCGGTCCCGGGGGGCCCTCGATCGTCTATGTATCGTGAGCGGAATCCATGCGAACTCGGGACGATGACGGACGTAGGAGCGCCCCGAGCGCCCTTGACGCTGAGTAGGGGACGAGCCACAGACCTCTTTCGTCGGCATTGCGCCGACGCCGTTCGGCTCGCTTATCTTCTGACCGGGGACGGCCACCTGGCCGAGGATCTCACGCAGGACGCGTTCGTGCGGTCCTTCGGACGCTTCCAGGATCTCCGACGCCCAGAGGCGTTCGCGTCGTATCTGAGGCGCACGATCGTAAACCTGTCCTCGGATCATTTCCGCAGGCTGCAGAGGGAACGGGCCCATTCCGAGCGCGAGCGCCGACGCGACGTGGAGGAGGACGTCGGATTGAGTCGGATTGACGTCCGGGACGAGCTTTTTCGTGCCCTTCAGGCTCTGCCTCAAAGACAGCGGGCCGCGGTCGTCTTGCGCCATTGCGAGGGCCTGTCCGAGCAAGAGGTAGCCGACGTTCTGGGCACATCGGTCGGAGCCGTCAATTCCCTAGTGGTACGCGGCCTGACCACTCTGCGCGCGCAGATGAGAGGGGGAGACGGTGACTGACATCGAGCGGGAACTGGCCGAGTTGGGTAACAGGATCTCAGAGTCGATCAGGCCCTCGCCCCACATGGCGGAGCGGGTCTTCCGGCGCGCCAGAATCAGAAGAGCCGCAACTGCGGCGACGGGAGCGCTTCTCGTAGCGGTCTTTGGGCTCACTTCATTTGCGGCCGTGGAGACCTTCGCTGATCGGACGAGCCAGGAGCCGATCGGGCCCAACCCATCAGAGAGCCCGCTACCGACAGAGACCCCATCGCCTGGCGTCGGCCGGGACATCGGGCTCGGCTTTCCGGTCTGTGATGTCCGCCCGCTGGGCGGGATCGACTTCCTCGGCGACGGAACCGACGGGACCGCGTGGACGGCAACGACGGTCACGGACGCCGGCCGCTGCGACAAGAGGGAGAACTCATACCTGGTGGCCGTGGACGTCACCGGCGACGGTGCAGCGGACGCGTCGTGGGGTCCACTCAGATATTGCTTCTTCTGCGAGCCTTTCGGTGCGACGGACTTCGACGGCGATGGGGACGACGAGCTCGTCGTGCTCGCTGCGGGCGGAAGCACCCCTCAGTACTACGTCTTTGCAGCCGAGACGACGACCGACGGTTCGGTCGAATTGGGTCCCTTGACGGTGGCCTCGCCCGGCAACCGCGCGGGCAACCTTCCGGCCGGAAAGCCGCTTCGCATGTGGGCGGGGGGGGACGAGGGCTTCTCGGCGACGGTCGCGTGTGACGGCTACCCCGAGGATCCCGTCCTCATCGTCGCGTGGTCCGACCATCCGGTCGAGGGGCCCGGCTCAGAGACGACGGAGGTCCACATCACCCGGGTGGTCCTGCGGGACGGCGCGTTTCACGTCGTCGATACGCTGAACGCAGAGCAGCCCACTCCGTTTGGTCCCCGCAGTTGGGAATCGCTTCCAGACGTGTTCTCGCGCCGCGGCCGGGAGTGCGGCCTCCGCTTTAATCTCTTCTGACCGGTCCGCTGGTTAGTGGCGCTCGGCATTCGCTCCAGCCATCGTTTAGGGACTCGGCTTTGTGAGCGCCTCAAGGTTGCGCCCCACATTTGCTGGGTCCCGAAAACGCCTCAACCCCCTTCATCCGGAGTTCCGGGGCGTAGCGTGCACAGCACGACCGGAAGCCGCGCGTGGCTTGGCGCGATTCTCTCAATTGCACCGCGAAGGTGCGCGCACGGACTGGAAAGGAGAAGTACGAAATGCGCGACGAAAGCACGAAGCGGGGCATCCGCCTGCGACGGCACGTGCGCTCGAACCTGGTGGGCTATCTGGCCCTCGCGGTGTCGCTGTCGTTGGCTCCCGCCTACGCCAGCCACCTCATCGTAAGAACGTCGGACATCAAGAACGGTGCCGTGACTACGCCCAAGCTCGCGAACCGCGCGGTGACGGCCAAGAAGCTGGCCCGGCAACCCGATTTCATCGGTGCCACCCTGGAGCCCGGATTCACTAATCTCGGCGGTGGCTATCGGCCCGCGGGTTTCATGAAGGACACGCTCGGCTTCGTGCACCTCAGGGGGGTAATGGACTGCCCTGCCGGCGAAAACACAGCGTTTGTTCTTCCCTCGAAGCTGCGGCCAGCCGAGATCGAGGCCGGGCCGATGGGCATCGGTGGGCAGGCAGGAGGCAACCTGCAAGTGCTTCCGGACGGGCAGGTTCGGCCGTTCCTCCCCTCGGGGGCCGGTGCCTGCGTGATTCCGGGTTCACATTTAAGGCAGACCCCGCGCCCGCGCCCGCACCTGGGCGAACATCCGCGCCGAGTAGCTCATCCTCGATTAACGCACGGTAGGCCGGAGGGCTAATCGGATTTGCTGCTCGCAATTCCACCGCTCCACTCTTGCGGAAGAGGGCTCAGCGGGAGCAAGAAGCGCCTTGGCCCCAACAGCAGGCCATGAGGCGCTCTTGCTCCCTTTGGGGGCTCCAAGGAGGTTCGCGCCAAGCGCGAGCCAGGACGAGATCGCGCCACCTACCGAGCCCTCCGCTGGTGCTCCAAGTGTGAGGTCGGTGGGCCTAAGTAGATGTTATTCAAACTCGCTGCGAGTGAAGCTTCGAGACCTAGAAGCTGGTCTCGGGGGCAAGTCGTAGGCCTCGGTCGAGTTCCATCCTCTTCCGGTCTCCGGTTATTGACGTCCCTCGCCCGGTCATTTGCTCGGAGCCGGGATCGCGCCGAGTTGCTGCATTAGCCCCAAAGCGTCGTAAGCGGCCCATGCCTCGGCGATCTGCCCGTTCTGAATGCGCCCAATGCCGATTCCCGGTCGCGGTGACCTCCTTGCCGGTCCGTGGAATGCCCTGAAACTCGCCCTCGTGCGCTCCCGACCAGGGATGTCGGAAACAATCGGGGGTCCGTCACTCTCGTAAGCCTTTCACAGGCGTCCCTGCGACAAGATCACGCGCTTACGTATTTCTACTTATAAGGGCGCGAAATCCCTAACACCATCGGTCTGGACTGCCGACATTCATCGTGACTGACTACGCCGAACATGGCCCGGCCCGCGATGCGCGGGGCGGGCTCGAGGGAGCCAGCGTCCATGGAAACAGCGACTGATCCCGAACGGGGACGTGCGACAGGGCTCCGGCCATCTCGTCCTTTGAAGGCGCGCGTACGGGAGAATGCTCCTAAGTGGGTCGCCGTCCTTGTGGCTCTCAACGTCGCCGTCGGGATGGCTTACAGCGTGGCCGTCCTGCGTCGAGACGGTGACAAGCACCGTGATATCAGCGCGGCAATAGTGCGGATCGAGGAGCGCCTCGACCTGCAACTGTCACTTTTCGTGGCGAACCGCTTGGCCTCATCCGACGCTCTTGCCGACGGTCTCCGGTCCCTATCCGTGGCGATCCTTGAGGACCTCGATCGGCTCAACGGCCTCGGTTCCTCACTCGAAAAGGACGCCGAAGTCAACCGTGGGGTGACCCGGCACCTGCACCTGGTGGCGACCGAGAGCGAGTTGCGAGAAGCTGGGGACGCGGCCGACGTGGCCGCAAGTCTCAAGTCGTTAAGCGCACTGCTCTCCTCCGCCCGGACCGCCCACGGCAAGAAGGCGCACGACGCATTCAGAACCGCAGACGTCGAGTCCATTCTGATGATGGTCCTGGCCGCCCTTATGGCGGTTCTGCTTCATAAGAAGTTCACCTCGGCGCGTCGAAGTGCAGACGAGCGCGCGGCACGAGAAAGGACTAAGAGCGAGGCGCGTTTTCGGTCACTGGTCCAGAACGCCAACGACGTGATCCTCATCTGCGATCTGGAAACGACCATCAAGTACCAGACGCCCTCAACCGAGACGGTGCTCGGCTTCGGAGACGGAGAGCTAGTGGGCGCGCTACTCACGGAGTCGGCTCACCCCAACGATGCGCGCCGGTTGTTTGCCTTCTGCCAGGAAATCGGTGCGCAGCCGGGAGGGACGCGAACCATCGAATGGCGAATGAAGCACCGAGACGGTTTCTGGATGCACGTTGAGTCGTCGGCAAACAATCTCACCGACGATCCTAATGTCGATGGCCTCGTCCTCACTCTGCGCGATATCTCGGCTCAGAAATCTCTAGAGCAGCAGCTCAAGCATCAAGCCTTCCATGACTCGTTGACGAACCTCGCCAACCGCGCCCTGTTCAGCGATCGCGTGGGGCATGCATTGATGCGCGGCGATCGGTCAGATTCGGAGACTGCGGTTCTGTTCGTGGATATCGACGACTTCAAGACCGTCAACGACAGCCTCGGGCACGCGGCGGGAGACGATCTCCTCATTGAGTTCGCCGGACGCTTGCAGAGGGCGGTCAGGCCGTCCGACACTGTGGCGCGCCTCGGCGGCGACGAGTTCGCGATCCTGCTCGAAGACGTCTCCGATACGACCGATCCACAGACAATCGCCGACAGAGTTCTAAGAGATTTGGCGAAGCCCGTTTACCTGCGCGACAGGGAACTGTTCGTCCGGGCGAGCATCGGGATCGCAACCTCCAGTCGTGCCGAAGAAGGGGCCGAGGAACTGCTGCGTAACGCCGACGTGGCCATGTACATGGCGAAGGGGGCAGGCAAAGGGACTTATGCGGTCTTCCAGCCCAACATGCATGTGGCCGTGCTCGATCGTCTCGAACTAAAGGCCGCTCTGGAGCGCGGAGTCGAGAAGGAAGAATTTCAGCTTCACTATCAGCCGATTGTGGACCTTGGCACCGGAGAGGTCTGCGGAGTGGAGGCACTCGTTCGGTGGCAACGTGACGATGCACTCATACCTCCCTCGGAGTTCATTCCGCTTGCGGAGGAGACGGGGGCAATCCATAAGCTCGGTGCGTGGGTGGCAAGGGAAGCCTGTTGGCAAGCGAAGAAGTGGCAGGACCGGTACCCGGCCGATCCACCTCTCGGCATCAACGTGAATATCTCGGTGCGCCAGGTGCTCCAACCGAGTCTGGTCGAAGTCGTCAGAGGTGCTCTATCGGACTCAGGCCTGGACCCCGAGACGCTTACCCTCGAGATCACCGAGAACGACCTCCTGTTGGAGACCGAGGAGATAGTCGGTCGGCTCAGGGGTTTGAAAGAGCTGGGGGTGCGGTTGGCGATCGACGACTTCGGAACCGGCTATTCGTCCCTTAGCTACCTCGGAAGGTTCCCGGTGGACGTCTTGAAGATCGACAGATCCTTCATGTCCCGGCTTGCCAGCGAGAAGGACCCGGCCCTCACCCAGGCTGTTGTCGAACTCGGGCATACGCTGAGTCTCGAAGTCGTCGCGGAGGGTATCGAGGATCTCAGTCAGCTCACCGCACTGCGAGCGCTGAAGTGTGGCCGCGGCCAGGGCTTCTACTTCGCCCGCCCGCTCGAGGTGGCGGGTGTCGAAGAGCTGATGGACCGGGGTCTACTGAGATCCGCTGCCAAGACCGTCGGCGACGCCTAGCCCGTCACCGGGGCCTCCGCCGTCTCCGCTCCGGCAGTTCCGAAGTACAAAGACAGCGCGGCGGTGACGAGGTGCAAAAAGTTGTCCGGGGATCCGAAGCTCTCGATGGCAAGGAATCGGAGCACGCCGAACGCGCCCAGGATCGTGACCAGTCCGAGGGTTCCTCCGATCAGCAGGTTCGCCTGACGGGCTCGATCATGGCGACCGGCCGATGTCACCCACAATGCCCCAAGGGCGAGGTGGACGAGATTGTGAAGCGGGTTGACCGGGAAGATCACCAGCTCGTCGTTGTAGGTCTTGCCCGCGAAGTCGTCGAAGCCCGTCACCGGGAACCCCAGAACACCGATCAGTAAATAGACGATGCCGAAAATCAGGGCGAAGTGCTGTGCGCTCGACCGTCTCATGTTGACCTCCCGTGCGTTGCTTGGTTCACACAATACGAAAGCACACAGTCCGCGGGTTACGTGGATATCTGGGCAAGTAGTGAGGCTACCGCCTCGAGCGTCGACCGCGGGCGAATCCTCAATCGTGCACGGGTCTCGATGTCCGGGGGCCGAGGCCGTTTCGACGGATCACGTCGCTGTACCAGTAGGCACTCGATTGGCGTGCATTCTAGTGTCTCATAATCAACTCTCACTTTCCCAAATCGTTTCGAATAGCCCTCGGCCCACTCGAAGTTGTCGAGCAAGGACCACACGAAGTATCCGCGCAGGTCGACTCCGCGCAACCTCGCGGCGTGAGCGGCGCCAAGGTGTTGCTCCAGGTAGTCGAGGCGGTCGTGGTCGAGAACGCTTCCATCGGCTCGCGCCGCGTCGTCGAAGGCGGCCCTTTTTCCGTGATGAACAGCGGAATTGGCGGATAATTCTTCCCGTAGACGAAGAAGAGTGTCTGTGAGTCAGTCCGCGTCAATAGCCCATCCCATTCCCGTAGTTGACGATACGGGGGCAAGAAACGCCACGTCGGTGGCTCCGGGTCACGGAGACGAGCTGCCCGTCCCACCCTCCTGAGCTTTCACCAGATGCGCCGTGTAGTAGTTGACCCCGAGCCAGTCAATGCCTGCTCGAATGACCTCCTCGTCACCGTGCTGGAGGAACCGGAGGTCTGAAACCGTTGCTAGATGCTGCCGAACATCATCGGGATAACGACCGAGCAAGACGGGATCGAGGAAGAGTCGGTTCTGGGGCCCGTCGATCAGTTGAGCAGCGCGCATATCCGCTTCCTCCTCGGCGGGCCAGGCATTCCTACACGAAGCACTTTCCGTGGCATCTGAGGGCGTTCGACAGCGACCTTTGGGTATTCCCCGCGCCAAAGGTGGATTCCTCCGGTACGACAACTTCCGCTGCCGAGCATGGGTTCTTGCGGTAAAGGCTGCCGGTCTCATCCGCTGACATTCCATCAACTGAGGCACACGGCAGCCGGGTTCATTATCAATGACGGGGACGGATGAGTCATGGGACAAACGCACAACCTTCGACACCTACGGGCATCTTTTCCCCGATCGCGAAGAGATCTCGTCGCAGCTCTCAACCGCCGCCATCGGGCAGCTCTGCGTCGTTTACCGGACTCAAATCGGACTCGCGGGGTTGACTGGGTTTGTCGACCTCAGGGACAGAATAGGCATCTGAGCAGGACTTCTAGGTTGTGGGCCCAGATGGATTTGAACCATCGACCTCACCCTTATCAGGGGTGCGCTCTAACCGAGCTGAGCTATGGGCCCTTTCGGAAGAGGAATCCTACCTGGGGTGATGCTCGCGCCTCGTCTCGCCTCGAGGGTGTGTTTCGCCGCGTACGTGGCGGTCAAAACACACTTCGAATTCGCTGCGCGTCAAGCGTTCAGGCCAAGTCCCATCACGATGTCGTCTTTGGAGCGGGAGCCGACGACCTGGGACTTGATGTCGCCGTCGGCGAACAAGGCGATTGTTGGGATGCTCATGACACCGTAGCGGGCCGCCACTGAGGGGGCCTCGTCGATGTTCAGCTTGACGATCTTGATCTTCTCTTTGTACTCGGCTGAGATCTTTTCGAGCTCGGGCACCACGGTGCGACATGGTCCGCACCACTCGGCCCAGAAATCGACCACCACGGGTACGTCGGAGGCCAGGACGGTCTCGTTGAAGTCGTGCTCTCCGACCTCTTGGAAGTCAGTCACTGGATTGGTTTTCCTTTCGGATGATTCCGTCTCTTTCATCCAAGAACGACGGCCACCAGCCTATATTCCCCGCCCGTTTCGTGCCGGTTTGGGGGTGGGTACCTTGGACACGGACACCAACCGAAACGACGGGCGATACAACATCAAACGGCTCGCGCCGCCATCCGTCTACGTCGGCGGTCGCGCTCGTCAGGAACCGATACGCCAATTCTTCGGTAATTGAGCACCTTTTCCTGAGGTGGTGGGGTCGACGTTCTCCCAGCTAGAATTGTTGCGTCACGGGGCGGTGGGCGGTAGCTCAGTTGGTAGAGCACCTGCTTTTTGCTTTGCAAGAAGAACCCGTAAAGCGCTGTCCTCAGGGGCCTTGCGAGGCGGAATTGTCTGAGCGAAAACTGCCCGATTAGGCGCTCTAAATCAGCAGGGCCCGTCCGGACATCAGACCTACTTTGGGGCTCGGTAGACGAGGCCTAGGCCGCCGCGCGAGAAGACCTTCAGTTGGTCACCGTCGATGTCCACGGTGAAGCCGTCGCCCAAAACCCCGACGACGTGGCCGTCCTGTTCCCGCAGCTCCTCGGAGCATTCGCCATCAGCCCCGAATGTCGTGAAAGCGATCTCGTCGCCCCGCTCTATCCACTCGCCGTGGAGCTCGCGACACCCGGTCGAACCCGTCAGCGTCCCGTCACTCTGCAGCACAAGGTGAGCTGGAGCCGCGGACGAAGCGACCGAGTCCTTCGAAGACCCATAGATCAGTGACTCGAGTTCCCAGCGAATGTCGATGAGCTCCGCTGTGGGGATGGGCGGCATCAGCTCGAAGTGCAGCTCCGTCTCTGTGCCTCTGAGTATGAGCGTGTCGCCTTCCCGAGTGATTGCGTCGGCAGCGCGCAACCCAGCCAGGTACGAGCTCTCGGACTCCATAACGTCAGGCCGACACGCCATCTCCGTCATGCTTCCTCCTCGCGTGGCAAAGGAACCGCCGCGGATCACGACGTCGCTGCCGTACCAGTTACATGCGGCAGTTCCGCTCGCGTTCTCGTCGCGAAGGTCCAGGGTGATTCGGAAGCCGTCGATCACCGGCACGTTCCCCTCGGGTCCGCGACCATCGACGAGCTGCCACGTGCCTCGATTGGACGTGGGCGGAGACCCCGACTCGTTTGGCCTGGACGCCCGTTCAGCGCACGCGCCGAGCATGCTCAACGAGGCCGAGGCGACTACCAGTCGTCCGATGAGGTTCCTCATGCCCCTATGACGCTAAACCCGTAACACATGTTCCTTCCTGTAGTCCGCCACATCTGCGGCCGGGAGGCTTTTGCTGGCAGCTGTGTCGAGGGGGACCTTCAGAACAGCACCTGCTGGGCGCTCATGGAAAAGCAGGTGCTGGTTTCAGGGGTCGAACCCGAGTTCGAGCACCTGCCTTGCAGGGCCGAGTAGAGAGACATTTCCGCAGCTAGACTGGCGTTTCCATGGGGCGGTAGCTCAGTTGGTAGAGCACCTGCTTTGCAAGCAGGAAGTCGGCGGTTCGAGTCCGCTCCGCTCCACTTGACTTCCTGCTGCGCGAACTAGCGCCGGGACTCGATACGTCGGGATGATCTCATCCCGGCTCATCACCCTTAGCTCCTTCACGAGCTTGCGGATCAGAGCTTTCTCTGCTGCGCCGTGCCCCTGTAGAGAGCGACGTCGAGGCTCTTGGCCTGAAGGGTGCACAAACTCAGTTCCGTCATGCTGCGCCCAATAATATTCGTGCAGCAACCCGCCAAGTCGGTCTCGTCGACACACCCTTGCGTCAACGGGAAGCGATGTCTTCCCGAACTCTTCCTGTTCCGGTTGTTGAAGTTGCAGCGCACGGTGAGGTCGCTGTCGGTTGTAATGGCGAATGTAGACCTTGAGGACACGCTCGAGGTGGCGCCGAGAGAAGATGAGCAGCCAGTCGAGGCACTCAGTCCTGACGGTTCGGATCCATCGTTCGCAGAAGGCGTTGGCACGAGGCGCCCTGACGGGAGTGCGAACGACCTGTAGGCCCTCGGGGGTGAAAATCTCATCGAAAGAACCGCAGAACTTGGCGCCGCGGTCATGGATGAGAAACCGGAGCGGCTGTGCTCGTTCGTCGAGGTGGAAGGTGAAGTTCCTCGCCTGCTGGACCATCCAGGCCCCGTCGGGGTTGGTCGTGCAGCCGGCGAGATGGACGCGCCTAGTGGCTAGCTCGATGAACACCAGAACGTAGATTCGTTTGAACCACACGGTTTGAACGGTGAAGAAGTCACACGCCACCCATGCCCGAAGCCTGCCGGGCGAGAAACTGTCGCCATGTCGTGCCGCCCCGCCGGGGAGCCGGCCCGAGGCCGCGGCGGGAAAGCAGCTTTCTGATCGCAGTGGCCGACATCTTGATCCCGACCTTTAGCAGCTCGCCCTGAATGCGTTTGTATCCCCAACTCGGATTCTCTTTCGCCAGGCGCAGGATCAGCTCCCCCAGCTCTGCCGGCAACGGCGGTCTGCCCGGAGGTCGGTTGCCGTATCGAGCCCACTTCCGGCGCACCAGCTCACGGTGCCAGCGCAGCAGCGTCTTTGAGGTCACGAGGAAACCCACCCAGCGAGCCCGTGGCAGTCGTCGGACCGCAGCGGCGAGAAATGCCCGGCGAAAGTCGAAGGCGAGGCCGTTTGATCTGGCGCCGAAGGACATTCAGTTGATGTCGGAGCACGACGATTTCAAGATCCTTGGCGGCCTCGCCCCGGCCATCTGGGACCAGCAGCCGGAGCAGCTTTCGAACCAGCAGGTATGTGAGCGATACGAGCATTGTCCTCCCTTCTTCGTTTCTCTAATCGAGGGAGACTATGAGGCTCTGCTCCCAGGGAATCGAATAAGTGCACCCTTCAGTGCATCTGGTACCGGTTGTGCGCTTCCGTGAGATGGTCTCCCGGCTTCCTCGCACCTCCAACAAGATCGAGTGAGCAAAAGTCGCACTATTTGCGACATTCTTGTCACTCGGCCGGAGCTTGTATTGGCGCGGCTTGTTATAAGTAGGTGACACGGGCTAAGGGGGGTAGCCCAACGGAGGGACGATGGCGGAAGCACTCATGGTCACATGCAAGGCCTGCGGGGAAGTTTTCCCCAGTCCGCTTCAGGCGGATAGGCGAGCATTCGAGGCGGCTCGCCCGGGCGACATGCGGAAGCTCATGGAAGAAGGCAAAGGTATTCCCGACGAGGTAGCACAGTGGCACAGCCTTGCGGCCAATGTGCAGTGCCCTTCCTGCGGTGAGACCCGCTCTTACGAGAAGCCGGATTACTTCTTTCAGACCCCCTGACGCCGCCCATACTTAATTAGTATGCGCGGCGGCCGCCCGCGCACTGGAAGCGTCCAAGTAGGAACCGCCCTTGTCGCTGGCAACGGTCACGGTTCCGGGCGGGCCTCGGCTGCGTAGAGAAGTGGTCCGGTGTCACACGTCTCAGCCAATGAGCGCTCGTATGTTAGGAAGGCATTTCGGCGAACGATGCATTATCGAGCCTCAGTCTCGTGACTCAAGGGGAAGCCAACCGGAGGGAGGAGAGACGGGATGCGGCGAGCCGTCGAGTGCACCTGTGGGCACCGCGTAGAGGCCGATGACGACGAAGAACTGGTCGTCGCCCTCAGAGCCCATGCGGATGCAGCCCATCCCGATACGACGGACGAAGAGATCCGCGCGCTGATCGGCGAAACCGCCCACGACATAGGCTAGAAATCGAACGGTCGCGCCCCGCGCCAGCGGGGCCTCAGTCGACGGCGACGCTGCGGCTCAGGACCCTGGAAGCTGTGCTCCGGCCATGTTGGCCCACATCTGGGTCAGCATCCCGAGAAAGGTCAGCAGCACTCCTATGAGCGTCACCACAATGACGGCCGGAACGAGCGGCCACTCCTTCTGCGGGCTCGGCCGATCGCCACCTCGGCCCAGAAACTCCCCCCCATCGTGGCCATCGCCGCCCGCCTCGAGGGCGCGCTCGGCGTCCACGAGCAGGGCGATGTCTTCCTCCGTCAGGACGCCCACGCTCTCCGGTTTCTTCTCCTTGACCGCTACGGGCAAGTGCTTCGCCTCCCTTACAGGACGGTTTCCAAAATCACCAACCAGATAATAATCGCGGCCAGGGCCAGGATTAGCAAACCATCTTCGAGCGCCACCGCGTCACCTCCCTTTTACTAGAGTTAGAGCTAACTGCCGCCGCCACCCGGTGCGGGGGCCGGGGCAGCCCGCCTTCTCACCCCGATCTCGGCGATGACGGGTCGCGTCTCCACAATCGCTCGCTCGATCTGCCGCGGCCAAGCTTTGGAAAGGCCTGCCTTGAACGCGAGCGCCCACATCATGACCAGGCCGATCATCCACCAGGTGATCTGCCACGCCCACACCGGCGGAAGTCCGGCGAAGGACACAAAGTTGTTGGCCAGCGCGATTCCCGGGCCGATGGCGAAGATGAACCAAAGCGGCGTGGCGACCAACATCACTCGACGCCACTTGCGCTCCGTCGCCGTGGGGCTGTCGATGTCCTTCAGCCAGCTTCCCATCTCTTCCCGCACCGCCATGAGGTCGATGTTCTCCTGCTCGCGCCGTCGCGTGAGTGCGGTGACGATCGCCGCCACGCCGAAGCCCACGATGCCGCCCCAACCGGCGCTGTGGATGTTGAGCGGATACAGGATGTCGGCGAAGGAGAACGTCAAGATCACGGCGACGATCCCCAGCCCGAGCCCTAGGGCCACCGCCTGGCCGGTGAACTTACGCAGGAACAGGGTATCGAGCAGCGGTAGGTACAAGAGAAATCCGAATGCCGTGGCGAGGCCGCCAAGCAGCACTAGGGCCCGGGTGTTGGTGAGGGACACGTACATGGCAACGCTCACGATCACAAGCACGAGCAGCCGCCCTATCCAGATCTGCTCGGCGTGTCCGGCATCGGGCCGGAAATAGCGCACGTAGACATCTCGCATGAGCATGGCGCCGCCGGTCCCCATGTACGCGGCGCCGGTCGACTGCATGGCCGCGAGGGCCCCGACCACCACGAACCCGGCCAACGGGCCGCCGATCAACTCGCTGATGATGGCCGGTACCACCCCGGAGTCGCTATCGAAGCTGATGACCCCATCCTGGAGCAGGGCTCTGCCCCCCAGTCCCTGGATAGCGGTGAAAAAGAACAGGGCGAAGCCGATGAAGAGGGTCGAGGCGAACACCTGCTGCCACGGGAAGGGCTTGGGGTCTTTGTTGGCGAAGGCCCACATGTGGAAGGCGGGGGACGCCATGATCCCCATGAGCGAGAACATGTAGGTGAGCTGGAACACCCCGGTCCATTTGGTCTCACCCATCGAAGACGGATCCCACGCCCCCGGCACATCGAGGAACCTCGATCCCAGCGCGCCGATGCGCTCGGTGAAGTTGTCCCAGCCCCCGAAGTGCGAAAGGACGACCGTGCCGATGACGATGATCCCGAGCCAGAGAAGGAACGCCTGCAGGGCATCGACCCAGGCGGTGCTGCGGAGCCCGCCCGCGGCCACGTAGAAGAACACGATGAACGCCAAGAAGAGGCTGCCGACGACCACCGGGACCCCGGTCGTGATGTTGAAGATCGCGCCAGCGGCGACCAGCTGAACGGCGGTGTAGAACGAGCTGTACAAGAAGGCGATGATGACGATCATCCACCGGATGGTCTCGCCCCAGCCCCGCTCGGCGCCGTAGTAGTAGGAGTAGAGGTCGCCCGGCGTGATGAAGTTGTAGCGCTTACCGAGCAACCACAGCCGCTTTGCGAAGAACGTCGCAGTTATCGGGATCGTAAGCACGTAGAAGGACGCGAACGCGTACGTGATCCCTTCAAACGCGATAAGGCCGGGGTGACCGATGTAGGTCCAGCCGCTGAACGACGTTGCCGTCGCGGCCAGAAGGAACAGCCACATCGGCAGCGAGCGCTCGGCGATGGACCAGCGAGACGAGGTCTTCGCCCAGAAATACCCCTTGACCCCCCAGAAAATGGCATAAGCCCAGTAAAAACCGGCGAACACCCATACCCATGCAGCCGTCGACATCGTCAGACCTCCCTGCTAGGCCCCGTCCGCGGTCAGGCACCGGCTCCGAAGGTGATCCTCCGGCCGTTCAGCCCGGCGCACCAGTGACCCGCGCCCATACGACGCTCAAGTTGCCACCATTGCCGACTCCAGCTTTAGAGCTATCTCGAGGCCGGACAAGGACAAATCGATGGGAGGCGAGCCTCGGCCTCAGAAGGCCTCATCCCGCCCACAAGGGGAGTGTCGTCCCGCCATTAGAAGAAAGCGTCCGGTCGATCCGTGCGATCAACCGCTTGCCCCCCGTCACGGCCCGCTCATTAGTCAGGACCGCCCCGATAGGGATCCGATGGTCGGTTCACCGCTGTTCGTCTAACCGACGCCTGCACGCGCGCGCGGCCCGGGATGCTCGCAGGGCGAGGATGGTGTACGTCAGTCCTCCGACCACGCCGCCTGCGAACAGGAACTTCTCGAGCCCGAACCCCACGGCGAAAAACGAACCCTCCCACCCGATGGCGGTCGCCATGATCAGGGCGAGGCCGAAGCCCAGGGCGCCCATGAGGCTCGCTCGGGACGCGGTGCGGACCGCTTCCTCGTAGGCCTCCTCGAGGGCGTCACGTCGCGCGGGGGCCCGGTCGCGACTCGGGTCACCGTTGCGCCGTATAGCTCCTCGCTTCCTGCCCCGGGACGCGCGCTTCACCTCCTTCGACCGCCATCATGATGCCATGCTCACAGGTCGAGCAGCCGCTTGAGGGCGCGCGCCTGACGGCGCGACACCGGGACCCTCGTCTCGCCGTCGTCCATGAGCACCTGCAGGGTGCCCTTGAAGTCGGGCTCGATCGCCTGCGCGCGGTTGAGGTTGATGAGGTAGCCCCGGTGGGTGCGGAAGAAGTGGCGACTACCCAGCCTGCGCTCGAGCTTGGTCAGCGAATGAGACACCAGATGACGGCCTTGCGCGGTCATCAGGTAGGAGTAACCCCGGGTGGCGGTCGCGTACACGATCTCGTCAACGTCCAGCAACACCGTTCGATCGTGATGTGGTACGGGAATCTTGTCGATTCCCGGAGAGCGCTCGGGTTCGGACACGGGGATGTGCGCGCCGACCGTCTCCGGCCCGCGTTCGAGAAGTCTTTGCAGCGCCCGACCGAGCCGAGCTTCATCGAACGGCTTGAGAAGGTAGTCCACGGCATCGAGATCGAATGCCTTCACTGCGAAATCTGGATACGCCGTGATGAAGATGACCGCGGGACGATGGGGAACCCGGGCCAGCTCGCCCACCAGGTCGATGCCGGATGGCCCGGGCATCTTGATGTCGAGAAAGCAAAGGTCGTAATCGATATTTTTGATCAGCTCGAGAGCTTCTTGGGCCTCCGCGGCCTCCCCCACCACCTCCACCTCGGGAAACGAACGCAAGAGGTATCTCAGTTCCTCGCGGGCCGGGTATTCGTCATCGACGATCAGGGCCCGCAACTTGTTCTCCCCACTATCGACGACCATCGCTCCCCCTAACGTCGTCAGCTCACCGGCAAGCTCAAGGAGACCACTGTGCCACTCCCCGTGGTGGAGTCGATCTTGAGTGTCGCCCGACCCCTGTACAGGCGGATCAACCGTTCGTGGATGTTCGGCAGCGCGCTTCCATCGCTTCTGGCAGGGGTCAGCAGAGTCGGGAGCCGATCGGGCTCGATCCCGAGTCCATCGTCGCAGACGCGTATTCGCAGCGTTCCTCCGATCGGCTCCAGCCGGGCTCTCAGTTCGACGAGGCCACCGCCGGGTTTTGACGAGATGCCATGTCTGACCGCGTTCTCTATGAGGGGCTGGATGGTGAGCACCGGAACGGGTATAGACAAAACCTGAGGGTCGACATCGTAGCGGACCCTCAGATGATCACCGTATCTCGCCTTCTCGAGGAACAGATACGTGCGAACGAAGAAGTACTCCTCTCCGAACGGCGCCATGTGACCGGTGTGTTTCATCGCGTAACGAAGGAAGTCCGAGAGACGCACGAGTAGCCTGCGAGCCTCTTCGGCGTCGGTACGCGCCTTCATCGTGATCGTGTTCAAAGTATTGAAGAGGAAGTGCGGATTGATCTGGGCGCGCAACGCATCCAGCTTCGCTATGTCGGCGATCTGCGATTCCCGATGGGCTTGCGCAAGCTCGAGTTGAAAAGACAGCATCCCGGCCAGCCCCCGCGTCAACTCGACCAGGCTCGAGTTGGGTGGTCCAACGGTGAGCTGGTAGACGTTGAGAGATCCGACGGTGTGGCCGGCGCACATGAGCGGAGCCACGATCGCCGACCGCAGTGGACAGTCACCCTCCTTGGCAAGGTCGCACCGGAGCCCAGACTGGTCGACGACGACCACCTCGCCCGACTCGATGACCTGCCGCGTGACGCCCTCGTTGATGGGCTTGCCCGCTCGGTGGTGATCGGAGCCCGGGCCCACGAAAGCCAGCACCCGCTCCCTGTCGGTGATCGCGACTGCGTCGAGACGCATGGCATGGTGGAGGAGCCGGACGGTCTGGTCGGCCGTCTCGGCGTTCAATCCCAGACGCATGTGAGGAAGGGTCTGCTCGACCACCGACACCAGTCTTTGTTGACGACCAGCTTGGGGAGGCCTGCTCGCAGAACTCAACAGCCACCCCAGGAGCAGGCCGGTGTTGGCGCACGCGCCGACGATGACAAATGTCCACGGAGAGGAGAGGCGGACTTCGGCGAGCTCCACGAGCGCGAATGCGACTCCGATCGCCGCCGTGACGATGATGTACGTGATCATGGTGGACCTTCCCCACGCGCCGCCAGGCGTGCGAGCAAAGCCTGGCGACGTTCCATTGCGGTGCCGTGCATGCGAGCCCAAAGGGCGACGGGTTCACTCCATGACGTGCTTGAAAGCGACACCGCAATCGCCGTCAGGGCGGCGGCGGGGGCCGCGACGATGCTCGGGAAGCTCCCGAATGGGACGGACGGCAGCCACCCGACGGTTCGTCCCGCAAGGTCGAGACCGATGAGGGCCACCGCAGTCGTTGCGCCGACAATCATCCCGAAGATCGCTCCGGACGCGGTCACCCGTCTCCACCAGACGCACAGCAAGAAGATCGGGGTGAAGCTGGAGCCCGCCACCGCGAACGCCCACGTCACCATGAGGGCCACACGTGGGCGGAAGTTGAGACTGGTGATTGCAATGCCGATCGCGGCTGCCATCGAGGCCGTCAGGATCACCGCGATCTGCCCAAAAAGTATCCGCCGACTCTCCGGCGCGTAAGGGTTGATGAACTGCTCGTAAACATCGTGCCCCCATGAGACTGCCGCAGCAATTAAAAGCCCCGCCACCGTGGACAGAATCGCTGCGAGAGCTGCCGTCGCCACCAGTCCCAGAAGAGGTCCGCCTCCAAGCTCGTTCGCCAGCAGCAATAGTGCTTGCTCCGGCACGCGAACCACGCCGTCGACGAAATTGGCATCGGTGGTTCCCGGAGCGACCATCCGAGGCAGCTCGGACCGAGCGGCTACGCCGAGCATGACGGCCAGGAAATAGAACGCGCCGGCGAGGCCCAGTACCCATACCGTCGAGGTTCTAGCCGCCCGCCCCGAGGTAGTCGTGAAATAGCGGTTCACGATGTGAGGGAGCCCCGCCGTGCCCAGCAGCAATGTGACGATCAGCGCGATCTGCTGCCCGAGCCCATAGCGAGACCCCGGTTCGGCGAAACGCATGGGCCTGTGCGGATGAAGGCGGTTTTGGGCGGGCAGGAGCACGTCGATCCGGCCGGCTTCCGAAGTGAGCTCCGATAGCACCCGGTCATAGCCCGCAGGGGTCATCACCGAGCGGGCGAGTTCCAAGTTCGAGCGATCACCGGCGCCGGGAGCGCGAAGCTGTTCGGGCGAAAGTCTGGCCGGCACTCCGACCGGCTTGCGCGAGATCCTTTCGACCGCTTCCGGGTACGAGAAACCCCCTCCCACCACGAGCACGGTCATCAAGAAGACGGTGAAAAAGAGCAAGCCGAACTGCAGCGCCTGATTCCAGGTGGTGCCTCGCATTCCCCCCACGACCGCGTGCACAACAATTGCGATCGTGGTCAACAGGATGCCCGTCGCATACGGAGACAGACCTCCCAGCCCCCGGCCTACGAGCGTGTCCCAAGTGAGGCCAGCTGCGGCCATCTGTGGGATCAGATAGATGAGCACGATGAGCTGGACGACGGCGACCGCGGTCACCCTTACTCCCTGAGAGGAGAACCGGTGCGCAAGGAAGTCGGGAATGGAGAACTGACCCGCCCGCCTCAGCGGCGCTGCGAGGAACAGCAGCAGCACCAAGAAGCCGGCGGCGAATCCCGTCGCGAACCACACGCCGTCGAGACCCGAAGCGTAGACGGCTCCGGCAACGCCTAGGAAGGAGGCGGCCGAGAAGTAATCGCCACAAATGGCGCAGGCATTCAGGAACGAGCCCACCTGCCTGCGGGCCAGATAGAAGTCCAGCGTCGTCGAAGTCGACCGCCTGACTCCCCACGACACAGCGAGCATGGCCAGAACGAGAGCGAGCGCTGCCGCCAATCCCTGAAGATCAAGCATCGGATACGCCTGTCCCCGGCGGCGTGAGGGTGTCCTCCGTGCCGAACTCCGATGTCTTCTCCTCCGGCCGGCCCAGCATCTCGTCCTCGATGTGGTCGGCGAAGCGCGCATAGGCGATCGCGATCACGATGAAAACGACATAAAGAAAGGCGATCATGGCGAGAAAGTTGAGCGTGAGCCCGCCCCATAAGGGTCGAGCGAACCACCACGGGGAGAGCTTCGACAGCACGGGAACCGCCAGGAGCAACGCGAAGCATGCCAGCGCGTACTCGATGGCCACCCGCCTCACGCTTCTAGCGACGGCGTCGACCTCTTCGATGGAGTCAAACTCGGCCTCGCCGGTCAACGAGGGCGGGATTTGAGAAGGTTCCGCTGTGGTGCTTGGATGGCGAAACGGTTCTTGTGGAGGCTGAACGGTCGAATGGTCGAGCTCAGCGGTACGAGGGCCGCCTTCAGTGGGAGCGTCCCCATCGACCGCGGGAGCGTGCTCATCGAACATGTGGTTCGACCGCTCTCCCGTTGCCACCGCCCCCTACCCGAAAAGGGTTTCACCCGCCCCGTTAGAACGTGTCAGGTTTTAACGGTCAGTCGTAAACCATAACGAAGACAGCATCTGGCGTATACCGCAACTGTCGACGCACACGGGGGTGATGGGCGTGCACGAGAACGAAGTCGAGCGGACCATCGAAGCGCTGCTCGAGGAGCGCCGCACCTTCGAACCCCCCGAGGAGTTCGCCCGGCGGGCCAACGCCGGGGACCACGCGATCTACCAGCACGCCGAGAAGGATCCCGACGGCTGGTGGGAGTCACAGGCCGAGCGCCTCGACTGGTTCGAACGCTGGGACAAGGTCTTCGAGTGGGATCCGCCACATCACAGCTGGTTTCTTGGCGGCAAGCTAAACGCCTCCTACAACTGTCTGGACCGCCACCTTGACTCCGCCGGCGACCGCGTCGCGTACCACTGGATCGGCGAGCCGGGAGACACGCGAACCGTCACGTACAAGGACCTTCACGAAGACACGTGCAGGCTCGCCAACGTGCTCAAGGACCTCGGCGTCAAGAAGGGCGACCCGGTCGCCGTGTACCTCCCCATGATCCCCGAGCTTCCGATCGCCATGCTCGCGTGCGCGCGCATCGGCGCGCCCCACTCGGTGGTGTTCGGTGGGTTCTCCGCCGAGAGCCTGCGTGACCGCATCAACGACTGCGAGGCCAAGGTGTTGATCACCGCAGACGGCGGCTACAGGCGCGGGGAGATCGTGCCGCTGAAGGAGAACGCGGACGAGGGCCTCGAGGAGACGCCGTCGATCGAGAAGGTCCTCGTCGTCAGACGAACGGGGGAGGACGTCTCGATGACCGATGGGCGTGACCTCGTTTACCACGAGCTCGTCTCCACCGCACCGCTGGAATGCGAGGCCGACCCACTGGATGCTGAGGACATCCTGTATCTCCTGTACACGTCGGGGACCACGGGCAAGCCAAAGGGGATAGTGCACACAACAGGCGGATACCTCACGGGCGTGTCATCGACGCACCACAACATCTTCGATATCAAGCCCGAGGCCGACGTCTACTGGTGTGCGGCCGACATCGGATGGGTCACCGGCCACTCCTACATCGTGTATGGCCCCCTTGCCAACGGCTGCACCTCGATCCTCTACGAGGGCGCGCCCGACTGGCCCGACAAGGATCGGTGGTGGTCGATCGTGGAGGAGTACGGGGTCACGATTCTGTACACCGCGCCGACTGCGATCCGAACGTTCATGAAGTGGAGCACCGACTACCCCGCAAAGCACGATCTGTCATCGCTGCGTTTGCTCGGCACGGTGGGCGAGCCGATCAACCCCGAGGCGTGGATGTGGTACCAGGAGTTCATCGGCGGCGGCAAGACGCCGGTCGTGGACACCTGGTGGCAGACCGAGACGGGGATGATCATGATCACGCCGCTGCCCGGGCTCACGACGCTCAAGCCCGGGTCGGCGACCAAGCCCTACCCGGGCGTGTTTGCGGACGTCCTCGACGACCAGGGCAGCCCGGTCGGCAAAGGAGGAGGCGGTTATCTCGTGCTCACGCGCCCGGTGCCGGGCATGTTTCGCACGATCTACAGGGACGACAAGCGCTACCGCGAGACCTACTTTGCCAAGTACGGGAACG
Organism: Actinomycetota bacterium; assembly: GCA_050694175.1. Classification (GTDB taxonomy): domain Bacteria; phylum Actinomycetota; class CADDZG01; order CADDZG01; family WHSQ01; genus JBOGXA01. Next base: position 135,829 of record JBOGXA010000005.1, read on the forward strand.
AGAAGTACTTTGCCGGCGACGGCGCCAAGCTGGACGAGGACGGCGATTTCTGGCTGCTCGGGCGAGTCGACGATGTCATGAACATCGCCGGGCACCGTATCTCGACTTACGAGGTCGAATCCGCGCTCGTCGACCACGAAACGGTCGCCGAAGCGGCGGTAGTGAGCAGAAAGGATCCCAAGGAAGGCGAGGCCATCGTCGCCTACGTCACGCTCAAGGCCGGGATCGAGGGCGATGAGCAACTGATGACCGATCTGAGAGCCCACGTCGCCAAGGTCATCGGCAAAATTGCGCGACCACAGTCGATCGTCTTCACGGACGATCTGCCCAAAACTCGCTCAGGCAAGATCATGCGGCGACTGCTTCGCGACGTCGCCGAGGAGCGAGAACTTGGGGATGTCACCACGCTACTGAACGCCCCAATCCTGGACGAGATCCGAAACAAGGCGAGAGTCCTGAAAGGACAGGAGGAGTAGGCGCCAGCACTCAGCTGTCGGTCGTCAGCGGCATCGACGACCACTCAAGGTTCTGTGTCATCGCCAAGCTGGTTGCTCGGGCAACCGCAAGACCGGTGTGCGATGCGCTCATGGAAGGGCTGTCCCGCCACGGGGTGCCCGAGCAGATCCTGACCGATATTCAAACTTACTTGCGCCCTTGGATGCTTGGATCAGGCGGCCGACGAGACGAGGATTTAAGGGACCGGCGCCCACCCGCCGCCGTTGCTTGACCGACCGGAGCGCAGCGCCCCTTTCCAAGCCTCATGGGAAGCCGAGAATGATTCAAAATGTGGCATAGCTACCGGAGCCATTTCGGGACACGGGTCCCGAGACTTCACACATCACCCGAGTTCATATGACAGCTGGAAAGCCGGTGTTCCGCCGTGGGGAGCGGTGAATTCACCCCCGCCCGTTATGTCGGCGAGATCCCCGGTCCCGACCCGGTGACCACGGCCCACCGTCCGGCGGCCTTCTGACCATCGAATGTTCCCACCGAGGTGACGACGAACCCGCCCGCCTGGTCGCAACGACGCCCCCTAGAGGTGTCCCCCTGTCGTCTGAAGAGGACGGGCTAGGCGGCCACCAGCTCGGCCAGGAGCCTCTTCACCTTCTGAGCGATCTCGTCCCTGATCTGCCGAACCTGATCGATGGGTTTCCCAGCGGGGTCCTCGATCACCCAGTCCTCGTATCTCTTTCCCGGGAAGATCGGACAGGCATCGCCGCAGCCCATCGTGATCACGACATCCGCGGCTCTTACGACCTCATCGGTCATGGGTTTCGGGAACTCCGTGGATAAATCGATGCCGATCTCGTCCATAACGGCGGTGACGTTGGCGTGTATCTCGTCCGCGGGCGTCGAGCCGGCAGACCTCACGTGCACTTTGCCGCCTGCAGCGGCGTCAAGTAGTGCGGCCGCCATCTGTGATCTACCGGCATTGTGGACGCACACGAAGAGGACCTCGGGTACCTCCTTCATGAGCACACCCTCCGCTTGCGCGTGGGCCTGAAGGCGTTCCTTCGCAAACCTGTAGGTGAACAGAGGGAGGAAATTCTTAACCTTGGCACCGCTGAGCGCATCAAGAGACTCTCCCACGAATCTCTTCACTGTCTCGGGCGAAAAGGTGCCTGCGAACTCGTCACATAGCCGATCCACTGCGTGCACGATCAGCTCGTCCCCCGACTGATACTGCCCCCAGCTCTTCACACTGCCCTCTTACCAAGCCCGGCTGGCCGTGATGTGGCCGGAATCTGAACATGAAGCAAACCCGCCGCGACCTCGTGACCTCGAGTCCGGCAACAGCACATCGTTGATTGGAACTCCTCCCCCGGATCACGAGATCGAGGGCATGGCGAATGTCTCCACGACTGCCCTGCCTCCATGGGGGGTTCGTAAGGCGACGGATTGTTGCAATAGAGATCTCTCAAATCCGTTAACGCAACCCTAGTTCGCGTTAGGTTCGGGCAGTGTCGGCGATCCAGCGCACAGCCACTCGGCGACGCCCGGGAGGGCGCACGGCTCGAGTCCGCGCCTCGGTCCTAAAGGCTTTCCTCGAGGAGCTCGCCGATCGCGGGTTCGCATCGATCAGTTTCGAGGGCGTCGCGGATCGCGCCGGCGTACACAAGACCACTCTCTACCGAAGATGGCCGAACACAAACGCGCTTCTGCGCGAGGCGGCTCGCGAGCTGTCGGCCAACGGCTCCTCGAGTCCCGACTCGGGGACGTTCCGTGACGACCTTCGAATGCTGGCCCGCAAGGCCGCCGCGAGCTTGCGATCCCCGCTGGCCGAGGCCATGCTGCGCGCGGTTGTGGCAGAGGCGAACGGCGACCCCGAGCTTGCCGAGGTCGCCCGCAGGTATTGGGGCACGCGACTCGACCTCGCCGCAGACATCGTTCGGCGCGCCGTCGAACGCGCCGAAGTGCCCCTCTCCACGGATCCCCATCTGTTGATCGAAACGTTGCTGGGACCCATATACCTGCGCGCCCTTGTGATGCAAGAGGCTGTGGACGAGGCGTACATCGAAAGGCTTGTGGATGAGACCGTGGCTCGGGCCACCAGATGAGCGGCGGTGCCGCAGGAGGAGTGAGATGGCAGACGAGTACCCCGACGTCATTCCGATGCTTGCCTACGAAGACGGCGTTCGCGCGCTGGAGTGGCTCGGCAATGCGTTCGGATTTGGCGAGCGCGTCAGGTGGATCAATCCTGACGGAACGTTGAGTCACGGTGAAATGACCACGGGCGATGGGGTGATCATGCTGGCCACTCCGTCACCCGATTACCAGGGTCCAAGACGACATCGTGAGACCTGCGAACCCGCCCGCAGGTGGTCGTCGGTACCGTGGGTGATCGACGGCGTGCTCGTGTATGTGGACGACGTCCCTTCGCACTTCGAGCGAGCTAAGCGCAGCGGAGCAACGATCCTGTCTGAGATCGAGGAGGACGACCCCGGGCGCCGCTACCGGGCCGAGGACCCGGAAGGACACCGGTGGATGTTCATGGAACGACAGAGTTAGCTGCCGACGGATCGCTGTTCCGAGCGGCAATGCACGACCGCCCGGTAGGATCGGCCTCAGGTGTTTTCCTCTTCTGCAGCCTTCGACGACCGCCTGCGCATTCGGATCTACGAACACTTCGTTGAGCACGGCCGTCCGCCTACGCCGGTCGAGATGGCGCTTGCCCTCGACGCGTCGTCGTCGGAGGTCGAGTCCGGACTGCGCCGGCTGCATGACGCGCACGTGATCGTGCTCGCTCCGGGGACTCCCTACATATGGATGGCTAATCCCTTGTGTGCGCTTCCCTCTCCGTTCGCGGTCAGAGCGCGCGACCGCGACTGGTACGGCATCTGTATCTGGGACGCACTTGGGATAGTGGCGATGCTGGGCGGTGATGGACGAGTCTCGACGCGCTGTCCAGATTGCGGAGTGGCGATGTCACTGGAGGTACGGGGTGGGGAGATCGAGAGTAACGACTACATCGTTCACTACGTCGTCCCCGCTCGGCACTGGTGGGACGACATCGGATTCAGCTGAGCGACCATGCTGCTCTTCCGGTCGGAGGAGGACATGGAGCGGTGGCGCTCAGAACGCGACCTGCCCAAGGGTGTGTTGCTAAGCATTGCGCAACAGTGGGATCTGGCCCGCGCCTGGTACGCCAACCGTCTTGCTAAAGACTGGCGGCGGCGAACCCCGGCCGAGGCTGAGGAGGTCTTCTCAAAGGTCGGTCTCGTGGGCGAGTTCTGGAAGTTGACCTGAGATCACGAGGAGAGCGCGGTGATTGTTCGCAGGATGGAAGAACTGCACGGGACCGATGCGGAAGCGAGCACGGCTTCTTGGACGAGCACGCGTCTTCTTCTGAGAAGTGATGGTATGGGGTTCACACTCACCGATACGATCGTTCAGCCGGGCATGGACGAGACCCTTCGGTACAAGAATCATCTGGAGGCCTGCTACTGCATCGAAGGAAGAGCCACGGTGCAGAATCTGGACACCGGCGAGACGTTCGAGATCGTTCCGGGAACGATGTATGCGCTCGATCGCAACGACCGACACAGGCTGCGGGCGCATACCCGCGTTCGCCTGATATGCGTGTTCACGCCGGCGTTAACGGGACAGGAGATCCACGACGCGGAAGGTTCCTACTCGCTCCCGGCGAGTGAGGACCACGACGGCTCGCACCACCCGGGCTCGTGAAGTCCGCTCCTACACGCCCGAGACCTCATCCATCAGCAGCGTCTCGGTGGCGACCAGGTGCCGGGCGGGGTCGGGGTCGAGCCCGGCGCGGGCAGGGGACTCGTAATAGTCGCGATCGCGCCGCTCGAAGTCCGTGTGACCGATGATCCACACGAACCGGTTCTCGGCGCGGCTAACCCACGCGCCCACAACCTCGAAGCCAAACTGACGCCGGAGGGGATAGACCACGTTTGCCCACTCGGCGAGCCACTCGTCCATGGCGCCCTCAGTCACCGTGTAGCTGCGCAGCTGAAAAATCACATGTGCCCTCCTCCTGAGGTGTGTTCAAAGAGTGTCGCATTGAGTGGATTAGTAATTAACCGTTATCCACCGTGATTGATTAACTAGCCGGTCTGGAGGGGAAAGATTGCCCAAGAGGCCCATATCCAGCGAATGAGCGCGTTGGTAGCATTTCGTTTTTAGTTCCCTGTGCGAGGAGGGGCAGTGATGAGCGCACAGATTTCAGTTATCCCACAGGCGTTGCGCATCGGCGAAGAGGGACCACCGGAGACGTGGGATCCCACCGAGTACCCCATTCCGGTTGAGGTTCCGGCACCCTCACCCGAGCCGGTGGAGATTCCGGAGAGAGTCGGCTTGGCCGCGTGAACCTCGCAGCAGGCCTCATGGAGAAGGTTTCCGATTATGCCGGAACGATCGAAGGATGGCGCGTCTGGCTCGCGAAGCGACATTCGATTCGGTACTTCGATCCGACGACCGAATCCCGTCGCAAGCTGCGCGGCCCCTATCTGCTCAAGAGCGTCACCTCGAACGATTGGTGGAGACCTCAGCAGCCCATGGTGGCCGACTGCAACATCACCCTCGGCTACCGGTTCGATATCACCCATGTGGATGAGGACCGTCTCTGTCCGGACTCCGCCTGCAAGTGCGGTCTCTACGCCGTCGAGTCGCTGAGCAACCTGATGGAGGTCTACCAGACCTCGAACCGCCTATTCTATCGAATGAGCGTCGAGCGCTATCCGGCCGTTGTCGGCCTCGTGAAGATGTGGGGGAAGGTCATCCCCGGCGAATGGGGATGGCGGGCCCAGTACGCGTACCCTTCGAAGCTGTACGTCATCGACCGTGTCGCCGGGCGCCTTCGGTCGCGCCGGCAGCGGGTGCTCGACGATCTGCAACGCTACGGGGTTCCAATCGAGTTCATCACTCCGGGAGAGCTCATGGAACACACCCCACTCGCCCGGGGGCCGGACCGGGTCGTCGACCTCCGGGATGAGCAGGGCCCATTACCTGCGATCGATCTCCGGGAGTCCTGAACCACCTTTCTCCCCACGGTTCAACAACCTACGGTGGGGTAACCTACGGTTACGTAACCGTATATACACCGGAGGATCTCATGAGCCAAGCCGTCCAGACCGTCGATCCCGCGCCCCCGAGTGCCCCCGCCGCCCCAGCACAAGTACCCGGGATTGCGCCCCTCGAGCCGCGCCAGGAGCGCCTGCAGAGAAGGATGGTCCTCGTCGCCACGATCCTGCCGTTCGCCGGGTTTGTGGCCGCGGTAGTGACCTTGTGGGGGCATGGGTTGAGTGCCGTCGACGCCGCGATCTTTGCGGTGAGCTACGTCGTGACGGGGCTCGGCGTGACCGTCGGGTACCACCGTCTGTTCACGCACCGGAGCTTTGAAGCCGTGGCACCCGTTCGTCTGGGGCTCGCCGTCGCGGGGTCGATGGCGGTTGAGGGATCCATCATCACGTGGGTCGCCGACCACAGGCGCCATCACGCCTTCGCCGACAAGGAAGGCGATCCGCACTCGCCCCATCTCGAGGTCGAAGCCGGACTGAGAGGGATGCTCCGGGGCCTGTGGCACGCGCACATCGGGTGGCTGTTCGCAAAGGAGAAGACGACGGCGGAGCGATGGGCCCCCGATCTGCTCAAGGAACCGGGCATCAGCCGCATCGATCGACTCTTTCCACTGTGGTCCCTGTTGTCGTTCACCCTCCCCGCGCTTATTGGGCTGGTCGTGACTCGCTCTCTGTGGGGCGCCGTAACCGCGTTTCTGTGGGGCGGGCTCGCACGCGTTTTCTTTCTCCATCACGTGACGTGGAGCATCAATTCCATTTGCCATTACTACGGTCGGCGGCCGTTCGAAACGACCGACGAGAGCACCAACAACTGGCTCTTGTCGCTGGTTTCCTTCGGTGAATCGTGGCACAACAACCATCATGCGTTTCCGAGTTCGGCGGTGCACGGCATCAACAGATGGCAGGTCGACATCAGCGCCGGAGTGATCACATTGCTCGACAAGCTAGGGTTGGCGCGACATGTCAAGCGGGTCTCGGCCACGCAAGTCTCAAGGAAACGCAATTAACAACGTAGCCGCCGCCGGTGCACTCGCCACTCCCGCCCGCGGTCGACGGGTGCGGATGTCTGGGCAGGAGCGCCGAAGTCAGCTTCTCGATATCGGCAGAGCTGTTTTCGCCGAGCGCGGCTTCGAAGGTGCGTCGATCGAAGAGATCGCGCAACGCGCGGACATTACGAAGCCCGTCGTCTACGAGCACTTCGGCGGCAAGGAAGGGCTCTATGCGGTCATAGTCGATCGCGAGGTCCAGCAGCTGCTTCGGCGAATAACCCATGCGCTCAACGCCGATCATCCGCGGCTGTTGCTAGAACAGGCTGCTCTCGCTCTCCTCACCTACATCAAGGGCGAGCCGGACGGTTTTCGGATACTGGTGCGGGACTCACCAGCTAGCGGCACATCCGGCACGTCGGGGACGTTCGTGTCGCTGATCAACGACATCGCATCACAGGTCGAGCACATATTTGCGGAGGAGTTCACCAATCGTGGGTACGACGCCGCGCTCGCCCCCCTTTACTCGCAGGCCTTAGTCGGGATGGTCGCGAATGTGGGACTGTGGTGGCTCGACGCGGGATCGCCCTCACTGGACGAGGTTGCCGCCCATCTGGTCAATCTGGCCTGGAATGGCCTGCGCGATCTCAAGCCAATGCCGCAGCTCGAGATCTCGGACGGCGCCGGCTAAACGCGCCGTTATTCGCCCGGCGGGGCCTGGAAAGATTCCTTGAGCTGGTCGAAAAGCTCCTGCGACTCGTCCCAGTCCTCCTCGTGCGTTTGGAAAAGAAGCGCGAAGCCGTAGTTGTCGGTGACGAAACCGAGGTCGAGCGCGCGCAGGTTCGCCCCGCCCTCGCTGTAGGTGAACTCCCAGATCGCCGCCTCGTATCCCTGGAAGGTCGTGGGCTCGATCCGGATCTCTTCGTAGTTTGCATGCCGTGAACCAAACCCGTCGGCCTGCTCCTCCCACGCGGCCACCGGGTCGGGGCCGGGCGCGTCGGTCCAATCGACGCGCAGGTATGTGCCGGTTTCGGGATCGCGGAAATCGGTGCTGCTGTCGTCGACGGAATTCTCAACGATCTCCCAGTCCGCGGGGTGGGCGATCCTGTGTCCACTTGCCGGATCGACGTATTCGCTCCAGCCGGCGGGAGCGCCGGGCTGCTCGGTGGTCGAGCCACCGGCGTCCGTACCGCCGCCCCCTCCCGACCTCTCTCGTGAATCCCTGTCTTCGGGTTGCTGCGAATCTGCCGCGGGTGTCGGGTTCTCATCATCGTTGGCCAGCATGAACGCACCGACCGCGATCGCAATCACGAGCGCGAGCACGGCGGCGATCACACCGAACGCGCGCCTGCGACGCGTCGTATCCTCGGGCATCCGCTGCGGCCGCGGAGGCGGCACCGGAGTGGGTGTGATGGGTTGCTCGCCGCGCTCCGTTGTTGGCCCCTGGTAGGGCTTGGTGGTCACCTCAACCGGGAGACGTGGGGCCGCGCCGGCAGCGGCGTCTTCCAGCATGGCGCGTAGCTGCTGACCCGACGGTCGCCGCTCGGGTTCCTTTGACAGTAAGGCCGAGACGACCCCGGCAAGTGCTCCGCCCGACCGCATCCGATGTGGTTCATCGTTGATGACGGCAGACAATGTCGCGATCGGTTGTCCTCGATCGAACGGCAGGTCGCCTTCCAAGGCGTAGTAGAGCGTCGCTCCCAGCGACCAGAAATCGGTGCGCGGATCGCTGCCGGAGCCGCGCGCCTGTTCGGGTGCCATGAATTGGGGGGAGCCGAGGACCATCCCGGTCGAGGTGATCTTGGGGTCGTCCTTGACCGACGCGATTCCGAAATCGGCCAGCTTGGCCCCGTCCTCCGTGACCATTACGTTTCCCGGCTTGACGTCTCGGTGCACGATTCCCTTCGCATGCGCGACGGTGAGCGCCTCGAAGATGTCGAGCCCGATCCGCCCGGCCCGGTCGTCCGCCAGCGGGCCTTCGCTCTTGACCAGCTCGGACAGAGTGGGCGCCTCGACGTACTCCATCACGATGAACGCGCCCTCGTCGGCCTGGATGACATCGAAGATCGTCACAACCCGGGGGTGGCTCAGACCGGCAGCGGAGCGGGCCTCGCGCATTGCTCGAGCCTTCACCGATGCGGTGTCCTCCGAATCAAGCTCTGCGGGGAACTCGATCTCCTTGACCGCAACCTGCCGTTTCAGAAGTGTGTCTTCGGCCAGCCACACCACGCCCATGCCGCCGCGCCCCAGCGCACGAATGAGCTTGTATCGATCTGCGATTGTTCGTGATTCGGCTGTCTTCGGCACCTGTTCCTCCTACCCCGCTTGGAGGCTTCCTCCTACCCCGCTTGGAGGCGTTCAATGCGAGCCCGGCCGGAGAGGCATCGACCCTGCACGTCCAGGTCGGCGAACGGTCGGTTCGGGCCGCCAAACCAAACAAGGCCCCGCGAGCGGGGGCCTTGTCCCCCCCGGCTCCTTTAGTACTCGACGTCGACGTCGGAGACCGCCTTGGGCATGGCGTTGATCACTACCTGGAGCTGCATCAACTTCATCATGTTGCCCGAGATCTTGAGCTTGCCCTGCATGAACGCGTTCTGCGGATTCAGCTCTTGCTTGTTGATGGCGACGGCGGTGTCGTAGTTCTGCGAGATCGTCGCTTCGGCATCGGCCAGCTCGCCGAGAGCGACCTCAGCAGCAGCGTCCTCCAGCTTGAAGTAGTACTTGACCTCGCCCCCCTGGGGCGAGTCGCTTACGACCTGCTGCAGCTTCGCTTGCTGGCCGGTCGCCGCCTTCTTGAAATCCTCCGAGGAATTGAGCGCCTCAGTCATCGCCTGGGCCCATTCCTCGGTGAGAAACTTGACAGCCACTGATCCTCCTCTCCTGACGCCCCGGTCACACACAGGGCGCACCGTATGGCCGGAGAACATACCGTCTCCTGCATGGACTTGACTACGAAGTCTGAATTCTTCGAAGAGGGCCGTCGGGGCGAGGGCCCGGGCCCGTCCGGCGACGCAGCCCCTCCGCGGCCCGCCGCCACTGTAGTGCTGATTCGGGAATCGGGGGCGGAAACCGAGGTGCTGCTAACCGTTCGCCCCCGCCACCTGCGCTTTATGGGTGGAGCCGCCGTCTTTCCCGGCGGAGCCGTCGACTCGGGTGATCTCGACCCCGAATGGGAGGGCGCGTCGGCGCGTTCTCGGAGAGATGCCGCGCGAGCCCTCGGCGTTGCGAACGAAGCGGCCGCGCTCGGCGCGTTCGTTTGCGCGATCCGGGAAGCGTTCGAGGAAGTCGGCTGGATTGCCGGCGCCGGGCCGCTCGAGCGCATCGACCGGAGCGACTCTGGGGATGCAGACCGTTTCCGGAGCGCGTGCGGGGCCGCCGGCGTTGTTCTAGCGACCGATAGGTTGGTACCGGCCGGCCGCTGGGTCACGCCTCTAGGGTCCCTTCGACGTTTCGACACCCACTTCTTCGTCACGGTCGTCGACCCGAGCTGGGAGCCGCGGCCCGCTTCCGATGAGGTAGAGGACTGTCTCTGGGCGACTCCGTCCAAAGCCCTTGCGGAACTTGCCGCCGGGCGGCTGCTTATGGCACCTCCGACCATCGAGATGCTTCAGAAGCTCGCTCGCCACACCGACGCGGCGTCGATGCTCGGCGCGCTCGAGACAAAAGGAGTAAGAGCGGGTGGTGTGATCTCGACCATGCTGTCTGCGATGGTTCATGTTGTCGTCGCGCCCAACCCCGGGCTCTTGACGGGGCCGGGCACCAACACCTACATCGTCGGTGCGGGTCCTACTTGTGTTATCGATCCGGCCGTCGACGATCCGGACTACATCGAGGCGGTTCTTCGGGCGGCGGGCCCGATCGACGCGGTCCTCGTTACCCACCGGCACCCCGATCACGTCGGCGGCATTGAGGCCCTGGTTGCAGAGACCGGAGCCGTCGTGCGCGCGTTCGGATCGGCCCCCGCGGGGGGAGTAGAGGTCGTGCCTCTAAGGGATGGTGAGGTAGTGGAGGTCGGCGGCGTTCGATTGCAGGCGATCCACTCGCCAGGTCACGCGCCCGATCACCACTGCTTCCACAGCGAGGCGACGGCCGCCCTCTTCTCGGGCGACAATATCCTCGGGGAGGGCACCGCAGTGATAGCTCCGCCCGACGGTGACATGCGCGCCTATCTGGCATCACTCACATCGCTCAATAGGCTCCACATCGAGCGCATCTTTCCCGGTCATTTCAGGGCACTCGATGGTGGGAACGCCGTCATCGACGCTTATCTGGAGCATCGCGACTCGCGCCATCGCGCCATCCTCGCCGCGCTCACCGGGGGTCCTGCGGATGTCCGAACTCTGGTCGCCCGCGTTTACACGGATGTAGCTCCAGAGCTTCACGGACTTGCCGCCTACTCGGTTCAGGCGTATCTCGAGATGGCCAAAGCAGATGGTGTGGTCGACCGCTCGGGCCAAATGTGGCGCTCGACCGGCTAAAAAGCGGCGCGAATAGGTGACCGACCACTCGCGAAGGCGTTGAATACTGAGCAGGAGCGCCGTGACCAAGGCTGACACGTGATTTCTCTTCCAGGCCGGCATGCGGCCCCCAAGGGGAGCTGGCGGTGGTCGGTTCGACTAGCCGAGCTGACTGCATGGGGAACCACCGCCCTGGTCGTCGCCCTCCTTCACGTCGCCGAGCTGGACGGCACGACCTACAGGCTGGGCCTCGCCCTCTCGGGTCTGCTCGCGGTGTGGCTCCTGGCGCTCTTCCGCGTGATCATTCCGCGAGTCAGGAACCGGCGATGGGCTTTATGGGCGGTACACTTCGTGAACCTGAGCTTCGCGAGCGCCGGTTACGGACTACTTCGTGAGGATGTTCCGACCGTGGGACTGATCTTCGTACCGGTGCTCCTTGCCACCGGGCTGCTTGGAGGCATCCCCGAGGCCTTCATCGCGCCGACCGCCGCGCTCGTCGGCATCTGGCTGGTTGCTGAGCTCAGCCGGCCCTCAGTGGATCCCACCGAGCTCGCCCTCACCGGCGGCGTCTTCCTGCTCGCCGGGGTTGTGGCCGGGCTCCTCGCGCGTGAGCTGAGGAAGCACTACCGCGCCGAGCACGAGGAACACAGGCTGGCCACCGCCGTCCGCTACAGGCTGATGGCGGTCCTCGATGCGGTCGAGGAGGCAATCGTCTTCAGCGATCGGAGCGGCGTCGTTCGAATCGTCAACCAACGAGCCGGTCGGTTGTTTGCGATTGATCCCGATGAGCATCTTGGGCTGGCGTCCGCGCAGCTCTTGCGAAGCATTGCAAGAAAAACCGAGGACCCCGAGGGGTTCATGGAGAGGTTCCAGGAGCTTCGCGATGATCCCGACAAGGAGATCCGCAGCGAGATAGAACAAATCATCCCCACGCGCCGGCAATTGCGGCTTTTCTCGGCCCCCGCACGCGACGAGAGCGGGGTGCTAGTAGGGCGAATCGATGTCTATACCGATGTCACGGAAGCAGTTCGACGGGCCGATGAGGTCGAGCGTTTGTACGAGCAGGCCCGGAGCACCGCCGAGAGCTATCAGCGCAGCCTGTTGCCTGAGGAGACACCGGCCCTCCCCCGCGTCGGGCTTGTCGCCCACTACGTTCCCGCAGCAGGTCGACGTGCTGTGTGTGGAGACTTCTACGACTTCATCCATCTCCCCGACGGGCGATTGGGCGTCGTGCTCGGAGACGTGTGCGGCGCAGGCCCGCAGGCGGTCGGAGATGCGGCACTCACGCGCTACACGCTGAAGTCGTTCGTCCCCCTCGAACCAGACCCGGCCCAGCTACTGCGCCGGACGAACGCCCACCTCGAGCTGCATCTGGGCAGCGACCGATTCGTGCGCCTTGTCGTCGGTGTACTGGATCCGGAGCGCGCCACATTTGAATACGCGTGCGCCGGCCATGTGCCGCCGGTTGCCTTTCGCTGCAAGACCGGCGAAGTGGAGTGGCTGGGTGAGGGCGGCCTTCCTCTCGGCGTCGAAGAGGATGCCGAATACAAGATCGGCCGTATCGAGTTCGAGCCGGGCGACATGCTCGTCCTCTACACCGACGGAGTGACGGAAGCCGATCGCGGAGGCCGCCCCTACGGACAGGGGCGCTTTTTGGACCTCGTACAGGCATACGGTGTCGGTACTCCCGGCGAGATGTCCCAGGCGATCCGACGCTCGGTCGACGCGTGGGTCGAAGACGAAGCGATGCGTGACGACCTCGCCATCATCGTTTGCCAGGTTGTCTCGGACGCCGCGATCGGGGAACCGACCCGCGAGCTGGTGCTGCCCAACGAGCCGTCCCGGCTACGCGAGATCCGTTCGTTCATCGCCGCCTATCTGGCCGACATCCGGGCGCCGATAGCCGTCTCGACGGAGGTTCTTCTGGCCGCGGGGGAAGCGACCGCAAACGCCTGCCGTCACGGGCGACGTTCCGACGGTCGCACTGAGGTGCGCGTGAAGTGCTCACTCAAAGGCTCGACGGTGTTGGTCACCGTTGCGGACGACGGGCCCGGCTTCGATCCCTCCCGGATCGATCCCGGGTCGCTGCCGGATCGATTCGCGTCGGGGGGCCGCGGTCTGTTCCTGATGCGCAAGCTCATGGACGACGTCGATATCAACAGCTCGAGCGAGGGGACCACGATCACAATGGCGCGTTCGCTCGCCGCATGACGGCCGGTGCCGCATGCGCGATACTTGACTTCTTGGTCAAGTAACCCATAGAGGATGGTGCACAAATGGCCCGTGACGCAGTCATAGTCGAGGCCGTACGCACGCCGACGGCGCGCCGCGACGGCAAGCTGAAGGACTGGCATCCCGTTGATCTGCTTGCCGAGGTCCTCGGCGAGACGGTTGCGCGCAGCGGCGTCGATTCATCCGCGGTAGACGACGTCATCTGCGGATGTGTGTCGCAGATCGGCGAGCAATCCCTCAACATCGGTCGCAACGCGTGGCTGGCCGCGGGCTTGCCCGAGGAGGTGCCCGCCACGACGATCGACCGCCAGTGCGGTTCGTCGCAGCAGGCCGTGCACTTCGCCGCCCAGGGCGTACTTGCCGGTGCTTACGACGTGGCGATCGCGTGCGGAGTCGAGAGTATGACGCGGGTGCCAATGGGCTCCAGCGCGCAGTCACAAGGATTCCCGTTCTCGGAGCGTCTCATGGCGCGCTATGAGAACGGACTTGTGCCCCAGGGGATCTCGGCGGAGATCATTGCCGAGCGGTGGGGGCTCACGCGCGCGGAGCTGGATCGGTTCGGGGCCCGATCGCACGAGCGGGCCGGGAGTGCGACAGGAGAGGGCGCGTTCAAGCGGGAGATCCATCCGGTCAAAGTCGAATCGGATTCCGGCACCGAGCTCTTCGAGGTTGATGAGGGCATCCGCACACCCGACCTCGACAAGATGGCCGACCTGCAACCCCCGTTCAAGGCCGATGGTGTCGTTACGGCGGGAAATTCGTCGCAGATCTCGGACGGGGCGGCGGCCCTTCTCATCACGTCCAGCGAGAAGGCCGAGGAGCTCGGGCTGCGCCCGCGCGCTCGCTTCGTATCGTTTGCGCTCGCAGGGACCGATCCGATCTCGATGCTCACAGGTCCCATTCCGGCATCAAGAAAGGTGCTGGAGAGGGCAGGGAAATCGATCACCGACATGGACTCGGTGGAGATCAATGAGGCGTTCGCGTCGGTGGTGCTGGCGTGGAAGCGGGAGCTCGAACTCGACGATCGCTGGTTCGACGAGCGCGTCAACCCGCGTGGAGGTGCGATCGCCCTCGGCCATCCTCTCGGAGCGTCGGGCGCCCGCCTCATGACGACCCTCCTGCACACCCTCGAAGACACGGGTGGGCGCTTCGGTCTGCAGACGATGTGCGAGGGCGGTGGCCTGGCCAACGCAACCATCGTCGAGCGCCTTTAGACAGAATGCAGGGGCGGCTTTCCGCCCGATTGGATGAGCTGCATCGGCTCGCCGCAGTGTTTCGGGGCCCGGTCCCTGGCGGCGACCTCAACCTTGAGCTCGAGCCCGCACATCGTGCACACGTACCTCAGGTCCAAATCGCTCACGTCGGTCGCCTCCGGCTCGGGCTCGTAGGTGACCGCGCTGTAGCTCGCCCGTAGGCCCCAGTAGACGATCGCAAAGAACATCAGGATGCCGATCGCGGCGCGCACGTAGCCGTAGAGAGTCCCGAAGAGGATCAAGGCGGCGATCGCGGCGGCCGCAACGACCGTCTTCACGGACCGGTCTCCGCCCCGGCCGGATCGGGTTTTCCACAGGCTAATCCACAGCCGTGGAAAAACCACATCCGTGTAATTACCAAGGTGCTCCCCGCGCTCAGTGCCATTGGGTGGCGACGAGGAGCGATCCGCAGAACAGGCCCAGCCCGTAGAACAGCCTCCAGTTGGCGAATCCCCCGGGGAACAGGCCCATGTAGTTGGCGATCAAGATGACGACGCCCGTGCCCAGCATCAAAAAGAACATGACGGCCAGCCATTCCGGAGATGACTTGGGCTTGGCCTTCGGAGGCGGCTGTCTCACCGTGCGCTTCGAGCGGCTCTTGGGCATGGAGCCAGAATAGTGGCTGACGCCCGGGATATCTTTGCGAGCGCATGAAGTGGCTCTCATTCCTCGGTAAGGCCCTCATATCCATCGGCTTCGGCTTCCTGCTCTTCGTCGCGTGGATCTTGTGGGGTACCGGCCTCTATACGGAGCGAGAGCAACACCGTCTGGAGGAACGATTCGACACGCTCCCCTCGTTCGAGCCCGTCGACACGAACGACGGCTCGGCGGGCCCTCCCGAGGGTTACCGCCCCGATCCCGGAGAGCCGGTCTTTCGCATCGATATCCCCTCGATCGATGTGAGCAAGGTTGTGGTCGAAGGCGTCGATACCGAAGACCTCCGAAAGGGGCCGGGACACTATCCGTACTGCCGCAGCGGTTTCGAACTGTGCACCAAGGGGTTCAAGACGGCCTGGCCGGGCCAGGACGGCCGGGTGCTCATCTCGGGACACCGGACAACCTACGGCGCGCCGTTCTGGGATCTCGACAAGCTTGGCTCGGGAGACGACATCCACATCGAAACGCGCTGGGGGGACTTCACTTACTCGGTCGTCGACAAGGTCGTCGTCGACGACACGGATTCGAGCATCGTCATTCCGGGAGATGGTCCCGAAGTGGTGTTGACCACCTGCAACCCCCGCTTCTCTGCCGAACAACGACTGATCGTGTACGCCGAGCTCGAGGAGGCCTAGTGTGAAAAGGCCGCTCAAGTCAGTATTGCTGGAGCTTCTTCTGTGGACGCTGGTCGCGATCGCGACGGCCGTGATCCTGGCGATCGTGGTCGAACGATACGCACCACCGAATTTCTGAACGGAGACACAAGTGCGGCTGCTTCTGATCGACAACTTCGATTCCTTCGTCTACAACCTCGCGCAGGCATTCGGTGCGATGGGAGCCGAGCCGGTCGTGATGAGAAACGACTCGCGGCTCGACGATCTGCGCGCGGTTGAAGCGGTCGCCGTGGTTGTATCCCCCGGGCCGGGAAGACCGGTGGATGCAGGAGTGTCAATTCCCGCGATAAAAGCCTTCGCTTCCAGCGTGCCCGTGCTGGGAGTGTGTCTCGGGCACCAGTGCATCGTCGAGGCGTTTGGAGGCCGGGTTGGGCGGGCGCACGTCGGGCCGGTGCACGGCAAAACCTCGTCGATCACTCACGACGGCCGGGGAGTGTTCGCGGGCTTGGAATCGCCATTCGTTGCAACGCGATACCACTCGCTCGCGGCCGAGGAGTCCGTGGTTCCAACTTCGTTGTCGGTGACGGCTCACAGCGACGACGGAGTCGTCATGGGTGTGAGACATGACGAGCTCGCCATCGAAGGCGTGCAGTTCCATCCCGAGTCGGTAATGACAGAATCGGGGCCGCGTTTGCTCGCGAACTTCCTGGCGATGTGCACCTAGGCCACCCGGGGCACCCGCGTCGAGTGGTTGCATCGAGTCTCACAGCGACCTGAGACAACCACTCACGCGCTTAGTCGTCCCCACCGATCACATACAGGGTGGCGTCGTCGCCCTCTTCGATCGATTCGCCGGGCTCGGGGTCGGTACGACACACCGTGCCGGGAGGCTGGGCACACGGTTCGGACTCCTCCTCCTGGGTCACGTCGAGACCGAATTCCTCTTCGAGAAACGCCTCCGCGTCGTCGGCATCCTCTCCCGTCATGTCGGGCATTACCTGTTCGGGGCCCTCCGACACCGCGATCACAACTGTGAAGCCGAACGGGACCTCGGTTCCCTGCTCGGGATCCTGTGCGAACACGGTGCCCTCGGCCGCGTCGTTCGGCTCCCGGTTCACCTCGAACTCGAAGCCGTCGCCCTCGAGGGTGGAGACCGCATCTTCTTCGGAGAGGCCGACCACGGGAGGGACAGACACCAGATCGGGGCCCGACGACACAGTGACGTCGACCTGCGACCCCGCATCAATCCTGTCTCCGGCCGGGGGATCCTGGGCGAAGATCTCGCCTTGGCCTACGTCCGGGTTCGCCTCCCGGGTCCGCTCGCCAAGTACCAGGCCAATATCCTCGAGCTCGGCCTCCGCTTGCTTGACGGTGAGGCCCTCGAGCGCGGGCACCTCGACCTGGCGGGGCCCGCTCGACACGAACAGCGTGACCGTATCCCCGTCCGAAACGGTCGCTCCCGCCTCGGGATCCTGGCGGAACACGGTGCCGGACTCCTCGTCGCTCGGACGACGTCTCACCTCGGGTTCCAGGCCCGCATCCTCGACAGCGCTTTCGGCCTCGGCGCGGCTCATCCCCACAACGTCGGGGACCTCCACGTCCCCCCCAAGCAGGGTCGTGGCGAGGAACCAGCCGAGGAGCGCAGCAAGGGCAAGGATCAACAGCGCAATCAAGATGTAGCGCCCGGCCCCCTTCGGCTCGCCCCGACGGCCGTGGTCGTAGTCGTCGTAAGGAACCTCTGTGAGAACCTGGGTGCCGGTGCCGGCCGCGGCGGCGACGGTGGTCTCGTCGCTCAATAACGGCGTCGCCAGCACCTTCTGGCCGTTGATGTAGCGCTGTAGGTCCTCGCGCATCTCGGCCGCGCTCGCGTACCGGTTGTCGGGATTCTTCGCCAGTGCTTTGAGCGTGACCGCGTCGAGCTCCTCGGGTATGTCGGGGTTGAGCGACGAGGGCCGCGGTGGCTCCTCACGTACGTGCTTGTACGCGATCGCGAGGGGCGTGTCGCCCGAGAACGGAGTGCGGCCGGTCAACATGTCAAAGAGCACGACGCCGAGTGAGTAGACGTCGGAGCGCGGATCAACGGGGTTTCCCTGTGCTTGTTCAGGAGACAAGTAGGCGGCGGTGCCGATGACCATCCCGGTCTGGGTCATGGTCTGCTCGCCGTCGCCGCCCAGGGCGCGAGCGATTCCGAAATCGGTGACCTTTGTCTGTCCGCTGGACGTAAGCATGATGTTCGACGACTTGATATCGCGGTGGACCAGCCCCGTTGCATGTGCGCGCCCCAAGGCCTGCGCGACGTCGGCCGCGATCTCGGCGGCGCGTTCGGGCATCAGAGGCCCTTCGGAGTGGATGACATCGGCGATGGATTTGCCGTCGATGAACTCCATGACGATGTAGTAGGTGCCGTCGTCCGCGCCGTAGTCGTAAAGAGACACGATGTTGGGATGGTTGATGTTGGCTGCGGACTGGGCTTCCCGACGGAAACGCTCGACGAACGAGCGGTCGCGGCTGAAGCGCTCGGACAGCACCTTTACGGCAACTTCCCGGCCCAGGAGCTCATCGCGGGCGCGGTAGACCTCGGCCATCCCGCCCGTGCCGACACGCTCCAGCACGGCGTAGCGTCCGCCGAAGGTCTTTGCGTCAGCGCTCAATCGTCGTCTTCCTCTTCCTCGTCCTCGTCATGTGGGGGCGGCCCATGGCTCACGTAGAGGGTGATCGTGGCTCCTGATTCCACCGTGGTCCCGGGGGACGGTGAGACGTCCGCGACGAGGTGCTTATCGAAGTCGCTTTCAATCCTTTCTTCCAGTACCGCAAACTCGAACTCCGCAAGATCTTGTTCCAGGTATTCGCGTGCATCCTTACGGTCCATGCCGATGAGAGACTCTTCGATCGTGTAAGACGCCGGGGCCTCGGTCGGGGTTTCCTCGGAGGTGGTTTCCTCAGGTTGAGTGCCGGTCCCGGCGCGATTCTCCCTGCGCTCACGGGTGGGATCGGTGCCTTCGCGGAGAAGATTCAGCACGAGGATCACACCAAGCAACAGGACAAGGGCGGCAAGCGTGAGTGCGATTGCCCGGCCGATCCGTTGGGGTGTCCATTCGGCCATGGGAGCGGGAGCCGTGTCCCCCAGGCGTGACGTTTCGGTGACGGGATCCAGCACCGCCGTTCCCGCCGCCGCGGCCGCCGCTCCTGCCACCGCCCCCATGCCGGTGGGCTCGGTGACACGACCCGCCTCTCGCAACGCATCCGCCATCTCGATCGCGCTCGAGAAGCGGTCGCCAGGCTCCTTAGCCGTTGCCCTCGCCACCACCTGGTCGAGATCCGGCGTGACGTCGTTGTTGATGCTGCTGGGAGGCGGGACCTCGTCCGACACGTGACGCATGGCTACAGCAACAGCCGAGTCACCCGTGAACGGCACGCTGCCGGTGAGCATCTCGTACAACACGATGCCCGCCGAGTAGATGTCCGACAGAGGACCGGCCCCCGTACCGCTGGCCTGCTCAGGGGAAAGGTACTGGGCCGTGCCGAGCACGGATCCCGTGGCAGTCAGCGTGGAATCCCCCACTGCCCGAGCGATTCCGAAGTCGGTGACCTTGACGCGATCCGCATCGTCCACGATCACGTTCGCCGGCTTGACGTCGCGGTGAACTATCTCCATATCGTGTGCGTGCCCGAGCGCCGCGCAGATCTGGGCTCCTATGCGCGCCGCCCGTTCGGGCGCCATGGGGGCCTCGTCGCGAAGCACACGCGCCAGGTCGTGCCCGTCGATGTACTCCATGACGATGAAGTGCTTTCCGCCGTCTTCTCCGTAGTCGAAGATGCCTGCGATGTTGGGGTGGGAAAGGGCGGCAACTGCGCGAGCTTCGCGGCGAAAGCGCTCGACGAACCGAGGGTCGTCGGCAAGCTGATCTCGCAGGACCTTAACGGCAACCGTGCGATTGAGGCGTTCGTCCGTCGCCGCGTACACGGTGCCCATCCCGCCGGCCGCGAGCCGCTCCTCGAGCCGGTAGCGCCCTTGCAGCGTCGTTGCGTCTACCATCCCCGGATATCCCTGTCGAGCTCGATGATGCGTTTGGCGATCGGGGCCGCAACCGCGCCGCCGGTGGCCTCGGCGCCGAACGAGCCGCCGTTCTTGACGAAAACGCAGACCGCGATCTGGGGGTCGTCCGCCGGCGCGAACGCTATGAACCACGCGTGGGGAGCCGCTCCTTTCAAGCTCTGAGCGGTCCCGGTCTTACCTGCAACCTGCTCGCCTGGGATCTGGGCATTTGTTCCCGTACCGCTCTCGACGACGGCCACCATCATCGCGGTGACCTCATCGGCAGTGTCCGAAGACATCACTCTCGTCGTTTCGACCGCGGGGCTCGACACCACATCCCCGGAGGCGTCGATAACTTCCTTGACCAGATGGGGGCGGACAAGCTCGCCGTCGTTCGCGACGGCCGCGGCGACGAGTGCCATCTGCAGCGGCGTCGCGCTCGCATCTCCCTGGCCGATCCCCTGATAGGCACGAAACGGGATGTTGTCGTCGCCGACCTCGGGAAAGGCGCTCGCCGCCGTTAATACGTCGAAATCGAGGGGCGCGTTGAATCCGAACTTCTCAGCGATGCTCACGATGTCCCGATGGATGCGCATGCCGAGAATGGCAAAGGTGGTGTCACAAGAGATCTCGAGGGCGTTGAAGAGGTCGATTTGGCCGGTGCCGGTACAGGCCGCTTTGGTGAAGTTGGTGAGATCCTGGTCGGTCTGAGGAATGTCGAGTAAGGCCTCATCGGGAAACGTTGATTGGCGGTTGAAGCGACCGGACTCGAGCGCAGCGATCGTAGTGACGACCTTGAACGTAGAGCCGGGCGGGTAGCTGCGTGACGTGGTGGTGTTGACAAGCGGCCGCTCAGGATCCCGTCGCAGCTGCTGAAAGGCTTGTCTCGCTTCATCGAGATCGTGCGATGCGATGGGGTTGGGATCGAACGTCGGAGTGCCCCAGAGGGCGCGCACGTCGCCGTTGTTGGGATCGATGGCGACGACCGCTCCGAATTGCGAACCCAGGGCCTCGCGCGCGGCCTGCTGCAACTCCGAATGAACCGTCAGCTTGATGTCATCGCCCTGCTCGCCGGAGCCGAGGAGGCGATCCTGGATGTCCTGCATCGAGATGATCCCGCTCTCCCCCAGGAGGTTGTCGTGGTAGGAGGCCTCGATGCGGTTCGCTCCGTACAGCCGAGAGTAGTACCCCGTGACCTGTCCAAAGAGGTCTCCGCCCGGATAGGTGCGAGTGTACTTGTACTTGCCACCCGTCCTCTCGCTTCTGGCTACGGTTACTTGATCGACCGTGATGATGTCTCCGCGCTTGATCGAGTACTCGCGGATGAGGTTGCGGTCGTTCTCGGGATTCCCCGCGATGCTGTTGGCTGCATAGATCTGCACATAGTTGAGCATCACGAAAACGGTCAGAAGCAGAACCAATAGAGCGATGCCGACGCGTCGAATCTGCGCGTTCATCAGCGGCGCCCCCCGATCAAGATCTCGGCCGTCTCGGCCGGTGTCGGCTCCGCGGTCGTCTGGTGAGAGATGCGAACAAGAAGCGCCACCAGGATGAAATTGGACAGCAGACTCGATCCTCCGTACGACATGAACGGAAGTGTGATGCCGGTAAGCGGCAAGAGGCGAGTGACTCCGGCGAGGATGATGAACGTCTGCAGTCCAAGGATGGCGGTCAAACCGGCGGCGAGGAGCTGACCGAAATCGGTCCGTGCGCCGACTGCAACTCGCAACCCGCGTGACAGGAGCAGGATGAAGCACAGAAGGACCGCGCTGGTCCCGATAAGCCCGAGCTCTTCGCCAACAACGGAGAACAAGAAGTCCGTGTGCGCGGCCGGGATGAGATCGGGGAGACCCTGATTCAGCCCGGTCCCGAACAACCCTCCGGTCGCAAGAGCAAACAAGGACTGGGCAAGCTGGTAGCTCTCGTCGTTGATCGTTTCGGGATTGTAGACATCGAGCCACACCTGGACCCTGAGCTGCACGTGGGTGAACGTCGAGTAGCCAATCGTTGCTCCGACGAGGAACAGCAATCCGCCCAGGGCCATGTAAACGATACGAGCGGTTGCGATGTAGAGCATCACGAGAAAGATCGAAAAGAACAAGAGTGATGAACCAAGATCTTTCTCGTAGAACATGACCGCCAGCGACAAACCCCACATGACCAGCAGTGGGCCAAAGTGCTTGATATCGGGCACGTGGAGACCGAGGAGCCGCCGCGACGCGATGGCAAGCAACTCTTTGCGCTCGGCGAGATAGGCGGCAAAGAAGATGACGAGTCCGAGCTTGGCCAGCTCGCCGGGTTGAAAGCTGAAACCGCCGAACTGGATCCACAGGCGGGCACCGTTTATCTCAGTGCCGATGAAGACGGGCAAGAGCAACAATCCAATGCCGGCGAATCCGAACAGATACTTGAAGCGAGCGAGTGAGCGGTAGTCGCGAAGCACGACCAGGGTTCCGATAAAGCACGCTACCCCCAAGGCCGTCCACGTGACTTGGCTGGGCCCCAGTCCTTCGGAGTCAAGGCGATAGATCGCAGTCACTCCGATGGTGTTCAGGATCGCGACGAGCGGCAAGATCAGCGCATCGGCCTGCGCTGCAAACCTGCGAGTGGCGATGTGGGCGACGACATAGCAGACCACGAGAGCGATCATGAATGGAGCCGCGTCCACCAGCCGGTCGACGTTACGCGTGACGGCGACTATTGCAAGCGCGCCGCAGCCGATGATCAAGGCAAAGATCAGCAGCGAGAGCTCTGTGTTGCGTCGAAAGGTTGCCTGCATCGTCTAGGACTTCTTCTCGCGTCTCCGGTTGGTTTCCCGGCGGACGGCCTCGGCGCTGCGCTCGAGGTTGTCCACGTATTGGCGCGCGTCGTCCAGAGAAGAGAACTTCCTCGCCTCTCTCACGTCGTCTCTTTGGAAGTCGGGGAGTTCGCTCACCTCTATCGTCGTCTCCTCCTCGACGTCGCTGAGCCTCAGGCCAAAGATCTCGTCGGGGTCTGGAAGTCCACGGTAGATCGTGACAACGTCGCTCTCGTTTAGCCCGACATAGAACGAGTTGTCGATAACGTACTGGAGGACTGCGTAGCCTCCGCCCAGGAGTAAGGCAACGACAATGATCGGGGCAACCACACGCCACTTCCATGATCGTCGCCGGGGACCCGCCTCCACTTCCCGATCGGCGAGCGGAGCCTGCTCCGGAGCCGGCGCGGGGGTGTCTTCCCTCGGCGCGTCCACCCCGGTTATTCCGATGACGGTGTCGCCCTCGGGGACCGCGCTACCCCGGGTGCCCTCGGCCTTCACCATTCCCTCACCGACCCCAGCGGACTCCTCGGTGACCGGAGCTGGAGGAGCTCCCGGCGGAGCCGTTCCGACATCGACGATCACAACGGTTACGTTGTCCTCACCCCCCGCCTCGTTCGCTACGGACACGAGCTCGTCGGCGGCGATCTGAGGGTCTGGCGTGCGCCCGAGGACTTCCTTGATCCGATCGTCGTCCACCATCGACGTGAGGCCGTCAGAACAGAGAAGGATCCGATCCTCTCCTTTGAGCTCCACGGTCATGAGGTCGACCTCGACGTCGGAGTCCACCCCCAATGCCCGCGTGATGATGCTCCGCTGGGGGTGGTTCTCCGCCTCCTGTGCAGTTAGCCGGCCCTCTTTGACCATACGGCCGACAAGGGAGTGATCCTCGGTAAGTTGGGACAACTCTCCGTCGCGCAAGAGGTAGGCGCGCGAGTCTCCAACGTGTGCGAGGTGCCCACGGCTGTCCTGGATCATGAGAAGGGTGCAGGTGGTCCCCATTCCCCGCAAGGCGGTGTCGGCCTGCGCTTTCTTGAAGATCGCCTCGTTCGCATCGCGCACCAAGACGGCCAACGAATCGGGATCACCCCCATCCTCAGATTGCGCCGCGGCCGCTATCACCTCGACCGCGGTCGATGAGGCGACGTCGCCGGCCAGATGGCCGCCCATTCCGTCGGCGACGACGAATAGCGGGTCGTCGACGAGATAGGAATCCTCGTTTCCCTCTCGGACGCGTCCCACGTCACTCTTCGCACCGATCGCGACCCTCATGTTGCGTGGTCCTGTCGCTGCGGCCCTCTGGCGACGGCCTCGCTCACCGGCCGGAACCGCGAAGCCGTCTCTTCCTCACGACGCTGCCTGCGATCTCTCATGCGATCTCTCATTTCCGCAACTCCAGCACCGTCTTTCCGATCTTGACCTGATCGCCCTTCTGCAACTCGGTCGGAGCATTGATGCGCCGCCGGTTCAGGTAGGTGCCATTTGTCGAACCCAGATCCTCGAGCATGAACGTGTTGTTCTTGGCAAAGATCCGGGCGTGGACTTGTGACACGTAGGTGTCGTCGAGAACGAGGTGGCACTTCTCAGCCCGGCCGATCGTAAGTTCGTCACCCAGCTCAAAGGTTTTGCCCTTGAGCTTGTCACCTTCAACCACCGCGAGGCGACGAGCCGCTTTCTTCGACTTACGCCCCGCCGGTCGCGCCGGGGCCGGTGCGGGCGCCGCCTTTCCGGTTGGTTTCCTGCCGCTTTGCGGGCGGAGCTCGATGTAGACGACCTTCACGGCGCGCGCTATGAAAATGTAGAGAACGGCCAGAAACGCGTACTTCAGCAGGTCGAGAACGAGTACCGGCATCGGTCAGGACTTCCCCTTGATCTCGAAGATCAGCTCGCTGGACCCGAACGACAGCCGGTCTCCGTCTGACAGAGGCTGTTCGCGAGCAAGCTTGCCGTTCACCAGTGTGCCGTTCGTAGACCCGAGGTCACTGAGGACCCACTGGCCGTTGCTCAGGCGCAATTCTGCGTGTCGCCGGCTCACGTTCGGATCGGAGAGCACCACGTCGTTGCCCGACAGCCGGCCGATAGTTATGGGCGGGTCCGTAATCGAGATGCGATCGTTGGGTTCGCCGGAGTCGTCGAGGACCACCAGCTCGGCCCCCGACTGTGCGAGCCCCAACCGGTCGGCGGTGTTGGTCGAGGTCGCCCTGGTCGCGTGCCCGCCCGACTCGTCGGGGGCGCGCGTCGATACGTGGGGGGCCGGCCCAGAACCAGCATCCGCGGTCAGGGATGCCTCGACGCGGTACTCGCCCACCCCCAGTTTGTCCTCCACTACGAATTCGATTTGGGGCATTCCCATGAGGTTCCACCGGTTCTCCTTGGCGGTGTCGATTATGAGCTCGGAGAACTCGCGCTGGAGGCCGGCCTCCATCTGCTCGAACCGGCGGTAGTCGTCCGGCCCGACGAGAACGCGGAAGTCGTTGGGCACGTACACGCGGTTGACCGAAACGGTCTTGTTCTCGCCCAGCTCGCGCAGGATGCGTCGGCCGACCTCCACCGGCTGAAGGCCCGACCGGAAGATCTTGGCAAAGAACCCTTCCACGAGGCTCTCCAGTCGCTGTTCGATGTTTTTGGCCACGCCCATGACCCGATTATGCCCGCATAGCGGGGCCATGCCCTTGTTACCCTCTACCTGCCGGTTTCAGTCGGACCGGCTCTTCCGGGCGAGTGGTGGAACGGCAGACACGCTGGCTTCAGGTGCCAGTGAGCGAATAGCTCGTGGGGGTTCAAATCCCCCCTCGCCCACCCCAGGCCCGCTGTAAACCTCCTGGTAGCAGCGGGTTCTCTTACTTCCGGAGGCGAGCGCCGAGGGCGATTTGCAAACCATTTGCAAACGAGCGCCGCCGAGAGAAGGGAGGTGAGAACCCAGCCATGGCCGAACTAAAGGGGCTCTCCAGAAGCCGTCAGGTCGGTCAGGGTCGTCAGTGAGGTCAGGGATTCGCTGACTTGTCTGACGCCACTGACCCGACTGACACCTCTACTTGTCCTCCCATCGACCACTTTCGACGACGAGAAGCGTACCGATGCGGAACTCCGTCTTGCACGCGGGGCAGGTCGCGTGCACGCAATCGTGCAGGTATCGCTCATCCGCCCACGGATCGAGGTCGAGGTTCATCGACGGCCGATACCAGTCGTCGAAGACGTGCCCGCACCTCGGGCATCGCACCGTGACCTTCTCTGCCGGGCTGGTCATGCTCCCGCCCCACCGAAGACGAGCTGCGCCACCTGGGTTGTCGCCGCCTCCTGCATCGCAGGGATCGCGTGGCTGTAGGTGTCGAGCGTGATCGAGATGTTCGAGTGCCCGAGTATCTCACTGACGACCTTGGGGTGGACGCTCGCCTGGAGCGCGAGCGTCGCGAACGTGTGCCGGAGATCGTGAAAGCGGACGCGGGGTAGCCCGCTCCTCGCCACCCTGCGGTCGAACACGAGCGAGACGGACTCTGGATCAAGCGGTGAGCCATTCGGCCCGGCGAAGACAAGGTCGCGGTCCTCGTAGGCGGCCCCGATTGCGAGTCGCTCCTCGGCCTGGCGCTTGCGGTGCGCCCGCAGGACGGCAACGGTTTCGGGAGCGAGCGGCACCGACCTCTTGCCCTTCTTCGTCTTCGGCTCGGAAAAACAGATCTCATGCCTGACGCACACGATCGTCTGACGGATCGAGGCCCTCGCTGCGTCGAGGTCGATGTCTCGCCATCGAAGGCCGAGCACTTCACCGCGCCGCATCCCCGTCGTCGCCGCCACCATGAACACCGGGTAGAGGCGATCCTCGGTGACGTGCTCTAGGAACGCTCGCAGCTCCGACGCCGCCCACGTCCGCATCTCATTCGACTTGACGGCCCTCTGCTTCGGAGGCCGCGCCCTGTCGGCGACGTTTTGGACGACGATGCCGTCATTCATCGCATCGCGAAGCGCCCTGTGAATGATCGTGTGGATGTAGTGGACCGTCCGAGGGCTTAGACCCTCGCCTCGACCTTCCGTAACGTTCCGGCCCTCTCGGCGTCCCCCATCGAGCAGTTCGGCATAGCAGCTCGTGAGAGCCGTAGGTGTGAGCTGCTGGACGTAGATGTGGCCGAGTCGTGGCTTGACGTGGATGCGGACGTTGCGCTCGTAGGACTCCCACGTCGAAGGCCGCACCTGGGACTTGAGGCCGGACAGCCACGACTCCAGGTACTCGCCGAAGGTGAGCTTCTTCGGGGTGACGTAGTTGCCGGTCTTCAGACGCCCTAGAATCTCGACGAGTGCCTCCTGGGCGGCCTTCCTCGTCGGAAATCCCGAGTGCCACTTCTGCTTGCGCTTGCCGGTGTCCGGGTCTTGACCGAGATCGACGATCACAGCCCACGACGAGCCTCGCTTGCGGATGTGTCCTCTCACTTTTTCCTCCTCGTCATGCGCGTTGCTTTCGGTGCCGCCATGGCCTCGCCAGCGCGGCCTTTTTCGGTTTCGCCAAGGAAGCCGCGCTCGCGTGCTTCCATGACGTAACGGGCAGCGGTAGATCGGGACTTGTAGAGCTGTTCAGCCACGAATCTCGTTGGGTGTTCTTTGGCGCCCAGAGCGGTCCGATAGAGGTGCGCCACCTTCTCGTAGTGCTCGTCCGGCAGTTGGGCGTTGGACGGCAACGGAGCCGCCCCTGGTGCCTCCAGCATCTCCGCGAAGTCGTCGAGCGTGGGCAGCCTTCGCTTCCGGCGTTGTCCTTCGACCGGCTCATCGCTTGGGTGAATCACTGACCGGATGGCGAGGCTGATCAGCTCTCGTACCCGGACCTTGCGGAGTTTTTCCGAGGTGATCTCGACGACGGGGCCGGTGTACCTGCTCCTGACGCAGAGCACCTGGCACGACGGTCTTCCGTCCAGCAGCTCGAAGTCGAGGCGCACCTCATAGGGGTGTTCGGGCTCGTCGATGAGAACCTCGAAGCGTTCGGGAAGGAAGCGGCCGGACCCTTCGACGGGGTACTCGATGAAGTCGACGTCGGGCTTGTAGCGGGCGTCGATGCGAGTGCCGTCCTCCAGGTGATAGACGAGTGCGGACCAACCCTCGTAGTCGTCCGGCTGGACGACGTGCCGGGCCTTCGGTTTGCGCGCCATTGACCTCCTCGGTAATGAGCTGTCACACCTTTATTACGCTGACACCTAAGTCGGCATGATAGTTGCCTGGCAACGTTCTGGCAAGCCTCTATTATGTAAATCGTGGGCACCGAGCTGGAGCTAGAGACAACCTTCGAGATGGCCCGTGATGTGGCCGGAGAGCTGGCGTGGGTGCGGCGCCTTTGTCGATCCGGTCAAGCCCGCGCCATTCGCGAAGCGCACCTGTCTCAAGTCGAAGCCGCCCTGTCTGTCGGCGTGTCGCCAGCAGCCCTGTCTCGTTGGGAGGCAGGGCTGCGGGTCCCCCAGGGCGAGGCCGCCGTCCGCTACGCCGCGCTGCTGAGGAGCCTGCTCGCATGACCGTCGAGGAGCTTTTGAAGATGCCCGCCACCTTGGACATCCCGACGGCCGCCCACTTCCTCGGGATCAGCACGCGGCACGCCTACGAGCTGGTCGCCCGTGGCGAGTTCCCGGTGGAGGTGCTTCGGCTCGGTCGAGCGATCCGAGTCCCGACGGCTCGCCTCTGCAACGCTCTCGGCCTCGATGGTGCGGAGACTGCGAAGTGAGCCCCACCTATCTATTCGACCCCGTCGAGCCGTTCCATCCCGCTCAACACTTCAGCGCCGACGCGGCCTATCTCGGCGTGCGCCTCGATGCTGAGGTGCCGGTCGGGAGGAACCGGACACGGCGCAAGCCCGTGCTCGTCTACGTGTCGAGCAAGCATGAGTTGATCGACGCCGAGGAGGATGAGCTGCTCAACCGAGGGTTGCGTTACGAGGGCGACGCATTCCCGATCCCACCTAAGCCGCGATGGTCGCCCGAGAACGTCCGCGCCTTTGTGGAGGACAAGCCAAAGCTGCTGCCGCCGGGGGATCTCTACCGGAGCATTCGGGCCGAGTTCGATAAGCGGGTCGAGTTCACCGATCAAACGGCCGCCGACATCTGCACGCTGTACGCCTTCGGCACGTACCTGCACCAGATGTTCGATGCGTTCCCCTACCTGTTCTTCACGGGCTCAAAAGCGACCGGCAAATCGAAGACAGGAAAGCTCATCGCGAGCTTGGCGTTCAACGGACGCGAGGCCGGTGCGCTCACCGGCGGCGCCCTGTATCTAGCGGTGCAGGGACATGCCTCAACGCTGTTGCTCGACGACCGTGAGGACATGACCGGGGAAGACGAGCGCGCAATCGACGCCATGCTCCGCAACGGTTACAAGCGGGACGGCTCGACGATGCGAGGCGATTGGCAGAACCAATCGGCGCGGGAGTTCTCTGTCTACTCACCCAAGATCATCACCGGCATCAAAGGTCTCGAAGACCGCCTGTTGAGTCGCTGCATCGTTATCGAGATGCAACCTGCGGCCGACAAGGCCAAACGTCAAGCCTCGGAGGAGCCGGGCGCCGCGGTGTGGCAGACGCTCCGGGACGGCTTGTACCCGTGGGCGCTGACCGAGTTCGCCCGCGTCCGGAAGACCTACGAGGCCCTCCAACCCGAGGCCGTGAAACTCGCCGACCTGAGCGGCCGATCCTGGGAGTTGTGGCGGCCCTTGTTGTCGCTGGCCCTCTACTTCGAGTATCAGGCCGAGGCCGGAGTCGATGGACTCACCGAGCGCGTTGCCAACTTCGCCCGGTCGTCCTACGAGCGCTTCCTCGAATCGGAGCAGGACAGCCAGGAGGGCTACATGCTCGCCTATCTCTGGACGCTCAAGAAGCCTGGCGACACGTACATCGAGGTCCGCCCCAAGGACGTGCCAAACCCGTTCGAGGAGGCGACCGGCATCCGCATTAGCGCTTCCCAAGTGGGGAACCTGTTTCGGCGTTTCGGCTGGAGCAAGCACAAGTCGAGGTCAGAGGCGTCTGGCAGCAGGCGGTACACGATTCCGGTCGGGGCCGTCCAGGACGCGGCCCGGCGAAGAGCTATCACCCTGCCGGAATCAGAAGGCTCATCCACGAAACCTTTGACGAGGACTGACCCCCCTGACACGACTGACCCCCCTGACGACTCTGCGGGGGGGCCTGTTGCCGCTCAACAGACGCTCGACGACCCCAGCTCGAACGGTCAAGCCCCACAAGGATTCGGCGGACTTCACACACGATTCTGTCTGCTCGCCGTGCGCCAGGGGTGGCACCCCGACATGTCGCCCGAGGCTCAGAAGCAAGAGGCCACGAAGCTCGTCGAGGAGTTCGGGCTCGTGATCGCCGACGAGGCCATCGACCGAACCCTGGCCCTGCCGTCGGCGACTCTCGACGACCTCTGGCACAACGCCCGTTCGATCCAGGAGGGGGTGCCCGCGTGACCGAGCTAGTCGAGGTTCAAGCAGACGTGCAGCGAGTGGGGCGTGTCTTCGAAGCACTTGTCCGCTGTCCGTTCTGCGGGCGAGAACATCGACATGCTGCCGGACCCGGAACCCTCACGCTCACCGAGGCGACCTGGGAAGCCTTCGGACCTCGGCTCGCCCATTGTGGGCGAGGGTCCTACAGGATCGCCCTCGTCGGCTCCACTCCTGACTCCCCGGCGCGCATCATCGTGCGCGACTGCGGCCACTTCTCGCTACTTGTGGAGGCTTGTCCAGAGTGCGGGCGGCGGCACGTTCTTTCCCGCTCCGAGATCGAACAGCACCGAGGCGTGCCCATCTCCTCGCCCTACCAGCTGGGCGGCCCGGGGGTGCCCTGCCCGGACAACCCGGGGAGCGACTTCTATGCCATCGTCGATCCGGAATCGTTGCCCGAACCACCGTCAGAGCTGTTCACCTAGAAAGGAGAAGGAAGCATGACCAGAAAGACCCAGCAAGAGATGGAGCTGCCCCGCCACGGCCGAGACCCTCGAAGGCAGACACCGGGAAGGGTGCCCGGCGTCGCCCTGGGAAGTAGAGCAGTACCCGCAGCAGCGCCCGGCCGATCAGGGCGGCGGTGTCTGCGTAATCACACGCTGCCGGAAGTGTGGCATCCATCTCGTTCTCAAGCCCGAAGGGACGGTGGTAGTCGAGTGACGGAGCGCCGACTCCAAGGTCTCCAGGGTGTGGTGACGAGCAACGCAACCGACAAGCATCGCCGCAAGCTCGAAGGAGTCGCCCGGACGTTCCAGCATGACGAGCGCTATGAGCGTTTGCTGACGCTCCGGGATGAAGACAGCGCGGCCTTCGAGCAGGTTCCTCGTCTCGTTCGGTGGTCGCTCGCGCACTACGAGACCGCACGCAAGGCCGCCATAGAGGTCGGCACCTACAAGCCAGGAGGTGGATCATGAGCCGCGCAGTCACCGACCAACAACTCCATGATGCCGAACAGCGAGCGGAGAAGGCGGCGGCCGAGGCCGCCGAGGCAAATATCGAAGCTCAGACGATCCGCAGTCGCATCTGGGAGGGCCGCCGCAAGCGAGAGGAAACATGGGACCGAGCCTTCACCGCCCAGCTCGCAGACAAGGATCTCCGCCACGAACTGCACGCGGTCGAGGAGGATGCGCGTCAACGGATGCGGCAAGCAATCGTCGACGGCGACTTCAGCGCCGCCCTCAAGGCGTTCACGCAGGAGCGAGCCGCGAGGTGGCGTGCGATGCGACTCGCGGATGAAGGCAACGCAGCATCGACGCGCACCGGGGGCGACAGCGACCGATTCCATTCCGTCGCCTGGGTGGACCCGCGCTTCTACGAGGTCGTGCTCGATGTCGTCGAGGAGGTCGCCCAACAGCGCGCCGAAGACGAGATCGACGAGCTACAAGACCAACGCGACGAGTACGTGCGCGGTGAGCGCGTAGAGCTTCCGATGGGAGGTGGAACCGATGCCGCGTCGTCGTAGACGACGGCGCAACAGCTTCGGCGAGGTCGAGACCAAGGACGGGAGCATGACCCCGGAGCGCTTCGCGGAGAAGCGCGCCCAGAGCACCGATGATCCGCTGTCGTATGTCAGCGTGCCGAACCCCAACCACGATCCGAACGACCCGCAAAGCCCTCGTGCCATCCTGGTGCCCACATCGAAGTACAAGCGGGACGCCTAGATGCCACGCACTTGCACCGTTTGTCGCTCCGATCATCTGCCCGAGATCGACGATGCGCTTCTTCGGGGCGAAACGTTGCGACTCATAGCGGCGCGTTTCGACCTCTCTAGCTCGGCAGTCAAGCGGCACAAGTCGGCACACCTTCCGGTCCAGAGTGCTGGGGACCGGGCAGAGGCCGCCAGGGTTGAGGCCGGGGAACCGACCCGCTTGGAGCAGGTGCAGCACCTTTTGACCGAGGCGCGCACGATCCTCACCGATGCGCGTGCTGCCGGTCGCCAGGAGACGGCGCTCAAGGCCATCGACCGAGCCACCAAACTCGTCGAGCTAGAGGCCAAGCTCCGCGGCGAGCTGCAAACCGGCAGCCAGATCGGAGTGGCCGTGCAGGTGAGCAACGGCCAGGTCCACACCTTGGAGCAGGACGCCCACGACTTTGAGGAGGCTGCCCAGGTGCTGGAGTCCTTCTTATCCGGCTCGAACCCGCAGCTCCTCGCTCCTGCTGGTGGCTTGCCCGAGCCTGTCGAGGAGCCACCCGTGGAGGCCGAGGTGGTCGAGCCGGAACCAACGCCGGACATCGAGATTTGCTGGCCTCACGAGGGCTGATCCGTTGTCTCCCCTCGGCTGCAAACGCCCAGGTCAGCGGGCCTTTTACTGGGGACCGCAAACAGGATGCAAACGCTCCAGCACTACCCCTGGCAGCGCATTGTGAAGTCTCACCACCCGTGTCCCATTCTGGCTCCGGTAGGTATGTCTCACAACCGCATCTTCCTCGGCTTGCCGTTGGGCTGAGCCAGCGCTCCGAACTCTTTCGATCGGTCGTGACGAGCACG
>JBOGXA010000006.1:0-156378 GCA_050694175.1 Actinomycetota bacterium
ATCAGTCGGGCCACAGGTCCCCGTCGGCAATCTCGAGCAGGTTGTCGTGCGGATCGCGGAAGTAGAAGGACTGCAGCGCCGCTCTGCCCCGGCGCCCCGGCCACACGACCTCCTTCAGGATCTCGACGCCATGAGCCTTCAGATGGCTCTTCCATCCCTGGTAGGAGGCCGGTTCAACTACGAAGCAGACATGTCCGGAGCCCGTCGCCCCGTGTGGGGGTAGCTCCCCGCCCCTCTGTGCGAGCGAGGCGTCGAAGAGAAGGAACACGCTGCTGCCCGCACGGAGGAAGAGGGATCGACCGGGCTGCTTGGCAATCAGGCGCATGCCGAGGACGTTCACGTAGAAGCGCTCGGCCGCGCCCTGGTCCTCGTAGTAGAGGACGGTCTCGAGGACACTCCCCAACTCGGGCGTGTGAGAGGCCTCGCTCACGTTACCGATTGTCCTGTGTGTGTCCTTCGGGCCCACCTACTGAGGCGCCCGCTTTCTAGGCTTCGATGTTCTGGTTCATGTGGAACAAGTTGCCCGGGTCGTACTTCCGTTTGACATCGACCAGTCTCGCGTAGCCGGCCCCAAAGTTCGCCGCGACGCGGTCTTGGTCGTCGGACGCGGCGAAATTGGTATAGCCACCCTCCTCCGAGTGCGGAGCAGTCGCGGCATAGTAGTCACGCACCCACGCGATGTTCTTGTCGTTATCGGCGGGGTCCGGCCACATGCCGGCGATGACGGCCGCGAAGTTGGCATCTCGGTGGCCGAAAGCCGTGTCGTTCGGGCCGACGCGGTGGCAGGCGCCGTCGATTGGATAGATGTGGACGGTCGAGTTCACGACCGGCACCTTCGATCCGTGCTCGACGTGCGCTTCGATCACCTCGTCGGTGAGTTCTCTCACGAAGTTCGCCTTCCAGTAGTGTTGGAGTCCCGGCGGAACGAGCCCATCGAAGGCCGCGTTGAGCGCCGGATAAGGCATCTCTCCAACGTGCTCGGCGACGACCGGCGCGAAATCGTGCAACGACTTAAGGGCGTTCTCACCTTCTTCGGTGGGACCTGCCCAGCAGGCGACAATCGCGATGAACGTGTCGCCGTGACGGTCTTCGGGGATGAATGGAAGCGGCGGAGCGATCTGGAAGGCCGGGAATCCGCCAAAATCCTCGGGTGCATCGGCTATGAACTCGCCGAAGAACCGCAGAACATCTCGCGCCCGGTCCAGCTCGTAGAACATCGGCCCGCCGTAGATGTTCTTTACGGGGTGGACCTTGTATTCGAGGGAAGTGACGACGCCGAAGTTGCCCCCACCCCCTCGAAGCGCCCAGAAGAGATCGTCGTTCTCTTCTTCACTTGCGGTCAGGAAGTTCCCATCGGCGGTGACGACATCGCAGGACACCAGGTTGTCGCATGAAAGACCGAACCCGCGCGCCAGATATCCGATGCCGCCGCCAAGCGTGAGCCCCCCGATACCGGTGGTCGAGATGATCCCCCCCGTAGTAGCGAGCCCGAACGCGTGCGTAGCGTGATTGAAGTCCCCCCACGTGGCGCCGCCTTCCGCGCGCGCGGTCTGGGTCCTGGGATCGACCCGTACTCCTCGCATCAACGACAAGTCGATTACGACGCCGTCATCGCACGTGCCAAAGCCCGGCACGCTGTGACCGCCGCCGCGGACCGAGAGATCGAGGCTGTTCTCGCGGGCATAGTCCACCGCTGATTTGACGTCGCCGACGTCCCTCGTACGCACGACGACGCTCGGGCGTTTGTCGATCATCGCGTTATAGACCCTTCGAGCTTCGTCGTACGCGCTGTCGTCGGGTGTGATGACATCGCCGCGCACCTGCTCGCGCAGCTCGTCAATTGTTAGCTTCGTCATCTTTCTCCCCCTTTGGGTTTTGCGCATCCCTCTCGACTCGAAGGACCGACGCGCCTCTCAAGGCAGTCCATTAACGCAGTTTCCACCCGGCGCCGCAATGGCCTACGAACTTTGGGTTCTTAGGTTCCCCGGATGGGCTGCCGTGAGGATGTTGGGAGGGGTCGCGCACCGGGATGAAAAGGGTCGTGAGAGGCTTCTGTTGGTTCAGTTCTGAGGAGGAGATCGTGGACAGACGTGACGTTGAGCGATGGATGGAAGGTTATCTCCACGCGTGGGACTCGAACGATCCCGAAGATGTTGGAAGGCTCTTCTCCGACGATGCTCGCTACTACACGGCCCCGCACCGCGAGCCGTGGACCGGTCGCAACGGGATCGTGAGCGGATGGATCGATCATAGGGATCAGCCTGGGACGTGGGAATTCCGGTACGAGGTGCTCGGGATCGACGGCGAGGTGGCGTTCGTCCGTGGCTGGACGCTCTACCACGCGACCTCCGAGGAGGCAGAGTCGGCCCACAGCAACCTGTGGGTTATCCGACTTGACGGTGAAGGACGCTGCTCCGAATTCATCGAATGGTGGATGGAGTATTCCCCGGGGCGGTAAGTGCGGGGGAGGACCTCCGTGGGGATGTCAGGCCAGGGTCCGAAGCAAGCCCAGAGCTGCGCTCCCGCCGACTATCCACAAGACGTTCCAGCGATACCTCCATAGTGCCCAAAAAGCGACGGCCGCGAGCGAGATGGCGAACAGGTCGACGGATCGCAACTCCGGGAAGGGAAAGGAGAACGCCAGCAAGTGCCTCGTCGCGACCTCCTCGAACAGGGAGGCCAGCGCGAAGGTAACCGCCAGGTTCAAGATGACCCCCACAACAGCTGCGGTGACTGCGGCCAGAGCAGCATTCAGAGGTCGGTTTCCCCTCAGTCGCTCGATGTACGGCGCACCGAGGAAGATCCACAGAAAGCAGGGTGCAAACGTGGCCCAAACGGTGACCGTCGCGCCCAGGACGCCGGCCACGACGGGATCCAGCCCTCCGGGAAACCGATAGGCGGCGAGGAATCCGACGAACTCGGTAACCATGATGAGTGGTCCCGGTGTCGACTCCGCGAGGCCAAGTCCCGTGACCATTTGCCCAGGTTCCAACCAGCCGAAGTGCTGGACCGCGGCCTGATTGATGTACGCGAGGACTGCGTAGGCACCTCCGAATGTCACCATCGCAGCCTGGCTGAAGAAGATGGCTTCCTTGCTCAGGGTGTCATCGC
This sequence comes from Actinomycetota bacterium, assembly GCA_050694175.1. Lineage (GTDB taxonomy): Bacteria > Actinomycetota > CADDZG01 > CADDZG01 > WHSQ01 > JBOGXA01. Next base: position 3,112 of record JBOGXA010000006.1, read on the forward strand.
CGCCGCGCAGCAGAATCAGCGCGATAAGCGGCCCCCACCACACCCCGGCGCCTATCAACAACACTCTCAGAGTTCTCGCCCCCGATCGCCGGGACGTGACCTTGTGGTGGTCGGCGATCAAAATGTCATCTTGACCATCGCCATCTCCGTGATTGTTGGCAGTCGGGAAGAGCCGGGGCGCCACTCTGATTCCAACCAGGCCGATGATCGCGGCACCGAGCACGATCAACGGGAAGGGCACCCTGACGAAGAAGATCGCAAGGAATGCCCCACAGGCAATCGCCACCATCATCGGGTTCTTCAAGGCCTTGGATCCGATACGGATAACGGCTGCCAGCACCAGCGCTATCACCGCTGCACGCAGTCCGTAGAAGACCGCGGCGACCCATTCGACATCGCCATGGGCGACATATGTCCACGACAGACCAAGGATCAGAAAGAAAGCGGGAAGCACGAAGAGAACACCTGCGACGATCCCGCCCCACGCTCCGTTGAGCAGCCAGCCGATGTATATGGCCAACTGCTGGGCCTCGGGCCCGGGGAGCAGCATGCAGTAGTTGAGGGCGTGCAGGAACCGGTTGTTGCTGATCCAGCGCCTCCGGTCGACGAGCTCGTCATGCATGATCGCGATCTGACCGGCGGGCCCACCGAAGTTGATGAAGCCCAGCTTGAGCCAGTAGCGAAAGGCCTCGCCGAACGGGATCAGGTTCCCGAAGGCTCGAGGTTCGTCGGCGCCCCCGGCCTCGGCTTGAATCGAGCCATCTGGCGATGAACGGCCGGGGATCTCAGTCACAACCAACGAATGCTACGAGCAACAGAAGCGGGCCGCCTGTGCCGGCCTGAGAACCTGTCCTTCGTCCCTCGGAGTAGGGGCTCCGCGGATCGATGCTCTCAGGTTGCTCCATAGGGCGCGTCCACTAGCAAGCCTTGAATGTCGAAGTCAAATCCAGGCGTCGCGCACGAGTCGTAGGCTTTGCTCTTCTACCAATGGCCCACCTTGCCCGAGCACCTACGCAGTGTCGAAGCGGCCCTCGGCCGGGCCGTCGAGCGACTGTATCGCTGGCTCAGCCATAACCGTGTGACTCGGTTCCCATGGGCGGTAATTCAGACCTTTTCTGAAGCCCAGGGCGCGCTGCTCTCGGGCAGCATGGCCTACTTCACGTTTCTGTCGTTGCTACCGCTGATCATGGTGGCCGGGTTCGTTCTCGGCACTGTTTCCTCGCGCAACGTCGAGGTCCAGCTTGCCCTGGCGGAGCCGTGGATCAGATCTTTCCCGGCCAGAAGGGCGACTCGGGCTTGGCGTGAAACCCAGTTTGGTTGTCGCCGGGACACCTTTGACCCCTCATTCAAACTTGTGTGTGTGAGAACGTGCCTCGAGCCCGCCAGGTGAATTTGGCCAGGCACCTTGCCGTCCAGGATGTAGATGTCGGTCGAAGATTTTCGCGGTTTATCCAGCGCCGCCGCGAAGGCATAAGCTAGAGAGGTCGACCGAGGAGGGGGTCTCAATGGATGTCGGTTTCGAGACCATCGGCAACGCCACACTCATTTGCCACGATCGCCAACCAGTGCTGGTGACCGACCCATGGCTGGGAGGAGACCCCTATTTCGGCAGTTGGACGATGTCGCACGACATACCGAACGAGCAAATGAACTCTATTGCCAATGCGGAATACGTCTGGATGTCGCACGGCCATCCCGACCACCTCAGCCTCGGGGGTTTGCAAAAACTAAACGCGAAGGTCTTGCTTCCCGATCACGTGGGCGGCAGAATCGCGTCCTATCTGAGACATGAGGGCTACGAAGTAATCATCCTTAAGGACCGCGTCTGGAATCGCCTCTCTGATCGGATAAAGGTTCTGTCGTTCTCTGATTACAACCAAGATGGCGTGCTACTGATCGACATCAACGGGCGCTTGGTCGTCAATCTCAACGATGCATCTGATAGAGGATGGGGTCGCTACGTCCGCTCAATCGTTAAGCAATACGAGAAATCCTTTCTGCTGCGACTGTCCGGCTTTGGCGACGCTGACATGATCAACATCTATGACGAAGGGGGCAAGTTTCTTCTGCCGCGTGCGGCGGAGCGAAGGCCCGTGGGAAAACGCATCGCCAGGATGACCGAACAGTTCGGCGCCACCTACTTCGTGCCGTTCAGCTCCATGCATAAATACCAGAGGGCAGATAGCATCTGGGCGGATAAGTACACTACCGAGATTCCAGACTACGCCGTTGGCTTCGAGTCCAAGTCCAGCACGCTGCTTCCCCCGTTCATTCGATACGACTGCGTGAGGGACTCCTTCGAGGGAATCAATCCGCCCGAGCGGCAGCGAGTGATACGCGATCCCAAAGAATTTGGAGACAATTGGGACGATCAGTTGGAGAAGTCCGACTTTGTCAAGGTCTTCGACTACTTCAAGTCGATCTCGCACCTGGAGAGACACTTCGATTTCATCAACATCAGAGTCGGTGGGAAAGACAACATTGTGAGCTTGGCCAAGCGGAAGCTCAACAAGGGGGTAACCTTCGACGTTCCGCGCACTTCTCTCATGGTCGCCGTGGAGAACGAGATCTTCGATGATCTGCTCATTGGCAACTTCATGAAGACGACGCTACACGGAGAGCGAGCGGGGCTCTACCCGCACTTCACTCCTTATGTAGCCAAGTATTCAGACAACGGACGCGCCAGGACGAACGAGGAGGTGCGTGGCTACTTCTGGGAGTATTTGAAGCGAGCGCCGCTCGAGTACCTGCGTGATCGCTTCGAGCGACGATCCAGGGACGTCGTCCGCACTGTGTTCCATACCGATTCAGGCCTCTACAGGCTAACCAAGTCCGCGTATCACAAGGTAAAGGGTTGGTGAGAGAGCGTCTGACTTGACCTTCTCCGGAACCGGTCGTCCACTCGAATCGCGGCTAAGAGCCCTGGATAGGGCCACAGGAAGCAGACGACGCAAGTCCCAGTCTTCGCCGGGGCTAGGTGAGCTAGAGCGCCGGGCGGCACCACTGGATCACGCAATCGCTGGTCTCTTGTATCGGAGCCGCTTCAGCCACGGCAATCATCCATCAACCGAGGAAGGGAGCGAAATCTAGGATCGCGGAGTGGAAGAGGGCTCCAGCCCCCTTGATTGAGTCGCATCGTCGCCCTCCGCCTCGATCGCTTGGATCTCCGGGGCCTGCATCCTCTACACGCTCAAGCCAAACTGCCCTAGTTCAGTTAACAAAGCGACCGGGGGTCAGGCGACGTGGGTAGGCTTTGCTCGTCTACCAATGGCCACCTTGCCCGAGCACCTGCGTAGTGTCGAAGCGGCCCTCGGCCGTGCCGTGGAGCGACTGTATCGATGGCTCGGTCACAACCGAGTGACTCGGTTCCCATGGGCTGTTGTTCAGACTTTCTCTGAAGCGCAGGGCGCGCTTCTCTCGGGCAGCATGGCCTATTACACGTTTCTATCATTGCTGCCGCTGATCATGGTGGCCGGGTTCGTCGTGGGCACCGTTTCCTCGAGCAATTTCGAGGTCCAGCTGGCCCTGGCGGAGGCCGTCGATCAGATATTCCCGGGCCAGAAGGGTCTCGAGGTTCTGGGCCAGCTGATCGATGCGCGGATCGCATTCGGCGTTTTCGGTTTCGTCGCGGTGGCCTATGCCGGCAGCGGTTTTGTCGGGGCTCTCACCGCGTGTCTCAACCAGATGTGGGGAGTGCCGAGCGGCCGCAATCCGTTCGGGCAGAAGCTCATCAACCTCCTGGTGGTGATCATGCTGGGACTTGTGTTGCTCGGCTCGGCCGCGCTGACTCTGTGGGTCCGCTACCTCGCCGAGCAGATCTTCGAGGAGGGTGCCGACCCGTTCGTGCGCGTGCTCGAGGTGGTCGTAAGCCCGCTCTCGTTGCTGCTACTGCTGTTGTTGCTCTATCGTTTGCTACCCGCTAAGCACCTCTCGTGGCGGAGCCACCTTCCGGGCGCAGTTTTCGGCACCGTTGGGATCGAGCTGTTGAAGCGAGCCTTCGCTTTATGGGCGGAGTACTCGGCCGGCGTGTCGGCGCTTCCCCGGTCGCTGGTCTCGGTCGTCCTGCTGCTTGTCTGGCTTGGCTTCTTCGGACAGCTCATCCTCTATGGGGCTGCGCTCAACGTCGTGTGGGACCGGCGGCGTCGTGGGCAGCCGCTGATGCCGCAAGGGCACGGTCCCCTCGGGGTTGAGGCTTAGCGCTTTGATTCCTGGCTAAGGAGGCATACAAATGGGAAGCCTATGGCTTGAACTCGGCCTTCTGGCCGTGCTGATAGCGGTTAACGCCCTCCTTGCGGGTAGCGAGATAGCGCTTGTTTCGCTGCGCGAGGGCCAAATCGATCGTCTTGCGAAGCGCGGCCGGGCGGGCCTGACTTTGTCTCAGCTGGCGCGAGATCCCAACCGCTTTCTCGCCACCATTCAGGTGGGCATCACGCTCGCCGGCTTTCTCGCCTCGGCGACGGCGGCGGTGTCCATCGCTCGCCCTCTCTTTGAGCCGCTGTCCTTCCTCGGACAACTTGCGGAGCCCGCGTCCATCGTCGTCGTGACTCTCGTCCTCGCGTACGTCACCCTCGTCTTCGGAGAGCTTGCGCCAAAACGTGTGGCGTTGCAGCGCAGCGAGGCCTGGAGCCTTTTCGTAGCTCGGCCCTTGGTGGTGATGGATGCACTGGCGCGACCGCTTGTGTGGCTGCTGTCGAAGTCGACCGACGCCGCCGTTCGCGTAATGGGCGGTGACCCCTCGGTTCGGCGGGAAGAACTGTCTAAAGAGGACCTGCGCGACATGGTGTCGTCGCGGCAAAGCTTCCATGGTCTCCAGCGAACCATCATGTCGGGCGCCTTTGAGATAGCGGAGCGCAGCTTGCGTCAGATCGTTGTTCCTCGTGCCGAAGTCGTATCGGTCAACGCATTCGACCCGGTCGATCAAGCCGTCGACAGGCTCCTCTCATCTGGCCTTTCGCGTGCGCCGGTCACGGAAACGGATCTCGATGACACGGTGGGTGTGGTGCACTTGCGCGAACTCATCGGCAAGAGCGGTGTCGTTCGCGATCACGCCCGCCCTGCCGTTGCCCTTCCGGAGTCGCTATCGGTGATGGAAGCGCTGGGCGAGATGCAGAGAAGTAGGGCGCAGCTAGCGATCGTGGTTGACGAGTATGGGGGGACGGAAGGCATCGTCACCATCGAAGACCTGCTTGAAGAGGTCGTTGGCGAGATCTACGACGAATTCGATCGCGATATCAAGGGGATTCAGAGACACAAGGATGGGTCGCTCGTTGTCAGCGGTGAGTTTCCTATCCACGACCTCCACGACATCGGTGTCTCGTTGCCGCACGGCGATTACGCGACCATCGCAGGCCTGATCATGGATCGCCTCGGCCGCGTCCCGAAACCAGGAGAACAAGTCTCTGAATCCGGATGGCAGCTCGAGGTCGTTGATGTTGCAGGTCGATCGATCAAACGAGTGCGTCTCACACCTCCTGCGGCCGCACCCGACTGACCGGGGAACGTAGGCGCAGGGCGAAGCCCGACCCGATATGGGCGTGTTGCCGCCTGTTTGGGCAGCACTGCCGTCCCCCCCGGATCTCTAGGTGACCCCCGGAGGGATGAGAACCTTCTCACGGCCTCCTCATGGCGGTTTCATCTGCCCGACTCAGAATCACATTCAGAAGGTTCGGAACAGATGAACTCAAGAGGAGGTGTGATTATGGCCCGCTCGAAGATGTTCTCGGCGATGCAGCCTGCGATGGCAGGTGTCGCCGGCTCCTCGGACTCCCGTAGCAATTCTGGTCGCCGGCGCCGCCGGCGTCGTCGGCGCCGCAACCGCAGCCGTAGCCGCAGCAACACCTAATCGGTTGCGCGACTCGTATCGGGTGACCCGCCGTATGGCGGGTCACCCGCTCGCGACTGCGGTGGAAATGGTTCACCATAGAAACGGAAACGAAGATGAGGTCGATCAAAGGTGTTCTCTCGCGATTCACGAGGCCGGCCGACGGCGAGACCGGGCCGGTGGGCCTCGCCCCGACCGCGCCGGCGCGCGACCTCTTCAAACGCTTCTGGCCCGAAGCGCGGCCGCTGCGCCGCTGGATCATCCTCTCTCTCCTGCTGGTCGCCCTGCTGCCGGCCATCGAAGCCGTCGAGATCTATCTCTTCAAGGTGGTCGTCGACGAGATCCTTGTGCCCCGCGATCTGGATCTCTTCGTGTGGATCGCGCTCGCCTACGTGGGCCTCAACCTCGCCAGCGGCCTCCTCTCCTATGCCGACGAATACCTCTCCACCTTCATAGGAGAGCGCTTCCTGTTGTCCGTGCGTTCGAAGGTGTTCAAGCACCTTCTTCATTCACCTCCCGACTTGATGGACGAGCGGAGACTGGGAGACGTGCTTGCTCGGCTGACCGGGGACGTGGCCGCAATCGAAGCCCTTGTGCTGGACGGAGTGTCGATCACGGTCACATCCGTGCTGCGCTTCGTCTTCTTTCTCGGGGCAGCTCTGTTAATCGACTGGCAGCTGACGCTGCTTTCCCTGATCGTGGCCCCCATCTTCTGGTTCCTGATCCGTCGACTCTCAAAGTTGATCAAAGGGGCCGCGCGCGAGAGCAGACGTCGTAGCGGATCGCTTACTTCCTTCGCAGAACAACGACTGTCCCACCTGGCGCTCATCCAGTCTCACGGTCGGGAAGAGACCGAGCAGGAGCGCTTCGAGGCACTTGTTCGCGGTAAATCCCGTGCGCGGCTAGCGTCCGCACGGATAGGCGGGCTCCTGTACCCGGTGACCGATCTCTTGGAGGTGGCGGCCGCGCTCGCGGTCATGGGGGCAGGCACATTGGCGCTGACGGAGGGGCGACTCTCTCTCGGCGAACTGCTCGCGTTCCTTACCTTCTTGGCGCAGCTCTATCGACCGGTGAGAGACCTGACCGGGCTGGTCGACACGATCTCGGAGGCTTCGGCAGGAGCCGAGAGGGTTGTCGAGCTGCTCGACGACGAGATCCCCACGCGCGAGCGCGACGGCGCTTTCGATCCAGGTCGCGTGCGGGGGGCGATTGCGCTGCGCGGCGTCACCTTCGGATACCCGGGCGCGACCGAGCCGATCCTGAAGAGCGCCTCGCTGTCCGTCACGCCGGGTAGCTCGGTGGTGATCTCGGGTGCAAGTGGGATAGGTAAGTCGACCTTGATCAAACTGCTGTTGCGCTTCCACGACCCGCAGCAGGGCGTCTTGACTCTGGACGGCCACGATCTCCGGGACATGACGGTGGCGGGGCTGCGCGACAACATCACGGTCCTTTTTCAAGAATCGCTCATACTCGAGGGCACGATCCGCGAGAACATTGCGTTCGGTAAGTCTGATGCCACGACGGATGAGATCATCGCCGCGGCCCGGCGAGTCGACGCTCACGATTTCATCTCGGCATTCCCGGAGGGATACGAAACGGAGGTTGGACAGCGTGGCCGTAAGCTCTCCGGCGGCCAACGACAGAGGATTGCCCTGGCTCGTGCGTTGCTGCGAGACGCACCCATCCTTGTTCTGGACGAGCCCACGACAGGTCTGGACACCGTCACGGCGCGGCGAGTCATATCAGCCACGCAACGGGTGATGGCGGGTCGAACCACGATCGTCATTTCTCACGACCCCACCTTCTTCTCGGAAACGGCGGAGCGCGCTGTCGAGCTCAAGAATGGCCGCTTTCTGGAGGTTGAGAGAGATGGGCGCAGATCGGAAGTCGTATGACGCCGGACAGAACCTTCGACGGCCCGCCCCCTCTCCGTCGTAGAGACCTCATCCTGCCCGGGTACAGGGTCGTGGGGCACATAAGCCGGGGAAACTCGCTGGATGTCTACGACGTGTGGAGCATCGAGCGCGAGTGCCGTTGCATCGCAAAAGTCCCTCGCCCCGACAAGCTGGACGAGACCAGGACGTTGCGGCGCCTCGCCACCGAAGGATGGCTCCTCCAGCAGCTCCATCATCCTCACATCGTGACCTGCTATGAGCATCTCGAGGAACCGCATCCCGCACTGATCCTCGAGATGCTCACCGGTCACACGCTCGCGTATCTGCTCGACGAAGAAGTTGAGCAGTTAACTCTTGAAGAGACAGCCTGGCTCGGAGTTCATCTCTGTTCGGCGATTGGCTATCTGCACCGAAAGGGCTGGCTCCATCTGGATGTCAAACCGGCCAATATCGTGTCCGAGCACGGCCGAACGAAGCTGATCGACCTCAGCATCGCCCGCCGCCCCGGCAGCGCTTCCGCAGGCATCGGCACGCGCGAGAACATGTCTCCGGAGCAGGCGCGAGGAGGACGGCTCACGACGGCGACCGACGTCTGCGGCATTGCGTCGGTCCTCTATGAGTGCCTGGCCGGCCGGGTTGTGTTCGAGGGTCACCTGGGCGAGAAGGGCGAGAAGTTGTTTCCACAGCTCGAGATGCCGGCCCCCTCGTTGGGCCGCCACTACGACGGCCCGGCGGAGGTGATCGAAGTGATCGATCGCGCGCTCAACGAGGAGCCCTCCGAGCGACCGACGCTCGACGAGCTGTTCACGGGGTTGACGAAGGCGGCCGGTATCGATCCCGAAGCCCCCCGGGACACCACTGCGACGCTCGCAGACGCAGACGCCTAGTCAGTCGATTGCACGACGAGCCCGACCTCGGACCCTCATTCGAGAAGTTCGCGACCGGGCTCAAGAAGCGCGTCGAGGCCGGCTGACGCGCCGGTCAGTCTCTGACCTGCCCGTCTCCCCACACGACGTACTTGGTCGTCGTTAGAGCCCGGAGGCCCATCGGGCCCCGGGCGTGAAGCTTCTGGGTGGAGATGCCGATCTCGGCCCCGAACCCGAACTCGCCGCCGTCTGAGAATCTCGTCGACGCGTTTACGAAGATCGAGCCCGAATCCACCATGCTCGAGAATCGGCGCGCCACGGCCAGGTCGCGGCAGACGACGGCTTCTGCATTGGAAGTGCCCCACCGATTGATGTGATCGATAGCGTCATCAACGGATGCGACGATGTGAACCGACAACACGAGATCGAGATACTCCGTGCCCCAGTCCTCATCCGTCGCCGGGGCCGCGCCGGGCCAGAGCTCTCGGACCCGCTCATCGCCCCGGATCTCGACTCCGAGATCGGCGAGCGCATCGAGGGCCTTCGGGAGCCAGCTTGCGGCGATACCGGAATGAACGAGGAGAGTCTCGGCGGCGTTGCACACACTCGGGCGCTGGGTCTTTGCATTTACGATGATGTTCGTCGCCATTTCCTCTTCTGCGGACTCATCGATATAGATATGACAAACGCCGGCACCATCGATGATGTACGGCACGGAGGCGTTCTCTTCGATGCTCCTGATGAGAGACGCCCCACCACGAGGAATGAGCAGGTCCACGAATCCAGTTGCCTGCATGAGGGCGGTTGTCGACTCACGGCTCGTGTCGCCTACCAGCTCGATCGCGTGCTCGGGAACACCACAGCCCGTGGCGGCACCGGTGAGGACGTCCACGATCGCGGCGTTAGATGATGCAGCCATCGATGAGCCGCGGAGCACGCATGCGTTGCCCGACTTGAGACACAGCCCTGCCACGTCGGCGGTCACATTGGGGCGTGCTTCGTAGACGACGGCTACGACCCCGAGCGGAACCCGCACTTCCTCGATGGCCAGGCCATTGGGACGCCTCCACCCGCGCACGACCTCGCCGACGGGATCGGGCTGTTCGACCAGCGCGCGCAGCCCGGTGGCCATCGATTCGATGCGCGCAGAGGTCAGGATGAGCCTGTCCACCAGGGCCTTGGAGACACGGGCTTCCTGTGCGGAAGCGACGTCGTGGCGGTTGGCTTCGAGCAGGGGGTCGGCTCCCTCAATGAGGGCGTCAGCCATGGCACCGAGCGCGCGGTCCTTCACCTCGCTCGACAGCAAGGCCACGGCCGGGGCGGCTGTCGCCGCAGCCCTGCATGAGTCCTCGACGCTTTTCACCCTTGCTCCTCCAGCAGGACGACGAGCTGATCGCGGTGGATGACCTCGCGACCTCCTCTGCCGAGTGAGGACTGCAGTTGCTCGGATCCGCATCGAACGAGCCCGCGCGCGAAAACCGAGCCTTCTATGGCGGCCACGTCGACCGTATCTCCGGCCGAGAAGTCGCCCTGGACGCTTACGACCCCCACCGGCAGGAGGCTCTTCTTGTCTTCGATGATCGCCTTTCTTGCTCCGTCGTCGACGATGACTGTCCCGCAGGGCGGCCTCCCGAACGCAATCCACAACCGGCGCGCCGACGCAGTCTTGGTGCGGGGGCTGAAGTAGGTGCCGATCTCGTCGCCGGCGACAATGCGGTCGAACACCGACGCCTGTGGCCCGGGAGCGACGACGACGGCCGCGCCCGCGAAGGTCGCCACTTTCGCCGCCTCGAGTTTGGAGGCCATGCCCCCGCTCGAGAGGACCGATCCTTTGCCGCCCATTGCCTTGTGCAGTTCGGGCGTTACTCGCTCGACGCGGTCTATGACGGGGGCGGACGGGAACTTGCGGGGATCGGCGGAGTGCACGCCTTGGGTATCGGTGAGCAGTACCAGCATCCGAGCGTGCAAGAGGCTCGTGACGAGCGCGGCCAGCAGGTCGTTGTCGCCGAACCGGATTTCGTCGACCGCGACCGTATCGTTCTCGTTGACGATCGGGACCACTCCGTCGGCAAGAAGTCGCTCGAAGGTGTTTCGAGCGTTCAGGTAGTGGGTTCGCTGCATGAAGTCGTAGCGCGTCAGCAGAACCTGAGCCGCGGTGAGGCCGTGGCGGCCGAGCAAGAGCGCATAGCGGCCGAACAGCAGACCTTGACCGACCGCCGCGGCGGCTTGCAGCGACGGGATGTCGCTAGGCCTACGGGAGAGCCCCAGCGGTTCGAGCCCGGCGGCGATTGCGCCCGAGCTCACGAGAACGGTCTGTACGTCGCGCGACCGCAGCCGGGCGAGCCCATCGATCAACTCGGTCAGGCGAGCCTCGTCCGGGCGCCCGTTGTCCCCGACGAGTGAAGCGGTTCCGACCTTGACCACAAGGCGATCTCCAGCGGCGAGGCCGCGCCGCGCCACTTTCGTTTCGTTCACCCCGCGAGTCTGACAGAGGCCGGGCGCGTGATGAAGAGAGATTGGCAAGGGGGGATGCGGTCAAGGACCTGGGCTGGCACGATGGGGCCATGAAGAAGCTAGCGGTCCTCGGCGGCGGCAAGATGGGGGAGGCGCTCATCGCCGGTCTGGCCGACTCCGGCTGGTGCCGGCCCGAGGACATCGTCGTGACCGGCCGCCGTCAGGACCGCCTCGATGAACTCGCGCAGAACTACAAGGTCCGGGCCTCGCTTCGCAACGCGGACGCCGTGGTGGGTGCCGACATCGTCGTGATAGCGGTCAAGCCCCAGGATCTCGACGGGCTGCTCGCGGACATCTCCCGGATGATCACTGCGGAGCAGACCGTCCTGTCTCTGGTCGCGGCCATCCCCACCTCCTACATCGAGTCGAGGCTCGGGCCCTCGATCCCGATCGTCCGCGCCATGCCCAACACCCCCGCGCTCGTCCACGAGGGAATGGCGGGAATCGCCGCCGGGAGGCACGCGAACGCCGAGCATCTAGACCTGGCAAAGGAGGTACTCGGGCAGGTCGGCCGGGTGGTGTCCGTGTCGGAGCCGTACCTCGATGCGGTGACGGCGATCTCCGGCTCGGGCCCCGCCTATTTCGCCCTGCTCGCGGAGGCGATGATCGAGGGGGGCATCCTGCTCGGGCTGTCCCGGGAGGTGGCCACCGAGCTCGTGATTCAGACGATGCTGGGGTCGGCAAAGCTATTACGCGATTCGCACATGCATCCGGTTGAGCTTCGAGAGATGGTGACGTCTCCCGGGGGGACCACCATCAGGGCGATCCGCGTGCTCGAACAATCGGGTGTGCGGGCCGCCTTCCTCAACGCGATTCAAGCCGCGATGGACCGGTCGCTGGAGCTCGCCCAGGAAGAGACCAAGGACTGACGGGCGCGCAGCCGCATTCGCTCCACGACGATCGACGTCGTCAACCCACTTGAAGATGCGCGTTCTCCGCGCGCTAATTCTTCTGCCGGAGGGACAACAGCGATATGCAGATCAATAGAAAAGGCGTAGGAACCGATAGTGAGGTTTCCGGAAAGCTCGTCTATCTCGAGCTTGCAACCCCGCGCCTCGATGTGCCGACCAGCGCACGTCGTGCGCTCCACTGGTTGAACCGCGACTTCCCGTGGGTTCTGTCAGCTGGATGGGCGGTTGAGTGGTGGGGAGTTCGAACCGGCCGCAACCAAGGGAATGCGCCAAACCAGCTGCGGGCTCGCGGCCCCGTTAGCCCACTGCGTCGGATGCCGTGGATAGTCCTCGCTCCCCTCGCGTGGTGCACGCACTTCCTGGTGATGCTGTTCGGCTCGCGCTCATCGATCGTTGTGGCCCGGCATCCGTATCTCGCTCTGGGGGCGGCAACTGCGCGAGTCTTTCGACGCTCGCCCGTCCTGGTCGTCGGCATCGTTGAGCGGATGGCGAGCAAGGCCCTCAACGTCCACGGCTCCGCCGCGATCTTCAAGCTCCTCAATGCAGTCGATCGGTTCGTCTTACGAAGAGCCGATCTCGTCCTCCTGATGGGCCCGTTTACACGTGAGCTGGCCGAGCGCGCGGGAGTTACCGACGACCGCATAATCGAAGTGCCCCACCCCGTGAGATGGATTCAGTCAAACGCTGCCCCCGACACCGAGCGGCGGAACGACCGAGTGGTCACCGCCGCGCGCCTTATCCCGGGCAAGGGGATCGACGTTCTGATCGAGTCGTTTGCCATCATCGTCAAACGCCGGCGCGGCGCCGAGCTGGTCGTCGCCGGCGACGGCCCGGAGAGGGCGCGCCTGCAGGACCTCGCAGCCCGCCTCGGCATCGACGACCACGTGAGCTTCCCCGGCTGGGTGCCCCCTCACGAGCTTCCCGACCTGTACGGGAGCGCGCTGATAGCCGCTCTGCCATCGCGCGTCGAGGAGGGCCATCCGATGGCTCTGCAGGAGGCCGCTTTAGCGGGGTGCGCGCTGATCGGGAGCGACCTCGGGGGGATTCGCGACATCGTGGAGCCGGGGGTGACGGGTGCGCTCGTCCCGCCGGAGGATCCCCATGCGCTGGCCGAGGCGATCGAGCGCTTCTTGGCGGATCCTGCCACCGCGCGCCGGATGGGCGACGCGGCGCGGGCCGAGGCGCTCGCGTATTACGACCGGCGCGAGGCAGGGCTCGACGAGTTCAGGAAACGGCTCACCGCAGTGCGTGAAAGCAAGGTCGGGCGTGGCCGCGGGTAACTCCATTGCATATCTGGAGCTCGTAACTCCCTCCCTCGAACAACCGCCGAGCATTGGTCGTGCGCTCTACTGGGTCGACCGCGATTTCCCGTGGGCCCGCGCCGATGGCTGGACAATCGAGTGGTGGGGGGTCAGGAGCCGGGAGTCCCGGCAGATCGAGACCAACGGTCTGCGGCTGCGGGGGCCCAGGGTGCCCTTTCGCAGGATCCCGCGGATACTGCTCGTGACTCTTTCGTGGCTCACCCACGTCGTTCTCGTTCTTCGGGGATCTTCGACCACGGTCACGGTGGCGCGGAGCCCCCACCTCGGGATGGGCGCATCGATTGCTCGTCGCTTCCGAAGGAACGGCCCCCGGCTGGTCGTGCGGATCGTCGAGCGCTCGTCCAGCAAAGCGCTCCATGTGTACGGATCGCGCTCCCTGTCGAGGCTCCTGGAGGCCGTGGATCGGTTCGTCCTGGCTAAGGCGGATCTCGTGTTCCTCCTGGGAGACTTCACCCGGGATCTTGCACGGCGCGCCGGCGTCGCCGACGCCGACATCGTCGAGCTCCCCAGCCCGAGGGCGTGGGACGACCATCCGGGCGCGCACGCCGGGGAACGCGACCCTTCCTTGGTCGTGTGCGCAGCCCGCTTCCACCGCGAGAAGGGGGTTGCCACCCTCATCGAGGCGCTCGGCCTGATCGCGGCCGACTATCCATCCGCAGTTGTCGAGATCGCCGGCGACGGCCCCGAGCGGGAATCCCTTGAGCGATTCGTGGCGGACTCCGGCCTCGGTCACCGGGTGCGGTTTCGGGGGTGGTTGCCGGCGACCGCCATGCCTCAGTTCTTCGGGCGAGCTCTGGTGGCGGTTGCTCCGTCCCTCGTGGAGGAGGGGCACGGGCGCGCGCTCCAGGAGGCCGCGTCGGCGGGATGCGCGCTCATAGGCAGCGATCTCGGGGGGCTCAAGGACACCGTCGTCGAGGGCCGGACCGGGCTCCTGGTACCGCCCGCCGACCCCCACGCCCTGGCGAACGCCCTGCGACGATGTCTTGACGACCCCACAACGACATCGCACATGGGCGAAGCCGCCCGCGCTCAGGCACTCGAGTACTACGGGAAGCGGGAGCACGGGCTCGAGGAGGTGCGGCGGCGCCTTCATGCACTGGTACGGCCGGCCGCTTAGCCCCGCGCGCGACTGCTGCTGTACTGGAGATACGGCCAAAATCCGATGCTCGAGCTGCTTGAAATCATTAGGTTTCGGTGGGGGGCGACTTCGGCTCGGCGGCCACTAGCCCTGGCCACAATTGGTCGCGCCCTGGTCCAGGAAAATTCAGGAAGGAAAACACCCTAAACCAGCGCGAACAACGCAAATCTTTGGGACTTTTTTGTCCAAACCCCTTTTCAAACCCCCGTTAGCTTTCTAGGCTGGAGTTGTTTTCCAGCAATCGGAGGGATAAATGGGGCATCACGCTGAAGGAGCGCGCGAAAATACGGCCGCGGGGCCGTATTCTCCGGAGAACGGCGCACGAACCACGGTGCTCGTGGTCGACGATCACAAGCTATTCGCAGAGGCTATCCAGTCCTCGCTCGGCGATTTCGGGATCAACGTCACCACCGTGGCGTCGAGCCGGGCCGAAGCCCTCGCGGTCATCGACGGAATCGTGCCCCAAGTCGTTCTGATGGACCTCGGCCTTCCGGACGGCAACGGGGTCGAAGTTGGAAAGACGATCCTCGCCCGATACCCCGGGATCAAGGTGCTGGCGTTGACCGCCAGATGCGACCCCGAGTGCGTCAAAGACGTCATGCGTGCAGGTTTTTCGGGGTTCCTCACCAAAGACACTCCGCTCGACAGGCTGGCGGCGTCGATCCGGATGGCCCTCGACGGCCATGTCGTCATCCCGCATCGGGTCGCGGGCGTGGCGGCGGGGGCCCGTTCCGCCGAAGAAAAGAATGCGGAGCTCCTCGCCTCGCAGCTGACCCCGCGCGAGCTGCAGGTTCTTTCGCTGCTCGTGCAGGGGGCCGGCAGCAAGGTGATCGCCGATCGCCTGTGTGTCAGCCTCAACACGGTTCGGACCCATGTTCAAAGCATCCTGACCAAGCTCCAGGTGCGGTCGCGACTTGAGGCGGCGGCATTTGCGGTGCGCTTCAACCTCGTGGCGGCGAGCGATCATGTCAGCATGGACGAATCGGCCGTCACGCACTGAGGCTCATCTCATTCATTCGACGTAGGCGTTATACGCACCCCGTAGCGTGCCGCGCTCGCGCTTTCTGCGTAGCGTGGACGTCGCCATATCCGTCCTTAACGACACGGGGAACAGGTGGAAGACGGTCTACAGGTAACGATTCTTCTTGCCGACGCGCATTCGCTTTTTAGAGAAGCCGTCAGAGCAGCACTCGACAGCCAGGACGACCTCACTGTGGTCGCCGAAGCGCGTGATGGCCATGAGGCCGTAAGCGAGGCGCTACGCGCGCGTCCCGACATCGCGCTGCTCGACATCAATCTGCCGAATTGCAGCGGCATAAGGGCCACTTCGCTGATCAAGGAACAGTGCCCCGAGAGCCGCGTCCTTGTTCTCGCGAGCGAGGAGGACGAAGAGTCTCTGGTGGAGGCGGTCGAGGCGGGAGCCAGCGGTTACTTGACCAAGGAGTGCCCGCTCTCGCAGCTCATCAAGGCCACGCGGGCGGTCCACAAAGGAGAGACCCTCATCCCGGGCCACATGCTGGGGGCCCTGCTGGCGCGACTGATCCTCCGGCGCCGCCAGCAGGATTCTGCGCTTAGGCAGATGGCACGACTGACAAAGCGTGAGCGTGAGGTGCTGGCCCTCTTGGCCGAGGGAGCCGATAACGACACGATCGCTCAGGCCCTCGTCATCAGCCCGCAGACCGCTCGAACGCACATTCAAAACGTCATCGGTAAGCTGGGGGTTCACTCTCGACTGGAAGCCGCGGCTTTCGTCATCCAAAACGGCATACAAGACGACCTGGTGGGGGCGGAAGGATGATTACCCTTAGACAAGATCGGCCGATGCGGCGAGACGACGTGTGGCTGCGGCGGGCGGGACGAGAGAACGCCGCCTACGACCCCCGTACGGGGTCCGTTCACATCCTCAACGAGACCGCACTGGCGATCTGGGAACTCTGCGACGGAACAACTCAGCCGGAGGAGATGGTCGGCGCAATCTGTGAGCTGTGCGGGATGCATCCCGACGTCGTCGTCGAAGACGTCTCACGCATACTGGCGGAATTCGAACTCGCCAACCTCATAACGTGGCAGGACGGAAATGCCGGCGATCAAACCTAAGGTGCGTCAAGACCTCGCCATTGTTGAGCTGGACGGCGAGGCGGTCATCTACGACGAGAACGACAACACGATCCACCACCTGAATCCCACCGCGACGATCGTCTTGTCGATGTGCGACGGCACGTCCACGATCAAAGAGTTCTCGATGGAGATCGCCGAGGCGTTCTCGATGCCCCCCGACGAGATCGAGCGCCAGGTTCGATCTCTGCTACGCGACTTTCGCAAGATGCGTCTGCTCGAGGAGAACGGTACTCACCCGAAGAGCCGCGCTCGCACGAGCTCGGCGGCGTCTAGCGCAGAGTCGTAGACGAGTTTCCATCCGCGGGCGTGTGCGGCAATCTCAGTCACCAGCTTGAAGCTCTCGGCCGGGTGCTTGTAGTGATTGAACGAGTTCTGAAGCAGCGCGGCAACGATCTGCGCGCGGGGGATCTCGTGAAGGGACGCCACTCCAGGGGTTCGCTCGATCAGCAGGATGTGGCCGATCTCGAGCCTGCCGGCGGCCACTTCACCGCCCATCTGCTTGGCCTGGACGAAGCCGGCGTGATGATCGGTCACGCCGAGGTGAGAGCGACTCCACGCCGACAGACCGATCGGCTTGGGATACCCAACGAGCTCCCCCGTTCCGAGGTCGAGGCACAGGGCCTCGTCGGAAACGTAGTCGAAGCCGTGCAGCGTGAAGGCGGCCGTGAGCGTGCTCTTGCCTCCCTCGGACGGCGCCGGGAAGGCGAGTGCGACCGGGCCCAGGGCTGTGACTCCCGCGTGACAAGCAAAGCCGTCGAAATTCGCGAGGGCGCTGCGGTTCATTTCCTCGATGGCGGCGACCACGAGAGGTTCCCACGACCGTGCGGATCGGATGGGGTCGGAGCCCCGACGCAACTCGAACCCTTTCCCCGCGGCGCGCAGGGTGAGGACATTTCCTCGATGGGTATCGACCGCGGGCTCTACTTGCAGCGGTTCCAGGAGACGGCGCAAAACTTCGCTGGCCGGCGGAACCTCGCATCGCAGCCGAAAATGGGCTTTCACCAGCAAATAGGAGCTATCCATCGACTTCATATCCGCGAAAATACGCCGTCCTCCGTATGTCAAGTCGAGCGCGAGTCGGTACGCTAGATCGTGCTGACGAGATGTGAGGCCTACATCGTGAGGAGTCCATGACGGACCAAATGACGCCGGTGCCTGGGATTACGCGCCGGGAAACGCTCAAACGTGGGGCGGCCCTGGGGGGCGCCCTGCTGTGGTCCGTGCCCGTCATCCAAACCCTCGGCATGACTCATGCGCATGCGGCCGTGCCCAGCGGACCGACGCCGGGCCCCGACGTCTCCTATATCGCCATGAATGTGACGTGCAACGGCCTCATGGGGCCGAAGCAGTACTTCATCAAGTTCGAGGCGGAGTGCCCCATCAACGGAAACATCGGGTGTTTCGAGGACGACCCCGGCAACACCCCGGGCTGTGTCTTCACCCCCACCGGGGAGAAGAAGAACGGGGCCGATCTCGGGTTCGAGGTCGAAGGGCCCCATCCCGTGTCGCGGTGTTACGAGGTCGTCGTCCCCGCCTCGTGCATCGTGAACGCGACGGTCATCAAAGGTGGTCAGCGGTGCTGCCCCGGTCCGATGGGGACCGGAGACCTCGTGGTGTGCCCGCCCCACTGCGCGTAGGGCGGAAATGCTCACCTAGTGCATTTGCTGTAGTTGCTCTACGCTGCCGACACGGTGACCGGCGCGTGTTGTGATCTCTAGGCTTCCGCGATCACCGAAGAGACCCGCAGAATAGGCGACTTCATGTCACACTCCGAAACCGCTCCCGCCGACGGCCCACCGCGAACGGGTCGGCCCACTCACAACCCTCGGATGCTCGTTCGCCGAGCCGGTGACGAGGTCATCGTTTACGACCCCACAAGCGAAGCGTTTCACCAGCTCAATTCGGGAGCGCTCCTCGTCTGGTCCATGTGCGACGGGGCCACTAAGCCGAACCAGATGGTGAACGAGATCAGCGACCTTTCGGGGCTTGCTCCCGCGGAGGTGGGAGCCGACGTCGAGCGCATTCTGTCCGAGTTCGACGGCAAGAACCTCCTAATCTGGGAAACGTAAGGCCCGCGCGCCTACTGCATTCGCCGTAGTCAACATGCGCTCGCAGGTCGATGGAACGCGTGGACTGGCTGCGTACGATCCAGCTTCCTAGGGGACGCAACGCGAGGGTGCGTCCCGCGAATGCTTGGAGGACGGATGACGGCGATCGGGCTGCTGGTGGCTCATCGAGAGCCGATCGTCGGGGAAGCGCTTGCGAGCGCCCTCGGCTCGTTTCAGAACTTCGTCTCGGTCGGGGTCATCAGCGACGCCGGGTCTCTCGATTTCCTCCGGGATCGATTCGGGGTAGCCGTCGTCGATGCAGCAATGGACGGCGGCAAGGATCTCGCTAGAAACCTGCGCCGCCGGGGCACGCGCGTTGTCATGCTTGGAACCGATCAGGATGACGATGCCGGTGTCTGCATCTCTCCCGTTGCCTCGGTTGCGACACTAGCGGCCGCACTTCTACCCGGGATCCCGTTGCGTAACCGGGGAGATTGCCTGCCGATCACCGCGCGGGAAGAGGAGATCCTCTCGCTCGCCGCGAGGGGCTTGCCGGCAAAGCGGATCGCCGGTCATCTAGGCATCAGCCCTAAGACGGTCGAGTCGCACAAGAGCCGGGCATACAAAAAGCTCGGAGTGCCCAACCAAGCGGCTGCTGTCTCACTCGTGTCCGCCGGTATGGGGGACCGAGACCGAGTTGCGGCGATGGGAGCGCTCTAGTGGATGCCGTTCAATATCTAGAAGCGCTGAAGAGACGCTGGCACATCATCGTCGGAGCCCTGGTGATCGCGCTCACAGCAGGCCTTCTCATCAACGCGACCACGTCCTCCGACACCCCCGCCACCAGCTCGAACGTTAAAAGGGCCTCCTCGTACACCGCGACTACCCTGCTGCTGAACACATCCACCGAGTCGGGTGTACCTGGGCTTACCGCCCTGGACAACGCAACCATCGCCCGGCTGGCGGTTATCGGTGAGATCCCGCAAAGGGTTGCCCGGAAGATGGACTACAACGGCAGCCCCTTGGAACTCGCGAATCAGGTCCAGATCATTCCCGCACAGGAGACAGGACTTCTCGAGGTCACCGTGGTGGCCTCAAACCCCGACCAAGCGACCAAGTTGAGCAACACCTACGCGAACGAGCTCATTGACTGGCTTGCTAACCGCCAGGACACGATCGCGAATCAGGCCGCCGCAGCCGTTCAAGAGTCTTTGGACGAGCTCACGTCGGAGATTGCTGCCCTCAACGCGGAAATAGAGCTAAACCCGCCGAACGTCGCAAGGCTGAGAGCAGAGCGTGACGCTAGGGTCGTGTTTGCCGAGTCTTTGGCGACTCAGTATCAGGGGTTCGTCGCCGCAGCCGCTGCGCCGCCTGGGCTGCAATTGGTCCTGAAGGGATTGGCCCTGCCGAGTGAGGGAGCGGACTACGCGGCCGAGTTCAGCGGCCCGCAGGGACGAGGGCTCCGGCTCGGACTCGCCGCTCTGCTTGGTCTCGTCGCCGGCGCCGGGATCGCGCTCTTGCTGGACCGTGTTGACACGAGGATCCGGTCGAAGCAGGAGGCTGAGGAGCACTACCGGGCCCCCGTTCTCGCGGAGATCCCTCAGCTCATGCGACGCGATCGTGGGCCGATCCCGATTGCTGCGGCCAAACCGAGGTCCAGGTTTGCGGATGCCTTCCGTCTGCTCGCCACATCCATCATGAGGCAGGACTCGAAATCCTCCTGGGAATCCCGACCCAAGTCGATCCTCGTGACAAGTGCAGAGCCTGGGGAGGGCAAGTCCACGGTTGTTGCCAACCTCGCGGCCGCTTTTGCGGAGATGGGCCACAAGGTGCTCACGGTTTCATGTGACTTCAGAAGGCCCAAGATTCACGAGTTCCTGGGGGTTGCGAACGAGCCGGGCCTGTCCGACGCCATCAGAAATAGCAACGGGCAACCGATCCTGCGTGACAACGTTCTAAAGAGCTCGCTCCACGAGTTCGTGGGGGTTGTCCCGAGCGGATCGGCGCCCGACAAGCCCGGTGAGTTGTTGAGCTCTGACGGAATGAGACGCGCCTTGGATGAGGCCAGGCAGCTCGCCGACGTCGTTCTCATCGATTCATCTCCCCTGCTATCCGCCGGGGATGCCGTTCTCCTCCTCGAGGATGTGGATGCTGTGCTGGTTGTAGCACGGGCGGGCCAGACGCATACCGGCCAAGCCGCTCAGACCGCCGGACTTCTGGCGCGACTGAGGGCACCCGTCCGAGGCGTCGTTCTGACGAACGTGATCGGCGCACCCTCCCGCCACGACAGTTGGCAGGGCGAAGAAGGGTCGGCTGGGTTGCGTAGGGGTTTTTCCCGACTGGCGCGTCACTACAGTCCTCTCTAATGTGTCAAATGGGGGTTTTGCGTGCTTGATTCAGGACGAGAAGTCGTCCGGTGCCTCGTTACCTACAACGACTGGTGGCAGCCGTCGACGGGATCAATTCTCAAGGTAGGCGGGGCGAGGCTCGACAAGAACATCGGTGACGGACTTAGAGCCGGTCTCCTGGAGACCATCGAGGAACGCGTTGAGTTGTGCCGCAGGGTTTCGACCCTCTCCGACGTCGACCGTCAGTTGCTGTTTCTCTGGTACGTCCGTCAACAACACGTGGACGACATAGCTACTCAAACAAAAGTCTCCCGCCGCCAGTGTTTCAGGCGGCGGGCACGAGCGATCAAGACGATCGTCGACGCAGGTGCCGCGAACCAGGCTGCCTGATTAGCAACGTTCGGTCACTCTTATCTGTAGGTCGTCCTCGGTTTCGCGGTTTGACCATAGCCAAGGGGTTCTGATGAAAAGCACTGCTCTCTTGAGGCGAAGAATCCTGTCGCGGCAGGCGGCTATTGCGGTCGTCGGGCAGGGGTATGTCGGCTTAACGCTGGCGTGCACCGCTGCAGAAGAGGGATTTCCCGTCATTGGGTTTGACATCGACAAGGGGCGGATCGAAGACCTCTCCCAGGGCACACTCAGTGTGCCGGGTGTCGAGGCAGAGCTCTTCGCTTCTGCAATTGCTACCGGACGGATGACGTTCACAAACGACCCTGCCGAAATGGAAAGGGCCGACATCATCGTCATCTGCGTCCCTACCCCCGTGCGAGATCAGAGTCCCGACCTGACCTTCGTGGATTCGGCGTGTGAGACTCTATCCCGTCATCTGAGGCCCGGTCGCCTGGTCGTTCTGGAGTCAACGACCTATCCCGGCACAACCGAGGAGCGGGCGCGGCCCCTGCTTGAGATCTCGGGATTGGTTGCGGGCAAGGACTTCTTGCTCTCCTACTCGCCCGAGCGTATCGATCCGGGTAACGTCGAGTTCAGTCTGAGGAACACACCCAAAATCGTCGGGGGTCTTTCTCGCGAGGCGGCGGGGGTGACGGCTCTCTTCTACGGGCAGTTCGTGGACAAGGTAGTGCTCGTATCGTCGAGCCGTGCCGCAGAACTGGCGAAGCTGCTAGAGAACACGTTTCGCCATGTGAACGTGGCCCTGGTTAACGAAATGGCAATGCTCTGTCACGAGATGGACATCGATGTTTGGGAGGTCATCCACGCCACGGCGACGAAGCCGTTCGGCTTCATGCCGTTCTATCCGGGCCCCGGTGTGGGCGGTCACTGCATTCCTCTCGATCCCACATACCTCGCGTGGCAGGTGCGGCGCGACGCCGGTCACCAGTTCCGAATACTGGAGCAGGCGCAAGACATCAATGCGCAGATGCCGGCGTGGGTCGCATCGCGAATAGGTGATGTCCTCAACGACGCAGGCAAGGCCGTCAAAAGCGCAAAGATCTTTATCCTCGGAGTTTCCTACAAGCCCGATGTAGGGGATCTCAGAGAATCACCGGCGATCAAGGTTGCACAGATCCTATGGCGTCGGGGCGGCTCCCTAAGCTTTCACGATCCATACATAGATGAGATCGCCGTCAACGGCAGTTTCATCCCGCGCAGCGATCTCACGCTGCGCGCGGTAACAAACGCGGATTGCGTAGCGATCCTTACTCCGCACAAGGACTACGACCTGGACTGGGTGGGCGAGAATGCCCGGCTGGTATTCGACGCCCGCAACGCTTTCGCCGACGACAAGCGCAGTAACGTAGTCACCCTCTGACCTGAGCTGACCTGAGCGCGCTCGACGCGCTTGATAGTAAGCCTTTGGGCGTCGCGGCGCGGGCACAATGCCGGGCGGCGCTGAGGGCGAGAGCTTAGGCGAACCCTCGAAAGGGGTCCAAACTGCAAATCGCTTCGCGCATTGAACTCGATACGGGCGTCCGCGAGGAGATGTACTTCTTCACGGCCGGGTGCCACAAGATGTTTGGATGCTTGCATTCTCCAGCCCATTCTCCTCGCCTTGGAGTCGTTTTCTGTAGTTCGCTTCATTCCGAATTCGTCAAGAACTACCGCAGGGAAGTGCTCGCCGCTCGCGCACTGGCTGAGCATGGGATCGCCGTGCAGCGCTTCCACTACTGTGGAACGGGCAACAGCTATGGGGATTCCACGGCCGTAAGCTTCGACACTCTGCAATCCGACACCTTGGACGCGGTGGAAGAGCTGCGCGGACGCACCGGCGTTGCACACATCGGGTTTCTGGGAGTGAAGTGGGGCGGCCTTGTTGCAGCAGCCGCGTCGTGCCAGTTTCCCGGCGCACCACTGGTGTTGTGGGAACCTACGCTCCAGGCGAAACAGATCTTCCGCGACGCTATTCGAGCGAGAGCGATCCACGCGCTGAGCGAAGGGCAGACCGGCTCCGCCGCCGACCCTCTCGTAGACGAACTCGACCGCGTCGGGTTCATCGAGGTGCTGGGTTACGAGATGCATCGTGCCTTCTTCGAAAGCGCTCGGGAGCGCTCACTGTTAGCCGAGATCGGCAACACGGTTCATCCGATGTTGATCGTTCAACTGCAGGGTCGTCAACTGAGATCCGACGTCGGCCGCTTCGTTGCGGTGCTGGAGGAACTCGGCAATCGGGTCGAGACCAAAGTAGTGCCTTTACGAGAGTCATGGTGGTTTGCAGGGGAGCGCTGGGAAGCCGATGAAGTCCGTCCAGAGACGCAGGGGTTGATCGAGACGACCGTCTCTTGGCTTGAGAGGCAACTTTCGAGCTTTGCAACAGACGGATCGAAGAGGACATGAGCGCCTCCTTTGAGGTCTCAGATCACGATGTTGCGGAACGGCCGGTCTTCTTCCCGGCGAAGGAGGAGACTCTCTTTGGACTCTTGACTTCGCCGCGCGGTGCGGAACGGTCCGGAATCGGCGCCATCGTCCTCTCCGGTGGCGGATCGCCGATCTCCACGAATCGAAACCGCCTGTCGGTCCTGCTCTGCCGAGAATTGGCTACCCGCGGGCTGCATTCCTTCCGTTTCGATTATCACGGAGTGGGAGAGAGCACGGGTCGGGTTGAGAGCTTTCGTCTCGACCGACCCTTCACGGACGATCTGCTGGCCGCGGCTTCGTGGCTTCAAACGGAGGGAATCACAAAGCCGATTCTGATCGGTACCTCATGTTTCGGAGCCCGCACGGCGCTGGCCACTGCCCAGCATCTCGACGGCCTCCAAGCTCTTGTGCTCGGCACGGTTCCCGTACGCGACTTCGAGATGGGTGATCGCGTGACCACTCGGGTCGCTCAGGAAATGAGCGTCCGGGATTATGTACGGCAGGGAGTTCGATTTCGCAACGTTCGCCGCTTAGTGAAACCGAAGTGGAGACGCCTCTTCGTGCGAGCGGCGAAAGCGAAGTTGAAGGTTGAGTTCTCGAAGAGGGTCCGCTCGGCCCCCCAGAAGGGGGCCTGGCTGAAACCGGTGAGTGACAGCTTCACCGATCCCGTGGTGAAACTGCAGCAGAGGAAGATACCGACACTCTTCGTCTACGGCGACCAAGACGACTTTCTCTCAGAGTTCCAAAGGGCGAGAAATGGAGAGCTCACAGACGTGCTGAGTGAGACCGAGCGATGGTGGGACCTCGCTACAGTTCCCGGCCGGCTCCATGGCTTCACACAGTTAGCGGCTCAGGTGCGTTTCTTGCAGGTTGTATGCGAGTGGGTATGTGCCACCGCAGGTGTGACCACTGATGGAGAGTCGAAAAGTGGACTTTGACCTGTCGGATGAGCAAAACAGATACCGGAGTGAGGTCGCGATCTTCGCGGCGCGTGAGCTCAACGACGACGTCTCGGAGCGAGATCGACACGAGGAGTTCTCTCAGACGGCGTGGAAAAAGTGCGCAGAGTTTGGCATACAGGGCCTGCCGGTCCCAGTCGATTATGGCGGTAGCGGCGCTGACCCTCTAACGATCGCCCTGGCCATGGAGACGCTCGGATACGCGTGTCGGGATAGCGGCCTGATCTTCTCCTTGAATGCACAGATGTGGTCCTGTGAGATCCCGCTCGTGAGGTTCGGTTCGGAGGAGCAGAAGAAGAGGTATCTGCCCGGACTATGCGACGGCTCCTTGATCGGCGTGCAGGCCATGACCGAGCCAGAGTCTGGAAGCGATGCTTTCAGCATGAAAGCGCGTGCGGTCGATATGGGCGACCATTTCGTCCTTGACGGAACCAAAATCTTCGTTACCAACGCTCCGATTGCCGATCTATTCGTCGTCTTTTGTACGACCGATCCATCGGCCGGGTTCGCGGGGATCGGCGCCTTCTTGGTGGAGCGTGACTCTCCCGGTGTGACCGTGGGGCAGTCGTTCCACAAGATGGGACTCAGGACCTCACCCATGGGCGAATTGGTCCTTTCGGATTGCTCGGTCGGAAAAGAAGCGTTGCTGGGTTCTCTGGGGGCCGGAATGGCCGTTTTCACTGCATCAATGGACTGGGAGCGCAGCTTCATACTCGCGAGTGGTGTCGGCGTCATGCAGTATCACCTGGAGAGAGCCGTTGCGTATGCCAAAGAGCGAAAGCAGTTCGGCGAACCAATAGGAAGATTTCAGGCCGTTTCTCATCGCCTGGTGGATATGAGAGTCCGGTTGGAGTCCGCTCGCCTCCTTCTTTACCACTTGAGCTGGCTCAAGAGCCAAGGCAAGTCGACTGTGATGGAGTCCGCAATTGTCAAACTCGCACTCAGCGAAAGTCTCGTTCATTCGAGCATGGACGCCCTTCAAACCTTCGGCGGATACGGCTACATGGTCGATTACGAACTCGAGCGGGAGGTTCGTGACGCGCTGGGGAGCAAGATTTACTCGGGCACCTCTGACATCCAGCGCAACGTGATCGCCCGCTGCATGGGCCTGTGAGGCAGATCGGATGATGTCAACGACACTTCACGGACTTCTGGAAAGAGCTGCGAGAGGCCACCCGAACCAAACTGCCGTCGTCGACGGCAATCGAAGCATCTCGTATTCCGAACTCGATGGTCGATCCAATCAGGTGGCCCGGCTATTGATCCAGTCCGGAGTTCAGCGCGGGGATCGAGTGGGGCTTTACCTGACCAAGTCCCTTGAATCCATCATCGGTATCTACGGCGTGATGAAAGCTGGCGGGGCGTACGTGCCTCTGGACGCTCAGGCGCCCGTATCCCGAGTGGGATTCATATGTGGAAACTGCGGCGTCAACTGCCTGCTGTCGGGGGGCGAGATGTCCGACCGCTGGGCCGATCTGGTCTCGGCGGGGGCGCCGCTTCACACCGTAATTGCCCTCAATACCACTCTGGAAGAGAACTACGTGGATGAGACGGTCACGCAGCTGTCGGAATCGGATCTCGACGGTCAGGCCACAACTTCTCCGGGAACGAAAACGATCTCCTTGGATCTTGCTTACATCCTCTACACGTCGGGCTCCACCGGCGAGCCAAAGGGTGTGATGCTGACACATTCCAATGCTCTCAGCTTCGTGAACTGGGCGGCTGCAGAGTTCGGGATTACGCAGGGCGACAACCTGGCCAATCACGCGCCCCTTCACTTCGATCTGTCCATCCTCGATCTGTTCGCCGCCGCACGCGAAGCAGCGACGGTAGTCCTTGTTCCTCCCGAGACCTCGTACTTCCCCATTGAGATCACCCGATTCATCGACAAGAACAGGATCACCATCTGGTACTCCGTCCCATCGGTCCTCACAATGCTCGCGCTCCGAGGAGGGTTGAAACCGGGAGCTCTTGAGTCGCTGCGAGTAGTTCTGTTTGCGGGAGAAGTCTTCCCGGTCAAGTATCTGCGAATGCTGATGACGGCACTACCCAGCGTGCGCTTCGTCAATCTGTATGGTCCGACAGAGACGAACGTGTGCACGTTCTATGACGTTGATGAGATTCCCGATGCGTCGGCACCTCCAGTACCGATTGGCCAAGCTATCGCGGACGACGAAGTCTTCAGTGTCACCGAGGGTGGTCGGATCGCCGAGCAGGGCGAAATGGGGGAACTCTATGTCCGAGGCACGACCGTCATGCAGGGCTACTGGGGAGACGCAGAACGGACTCAGCAATGTCTGATAGCCCATCCTTTTGGAGGAGAGTTGCACGATCCCGTCTATAAGACAGGGGATTTGGTCCGATGCAACGATA
Organism: Actinomycetota bacterium; assembly: GCA_050694175.1. Taxonomy (GTDB): domain Bacteria; phylum Actinomycetota; class CADDZG01; order CADDZG01; family WHSQ01; genus JBOGXA01. Next base: position 30,239 of record JBOGXA010000006.1, read on the forward strand.
ACGGTGACTACGAACTCCTTGGGCGCCGCGATCACCAGATCAAGAGCCGCGGTTACCGGATCGAATTGGGTGACATCGAGGCCGCTCTATACGCACACCCGGACGTGGTCGAGTGCGTGGCAATGGCGGTTCCCGACGAGCTGGTTACGAATCGTATCAAGGCAGTGGTGGCGGTTCGCGTGGACGTTACCCGAGAGGTACTTGTCCAGTTCTGTTCGGAACGAATCCCACACTACATGATCCCCGAGTGGTTTGAGTTCCGCAACGGCCTCCCGAAAACGTCCACTGGGAAGATCGACAGACAGACTCTTACGGCGGAACTCGTTAAAGGAGGTTCACGGTGATCAACAATCGCATTCGCGAGTTCATCGTCTCCGATCTGAATTGGACTGGTAACGGCGCGGAGCTCACTGATGATTACCCCCTACTCGAGAAGCGCGTGTTGGATTCCGTCGGAATCTTGAATCTCGTTTCCTTTGTTGAAGAGGAGTTCGGGGTGCAGGTCGAGGACACTGAAATCGTTCCCCAGAACTTCGGCACGATAGCCAGCATCGCAGCACTGGTCACATCGAAGTCAGGCTGATGTCCCCGGGACCGCTCGCGACAGTCGTCATAACTACTCACAACAGGCCCGAGTTTGTTGATCGTGCTATCGCCAGTGCCCTGAGTCAGTCCATCGACGACCTCGAGGTTCTCGTGGTGGACGACGCATCGAATCCACGCTTCAGACTCGAGTCGAAAGATCCCCGAATCCGCCTACTTCGACGAGAGAGCTCGGCGGGAGTAAGTGCGGCAAGGAATGCGGGATTGCTCAGCGCCCGAGGGAAGTGGATAACCTTCCTGGACGACGACGATGAGCTCTTGCCGGATATGTTGGAGGCATCGCTTAGGGTCGCGGCTGAGTCCTTGCTCCCTCCCCCCGTGGCGGTGTTGTCGAGCGTAGAGATCGTGGACGAAAGCGGACGCAGGGCCAAGCAGCTGATACCTGTGTCGTTACCAAAAGGCAAGCATTTCTTCCTAGAGGGGGCGCCTGAAGGGCACAGCTTTACAGGTGGAAACACACTCGTGATTTCGAGCGAGGTTCTTAGGCAGATCGGTGGATTCGACGAGGAACTCCAGAATTCCGTGCATCGTGAGCTGATGCTGCGAGTCAACCAGACCTGCTCGATACAGGCTTTGGCGCAGATCACATATAGATTGAGGTTGCATCCAGGCGAGAACGTCCACAGCAACATCGCAGCGCGCGCTAAGGCCATGGAAAGAACGGTAACGAAACACCGTGAAGCCTTTCTCAGCCACCCCACGTCCTATGCTCGGTACCTCAGCGCAATGAGTGTCGCGTATGTTCGAGCAGGGATGTGGCTGCCCGCGCTTCGAGCTTCCGCCCGAGCCGTCCGAGCCAAGCCGAGCAGCTGGAAGGCAATTAGGAGCTTCTTGATCAGCTTGGCGGGGCCCTTGCCGCTGCACGTCTACAAGCGTGTTACCGGCCGCGCGCTGCCAAGGCGAACTCAGTAGAGTGCGAATGGGTACCTCGTTCGCCCCTTGCCCTAGTAGGGAGAGGATGTCTCCAATCCCGTCCTTCTTGATCGTCGGCACCCCGCGGTCGGGTACCACTCTCGTTCAGAGATTGGCTTGCGAGCTACCCGGCGTAAAGGTTCCTCTCGAGACTCAGTTCTTTTGGCTTCTAGCTCCACGTCTTACGAAAAATCGGACGTTCCCGATCGGTGCATCAGAGCTGAGACAAGACCTTGATTGGTTCATCCAGCGACGGGGACTGGACAATGGTCGACTCGTCGCCGACGACATTGTGAATGAGCTGGATGGAAGCTGCCACCAGCTCCTGGAATTGTTTGAGGTTATTATTCGCCAGCTGGCCGGCACGGCGTCGACCTATGGAGAGAAGACTCCTCAGCATCTCTTTTGGTGGAAAGAACTTTCACAGAGGATGCAGGATCTGAAGTTTGTAGTGGTCGTCCGAGATCCGCGCTCGGTCGTTGCGTCCAACCTCAACGTTCATTGGGCAGATAGATCTCACGTGCTCTTAGCCGAGAGATGGCGATTCGACCAAGAGCAGGTTTCACATGCGCTAAGGAGCCTCGGTAACGGTCGCTGCCTACTGCTTCGCTATGAGGACGTCGTGTCCGATTCGGTTCGTGCTCGTGATCGACTGCGATTGTTTCTCGGCCTCGACGAGGTTCAAAGAAGCGGTGTTGAACCCGAGTTCGTTCAAGCCGCCGAAATCATGCGGCCGGACGAGTGGTGGAAGATGAACGCCGTTGAGGCAGTATCGATGGATCGTATTGATGCCTGGCGCCAATCGCTTACTCGCAAACAAGCGACTGAGATCACCGCCATCTGCCGAGATGGCATGCGGCGTTTCGGCTACGACAACGATGCGCCAGGAGTGCTTTCCACAGCACGCGTGACCGTAGGGATTGGATGGAGAAAAAACCTCCGGAGGTTGCGATTTCGGGCGTCTCGCCACCGACATATGAGAGACGTTCACAAAATGGCTGGCTATCTCTGATCCTCGGGGGGCTAAAGGCCCGCTGCCGGAATTGCGTTGCTAACGATCGGACACACGAGAGTCGAGGGGTAATGGTTGGGGAATGCTTTCCTTTCCTGATAGGGCGAGGCAGATCGGGCACAACTCTATTGCGATCGATTGTGGATTCGCACTCTCAGATCGCGATCCCTTACGAGTCCCACTTCCCCGTGACAATGGGCCTCGACAGAATCCAATACGAGAACTCCGATGCATTCGATGTCGATCGCTTCCTGAAACATCTAGGACGGAACTATGGTTTCCGCCGATGGGGTATCGACGTCGAAGAAGTGAACAGTGTGGTACGTGAGTTGCTTCCGGAGGACTTGCCAAGTGCGATTCGACTCGTCTATTCGGCGTACGCACGATGCCAGGGGAAACGTCGCTACGGCGAGAAGACCCCGGGGTTCGTCACGCACATCCCGCTCCTGTCCCAGATGTTTGCGGAGAGTCGTTTTGTGCACGTTATTCGTGACGGAAGGAATGTCGCTCTTTCCTACCTGGCCGGAGGATGGGGTCCTAAAGATGTCGGGGAGGCGGCGATCTACTGGAGACGCTTCGTGGAAGCGGGTCGGCGAGATGGAGTCGCTTTGGGGGAGGAGCGCTACATGGAGCTCAGATACGAGGAACTCGTCGACAACCCCGAGCCCATGGTGAAACGCGTGTGTCGCTTCATCGACCTGAGCTATGAGCCGCAGATGCTCCGTTACTTTGATCGCGGCGACGTCGTGCCCGATCGCCTTCGGGAACACCTGTCCCGAGGACACCAGAACCTGCGTCGTCCGCCGACGAAGGGGCTAAGAGACTGGCAGCAAGAGATGGCTACGGAGGACATCGAGCTGTTCGAAGCTATCGCGGGGGACCTCCTAACGGAACTCGGATATGAACGAACCGTTTCACGTTTCTCCATGCGCGCTCGAGCCGCGGCAGCTGCGGCGTGGCTTCAGGTGCAGCATCGACGAGCGAGCAGGCGAATTGCCAAGACGAGAGCTGCGTGGAGTCGGCCATGACTCGAGTAACGGAGATCCCGTGTTGAAGACCGCAGAAGGAGCAACCTTGAGGCAGGCTGGGACGTTCAGGAGATTGTGGGCGAGTCGATTCCTCGTCTGGACGCTCACTCGAAGGGCCTTTCAGATAAGGTACCGGCAATCCTTCGCCGGATATCTGTGGGCCATCATCCCTCCTTTGGGAATGCTGGCCGTCGGCTCGTTGGTGTTCGGACAGGTTGCAGGCCTTGAAGCCAAGAAGGGATCGTACGCACTAGGTACGCTCGCGGCAGTCATTCCCTGGAATCTATTTGCTAACAGTGTGTCGACGGGAATCCCCATCCTTTACTCATCGAGCAACATGATCACCAGACTCGCTTTTCCGAGAGCCGCCCTTCCCCTTAGTGTGATCAGTCAATCACTAGTCAGCGTGGCAATCACCTGCGTTTTGTTTCTGGCGTTCGCCATTGGCGGCGGCGATGGCGTGCCTATTACCGCTGCGTGGTTCCCTTTGCTTCTGGCAGCTGAGATCATCCTAATTGCGGGGGTGGTGCTCCTTGGAAGCGCGATCGATGTTTTCGCTCGCGATATGAGGCTAGCCGTTCCATTTGTCGTTCAGTTGTGGCTGTTGTTGACGCCAGTAATGTATCCGCTTCCCTCACCCGATAGCGTGCCGTACTGGTACGAACTGAACCCAATGACCGGTTTCGTAGAGTCGTTCCGAGCGATACTCGTTTATGGCGAGGCTCCCGACATTGCGTTATTGATGCCGAGTCTTATTGGAGCTGCCGTTTTGTTCCTGATGGGATCCTGGTATTTCACTGCGACCGAACCTCGCTTTGCGGATGTGGTGTAGGGATGAATGCCCTGATCGTTGACAACGTTACGAAGACCTATCGCATCGGAGTCGGCAGAGCCCGTATACGCGAGATGTTGCCGTGGCCGCTCGATACTGCTGCTCAACGGGCCTTCCCGCGCTGGTGGATGCGCGATACCTTCAATGCTCTCGAGCGCATCTCTTTCTCCGTTTCGGTGGGCGAGTCCGTGGGCTTGGTCGGCCACAACGGCGCGGGGAAGACCACTCTCCTCAAAGTGATATCGGGCGTGACGAACGCTACTGAGGGGAGTGTGGCTGTCTCCGGTAGTACCGGGGCCTTGATCGACGTTCTCGTGGGTTTCCATCCCGACCTAACCGGCCGAGAGAACACGTATCTCATCGGGGCGGTCTATGGCTTCGGGCGCCGGGCAATGGCCTCACGACTCGACCGCATCCTGGAGTTTGCCGAGATCGACGAGCTTGCCGACACGCCGCTCAAGAGGTATTCGACGGGAATGATGGCTCGCCTTGGTTTCGGGATCATGGCGTCGCTCGATATGGATGTGCTCCTCGTGGATGAGGTTCTGAGCGTTGGCGATGCAGCGTTTCAGCGGAAATGCATTGGATGGCTGAAAGGCTTTAGAGATTCGGGAGGAACGCTTGTATTCGTGTCTCACAACCTCGCGCTGGTCCGCAGCATGACGGATCGAGTCATATGGCTCGACCACGGAAAACTCATGTCGGACGGGCCGACCGACGAGTTGCTCCGCCGGTACGGGAGGGCAGTGGAGAGTCGCGACACATCGAGACCCACGCGAATGGGAAAAGCCAGGAAGGCGATGGTCGCAAGAGGAATGCATCGGTGGGGCGCCGGAGGCGCGCATGTGGAAAGGGTGCACGTCGTTGAGCCTTCTGGCGGCGGTGACAATTGGCGCATCGAGATCGATTACGTCAGCAACGACGTTGACGAAGCGGTCTTCTGCGTAGGTTTCATCGACGAAAGCGGACGAGAGCTCGGCGGCGCGATTTCGCCTCTCATTCCCCTACGCGAACGTGAAGGCGTTGTTAGCTGTTTGATCGATCCTTTGCCCTTCCGAGGCGGCATCTATTTCCCTGTGGTTGCGGTCCGATCCGGTGATGGGGTCGTGCGCGACCAGTGGAGACTGGATCGCGGCATGGTCGTTGATTCGGGAGACGGCAGCTCAATCGGGGACGATCTTGGTCCGGTGAGCATTGAGGCCCAGTGGGCGAATGGATCGAATCGCTAATCGTTGGAGGGCTAGTGTCGATTTCCGGCAGGGTCGTATGGGCAAGCAGAACGGCGGTTCATGCCTCACTGCTGCGATCGCGGCCCAGGGTCCTGTGTAACAGCATCCACAAGGCAGGAACGCATCTGCTCCGCGGTGCGGTGAGATCAATCCCGGGGCTCCACGACTACGGCAGGAGCTCGTACTGGCACTATCTGTCGCGCACGAGGCGCGGTAATGGGAATGATGCCTCGGCTTCGGCGGCGGCGAGCAGCTTGGCGCTCTGCTTGCCGGGTGAAGTCATGCGCGGCCACATCGCGTGGAGCGCCGAGGTTGAGGGGGTGCTCCGGCCCGCGTCGTTCAAGCACATCCTTGTCTACCGAGATCCTCGGGACGTTGTTGTCTCGCTCTACTATTGGTGGAGCAAGCAGGAACGACGAACCTATTTGCCCTATCGACACTTCGCATCTCTGCTCTCGGAGCACGACAAGATCGCCTTTCTCATTGAGGGCACAAAGGGAATGGATTCCTCACCGTCAGGCGTCGTCAACTACCCAGACGTCGGAACCAGGTTCCGTGAGTTCGCAGGTTGGTTTGTAGATGCATCCTGCTTGAAGGTTCGTTTTGAGGATCTGGTGAGTCCGAGTACGAGGCGAACCGTTTGCGAGACCGTTGTGCGCAACCTGTTTCCTGAGGCAGACACAGGGTTCGAAGAATTGTCGCTGCGCCGAATGATCGACGGGATGTCTCCGTCTGGATCGAAGACGTTTCGCAAAGGGACCTCGGGGGAGTGGCGAGAGGTGTTCTCCGCCGAACACAAGGAGATGTTCAAGAAATGTGCGGGAGACACATTGGTGTCCCTTGGCTATGAGAAAGATCTCGCATGGTAGCGACGACACGAGGAAGCGACTTGACGTCGATGGGAGAGGTGGAGGTGATAAGTCCTCCTCGCCTATTCGGTGTGCTTCCGACCTTCAAGCGCCCGCAGCACCTGGCCGAAACTCTCGAGCGCGTCGCGAAACAAAGCCGCAGGCTCGATGGGCTCATCATCGTCGACAATAGTCCGAGCGCTTTGACGAAGGCTGTCGTGGACGACTTCGCCTCCCATCCGACGGTGGTCCGTTACGAGCCGAGCCCGGAAAACCTCGGATTTTGCGGAGGCGTTGCTCTTGGGATGACCCGCGTGCTCGAGACAGCTTCCGACCGCGATTGGATCGTTGTCTTCGACGACGACGACCCTTTGCCATGGGATTCGGTTTTCGAGGAGCTTCTGTCGTTCGGCGAAAAAATGATGAGACGTGATCCGAAGACGTCGGCCGTGGGGCTTGTGGGGGCTCGCTTCGACTGGAAGCGCGGAGGCCTCGTGAGGGTACGCGACGAGGAACTGAAGGGTCCGGTCCCGGTCGACTTTATAGGTGGCAATCATTTTCCCTTCTATCGGGTGGGGGCCCTTCGACAAGCGGGTGTCTTTTCCCGAGAGATCTTCTTCGGTTTGAGTGAGATAGAGCACGGTTTGCGGCTGCGAAAGGCAGGCTTCTCCGTATACGCACACGGAGATCTGTGGCGACGTAGGAGAAGCGAAGACGGGCGTCTGGAGCTCGATCTCAAACCCTCCAGGAAACTGGGACAGGTCAACTGGCGCCGGTATTACAGCCTGCGTAATGTCATCTACATCCTTCGCCGACACGGAAGGATTGGTGCCGCGCTTCGGGTCACTTTGGTCAAGGGGTTGGGTAAGCCGCTGGCCAACCTTCCCTTCGAGCCTCGGGTTGCGCTGCGACACATGAGCCTTAACGTGAGGGCCTGCCGGGATGGATGGATGGGGCGAATGGGCAGGACGCTGGAGCCAGACGGACTTGCACGCCCGGAGTCGTAGAGCGCTCCTAAAAGAGGAGTCTTGTTGTGCATGTCCTCTACTTGATCGACAGCTTGGTTCCCGGAGGTGCCGAGCGCTCACTAGCAGCCCTTGCGCCCGGATACGTCGCCAGGGGCGTAAAGCTCGACGTCGGCTACTTGCAAGACCGACCGGGGCTTCAGCACGATCTCCTGCAGGCAGGAGCCAACCTGTTTTGCCTGGACGGCCCCGGCGGGCGGTTGGGCTGGATTCGGAGAACCCGCGCCTTGGCCCGCGAACGCCGGTTCGACCTGATCCACACGACACTGGCGGACGCGAATCTGGCCGGCCGGATCGGCGGGCGACTCGCCGGCGTACCCGTTGTGTCCAGCCTGGTTAACGTTCAGTACGGACCCGAGCATTCCAGTGATCCGAACGTGCTCGCCTGGCGAATGAAACTGCTGCAACTCGCCAACGCGTTGACGGCGCAGGGCGTGGTCCGCTTTCATGCCGTCACGCGGGAGATCGCAGACGTCATGTCTCGTCGACTGCGAGTGCCTTTGGATCGCATCGAGGTCATACCTCGGGGACGGGATCCCCGAGCACTGGGCAGGAGGACGGCCGCGAGGCGTACTGCTATTCGAGGGAAACTCGGGGTGTCCGACAACACGATCTTTGTTCTCGCAGCCGCTCGACATGAATTTCAGAAAAGGCTGGATCTGCTGATTGAGGCGATGCCGCAGATTCGTCGAGAGCTGGGGGCCGTCACGCTACTCGTCGCAGGCCGCGAAGGAAGTGCCACGCAAGGGTTGCAGGAAGTCGCAGGATCACTGGGAGTGGCCGAGCACATTCAATTTCTGGGCGCACGAGACGATGTCCCTGAGCTTCTGTGCGCATCGGATGTCCTTGTTCTGCCTTCCCGCCGAGAGGGCCTTCCCGGCATTCTTATTGAGGCCTTGGCGCTCGAGACGCCTATCGTCGCGAGCGATCTGCTAGGCGTTAGGGAAGTCGTCGACGACCAGACCGCGCGCCTCGTAGCAACGGCCCGAGCGGAGGATTTGGCCGCCGCGGTTGTCGAATCCGTCAGGGACGTAGCCGGTAGCTCACGGCGAGTCGCCGAGGGCAGAGCGCGATTCGAAGCTACCTTTACGATCGACGCAGTTGCCGACCGGATGGTGGCCTTTTACGACCGGGCGCTGGGATGCCGCCCGAAAGGAGACCGGGCGGGATCGGTTTCTCAGAGCACGTAGGACGTGGATGCCTACATGAAGGGTGGTATGGGCGTCACAAGCTTCAGGTCGTTGATCTGATAGGCGGTGTCGTTTTTCCGCTGCACGCGTATGAGCGATCCAGGCCACATGTGAACAAGCTTGAAGTCTAAGGGTTCCAAATCCCGACCGTTGAGGTCCACGTATACGAAGTCGTAGAGGCCGAAGTTGTCGGGTGCTACGGAATTCGTGTGATCGACGATGATCTTTCCCGCAAAACCGGAATCGATGAACAGAACGGGGGCACCCGCCTGCCCGCCGAGCCTCCTGGGGATCAGGATGTCGCCTTTGAGGATGCATCGTCTGAAGCTCAGTCTGGGCGCGTCTTTGGATACCGTGTGAAGGATTACCGAGTACTTGTTATCTACGACGTGGCAGTCTTCGTAGTGATGCCGGTTCTCGTACGCTCCGTGTTCGATGCCGGCTCGACCGTTGCGATAGGCCGTGAAACGGTTGATTTCGTGGACATCACCCGAGTTGAGCCAGTTGAAGAGACCGTCGTTTAGGTTGTTGTGGGCGACATTGTTGTTGAACGTCCAGTGACCACCGTTCTTCTCCAGCCAGCCGAAACCGCCGGTGTCGGTCAAAGGGGTGCCCATTACGCCGGTGGCGACGCAGTTGCGGGCGACGTTGCGCCTACCTAGACCCATCACGAAACCGTATAGAGAGCCCCGCTTGTCCTCAGAATCGGTGCTGACTTTCGCCGCGACGCACCGGTCGAGCAGCGTGTCGTTGGTACCGTCGAACTTGTCCCACCAGTAGGGGTCCTCGAGGACGTCGTAGGCGATGCAGTTGCGGAACTCGACTCCGTGGGACATGTGCGTGACGTATGCGTGTGAGCCGACGTTGCGAGCGACGACGCCCGCTACCTCACTGCCCCGTGACCCTCCCATTGCATGATGGAAATGGATCGGCCAGCGGCCGACGACGACCTTGGTGAAGTCCCGGTTCCTCCTGTTTCTCTTACGAGGGCCGAGATGGCGCACTGCGAGGAATTTGAGGTGCTGTGGCTTACGCGAGCGCATGAAGATGTGAGAACGCCCGCCCTTCGTTCCCTCGATCATGACGTTGCGGGTTAGGTTCAATACTTCAGCGCCGAAAGACTTGTCGGGTGCGACGGCGACCTTGGGGTGAGCAAAGCCCGTGGGGCGCGAGAGCTTGATCGTCCGCCCATCGATCGCCTTTATGCGGGCAACGTCGAATGCCTCGGCGTGCCGGCCACTGTTGGGATGCATTGTCGGCGTAATCGCGATCTCGTCGCCTCGCCGCCATCCGCTAGGGACCTCGGACAGGGTGACGGCACTGGCTCCAGCAGCAATGTCGCCGGCGGCCCAGGTCCAGGCGAGCTTGCGAGCACCGTCGACGGACAGAACTCCGCGGTCCATGACCCACAGGCCCACATCGGATTTCAGCGGCGTGAGGCTCTTGCCCCGAAAACGGCGTTCGTTCACGTCGACGAAGACGAGTCGGTGCTTCCTTGAGTGCGAGGCGGGGGCCATTCTCAGCTTGCCGCGGACGACGATGTTTCCGGTGGACCGCAGCGTGACGCTGCGGCGAGGGTGAAAAACCAGGGAGCCGCCGGGACCTATGACGATTCCGGCCACTCTTGCGTTGACGTCGAGCAGCACCGGCTTGGATATCCGGACCACATCTCTCCGTCCGGGGACGCGCCCTCCCCACGTCTTCGGATCGCTCCATCGGCGCAGCCTCGAGCGTGCGAATGCGCCGGCCAAGGGCAGCTGATCCACCGCCAGGGCGGCGCCAAGAACGAGGGCGCCTCGGATGAACCGGCGGCGGCCGATGGTCGGTGCAGATGGATCGGTCAGAGACGACATATACGGGGCGCTGACTCCCGGGGGGGCTACGTTCGAGGTTCTGGACATCGGCAAAACCTCCTAGCTCCTTGAAGAATGTTCTTGTTTCTTGAAGAAGTTGGGCGACCCTGGAAGTACCCGAGTAGCAGTTCTAGCAAACGCTCGGTTTGCTTAAGTTAACTCCTGTCCCCGTAATTCCTTTAAAGGGGTTGTGTCACTTATGCGTGTGTTGCACGTGATCGCCACCGGCGAGCGTCGCGGGGCGGAGATGTTTGCTTCCGAACTGGTCGGGTCGCTGACCGAAACCGGCCTTGATCAAAGGGTTGTGGTTCTGAGGGGTTCCAAGGGGGTCTCCGTGCCTTTTAACGCCCCCGTAATGGCGCTCGGCTCGGACTCTCGCAGACGGTTGCCGGGGCTGAGGCTGGACCCTGCCGGTGTCAAGTCGTTGCGAGACGTGGCAAGGAGCTGGCGGCCGGACGTAATCCAGGCGCATGGCGGAGAGGCTCTGAAGCACTGTGTCCTGTTTAGGTCACGGGGAGGCTCTCCGATCGTGTACCGAAGGATTGGTTCGGCCCCTCCATGGGTCGGCGGCCGAATGCGCCGGCTGGCACACGGCCGGATCATGAGGCGCGCCGCCCGCGTCGTTACCCTCGCCGAAGTCCTTAGACGCCAGACAATCGAGATGTACGGGCTGCGGCCCGAACGAGTCCTGACCATTCCCAGGGGAGTCGACCCCAGACGGCTCGAGCCGAGCGCACAAAGAGACGAGATTCGGCGGTCACTGGGAGTGCGGCCCGATGCCAAGGTGATCCTGTCCCTTGGAGCGTTGACGAGGGAGAAAGATCCCGTCAGCCACGTGCACCTCGCCGCCCGCGTCATGCGTGAGATGCCCGAAGCGATTCATATCCTGGCCGGTGACGGCCCGCTGCGCGACGAGGTTGCAGCTACCACCGCGCGCTTGGGCTTAGCTGGAAGGGTGCTGCTTCTGGGAAATCGTGGCGACGTGGGGGATTTGTTGAGTGCCAGCGACGTCATGATCCTGGCGAGCCGTACCGAGGGGATGCCGGGCTGTTTGATTGAGGCCGGCATGGCGGGCCTGGCTGCCGCGGCGTATGCGGTGGCAGCAGTTCCGGAAGTTGTTCAGGATGGTCGCTCCGGCCTGCTGGTCCGACCGGGCGACCTCGACGGACTTACCCAGTGCGTTCTGCGCCTGTTGACGGATGAGAATTTGAGGATCTCGCTTGGTAGAGAGGCCAGGTCATGGTGTTTGGCGCGCTTTGATTCACGAGTGATCTCAGACACCTACCTACAGCTCTATCGCGGACTGACCTCTCCCAACGGTGAGCCGGAATGAGCTCGAGTGTTCACCATGCCGTAAGGACTTTGCGTGAGAACCCGAGGTTCCGGAAGGTCGCAATCCCGGCGTACAGGAAGCTGACGTCCATGCTGGCGTTCGGCAAGGGTCCGCGTGTATTGATCAACAGTCTTCCGAAGGCGGGCACGCACCTGCTGACGTCTCTGCTCCGCCATGTGCCGGGGATGATCCATTCGGGCCGCCACTTCGTTTTCGATGACTTCCGAACGACGATGGAGCGGCCGCCGCTGTGGGGCGACGTGCTCGAAGTCGACTGGCAGCGTCTGGAGGTAACGCTCGCGGCTCTCAATAAGGGCCAGTTCATGACGGCGCACTGTCCTGCCGAGCGAGAGCTGCTCATGATGCTCGACAAACTTGATTTCAAGACACTGTTCATCATCCGCGATCCGCGGGACATTGTCGTCTCGAGCGCCTTCTACATCGCTCGGCTGGAGCGTCACATTATGCACGGGCGGTACAAGCAGCTCTTCTCCACAGACGACGAGCGGATCATGGCGACGATCACCGGATTCCCTGCGGACGCGAATGGACGGGGGGCGGAGTCGATCGGTAGCAAACTCGTCCGGTATATGGAGTGGTTGAAAGCTCCGCGCGTCCACACATGCAGATTCGAATCGCTCATCGGTCCCGCCGGCGGAGGAGATCGTGACGGGCAACAGTCAGAGGTGGAGGGCATCCTCCGCTACTTAGATCGTCCGAATGGCCCGAAAGATGTCGGCTTGCTCGCGGATCATGTTTGGTCGCAAAGAAGCCCGACCTTCCGCCGGGGCTTGATTGGGGACTGGCGAAACCATTTCTCCGACGAGCACAAGGCCGCTTTCAAAGAGCTTGCGGGCGAGCATTTGATCGCCCTCGGCTACGAGAGCGACTTGGATTGGTAGGAGACCTTGCCCGTGGCCTCTTCTAACACCGGACTATCACAACAGAGTCCCTCAATGGTCGTGGGCATTATGGCGGATCGACGAAGGCTGCTGCTCGACGGGGTAGGTCTTGTCCTGCTGAGTATGACCGTGCTTTGGGTCTTCGTCTCCAGCTTGGTAACCAAGAGCGACCCAATGCAGATCCTCGCGTTGCTGTCTGCGCTTGCCGTGGGAGTTGTTGCAGGACGCCTGTTGCCCGGTGTCGTTCCCATGGTCGTGGTCGCCATCACCATGCTGCTCTTTGTCATCAATCCACTCGAGTTCATTTCCCGGGATCCGGGTGGATTTCCATTCGGGTACGCGAACGCAAAGGGAGCGTTTCTGGTCCAGGCTGCGGCTGCAGCTTTGATAGTTGCCCGGACGATTCCAGCAGGCGGTCTCGCGACCGCGGCGATCACGGGCGCGGTGATATTCGGCGTTGTGCCTCTGCTGTTCGAATCGCTTGCAGCCGGGACTCTGGGGCTAGTGGTTGTTGCGATCGGGCTCGCCGGAGCCTTGCTCACCAAAGCCTACGCTCGCTCGCTGGGCATTCTCCTTGGCATGGTGTTCGTGGTGGTTTTTTCGACGACATTGCTTATCGCGGCCACCGAAACCAGCACCCCCGCCGTGGTTGGTGATGTGATCGGCGACACCCTGAGCGAACGGCGCAAGGCGCTATGGACGGACGCACTGTCCGCAATGCGCGATAACCCACTGGTCGGGGTTGGTCCCGGAAACTTCGAGAACGTAAGCGACATCGCGCGGGTCGAGGACGATGTCCGCTGGGTTCCAAGTGCTTTTCTGGAACAGGGAGCAGAGGGGGGAATCCTCGGATTGGTGTTGATGTTTGCGATCTTCCTGTGGGGATTTGTTCGTTTGATGGCGAGCGATGGTCCCGGACCGGTGATCGCCATCGGGATCGCTGCCTTGTTTGGTATCGCCGTCCACGTGTGCATGGACTATGTGCTGCATTACCCGGCTGTGCCGATGGTCGCCGGCGCGCTACTAGGGAGCGCGACCTCGAGCGCATGGGAGAGAGCCAGATGAAAAGAATTCTCGTTCTGATCAAGGGACTGGGTAGAGGAGGAGCCGAGCAGCTGCTCCTAAACGCTGCCCCCTATTTGGATCGATCTCGCTTCGACTACCGGATCGCGTACTTGCTTCCGTGGAAGAACGCCCTCGTCAGCGACCTCAAGCGACAGGGATTGCCTGTTCATTGTCTCAACGCGGACGGTGGATTGGGATGGGTGCCAAGGCTACGGCGGCTTGTCAAAGAGTACGAGATAGATCTCGTACACACTCACTCACCCGTCCCCGCGGTGGCGGTCAGGCTGACGCTCGGTCTAAAGTCGCCGAAGCGCGTTTACACGGAGCACAACGTTTGGGAGCGTTTTCATCCCGCCACCTACTGGGCAAACCTTCTGACCTTTCCGAGAAGCGAGCACGTATTTGCCGTGTCTAATCACGTTCGTAAGTCCATCAAGTATCCGGTCCCGCTGAGATTCATGCACCGCCCTCCGGTCGAGACCCTTTACCACGGCCCCGATCCTGCACTCGTCAAGACGTGGGCGATGTCCGACGGCGTCCGCGCCGAGCTGGCGATCCCCGAGGACGCGCTCGTTGTGGGAACGGTCGCCAACTTCAAGCATCACAAGGGCTATCCGTATTTGATTCAGGCTGCGGCGCTCGTCCGGCAGGAGATGCCCAACGTCCGCTTCGTTTTGATCGGGCTCGGCCCGCTCGAGAACGAGATGCGGCGGAAGGCGGCGGCTCTGGGGGTGGACGATATCGTCATTTTTGCCGGCTACCGAGAGGATGTGCCGCGAGTCGCTGGGACTTTCGACCTGTTCGCCCTGCCGTCCATCCACGAAGGACTGTCGATTGCGTTGGTTGAAGCAATGACGCTCGGGAAGCCCGCAGTCGTCACCGATGTCGGTGGGCTCCCCGAGGTGATCTCTCATGAGAAGCATGGTTTTGTGATTCCTGCTCGAAACGAGAAGCTGCTCGCCGAGGCGATCATCAAGCTGCTGAGCGACGAGGACCTGCGACGGGAATTCGGCGAGAACGCGCGGCGCAAGGCCGCGACCTTTGACATCCGCAATGCCGTCCGTCGGATGGAGGAAGTCTATTCGGAGCTGCTGGCGTGAGCGAGCTGGGCACGGCGGTCACGGTGGATGTACGCCCATATGTGGATGCCGACGAGCCGGAGGTTCTCGATCTGCTGATGTCCTCGATGGGCGAGGGGCCGGCGGGCGGGCGCACGTCCGAGTTCTTTCGCTGGAAGCACGTTCATAACCCTTTCGGGCGTTCCTTCATGCTCGTTGCGGAAGCCGACGGGCGAATTGTCGGCCTGCGAGCCTTCATGCGGTGGGGTTTCGCAGTGGGCGGAGAGGCGTTGAACGCGGTTAGGGCCGTCGATACGGCGACGCACCCCGACTACAGGCGTCTGGGAATCTTCTCGAGGTTGACTGCCAGGGCGCTCGACGATCTGGTGGAAGAGGCAGACCTCGTTTTCAACACTCCCAATGAAAAGAGTCTTCCCGGGTATCTCAAGCTCGGGTGGGAAGTGGTCGGCAAGGTGCCGTTCTGCATAAGGCCGATGCGGCCCGTGGCTTTTGCCTCGCGAATCCGATCGCGGAAGAGCGGGGGGGCAAGCGACGCGCGTCCCTCACTGGAGGCGACGCGTGCTGCGGTCCTTCTGCAGCACGGATTGGAGGTGGACTGGCTACTGGAACGGGCCGTTCATGAGGATAGGAGATTTCGAACGCTTCGTTCGGTCTCATTTCTGCGTTGGAGGTACGCGGAGACGCCGTTTGACTATCGCGCAGTCGTCAGCGAGGGAGAGGAAGGCCTTAACGGTTTCGCGATCTTTCGTGTGCGGCCTCGTGGCCGTCTCTGGGAAACAACGGTTTCCGAGCTCGTCGTCGATCCATTCGCGGGACATGAAGTACGCCGGCAATTGCTGATGGCAGTGGCGCAGGCATCCTCCGTCGATCACATCAGCGTGGCTTCCCCGCATGGTGAAGCCGCCGTATTGGCGCGGTCGGGATTCCTTCCCTCTCCGGCATCGATCACCTTGGTCGCGAAGCCGCTTCGTGGCCATCTGCCGGCAGATGTGACGGCGAAGAAGAACTGGGCCCTGTCTCTCGGCGATATCGAGGTTTTCTAGTGGCAACCAGTGCCGCAACGACTCAATCGAGAGCCGATCAGCCTGGCTCCTACGGAATTCTGATCGTTGCCGGGCTTATCGTCCTTGCCGGCTTTGTCGCGGTCACGCTCGTTGCCGTTCAGAAAGCAAGTTACGACGCCTGGGCCACTTTGTTCGTTACACCTGTCCTGATTGTCGTCTCTCTGCCGGCCTTTGCCCGGCAGGCAGCGCGCGAGGGAAACAAGAAACTGTTTTGGTGGCTTCTGGCCGCTCTCATTCTGAAGCTGATCGCGGGGACGTTTCTCAGGTACTTCAACACGGTCGAAATCAATGGGGGAACCGATTCCAACAAGTATCACAACGCCGCTATGGGGTATTGGGAGGACTTCCGCGCCTTCGACTTCGACCAAAGACCCTTGGATCTCACGGGGACCAACTTCATACGATTCATTGCCGGGATTGTGTACGCGGTCGTCGGCCCAAGCAGGGCGGCCGGCTTTGTCGTCTTCTCTTGGTTCGCTTTCTGGGGCGCCTATTACTTCTACCGAGCATTCGTTATCGCCGTCCCAGAAGGACGAAGCCGCACGTACGCTCGCTTCGTCTTCCTGCTCCCCTCGGTCCTCTTCTGGCCGTCGAGCCTGGGCAAGGAGGCGTGGATGATGATGGGCCTCGGCATCACCGCCTACGGGGTAGCCCTCCTCTTGACCGGCTCAACGTTTCGCGGCGCCGTAGCCGTCGGGCTCGGGGCGTGGTCGGCGGCCTTCGTACGTCCCTACATGCCGGCACTCATGATTATCGGCGTCGCGTTCGCCTTCGTGCTGCGACGTCGGAAGGAGCATTTGAGCCAGTTTGCGCCGATCAGCAAAGCCGTAGCAATGGCGGCGCTCGTCTTGGCTTCGCTGATGTTCGTTGGGAAGTCGGAGCAATTCCTCAACGACCGGACCGTGGATACCTCGGAGGGGGTGGATAGCACTGCGGACGAGATCACTCGACGGAGCTCGCAAGGAGGATCCGAATTCGTTCCAACCGTTATCAGATCTCCTGCGGAGTTCCCCGTGGGGGCTTTCACCGTCGTGTATAGACCGCTGCTAATCGAGGTCCACACGTCGCGAGCGTTACTTGCCGGCCTCGAGAGTGGGTTCCTCCTGGTCCTTACGTTGATTCGCATCCCGTGGATAATCGCGGCGTTCAGGAGCTTTCGACGGCAACCCTATGTGGTCTTTGCCGCCGTGTACTCGGCGCTCTTCATCGTCGGATTCTCCGCGGTTGCCAATTTCGGCCTGCTGGTCAGACAGCGCTCGCTTCTGATGCCGGTCTTTTTGGTTTTTTTGGCCATACCGCCACCCAAGCGGAAACAGCGGGATGATCAGCGCCGCGAGCCAGATCGAGTTCTAAGCGCAGCCGGAAGTAATTTCTGATTTCTGATTCCTGTAATCAGTGGGCCGTAACAGCGTTGGAAGGCGGAGATCATGAAAACCGTTAGGTCCATCCGCAGGCGATTGACGAGAGGTCGCAGCACCAAGTGGCGTCGGGACCACAAGATGGAAGTGCTCAACACGATGCCGAAGAACTCCGTTTGCGCGGAGGTCGGTGTATGGAAAGGCGATCTCTCGGCCGAGATCCTGGGGGTCGTTCGGCCAAAGAAGCTCCATCTCATCGATCCCTGGATGTTTGTGAACGACGAGCGATTCGCCGACGCGTGGTACGGGGGGGCGGTCAGCCGGGACCAGCGGGATATGGACTTGATCTACGAGGGTGTCACGCAGAGATTCTCCACAGAGATCGAGCAGGGAACGGTGGAAGTGCATCGGCGCGCGTCCGCAGACTCCACCCACCTGTTTGCAGACGAGTACTTCGACTGGGTTTACATCGACGGCAATCATTTGTACGAGGCCGTTAAGGAGGACCTCGAGGGATTTCTTCCCAAGCTCAAGAAGGGTGGACTCCTAGCCGGGGATGATTACACGAGCGGTGGCTGGTGGGATGGCGGGGTAAAGCGAGCGGTGGATGAATTCATCCGGCATCCTTACGTCGACGTCGTGTTCTTAGAGGGTGCGCAGTTCGTCCTTCGGAAAGTCTGAACCCGCAGTCGACAGCGCGATCCACCGCCCGACACATGGAATGGAACGAGTTCCTTACAGCCTCCGTTGCGAATGGAGAGGTCATGCGCGTTGCGCACTTAACAACAATGGATCTGGCGCTCCGCTACCTGCTGCTGCCTCAACTCGAGGCTGTGTTGGATGCTGGCGGTGACGCAGTCGGAATCAGCGGAAGGAGTGACTGCGTAGAGGAGCTCGAGCGTGCCGGCGTCCGGCACCTAGAACTGAAGTCTTCGACCCGCGGTTCGAATCTCTTCGCCGACATCAGGTCAGCGCGGGAGCTATGGAAGATCCTCAGACGCGAGAAGGTCGACGTGCTGCACACGCACAACCCGAAGCCGGGACTCTACGGGAGGGTCTTGGGGCGACTGGCCGGCGTCCCGATCGTTATCAACACCGTCCACGGGCTCTACGCGACGGAGGACGATTCACTTGTCAAGCGAGTACTCGTCTATGGTCTCGAGGGGTTCGCTTCTCGCTTCTCAGATGCGGAGCTCGTGCAAAGCGCCGAGGACCTCGCGCTCATTAATCGTTTGCACTTGGCTCCCCAAGGGCGATCCCGCCTTCTCGGCAACGGAATAGACGTCCGGCGCTTCGATCCGCAAGGGGTGACGGCCGACGAGGGGCGCAAGGTGCGAGCATCGATCGGAATCCCGGAGGACAAGATCGTCGTGGGGATGGTGGGCCGTCTCGTCGCCGAGAAGGGCTATCCGGAACTATTCGAAGCGGCGTCTCTTCTGGACGACCGGTTCGTGATCCTCACGAGCGGCCACGCCGACCCCCAGAAGCGTGACGCATTGCCACCGAGTGACATCGAGCGCGCTCGAAGCCGGGGTGTCCTTTTTCTCGGCATGCGCCCGGACATGGAGCGCGTCTACAGGGCAATGGACATCTTCGTCCTTCCGTCACATAGGGAAGGGGTCCCCAGGGCCGCGATGGAGGCAGCCGCTATGGGACTTCCCATCGTGGCAACGAACATCCGGGGCTGTCGTGAGGTCGTGAGCGACGGAGCCAACGGACTGCTGGTACCCGTCGGAGACGCACCCGCTCTGGCGAAGGCGATTCGAAAGCTGGGCGACGACGCCTCACTTCGAGGCGCGATGGGGAAGGCGGGACGCCAGGTGGCTCGTCGGCGATTCGACGAGCGACAGGTCGTCCAGATCGTCCTCGAAACCTACGCGCAGGTGGCGTCACGAAAGGGCCTCGCATGGGAGGGCAAACCGGTTTCGGCATCGGGCACCGAGACCGCGGAAGGGACGGCTCCATGAAGCGTGCCATCGACCTGACGCTTTCGATCATCATCATCATCGTGCTGTCGCCGGTAATCCTTCTGGTGGCGCTGACAGTGGCGGTCGGGGTCGACAGGCGAATGATCTTCGTACAGGCGCGCGGGGGCCGCGGAGGAGTGCCCTTCAGGCTCTACAAGTTTCGGACGATGCGAGATTTGCGGGATGAGGCCGGTGAGCACTTGCCCGACGCCGAGCGGCTGACGGCACTGGGACGGTTCCTGCGGTCGACCAGCCTGGATGAGCTTCCGAGCCTCGTCAACGTCGTCCGGGGCGACATGAGTCTCGTCGGACCGAGGCCTCTCATCGCCGACTATCTACCGCGCTACTCGCCGGACCAGGCCAGACGACACGAAGTCAGGCCGGGCATTACCGGCTGGGTGCAGGTGATGGGGCGGAACAGCCTGTCGTGGGACGAGAAGTTCGCGCTCGATGTCTGGTACGTCGACAATCGAACGCTGTCGCTCGATCTGAAGATCCTTGCTATGACCGTCGGCAACGTCCTCGCACGCCGCGGTATCAGCGAGGAGGGGCACGCAACTATGTCGGTTTTCGCCGGCGCGGGTGAGGTCGACGAGGAGGGGAACTCCTTTCCGGCGCGGCAGCCGACCGCGCCGCATCCAAAGGTGCTAGAGCAATGACTACGGAACTCAACGTTCTCTTATCCTCCGCGGGGCGGCGCGTGGCGCTTCTCGATATCTTTCGTCGCACCCTGTCGGAGATGGACCTGGAAGGCAGAGTCATGGCGGCGGATATGTCCCCGTTGTCGTCCGCATGGCACAGCGCCGACGATGCATTTCTGGTACCGCGCTGCACGGACAAGGAGTTCGTGCCGGCCATGCTCGATCTGTGTAAGAACCACAATGTAGGCCTGCTGGTGCCGACGCTCGATCCCGAGTTGCCCGTTTACGCGCGGCACAGGGATGCATTTGCACGCATCGGCACCACGGTTGCGATCTCCAGTCCCGAGGTCATCGCGATTGCGAGCGACAAGAACGAGACGCACGCGTGGCTGACCGAGGAGCGCCTCCCGACGGTTCGGCAGACGACCGACACGGGGTTTGCCGACAACGGCCAGAAGTGGAAGTTTCCGGTGTTGGTGAAACCGCGCAACGGCAGCTCCTCCATCGGCGTCGCCGTTGTCGACGACTACCTGCAGTTCGAGGCGGCGACGAGAGGCGGGGACTTCATCGTCCAAGGCATTGCTCCCGGGCACGAGTACACCCTCGACGTACTGGCCGACCGCTCCGGAAACTGCGTGTGCGCGGTTCCCCGCCGCAGGATCGAGACCCGGGCCGGAGAGGTGAGCAAGGGCGTCACCGTTCGATCTGGGGAGCTTATCGAGCTGGCCGGCCAGGTTTGCGAACGCTTACCCGGCGCGTTCGGGCCGCTCAACATCCAAATGTTCTTCGACATTGAATCGCAAGAGATAAACGTGATCGAGATCAACCCGCGCTTTGCGGGAGGGTTTCCGCTGAGCTGGCAGGCCGGGGCCAAGTACCCGCAATGGTTGATCGAGGAGATTCTCGGCCGCCCCTCATCGGCCAACCCGTCTACATGGACCGACGGTCTCGTGATGCTCCGGTGGGACCAGGCGGTCTTCACCACTGCGGAACAGGCCGGACTGTGACCCGGGGTCGCCACCGCTGCGTCGTGTTCGATCTCGACGACACCCTGTTCCTCGAGCGAGATTACGTGCGGAGCGGCTTTCGAGCGGTCGGGGCGTGGCTGGAAGGTCGCCTCGGCATCGAAGGCTTTTTCGACCGGGCGTGGAGCGCGTTCGAGGACGGCGCGCGGGGCACGATCTTCAACCGAGCTCTGGCAGAGATTGGTGTCGACGATTCCCAGGAGCTGGTCTCAGAACTGGTGGATGTCTACCGGAATCACGAGCCTGACATCGCGATGCAGGCCGATGCGCGACCGTGCCTGGAAGGTCTCGAGGGTCGAGCGCGCCTGGGCTTGATCACCGACGGGCCGGCCGCCTCACAGCGGGCCAAGGCGAGGGCCCTTGATGTCGGAAGGTGGATCCCCGAGTTGATCTTCACCGAGGAGCTCGGCCCGGGGCTCGCCAAGCCGCATCCCCTTGCCTTCGAAGTGATCCAAGCGCGCACCGGATGTTCGGGCTCGCAATGCACGTATGTGGCCGATAACCCGGCCAAGGACTTCCAGGCGCCTAAGCACCTGGGATGGAACACCGTTCGGGTTCGGCGCGACGGAGGCCTCCATGCATTCCTGGAAAGCGGCCCGGACGTCGATTTCGAGCTCGGCGATCTGACCGGCCTGTCGCAGCTCGTTGACGGGACCACGGGCAGGGGAGCGCTGTGCTGAAGAGGGTGGCTCTCTCGGCCGTCAAGGCGTCGGCGGCCGCCGCGGACTCGATCAGGCGACCGGCGTCTGGTGTGGTGATTCTTCTGTACCACCGCGTGGGAGGTCGCTCCGGCCTCCAAGTCGATCTGCCCGTCGAGATGTTCACCCGCCAGATGGAGGTGCTGGCAGAGCAGGGGCAGGCCGTTTCGCTGGATGCTGCTCTGGAGAAGCTGGCTACCGGAGGACCCGGCGGGCACAACCCGGTTGTGGTGACGTTTGACGACGGAACGGCCGATTTCGTGGACACGGTCGTGCCGATCCTCGATCGATTTCGTGTTCCCGCCACTTTGTACGTCGCGACCGACTTCATCGAGAGCGGCCGGTCCTTTCCCGACGATGGCCGGCCTGCATCGTGGTCCGGTCTCAGTGAGGCAATGAGCACGGGGCTCGTGACCATCGGCTCGCACACGCACACCCACGCGCTTCTAGATCGACTGAACGAGGCTCGCATTGAGGACGAGCTGGTCCGCTCGATTGAACTGATCCAGGACACATTGGATGCACCCGGCGAGCATTTCGCATACCCAAAGGCGGTTGCCGGATCGACCGCCGCGGACGCAGCCGTGCGCGAGAGATTTCGCTCTGCCGCGCTGGGCGGCAACCGCGCGAACCCACCTGGGCGGACCGATCCGCACCGGCTCGCTCGCTCGAGCATCCAGGTGGCCGACTCGATGCGCTGGTTCGATCACAAGCTGAGCGGCGGTATGGCTCTCGAGGAGACCCTCCGTCGCACGCTGAATCGCCTTCGTTACGCACGCGTAACGACCTAGTCCTTCAGCCAGCATCTCGTACCCGAAAATCATAAGGAGGAATGAATGGCGGTCCAATTCGACATCGACGTGAGTGGTCCACCCGCGGTTCGCGGGGGCCGGCCGGCCTTCCCCGAGCCGATTCCGCTGGTGAGACCTAGAGTCCCGACGGAGGACGGGCTTCCGACACGCATTCAGGAGATCCTCGGCAGCGGAATGCTGACGAACGGAGCGAACGTTCGTGAGCTGGAGCAAAGAGTCGCCGAGTACCTCCACGTCGAGCACTGCGTCGCGGTGTCCTCATGCACGGCGGGCCTCATGCTCGTCCTACAGGCCATGGGCGTGACCGGTGAGGTGATCGTGCCCTCTTTCACGTTCTCCGCGACGGTGCACTCGGTGGTGTGGAACGGTTTGCGTCCGGTCTTCGCCGATATCGACCCCGAGAACCTCACGCTCTCTCCCGAGGCAGTCACAAAGGCGATAGGGCCCGAGACCTCCGCGATCCTGGCCGTTCACGTCTACGGCACGCCCTGCGCGGTCGAGGAGCTCGCCGATATCGCGCACGCTCATGACCTCCGTCTCATCTTCGACGCCGCGCACGCATTCGGCTCGCGGCGTCAGGCAGTACCGATAGGGAGCTTCGGCGACGCGGAGGTATTCAGCCTGTCACCCACCAAGGTGCTCGTCGCCGGCGAGGGTGGCCTCATCACCACGAACGATTCAGCCCTGGCCGAGCGGTGCCGCATAGGCCGTGACTACGGCAATCCCGGCAACTACGACTGCGTGTTCGTCGGCCTTAATGCCAGGATGTCCGAGGTCCACGCCGCCATCGCCCTTGCCTCGCTCACCGAGATCGAGGAGCAGGTAACCCGGCGCAATCGTCTGGCCGAGTCCTATCGCAAAGCTCTCGAGGATCTGCCCGGCATCTCCTTCCCAAGGATTTCAGAGGGTGACCGGAGTACCCACAAGGACTTCACCCTCCGCGTGGACGGCCGGGGTTTCGGGATGACGGCCGCTGAGCTGGGAGTGGCCCTCAAGGCTGAGGGAATCGACACTCGTCGCTACTACACCCCTCTCGTGCATGAGATGGAGGCTTACGCCTCCTTCAACGGTAATCACAACCTGCCGGCATCGGAGGAAGCTGCGGGACGCGTCTTAACCCTCCCCATGTGGAGCGACATGACCGAGGGGCACACCGGGCGCATCGGAGCTGCCGTACGACGGATCTGGGCGGTGCTGGGAACCGGTCAGAAGTGATCGAAACACCGCCCGTCCTTTTGCAGTAGCCGAACTACGCCCCCGACTGCATGACTTCGCATTTCACCCCATCTAGCTTCTGAGGGGCCCCACGCGACGGACGGGGCCCCACACCAATCGACGGAGGACGACCAGGGGATGCCCCAACCAAAAACACGTATCGGCAGGATGGCCCTTGAAACGCTAAAAGCCATCAAGACCCCGCGCGTCACCGCAGGGATGGTGCAGCGAATGGTGGCCGACGTGATCCTCGTGAACATCGCCCTGGCGCTGGCGATCGCCGTTCGCTTCGTGGCATTGGTATGGCTGGGCAGAACCGAATCCGGGCCCGACATGTACCAGAGGGCCCTCGAGCAGTCGGCCGAGGCCTTCGCTTCGGCCGCGCCCCTGCTCACGATCGTGTGCCTCGTGAGCTTCTATCTGAGTGGCTTCTACACACGAGGCCGCTTCTACCGCGGTCGCTACAAGGCCCTGATCGTCTTCCAGGCTGTGACGCTCGCCTACGCTATCTTCGCCGCAGCCACGTACTTGTTCATGAACGTGGAGGGCTGGTTCCCACGCACGGTGTGGTTGGGGGGCTGGATCCTGACGCTGCTGCTGGTCGGAGGATCCAGGGCGTTCGCACGTCTCTGGCGCACGACCCTGTGGCGCGAGGCACGAATCGACGGCGGGCAGACTCGAACCTCCATTCGCAACGTCCTCGTCATCGGTGGCGCGGGATACCTCGGGTCTGTCCTGGTCGGAAAGCTTCTGAAGCGCGGATACAGCGTGACCGTGATGGACGCGCTCGTCTATGGCGACGAAGGTATCCGTCGGTACCATGGCCGGCGGAACTTCCAGGTCATTCAAGGGGACTTGCGTGACATCGAGGCCGTGGTCCGGGCGCTCCAGTATGCGGACGCAGTGATTCATCTCGGCGGGCTGGTGGGAGATCCGGCCTGTGCGATGGACGAGAAGCTCACCAACGAAATCAACCTTGCGTCAACGCGACTTTTGGCGGAAGTCGCTCGAGGGTTTGGCGTGCAGCGGTTCGTTTTTGCCTCGTCATGCAGCGTCTATGGAGCGAGCGATGAGATCCTCGACGAGCGATCGGCACTCGATCCGGTGTCGGTCTACGCCCAGACCAAGAAAGACAGCGAGAAGATGCTGCTCGACCTCGAGGACATCAACTTCGCTCCGACAATCCTTCGTTTTGGGACCCTGTACGGATGGTCTCCGCGCCCAAGATTTGACCTGGTGGTCAACCTGCTCACTGCGAAGGCTCTCTCGGAGGGGCGCGTGACGATTTTTGGCGGCGAGCAGTGGCGTCCGTTCGTCCACGTGGACGATGCTGCCGACTCGATGATGAAGTGTTTGCAGGCGCCCCTGGCAGCGGTCAAGGGCGAGGTCTTTAACGTCGGGGGCGACGAAGAGAACTATCGGATCAGCGATATCGGGGCGATGGTCTGCGAGCTCGTCCCGGGCACCGAGATGCTGACCACCGAGAACGGGCACGAGGCCAACTACCGCGTGTCGTTCCACAAGATTCGGAGATACCTGGACTTCAAGCCCCAGCGCCGCGTCGCAGACGGGATCGCGGAGATAAAGCAGGCGATCGAGTTGGGGCTGATCACGGAGTACCAGAGCAGCGCATACAGCAACCATCGGGTTCTCGCCGACGACAAAACGAATGGCCACTTTCGGCGCAGGCGAATATCTCCACTCTACGAGATCAATCTGCCCCACGAGGAGTCTCAGGAGCCGACCGTAAGCGCCTGAGCGACCACGCGCGGCCGAGTTGAACGCCCGCGCCCCTCAGCACCATTCACTGCGAAAGGATCTCCCGTGAAGGTTCTGGTCACCGGTGGCATGGGTTTCATCGGGTCGAATCTCGTCCTCCGTCTGCTGCGGAATGGAGACGAGGTCCGTGTCCTCGACGACCTGTCCACCGGACACGAAGCGAATCTGGAGGATGTCGCCGAGGACTACGAGCTCATCGTGGGCGACCTGCGCGATCGTGTGGTGCTGGCCCGGTCCGTTATGGGTGTCGACGTGGTCTATCATCTCGGGGCGCTTCCCTCGGTTGCGCGCTCAGTTGCCGATCCGGTCCCCTCGCACGACGTGAACGCAACCGGAACGTTGAACGTGTTGTCCGAAGGCCGAGATGCGGGCGTGCGCCGGGTCATCTACGCGTCGTCGTCGTCGATCTACGGCGACACTCCGGTCCTGCCCAAGCATGAGGACATGCCCGTAAACACGATGTCTCCGTACGCGGCCTCCAAGCTCACCGGAGAGGCCTATTGCCGTGCGTTCAGCCGGAGCATGGGACTCGAGACCGTATCGCTGCGCTTCTTCAATGTCTTCGGGCCCCGACAGGACCCCGCCTCTCATTACGCCGCGGTAATACCCGCCTTCCTCAGCAAGCTTGCCAACGGAGAGCCACCCGTGATCTTCGGCGACGGTTATCAGAGCCGGGACTTCACCTATATCGAAAACGTGGTGGACGCCTGCCTGCAGGCGGCGGGAGCGACTGTGGACGCGGTCGGAGAGGTCTTCAACATCGGATGTGGAGGGCGGACGACGCTTTTGGAAATCGTCGCGAGCCTTCGTGAGATCGTGGCCTCGGACCTCGAGCCAATCTTCGCCTCCCCTCGGCCGGGCGACGTACGTCACTCGGAGGCGGATATATCTAAGGCGCGCCGTTTGCTCGGTTACGAGCCCCGTGTATCCCTCCACGAAGGATTGCGAGAGACCAGCGAATGGTTCCGGGACCGGTTCGAGTCGGTGACCACCGCACCCCGCTCGTCCGGGGAATAGCTCTCCGACCGTCGTGGGGGACCGGCCCCACCCCAGCGAGACAAACCTCGTTTTGATGCGCGCTAGCGTCCGGATAGCGCACGTCCGGATAGCGCGCCCAACGTCCATCAAAACGACGTTTTTAGAAAGGCACCTATGGCAACTCGAGCACCCACGCTGCCGGCGTCGATCATCGAGCGCCTTCACCCCATGATCTGGCCGATCGCGGCGTTCGGCGTTGCCGGGTCGGCCCATTCCGAGGTCTCATGGACCGCAGGAGATGATTTCCGCAAGCTGACCTCGGACCTCAGGTATCAAAAGCTCATCGGCCTTGCGGTAGCGACCGCGGAATCCGGCCTTCTGAGGGTGGACGAGGATCAGTGGCGGGAGCTTGTGCGAATGCAGCGCGACGCGATGCTCGCCTCGCTCGCCATCGAAGGCGTCCTGCTGGCCATCGACGACACGTTTCGGGGGGCCGGGCTCGAGTACTTGGTTCTCAAAGGGCCGTCGATAGCTCATTCCGCCTACGAGGATCCTTCCTTGAGACCCTTCGGCGACCTGGACCTACTGGTTCGCAACCATGACTGGGACCAGGCCAGCTCGTTGCTGCAATCGATGGGATTTTCCCGCGCTCACCCCGAGGCTCGGGAGGGATTCCACGCCTCCTTCGGCAAAGCCCTCGTGCACAGAGGAAGCGACGGAATGGAGATCGACCTCCACCGCAGGCTCGTCGTCGGCCCCCACGGCCTTAGCGCCGACCCCCAAGAGCTCTTCGAGGATGTCGTCTCTTTCGAAGTCGGGGGCCGGAGGCTTCCCCGGGTATCCAACACCTCTCTCTTCCTGCACGTGTGCATGCATGCAGTGCTCGGGACCCGAACCCCGATGCCGCTTCCGGTCCGGGACATCTTCCAGACGGCGGCGTTGGGCGTCGACTGGGAGCTGGCAGAGGATCGGGCAAAGAGGTGGAATCTTCGTGCGGTGATCCCCTATGCGGTCGGGGCCGCCGCCGAGCTCCTCGCAGCATCGCCTCCTTCCGGCGCCGGCTCGCTGGCAACTCGGCTGCCGTCGTCGCGGCGAGAGCGCAAGTGGTTGCAGGCGTACACGTCCGATCGTCGCAGCCGGGGCGGCACGGCCATAGCGACGGTGTCGGCCATCCCCGGCGTGCGCCAGAAGATTCGGTACATATCGGCGCTTCTAATGCCGAGCCGGGACTTCCTCCGAAGCCGGCAGGCGAGTGGAGATGAGGTCTCCTATCTGAGGCGCTGGGCGGTCCCCCTTCGATGGCTCGTGAAGGGGCGTCGGAGCTAGGGCCCGCTACGGGGGCCAGCTCGCCCGGGGGGAGGAAAACTACGGTGCTGTCCTCCAGAAAACATACGGAGTTTGGCCCATGAGCGAGAGTGGCGCCTCGCCTACCCTGTGACTCAGCGAATCTTTGTCTTGCACGATTTATGGTGAAGGGAGCCCCAGATGGCCGAATTCGAAGACCAGGGCCGGGCTGAAGGTGCCGTCAGCCGGCGAGAACTGATCGGGCGGGGTGCCAGGGGTGCAGTCGTAGGGGGGACCCTGCTGTGGGCGGCCCCGGCGATCTCGACCCTGTCGGGCGCGGCGGCCCAGGTCCGGAGGACCCGGTGCGGGTGTTGTTACTGCTTCGAGGGCGATCCGAACAACCCGTTTGACGACCTCTGCAACGATGACGGCGAGAGCGGGCCGCGGCAGGACCCGGCCGCATGCGCCGCTTTCTGCGCTTCCGAAGGCTACTCAGGCTCCCAGCAGTGCGCCGAGTTCGTGGGTGCCTGTACTTGCCGGCAGATCACAGATCCTGGCGTGGACCCCGGCGAGAACGGTTGCGAGTGCAACTGACCTGAAAACGCCGTAAGAGTGATCAGAAGCACCCGGGTGACCGGGTGCTTCTCATTTCCGCCGGATACTGCGGCTGACCTATGCAACACCTCACCGGAGGGACGATGGCTCTTGGCCACTCATTGACGGGCGCTGTGCTCGACCGTGCCTACGACTTCGCCGGATATCGCTTTCGGGTGGTCAGCGACGTCGAGGACGCCGCCGGCCTCGCCGAGGATCTGCTGAAGCAATTCGAGGCGGCGGCTAAGGAAGGTGCTCCGACCTACGCGATGCTGCGCGTCCCGGACGTCGGGGATCGCTACACGTTTCACCGCGGAAACGAATGCCTCCTCGACGAGTCGAGGGCGTACCCGGCGGCTATGGTTGATCTTCTCTTAAGTGACGTCACCAGCAAGGCCATCGAGGCTCAGGATGATTTCCTGGTCGTACATGCGTCGGTTGCCTCATGGAGCGGACGGGGGATCCTCATGCCGGCGGCGACGGGCTCGGGAAAGACGACCACCGTCGCGGGGCTGGTCCGGGCGGGGTTCGACTATCTGAGCGACGAGGCGGCCCTCGTCAGCGCATCTACGGCGATCGTCCATCCCTTTCCGCGCCCCCTGGCGATGGGTGCCCATTCGGCGAGCCTGGTGAACGGCCTGCTCGACGAACTTCCCGCCGACTACCACGAGCCGATGAGGCGTCAGCAGTACTACATCCCGTGTGACCTCGTCCGCGCGGGTTCCGCGGGGGGGCCATGTCCGGTTGCCTATGTGGTGTCGCCTTCCTACTCGAGAGGTTCCGTGACGGAGATCGAACCAATGAGTAGAGCCGACGCACTGACGCTTCTCGCCGGACAGTGTTTCAACCTCGATCGCCACGCGTCTCACGGCTTGTCGCTGCTGGCCGAGGTTGTGAAGGGCGCCGGATGCTTCACGCTCCGAATCGGTGATCTGTCAAGCGCGGTTTCTCGAGTCAAGGAACTCGTCGGATTCGATAAGTGATTCGCCGCCCCCTGTGGGGCCGTCCTTTCTTTCCAAGTGATCCAGGAGGGCTGTAATGCGCGTTGCCGTGACCGGAGCGGCCGGCTTCATCGGCTCCCATCTCTGCGAGCGCCTCGTCCACGACGGGCACGAGGCGATCGGCATCGACAACTTCGACGATTTCTACGCCGCGGCGGTGAAACGCGCCAACCTCGGGGCGTTGACTCGGGCCGCCGGCTTCAAGTTGTGCGAGGCCGATATCCGCGATCGCATTGCGATCGAGCGTGCACTTGCCGGAGCGGATGCGGTCATACATCTGGCCGCGCGCGCCGGCGTCAGACCGTCGTTCGCGCTCACGTCTCTGTACGCGGACGTAAACGTCACGGGGACGGCCGTGATTCTCGAGGCTATGAGCAAGCTGCAAGTGCCCCATCTGATCTTTGGGTCGTCGTCGTCCGTGTACGGGCGCGGCGCGGAGACACCGTTTCGAGAGGCCGGCGGACTGGGGGAGCCCGCTTCTCCGTACGCATCCACGAAGGTCGCCGGGGAGATGCTCTGCCGCAACTACTCGACTCGAATCGAGCGCACGACAGTGCTGAGGTTCTTTACCGTCTACGGGCCCCGGCAGCGGCCGGACCTCGCCATCCACAAGTTCGCGCGACTGATCCTTGCCGAACGGCCGATCCCGGTGTTCGGATCCCTGGACTCGTTTCGCGACTACACATTTATCGACGACATCGTCGAGGGGGTCGTAACCGCGTTGAGAGTCGAGGAGGCGTACGCCACGTTCAACCTAGGAAGCGGAGATCCAATCACTCTCGGCGCCATGATCGAGCACCTCGAGAAGGCCCTCGGCCGTTCGGCCACGCGTGACATGCTGCCGGCCCAGGAAGGCGATCTGTACGGAACTTGGGCCGACGTCGGCGCCGCTCGCAGCGCGCTCGGCTATGAGCCGCGCTGGAACTTCGAGGAAGGATCTCAACGATTTGCGGACTGGATGCTCGCTAGCTCGAGCGCGGTGGGAGGGGGTTTGACATGAAGGTTGGTGTAATCGGGACGGGCCACGTTGGGTTGATTACCTGCGTGTCGTTGACCGCACTCGGCCATGACGTCGTCGGCACGGATCAAGATGGCGAGAAGGTAGACCTTCTCAGCCAGGGAGCGGTTCCCTTTTACGAGCCGGGCGTAAAGGGTTTCTTGAGGAGAGGCCTGGCGAGCGGCAAGCTCAGGTTCACGACGGATCCGGCTGAAGCAATCGAAGGATCAGAGGCAGTTCTCATCTCCGTCGGGACCCCCCCGCGCGCGTCGGGGGACGCGAACCTCGTGGCCGTTGAACGGGCCGCCAAGGTCGTAGCGCGGCACGCCGACGGGAGCTGTGTGGTCATCGAGAAATCGACCGTCCCGACCGGCACCGCCCATCGCCTTCGGCTAGCGCTTAATCGCGAGAACGGGGGCCGTGCCAAACAGCTCGAGGTTGTCTCCAACCCGGAGTTCCTGAGGGAGGGCAAGGCAATGTACGACGCCCTTCACCCCGACCGCATCCTGATCGGCGCCGAGTCCGAGTGGGCTTTCGAGACGATGCGGAGGCTCTACGAGCCTCTGATTTCGAGAGGTTGCAACTACATCGAAACCGACATCGCCACCGCCGAACTTGCCAAACACGCGTCCAACGCGTTTCTCGCGCTCAAGATCTCGTATGCAAACGCGCTCGCCCGCCTGTGCGAGCGCGCCGGGGCCGATGTTGTCTCGGTCGTCGACGTCATGGGAACAGATCCCCGGATCGGCAAGGCGTCGTTAAACGCCGGTCTCGGCTACGGAGGGTCCTGCTTCCCCAAGGATCTCCAGGCGTTCCACCGCCTCGCAGCCCGGCTGGGCTACGACTTCCCTCTCCTCAACGAGATCCGTCGCATCAACGACGAAACGGTGGATGTTGCGGTTGAAAAGGTCAGAGAGGCCGTGTGGAACCTCGAGGACAAGCGGGTTGCGCTGTTCGGCCTTGCCTTCAAGCCGGGCACCGACGACGTGCGTTTTGCGCCGGCGCTGGCCCTCGCCAAACAGCTCTTGGGTGAGGAGGCACGCGTCGTCGGTTACGACCCACAAGCGGGGGCCACAGCCAAGAGCGAGGTCCCGGACCTGGAGATCGCGCTCGATCCCTATGAGGCGGCCCGCGGAGCTCATTGCCTTGTCCTGTGCACAGAATGGGACGAGTTCGGCGCGCTCGACTGGGGTCGAATCAAAGAGCTGATGGCCTACCCCGTCGTCGTGGACGGCCGGAATTATCTGGACTCCACAGCGTTGGGTGAGCTTGGCTTCAGCTACTACCCGATGGGCCGACCGGCGATCGTCTAGTCGATAGCGCCCCAGCTGTGGAAGCACCGGCGGGGCCTACACCAGGGGCCATTCGGCCGACGAGTTTCCCTACCGCGCTCGCACCCCGGCGACGGAGAAAAGATACGGCGGCGAAACGTTATGCCTTGTGAGCGGCCGGACCATCATTGTCTCCTCGAAAGTAGTGGGCCGCGGGAGAAACGGCTCCTCGGGGAAAGGGAGGCGATGCTGTGGAAGAGGGTCACGAGCTCCATGAGGAGCACGCATCGGTATCGAGGAGATCGGCGCTCAAGCGCTTAGGAGCGGGGGCCGCGCTGGTGTGGTCGGCGCCCGTTCTGCAGTCGCTTGCCAGCCCCGCTCACGCCCAAGCTTCTCCGACGGCAACGTGTGCGTCATGTTCGGATGTCCCGTGTACCGGCCAGACGCTCTGTCAGGAGTCCGGAAACGCCTGCCTCGGTGGGGTGTGTGGCTGTGTGAAGACAACCGAGGGAGACTGCTTCTGCTACTGCAACTTCAGTTGTGGTTCGGTCCCGACCTGCAGCAGCAGTGCTGACTGCCCGAGCGGCCAGCGGTGCTCGACTCTGACGTGCTGCGGCGGACCGCCGGGATCTTGCTTGCCGCCGTGCCCGAACCCGGCCCCGTTCAGCAATGCGAACGTGGAGATCGGAAAGGGCAACAAGGACGCTCTAGGCGTCAGCTAGGATCCGATGCTTTGGTCGACGGGGCCCCACGGGGCCCCGTCGGCGCGTGCGTGACCACCTCTTGGCTCGCAGTCGCAGAGGTGATCGCATTCAGACCGGCAACGGCGAAACACTCCCGTCACCCGGGCATCCGCGAAATCGACACTCCAGGTGGGAAGGGCATGCGACAAGAAAGCGGGAGACGAGTATGAAGCTCGGAGCCCTGGGGGCCATGCGCCCGGACGTGGATGGCCGGCGCCATCCCTCGAAGGGGCCCTCTGAGGAAGTAGACGAGGGACGGTGGCGAGAGGCGAGCTTCCGCGTCCTCTCCTACTACTTCGAGCTCAGGTGGAACCACGAGGCCATGGGTCGACAAGCGCATCGGGTGCTCCGCCGCTTTGAGGTGGCGGACGACTACGGTGAGGCCCTCAACGCACCGATCCCGGGCTTCCCCCGCCGCTATTCGCTTGTCCACCGAGAGGATGAAAAGCCCACCTATGCCCTTCTGTTGGGGGACAAGGAGCTGACCGCCTCGGAACTAGCGGGCGTTGTGCTCGAGCACCTGTTCTGGCACGTCAATACCCAGGCGCTTCGCACCACCGGGGACTTCTTTCTGATTCACTCCGGCGCGGTCACCACCCCTGCGGGGGCCGGATTGTTGCTGCCCGGCTCGCCCGGCGCGGGCAAGACCACACTCGTGACCGCACTCGTCCAAGCCGGTTTCGGCTACCTGTCCGACGAGGCGGCTGCGATCGACCCCGTCTCGCGGCTGGTGTATGCCTACCCGCGCCCACTTGCGCTCAAGAGCCCGCCGGATCGTCTCTTCCCCGAGCTGAGATCGCTGAGCACCCAGCCGGATCTCGCCTGGGGCACTTGGCACCTCGATCCCGACGACATCCGTCCGGGATGCGTTTCGGGGCCGGCGGAGATCCGGTTCGTGGTCCTGCCGCGTTATGAGCAGGGGCAGCCCACGGAGATCACCCCGGTCGGCGCGGCCGAAATCGCTGTGGAGCTGGGGCGTAACTCCCTCGGACTGGCGCGCTATCGAGGCCGGGCCTTGCCCCTGCTGGCCGACGTCGCCCGCTCCGCCGCGGCACACCGGCTCGTGTTCGGTCGCCTCGACGAAGCCGTGGCAGCGATCGCCGACCTCACTGCCGTGTAGGCGTCCTCTCCGAAGATGAGACCCTGAGGTTGTCAACACAGGACGAATCGGCTACGTCGTTATGAGTCGTCGTATGAATTGCCTACTAGGAGGAGCCGATACCGATGAGATATTTTCGACTACCTATTTTGATTGACTGCCCTCGATTGGAAGGGAGGGTCGCATGACTGAGGAAGACAAGCGCGAGAAGACTTGGATTCAGAAGCCGGGCAATGCCTGAATGGACAAACTTGACCACCTAGGTTGGGTGGCCAGCAGCACTCTCGACGTCGGGGACACCGTGTTCGAGATTCGTTCGACCTCTGAGGAGTTCAGCGCGTGGATCGACGACGTCTTCAGCGCGTACCTGACGGATGAAGAGGCCGGTGCGTACCTTTCGGTCGTGGCCCCAAAGGTCGACGCGAGCAAGCCGCGGTCGGTCAGGGAGTTCAACCTCCTCTACAAAGGGACGGGAGAGATAGTCCGCACGCTCCATCTCCCCACCGTGGCGCGCGTGCTGATGTCGGAGATCGAGATGTTCCTCTACCTCGACAGGGACGACGCGATCTACTCGAGCGTCGTGCCGATCTCGGCGAACGGTGCGACCGCCATCGTGCCGGAGGGACTGGTCAACGCCCTTGCCGGGATGGGGCGCAAGCTCAAGCGAGCCGGCATAACGCTTCCTGCGGCGAGGGCAGTCGCGATCGAACCCACCACCGGTCGGGTCCTGCCACCTCCCCGTCTCCTGGACCTCCCCGCCGACGCGCTCGAAAGGCTGGGCGACCTCGGGTCGGGAAATGGGAATCCCGATCGCGCCACGATCGACGGGCCGGTCTCGCCCACCGTCGTCCTGACGAGCCAGTACGCGGGCGGGGAGATGGCACTGCAGCCCGTCTCGCGGGCCAGGGCGCTGCAGTCCCTGACCACGTCCGTGATCAACCTGGAGAAGCTGGGCGGCACCGCTCTGGAGGGTCTGGCCCGAATCGTGCGAGAGGTCCCCTGCTATGCGGTCGGTGGGAGCGAGGACGAGATGCTCGAATCGGTCAAGATCGCTCTCCGCAAGGCTTGAATCGTGTTTGCCGAGCAACGAGAGGAGAACTAGGTGGCTTCAGTGGACGTCAATGATCACGGCACCCCTGACGACGACGCCGAGGAAATGTCCGCGGCCGACATAGATGGCGCGTTCGTCCCGAGGCATCGCCCGAACACTGCGGGTGTTGAGCTCGACGGGGAGATGGTTCTGCTCGTTGAAGGCACCACCAAGCCGCACTGGCTGAACCAGACGGGAACGATCGTGTGGAACTGCCTGGACGGAATGGTGTCTCTCGACGAACTGGCCGGTGAGATCGCCGAAGCGTTCGGCGCCGACCCGTCTGTCGTCCGCGACGACGTGATCGACATCGCTCAAGGTCTGGGCGGGGCCGGTCTGCTGGAGGGGGTTGCAGAAGAGGTTCCCAAGCCCCCGCAATACGAACCCCCCAGTCTTCCCCTGGGCGACGAGCTCCCGTCGTTCGACGGCCCCGGCCTCAACGGGGACACCGTCAGATCCGAGGATCTCCGTGGTCACAAGCTCTTGCTAATCAATTGGAGCGCGATGTGCGGCTTTTGCAAGAAGATCGCGCCGGACCTTGCCGAGCTCCAGCCCGAGCTGAAGGCGAACGGCGTCGAGCTCGTCTTGCTCACCTACGGGACGTCCGAGGACAACCGTGAGCTCCTCGACGAGAGCGGCATCGACTGCACGGTCGTCTTCCAGGAAGGCGCCAGCGAGGTGTTCGGGACCGCGGGGACCCCGTCCGCCTACCTCGTCGACGCCGACGGCAAGGTTGCATCGAAGATGGTGGTCGGAGCCCTCGAGGTGCCGACCCTGGCCAGATCGGCCGCCGGCCGGGACGAGCCCGAGTCCTAAACCCTCCGACAATGAGGAACTTTTTGCTCCCGTCGATTCGGGAGGAGGTAACCACGCCGTGATCAAGGCACTTGTGAGATCAGCAGAGGACCTCGCGGAGGTCCGCTGGAAGGCCCAGGCCTACTACCGCTGTCTCGGCTATTACTTCTCGATTCGCTGGAACCGCAAACGGTTGGGGGACGCGGTCGAGCACGTGCTCGGCGAGTTCTCTGTGCCCGAGGACTGGGAGGAGCGGCGCAACCCCCCCACGCCGGGGTTGCCCCATGAATACTCGCTGATCGATCGGGGCACGGGCTCCGAGCCTCGCTTCGAACTCCTCTATGGGGCCTACGTCATCAAGATGAGCGCCGACGACGCCGACGTGCTCGACCGTCTGTTCGGGCACGTGAACGGCGAAGTGTTCCGTCGCACAGGGGACTTCCTGATGGTGCACGCGGGAGCGGTTGTTTCTCCTTCGGGGGAAGGGATCATCTTTCCCGGAGGATCCGGTTTCGGCAAGACGACGCTGGTCGCGGCGCTCGTGCGGGAGGGTTTCGGCTATTTGTCCGACGAGATTGCGGCAATAGACCCGGTGGCTCGTCGCCTCTACCCATATCCGAAGACACTCAACCTAAAGGAGGGCTCGTTCCGGCTGTTTCCCGATCTGAGGGCACGGGCCGGGCGCGTTCCGTTTATCCGGCACCAGTGGCACCTGCGCCCCGACGATATCCGGGCCGGCTCCGTCGCCGGTCCTTGTTCTATCCGATATGTCCTTTTTCCGAGGTACGACCCGGGCGTGTCGACAAAGGTCACGCCCATAAGTCGGGCGGCGGCCGTCCGGGACATGATGCCGGGGATCTTCAACCTGTCGATGTATCGAGGGCGGGCCCTCGAGCTGTTGAGCGACGCGGTGAAGACGGCCAGCCCTTACAGCCTGGTGACGGGGGATCTCGCCGCGGCCACCGAGGCTGTGTCGGCTCTGACCTGCGGGAATGGATCGCCCGACTAGCTCAGGGGTCCGATTTCACCTTGCTTGCGTAGCTTCCATACGCCTCCTACCGGCGGTCGTGGCGTAGGAACGGTCGCGCTCCCGGCGTAGGAAATTGCCGTTGGCTGCATGGCCCGCCCGACCTCGTATCTCTCGATACTCACTAACCAGCGGCAAAGGTTAATAGCAGTGCCGAGAGGAGGTCTGATGGAGGAAGAAAGGCAAGAAGGCCACATATCACGTCGCCGGATGCTGAAGCGCGTCGGAGCGGGAGCGGCGGTCGCATGGGCGGCCCCCGTGCTCACGAGCCTGTCGAGCCCCGCCTACGCTCAGTACGGGGCGTGCGTGGGCTGTGCCATGAGCTGTGCCAACCAGCCGGATTGTGCCCCTCCGGGCGAGTTCTGTGGTTGTGACAGCACGCCCGAGGGCGACTGCTTCTGTATCGACCACGGATCCTGTGGGGCAGCGTGCGACAGCTCGGCCGACTGCACCATCCCCGGCCAGCGGTGTGCGTTCAGCTGCTGTGGGTTTGCCTGCCAGTACCCCTGTGGCGACCCCCGCAACGCGGACGACCGCGATGCTCCTGGGGCGAAGACCTACAGGTAGTCGTAACCAAGCATCACGCAACGGAGGGGGCGGTTTATCCGCCCCCTCTCGCGCGGCGGGGCACGATGGCTAGAAGCGTCGTCACCGGCCCGGATAATGCGTCCAACGTAGCCGTTCTACGTCGCCGACCCCGTGCGCCTCGCTCGCTATAGGCACACACTTCCCTGGGCGACTCTCGTCAACCAGTGTGTACAGACCGCCCTGCTTGGGTTGGTTGGGGCAGCAGTCCAGAACAAGGGAGAAGAAAAACAATGCGTTCGCGTCTAATCGGGGTCATTTCGGTGCTGTTGCTCGCGGTAACTCTGGGGGCGGGTGGCAGCGCAACCGCCGCCTCCGAGGACGCGGGGCCGCTCCGACATTATGTCGTGGGCTTTCACGCTCTTCCCACCGGTCTCACTACCGCCGATACCTTCCAGGGCGCGGACGTCCAACGCGTAGACAGAGTGCTGGATTTCGCGAGGGTGGCAACGCGCACCCCGGCCGACTTCCTGGCTCGCACAACGAGGGATGGCCGAGTCCGCTATGTGGAGCCCGACCCCGTCAGAAAACTCATCGAATACACGCCCAACGACCCGTTCTTCTCCTCGCAGTACGGTCCTCAGCAAGTTCGAGCCCCCGAGGCATGGGACACCACTCTCGGTGATATGGACGCACGGGTGTGCATCGTCGACACCGGCGTTCGTTACACCCACGAAGAGATTGCCGGGGCGCGGTGGCTCGGCGGCTTCGACTATGTAAACAACGACGCGGATCCCGCCGACGATAACGGGCACGGTACCCATGTGGCCGGTACGGCCGCCGGCTGGATCGACAACGCCAAAGGCATCGCCGGGATCGCCAACGTCGGCATTCACGGCGTCAAGGTGCTCGACGCGGGCGGAAACGGCGCGTGGTCGTGGGTGGCATCGGGGATTCGCTGGTGTGCCGACAACGGCGGCCCGCGCGTGGTTATCAGCATGAGCCTCGGCGGCGGAGTGGGTGCGCAGGTCCTCCAGGATGCCGTGATCTATGCCCAGTCAAAAGGCGCGCTGCAAGTGGCTGCGGCCGGCAACAGTGGGCCGTGCTCGAACTGCATCGGCTATCCCGCCAAGTACCCCGAGGTCATCGCGGTTACCTGCACCGACAGCGCCGAGAACCAGTGCATCTTCTCGAGTGACGGCCCCGAGAGCGAGCTTGCGGCGCCCGGCCAGAGCATCCTTGCTCCGTGGCACACGGGCGATACCGAATACAACACGATCTCCGGCACGAGCATGTCGACGCCACATGTGTCGGGGGCGGCGGCGCTCGTGTGGAGTCACGTGACCGGCCTCACGGCGAGCGATTTGCGTCAACGCTTGCGCAACAACGCCGAGGACCTCGGCCCGGGCGGCTGGGACGAGCAGTATGGCTATGGGCTCGTCGATGCCGCCGACACGCTGAACCCGCCGCCTCCACCTCCTGAGGAGCGCATCTACTACGAGGACTTCGACGACAACGTCGCCAACGGCTGGACCCTGGGCGGGCTGTGGCGCGTCTCGTCGCTGTGCCCGCCGAGCCCGCCGTCGGCGCCCAACTACCTCGGCTACCACCGGGACGGGATCTGCGACTACAACACCGGCAACCGCACACAAGGCAATGCGACCTTCGGCGTCGACCTCACCGGACGCACGTCCGCGACGCTCGATTTCATGCACCGCTTCGAAAAGGAGAACTACTCAGCCGACGCCCGCGACCGCATGCGGGTGATGGTCTCCACCAACGGGGGATCGTCGTACACAACGCTAAAGGAATGGAACTCCAGGACC
Organism: Actinomycetota bacterium; assembly: GCA_050694175.1. Classification (GTDB taxonomy): domain Bacteria; phylum Actinomycetota; class CADDZG01; order CADDZG01; family WHSQ01; genus JBOGXA01. The sequence goes on from JBOGXA010000006.1 coordinate 68,939, forward strand.
GCTGATCAATTGGCGTGGACGGCTCACACCATCGACCTGACCTCGTACACGGGGGGCCCGGTCAAGCTGCGCTTCAACTTCGACAGCGTTAACAATGTCGCCAACGACTTCGACGGCTGGTTCCTCGACAACGTCGAGGTCGCGGCCCCCAGCGGTGATGTCAACCAACCACCCATCGCGAATGCCGGACCCGATCAGACCGTTTCTGATGCAGATAACTCGGGCAGCGAGCCCGTAACGCTCAACGGGACGGGCTCGAGCGATCCCGATGGTTCGATCGTGTCCTACGAGTGGCGCGAGGGTGGATCTCTCATCGCCACAGGTCCTACGCCGACGGTGGACTTCGCGGTCGGTTCGCACACCGTTACGCTAACAGTCACCGATGACGATACGGCAACCGACAACGACGACGTCGTCATCACCGTTACCCCCGCCGGGGGAGGAGAGGTCCTCTACTTCGAGGACTTCGACGACAACGTCGCCAACGGCTGGACCCTGGGCGGGCTGTGGCGCGTCTCGTCGCTGTGCCCGCCGAGCCCGCCGTCGGCGCCCAACTACCTCGGCTACCACCGGGACGGGATCTGTGACTACAACACCGGCAACCGCACCACCGGCAACGCGACCTTCGGCGTCGACCTCACCGGGCGCAGCTCCGCAACCCTCAACTTCATGCATCGCTTCGTTAAGGAGAACTACTCGGCCGACGCGCGCGATCGCATGCGTGTGATGGTCTCGACCAACGGCGGCTCCTCCTACACGACGCTCAAGGAGTGGAACTCCCGCAACGCGGATCAACCGTCGTGGGAGCCCTACTCCATCGACCTGACCTCGTACGCGGGCACGTCGATAAAGCTGCGCTTCAGCTTTGATAGCGTGAAGCCGGACGCCAACAACTTCGAGGGCTGGTTCCTCGACAACGTCGAGATCCTCGGCTCGTAGAGCTACACGGTCAGACGCGAGGAGGAAGCCGGATGCTTCCTGCGTTCTCCTCGCGTCGGGTTCCCTTATTCGGCAAGGCTGGGTGGGCGTAGACACCTATACGGTGACGGGTCATGCCTTCGGAAGCGGCCGAGTGACGCGGCCGGCGCCTCATGCAATTGAGGTAGGTGAGCAAATGCGGCGCATGTCTCCAAAAAGGCTGGAGCAAATGCGGTGGGAGGGCGAGGACACCTACCGGGTGCTCTCCTACTACTTTTCCTTTCGGTGGAACTCGCCCCCTGTAGGCGAGTTCGTGCGGCACGTTCTGGAGCCGTTCGCGGTCCCACCAGACCCCGGCGAGGAACGCAACCCCCCGATGCCCGGGCTTCCCCCCCGCTACTCGCTACTCACCCTGAGCAAGTCGGCGACGCGGCGGCATCGCCTCTTCTATGGCACAGAGCTTGCGCTTGCGAGCGATGAACCGCGTGACGTACTCGAGCACCTGTTCTGGCACATCAACTACGAGACCGTCCGGATGACCGGAAGCTTCCTTCTTATCCACGCGGGAGCGGTGGCATCGCCGGCCGGAGATGGGATCCTTCTGCCGGCGGATTCCGGATCGGGCAAGAGCACCCTCGTGACCGGACTGGTCCAAGCCGGTTTCGGCTACCTCTCGGACGAGGCGGGCGCCATCGACCCGGTGAGCAGACGCCTGTACCCATACCGGAAGGCCATATTCCTGAAGGAGAACGGCGCAGCAGAGTCCGACCTTTTCGCCGATCTCCGATCGTCAAACGACGGGTACGCCTCCTTAACAAGGCAGTGGTGTCTGCGGCCGGAAGACATCCGCCCGGGCGCGCTGGGCGCTCCGTGCGAAGTGCGGTTCGTCATCGCCCCTCGCTATCGGAAGGGCGCGGCTACCGAGATTGCCCCCATGACTCGTGCGGACGCCGTTCGCGAGCTGGCGATGAACTCGATGAACCTGCCTCTGTACCAGGGGAGGGCCTTGCCTCTCTTGGCCGACATAGTCAGGGGGGCACAGAGCTACCGGCTGACCTCGGGAGACCTGGGGGAGGCGGTCCGGGCGGTCGAGGGGCTGGTCCGGCGACCTCCTGTTGCCTCTTGAAGGCGACGCTGCCTCGGCCTCTCCGAGGAGGACGGGCACGAGGGCCCGTCAGCCCTCTGCCGTATCCGGCCTAGTTCGTTTGCCGGATGCCGGGTTGGACGACCCACCCTAGCCTTGTCATCTGGACGAATCGATGGAGCGCGCATGACTATTTCCATCCCCAAGGATCCGAATGGGCTGCTGGGCGGTCTGCCCGCCCGCGACGACGACCTCTTCGATTCGACGCCGCATGGAGAGCCTCTGGCGATCGCAGAGCGCTTGGTGGTGTCACCGACGTGGGGCCGCCTTCGAACCGTGGCGGTTGAGGAGGGCCAGAGCCTCGACGAGGGGAGCGTGATCGGAGTCATTCGGGAGGCGGGAGAGGATCACCCGCTCGTCTGCCGCTCCGCTTCGGTCTTCGTTGCGTGGCTGGCGATTGAAAACGAACGTGTCCCCCCCGGGCGGGCACTTGCCCGCGTTCGCCCGCTCGACCAGCCGGCCCGGAACGGCCGGCACCCTTCAACGGAGGTGGAATCAGAGTGAGTTTGCCAGGTGGTAGCGAGATCATCATCGTCCTGCTTATCGTGATGCTGATTTTCGGCGCCAGCCGGCTCCCCAAGCTGGCCCGGTCGATGGGTCAGGCGGGTAGGGAGTTCAAGAGCGGGCTGCGCGAGGGCTTCAAAGACGACGACGTCTCGAAGTGCGACGCCTGCGGGGTGGAGACGCCGGCGGAGGCGGGCTTCTGCCCCAGCTGCGGGCAACCGGCCACGGCGGCCGTGTAGAGGATTTACGCGGAGACGTCGTCTCGACAACACGAATACTGAACGTCTGCCGGCCGGCCTTCGGGCCGGCCGGTGGCGCGTTCGGGGACCAACTGGATCTCCCCCGATGGCCCTACCGAGTCAGCGGAGTGGGAGGCTCAAGACCATCCGACATCCCCCGCCCCGTGTTTCGGCGGCCGCAAGGTCGCCCCCCTGGGCCCGCGCGGCGCCGCGGGCGACGTAAAGACCCAGCCCAAGACCGCTCCGGTTCGGGTCGAGCTTGACGAAGGGGTCGAAAACGCTCTCTCGGCTCTCGGGCGGGATGCCCGTGCCCCGGTCGTCAACGCGTACCTCGACCCGATCCTCACTTCTATCTATCTCGATGTCTATGGGTGAGTCTGGCGGGCTGAACCGGGCTGCGTTGTCGATAAGCTCCTCGAGAATGTCCCTGACGAGCACTCGGTCGGCCCGGACGATGAAATCGTCCCCGGCACTCATTTCGATCGGGCGATCTTCCAGCCGGGCGGACGCGATCTCGACGCTCTCCCCGAGCAACTCCTTCATTTCCGTTTCCTCGACGTAGACGTCCAACTCATCGACGCCGACCGCGCGCGCCTGGGAAAGCGAATGGATGACTCGATTCAGCTCGCGTGCACTGGCTTCTATACCGGTGACGCTTCTGATGAAATCTGCGTCGCCACCCGGAACGTGCTTCCGCAGCAGGCGAGCGTAGATCTGGATGGCGCTGACCGGGCTCTGGAGGCGATGGGCAATCGTCGCCATGGCACGATCCCAGTTAAGTGATTCTGCCGGCGCATAGTCGGGAGGGCGGTTCGCGTTCATCGGCCTGCGGCCCAGATGTACGAGCGTCCCGCCGGCGCCGCCGACACGCTGCCGGAGCGGGAACGGGTCTGCCTGAACGTGGCGATGATGTCGTCGATCTCCGTCCGCATCCGGTCCGCGTCCGCCGCTTCCCAGGCGAGGATGGCGAACGTGTCGCTCTTGCCGGCCACGGTGACCGACCGGTACATCAACCGGACGCCGTCGGCGTTGGTCGCCTTGCCCTCGACCGAACGCGCCGACCGTCTCCCCACCTGCATCGACCGCAACCGCGTGACGACCGCATCAGCGTGTTGGTCCTGGATGGCGGCGACCGTAGCGCGGGAGGCGGAGTACAAACTCCCGGCCGGGGCCAGGCCGAACGTGACCACCGCCTTCCCATCCGGGCTCGAGATCTCGGTTACCGTCCCGGCCTCTTCGACCTGCCAGTCCTGCGGGTACCGCAAGCGATATCCCGCCTGCGAGTTCACGAGGACCGTGCCCCCGAAGGCCGGCTGGGTGGTGTCCTCGTGAGCGAACGTCGGTTCGTCCGGCGATTCCGAATCGGTGGGTGTCTCGGTTTCCTCTGGGCTGGACGGTTCGCTCTCGACGGGGGCCGAGGAGGGCTGATTGGGTGCTGCGTCCTGGCTCTCACCCCTAAAGATTATAAGCAGAGCAAGCAACTGGGCAATAAGGATCACGACGAGGCTTCCCTTGCCCCATGTCGCGAGACGCTCGCGGTCCACGCTACCAGCCCGGCGCCGGGCGCGGCCGCGGTCGCGCGGTCACCAGGATGATCCCAGCAACGATCATCGTGAATCCCATAAGAACGAACGTCCGCGGATCGAACCCGGTTAGGGGAAGCGCCTCTCGCCGACCCTGTGGCTCCGGTTCGACCTGCAGCGCCTCGACCTGCGTGCCTTCGATCTCGTCGCCGGCATCCACGAGCCGGTTGATGTCCCCGTTCTCGTTCTTGTCCCCGCGGGAGTTCTCTTCCTGAGCCGTCTGGTCGCGGCGGTCTCTCTCGCGATCCGGCTTGCGAGCCTTCCCCTTCTCCTGGGGCGTACCGCGCGGCGCCACCTTGGTCTCGTGCTGCCGCAGGTCCCGGCCCGTCTTTCTGGTGGTGTTTTTCGTCGCGCGCTTGGCGTCATCGACGGCCTGAGATGCTTTCCTGCGTGCCTTCTTGGCGCGCTTTTTGAGTTTCTTAGTGACCTCGTCGACGGTGTCGGTGATCTCCTCGGTCACCTCTTCCACCGGCGTCGGGACGGCGACGGGGACGATCTGCGCCGATGCAAGGCCCGGAGCCCCCACAACGATCAGCCCGGCCAGGACGAGCCCCAACCGGGCCCTCCGTCCGCCGGCCGAATCGCCGCCCTCTCCCACGACAACCGCGCGCCGAGCCACGGTACGACGACTGGGTAAAGCTGATCCGGCCACTGTCGCCCCCCTCTTGGAGTTCCCGGGCGCCCCGCGGCGCCATCACTTCTTTTCGGCGGGATCTTCGACTCTCCTGCACGCTGTCGCTTTTTCCTTGGAGCGATACAGCCGGGCTAACCTTCACTAATGACGCCTAAGCGCCTGGTCGTCGTGGGCGGGGACGCGGCGGGTATGAGCGCCGCCTCCCAGGCACGCAAGCGTCGCGGACCCGAAGACCTGACCGTCACGGCGTTCGAGCGCGGCAACTTCACCTCCTACTCGGCGTGCGGGATCCCCTATTTCGTGGGCGGCGTGGTAACCGAATTCGACAAACTGATAACCAGAACCCCGGAGGAGTTCCGGGCAAATGGAATCAGTGCGCTTATCCGCCACGAGGTCACCGAGATCGACCTCGACCGGCGCGCCGTCAGGGTCCTGGACCTCGCCGGGGGATCGGAGCGGTGGGAGGGGTTCGACGAACTGGTTGTCGCGACCGGGGCAAAGCCGATTCGGCCTCCCCTGGAGGGCGTCGAGTCCGCCAACATCTTTGGGGTCCAGGTGCTCGATCACGGCGTGGCGATCCAGAAGGTCATGGACGAGGAGAGACCGCAGCGCGCCGTGGTTGTGGGGGCCGGGTACATCGGCCTCGAGCTGGCCGAGGCGATGGTCTATCGGGGGCTGGACGTCTCACTTGTGGAGCTGGCGCCCCAACCCATGGCCACGCCCCTGGACCCCGACATGGGCGCGCTGGTGGCCGATGCGATTGCCGGCATGGGCATCCATGTCTATCTGAACGGGGCCGCCAAAGGATTCGAGTCGGCGAACGGCACGGTGTCTGCGGTGGTGACCGAAGCCCGCACGTTGCCTGCCGACATCGTCATCCTCGGCCTCGGGGTCACGCCGGATGTCGACGTTGCCGACGCGTCCGGCATCCCGATAGGACCCTCCGGTGCAATCGCGGTCGACCGTCAGATGCACACGCCGATCGAAGGCGTTTGGTCTGCGGGAGACTGCGCGGAGAAGTTCCACCGCGTGTCGCGCAGGCCCGTAACGATCCCACTGGGGACCCACGCCAACAAAGAGGGGCGGGTTGCCGGGATAAACATCGGCGGCGGCTACGCGACCTTTCCCGGCGTGGTCGGCACGGCAGTATCCAAGATCTGCGACCTCGAGGTCGCGCGCACGGGACTGACGGAGTCCGACGCGGCCGATGCGGGTTACGAATGCGTGGGCGAAGTGGTCGGGTCCAAGACCAGGGCGGGCTACTACCCGGGCGCGGCCAAGATGAAGACGAAGCTCGTCGTGGAGAAGCGGTCCGGGCGGCTACTGGGGGCCCAGATAGTGGGCAACGAAGGCGCCGCCAAGCGCATCGACGTCCTCGCCTGCGCGCTGTGGAACGAGATGGCCGTCGATGAGCTCCAGAATCTCGACCTCTCCTACGCCCCTCCGTTCGCACCGGTGTGGGATCCCGTTCTGATCGCAGCTCTCAAGGCGTGGGAGAAGGTCGAACGCGGGTGACAATCTCCCAAAACGACGTTCTGCTCGACGTCGCCTGCGAGGCGGCGCAGAAGGCGGGCGAGCTGCTCCTCGAGCGTTTCGATGCCCCGGCTCGTGGCGTCTCCACCAAGTCCACTCCCACGGATCTCGTGAGTGACGCCGATCGCGACGCCGAGGCGCTGATACTCGACATCCTTCGCTCTCTTCGACCCGACGATGGCATCGTCTCGGAGGAGGGTGGAGGCAGACGCTCGGCCTCCGGCTACCGGTGGGTCGTCGATCCTCTGGACGGCACGGTGAACTTCCTCTACGGGATACCGACGTGGGCCGTGAGCATTGCGATTGAGGACGATTCCGGCGTCGCCGTGGGAGTGATCCACGACCCGAATCGCAGCGAAACGTTTACCGCGGTGCGCGGCCTAGGTGCCCGAGTGGGCGATCGCGGAATCCGAGTGAGCGAGCAAACCGATCTGTCGCAAGCTCTCATCGGGACGGGGTTCTCGTACGACGCGCAGGTGCGCGCTGTCCAGGCAGAGGCCGTACAACGACTTCTGCCTCGCGTCCGAGACATCAGGCGAGCCGGATCTGCAGCTCTCGACCTGGCGTCGCTCGCATGCGGACGTATCGACGCCTTCTATGAGGCGCACATGGAGCTGTGGGACCGCGCCGCCGGGGTTCTCATTGCGCAGGAAGCGGGCGCGACCGTTACTGACCTCCAGCCACCTCAGGGCATGGCCGTCGGGGTTGTGGCGGCGAACGCCCACCTGCACGACCGGTTGCGGTCCCTCGTCGGGTAGCGTGACTCGATGGACATCGTGCACCCCCGGGTCGAGGACTACCTGAAGGAACTGGCGAGCTCCGACGACGAGCCGATTCTGCTCGAGATGGAGCAACTCGCGCACGAGCGCGGCTTTCCCATCATCGACCGGCTGTGCGGGCGATTGCTCGAGTTGCTCGCGCGCGCGATCGGGGCCCGGCGGGTGTTCGAGATGGGGTCCGGCTTCGGTTACTCCGCGTACTGGTTCGCGCGCGCGGTCGGATCCGACGGCGAGATCCACCTGACCGACACCGATCCCGACAACGAAGCCGCCGCATCGGACTTCCTGCGGCGAGCCGACCTTGACGGACCAATCCTATTCCACGTCTCCGACGCCTTCGAGGCACTCGAGCAGACTCCTGGAGACTTCGACATCGTCTACTGCGATATCGACAAGGGCGACTATCCGCACGCCTGGTCTCTGGGGCGTGAGCGCGTGAGACCCGGCGGGCTCTATATCTGCGACAACATGCTGTGGTCTGGTCGGGTGGCCGGCGTGTCCGAGGAGGAGGACGTTCGCCCCGGCTGGACCGAGGCCATCGACGCCACCAACCGGGCTATCGAGTCCGATTCCGACTACCGGTCGGTGATCGTCCCCCTACGCGATGGCGTGGTCGCCGCGCTCCGCATCGCCTAGCGCCGCAAACGCCCTTCTTAACGACCTTTTGGTCCGCCAGCCGACGAAAATGTCCATTAGAACGACCTTTGCGTCGGTCCAAACCCCCTTGTGCGGGTCCGGTCTCAGGGCGATGATGGCCTTTCAGGCGGACGAACCAAAAGGAGTAGCTCGGGGTGAACTGGTCGTATCTGAGGTTAGTCACCGGCATTGCCCTTCTCATAAGCCTGTTGGCGCCGGGCCCTGCCAACGCGGCGCCGCCTCCCAACGACGACTTCGACAACGCAAAGGTCATTGGGAGCCTCCCCTACTCGGACAGAATGAATCCACGCCAGGCAACCAGCGCGGCGGATGACCCACGCTGCTTTGGCCGGGACCACTCCGTGTGGTACAGGTACACGCCAAATCGAGGCGGATGGATTCGCGCGACCACGGCGGGCAGTAGGTACGACACGGTCCTGTCCGTGTACACGGGGGCCCGAGGGAATCTCACGCAGCTCGCGTGCGACGACGAGAGCGGCCCGTTTCACTCGGCGCTCGTAACGATGCGGGTGCGCCGGGACGTCGCGTATCGTTTCATGATCGGGTCGAACTACCGGCAGGATCTCGGGCGTCTGCTGTTCTCAGTAAGTAAGTCCAAGCCTGCATGCCTCAACAAGATCGCGACCATCGTCGGTACCGACGGTGACGACACCATCAGAGGGACCAAGAGGCGGGATGTAATCGTCGGCCTCGAGGGCAACGACACGATTAACGGCAGGGGCGGCCGCGACGTCATCTGCGGCAGCGAAGGGGCGGATGTCATCACCGCGAGCGGCAAGCTCGAGGGTGAAGACGGGAACGACACAATAATCGCGCGTGTGGACAACTACCTGGGCAACACAATCCACGGCGGCAACGGAGACGACGATCTGACCGGAGGCTTCGGCCCCGACTTCATCTTCGGCGATGCGGGGGCCGATTCGTTGTTGGGCGGAGCGGGCAAGGATCGTCTGGTAGACGAGAGCAGAGACGACGATCACTTCGAGGGGGGCCCGGGGGCCGACAATCTCGATGTTGCGCATGGCAATGACGTGATTCACGGCGGAGGGGGGGACGATTTTCTGAGGTACGGCGAAGCTGTGCGAAACCTCGACGCCAACTTGTCTACAGGCATCGTCTCGTTCGACAGCTTCACTCAGACTGTGGTGGGCGTGGAGGGGCTCTTCGGAACGGAGACGCCCGACACGATCGTCGGCAGTCCCGACGACGACGAACTGTGGGGCGGAGGTGGGGTGGATACGATCGACGGCGCGGGCGGAGACGATTACATCAACGGCGGAGATGCTAGAAGCATCGTGGACGGAGGAGACGGTGACGATCGGATCTTCACCCGCGAGCGACCCGACGATATTTCGGGAGGTAACGGGCGAGACTTCATCGATGCCGGTGCGGGTGACGACATCATCGATGGAGGCACCAACGACGACAGGATCCTGGCGGGCCCCGGCATCGACACCGTCCTGGGTGGAGATGGTGGCGACGAGCTCCTCGGTAACGGCGGCAACGATAACCTGATCGGCGGCCTCGGAGACGACCTCATCCGGGGCCTGGCCGGCAACGATCGGCTAGACGGGGGAGATGGCTTCGACTGGCTGGACGGCGGCGACCATCAGGACACGTGCCTCAACGGTGAGCGGCTCTTGAGGTGCGAGTCCTAAAGCCCGTTGGCCCCAGGTGACCACGCCTGGCGAATTGTAGTCACAACCTCTTGGTACAGTGACTACTATGGACGTGGGAATCCGGGAGCTAAAGGCTCGCCTCTCCGAATACCTCGATCGCGCCGAGCGAGGGGAGATCGTGCGCGTCACCCATCGCGGCCGGCCCAAGGCGATCATCGGCCCCGTTCCCCTTGGGGATCGAATCGAGCAGGGGATAGCCGAGGGGTGGATTCGGCCCGGGTCCGGAGAGCTTCCCTCGCGGGTGCGTCGCCGGTTCAAAGCGCGGCGGACTGTCGAAGAGATGCTCAGGGAGGACCGAGGCGAGTGAGCCTCTACGTCGACGCCAGCTGCCTACTCAAACGCTATCTGAAAGAGCCCGACAGTGCCCAGGCAGAACGCGTCTTGATGTCGGACGCCCAGTGGGTGACCGGACGCCACACGGCAATCGAGGTGCGTCGAAATCTCGCCCGCGACCTGGACGCGGCATCTGCCTCGGCCGCTGCAAGCCTTTTCCAACGTGATTGGCAACTGATGCTGATCGTTGAGCTCGACGAGAGGACGTGCGAGCTTGCTGCGATGTACGCCGAGACCACAGGCGTTCGGACGCTCGATGCTCTACACCTCGGGGCTGCCCAGCGATTCGGAAATGGTGAGGCGGCCTTCGCAACCTGTGACCTTCGTCAAGCTCGGGCTGCTCGCTCGCTTGGTTGGACCGTCCTCGGGCCTTCTGGCTCGGGATGATGCCCGAAGCTGGACTGAGGAATCGCGAATGGTCCCTGACGTATTTGAGCCCGAGGCCTGGAATAGTTCCCCATCGAACCTGGGTTGAAACTTCCGGAGCGATAAGAGGAGAGGCCGCTTGCCGTCACCGCACCGGATGATCCCGAAAGAGGAGCCGGAGGTCCCCGCGCGCCCCGGGACCTTCAGGCGCATCGTTAAGATCTTCCGGCCGTACCGGAGGACTGTGCTGTTCGTCGCGCTCCTGATCCTGCTCACATCGGGGCTTGGGCTCATCAACCCCCTGTTGATCAAGGTCGTCTTCGACGACGTGATCCTGGGGGAGGGAGACGTCGACGGCCGCCTCCGCCTCCTTGCGGTCGTTACGGCCGCGATGATCGTCACGCCCATAGTGACGGGGCTCCTCGGGCTGTGGCAGACGTACACGAACAACGTGGTGGGACAGAAGGTCATGCAAGACCTTCGCAACTCCCTCTACGCGCACCTTCAGCACATGTCGCTGAAGTTCTTCACCTCGACGAGGACGGGCGAGATCCAGTCGCGCCTTTCGAACGACGTCGGAGGAGTGCAATCGGTTCTGACCGACACCGCATCGAGTCTGTTGTCGAACCTCACCACCGTCATCTCGACCATAGTGGCGATGGCGATCCTGAGTTGGGAGCTCACGCTCCTGTCGCTCGGGATACTTCCCTTCTTCTTGCTGCTCAGCCGCAAGGTGGGACGCATACGCCGCGAGGTCTCGGGGCAGACGCAGGAATCGCTCGCCGATCTCACCGCGATCATGCAGGAGACGTTGTCGGTGTCCGGCATCCTGCTGTCCAAGGCATTCGGGCGCCAGTCCTACGAGATCGATCGCTTTCGGCAAGAGAACCGGCGCCTGGCGAAGCTAGAGATCAAAAGGACGATGGTGGGCCGCGGCTTCTTTGCGCTCGTACAGATCTTCTTTTCGATCATGCCCGCGTTCGTCTATCTCGTGGGCGGATGGCTGTTCCTCACCGACCAGCTAGGGGGCCGACCGAGCGCCATTGTGGGAACGATCGTCGCCTTCACGACGCTCCAGAGCCGGCTCTTCTTCCCGCTGGGCATGCTCCTCAACGTCAACGTCGAGGTGCAATCCGGCCTCGCGCTGTTCGACCGCATTTTCGAGTACCTCGACTTGGAGCACGACATCGTCGACCACGACGGAGCGGTCGCACTCGAACCGTCTCAGATCGCAGGCGAGGTCAGGTTCGACGGTATGTGGTTCCGCTACGATCGGCCGCGGGGAGACGCTCCCGGCGACAAACGCGAGTGGACGCTGCAGGATATCGATCTCACGATTGAGCCGGGCAAGCTCGTCGCCCTCGTCGGGCCTTCGGGAGCCGGCAAGACCACACTCACATATCTGCTGCCACGTCTCTACGACGTCGATCGCGGCGCGATCAAGATCGATGGATTCGACGTACGCGACATCCGGCTGGAATCCCTGGGAGAGATCGTCGGAATGGTGACCCAGGAGACGTATCTGTTCAACTCGTCGGTGCGCGACAACCTGCGCTACGGGAATCCCGACGCGACCGACGAGGAACTCGAGGCCGCGGCACGCGCGGCTCATATATTCGAAAGGATCGATGAGCTGCCCGAGAGCTTCAACACGGTCGTCGGTGAGCGCGGATACAAGATGTCCGGTGGCGAGAAGCAACGACTGGCCATTGCCCGGGTAGTGCTCAAAGACCCGGCCATCTTGATCCTGGACGAGGCTACGAGCGCACTCGATACGCACTCCGAGCGGTTGGTGCAAGAGGCGTTGCGCCCGCTCATGCAGGGACGCACGACACTCGCGATCGCGCACCGTCTGTCGACGATTCTTGCCGCCGACACGATCGTCTACCTCGACCGCGGCCGCATCGTTGAGCGCGGATCACACTCGGAGCTGCTGGCAACTGGCGGTGCGTACGCGGCCCTCTATCACGAGCAGTTCTCGGACGGCAAGGTCGAGACTCGCTGCGAGGATGGGCTGGTGCTCGCTTCGGGTGAGGTCGTCCCCGAGTCCTGAACGCGACGCTTGTTAGTTTGGCGGTACATATGACCGTCAGAGTCACACGCGATTGGATTTGGGCATTGGGAGGCGGGTTGTGAACATCGAAAACAAGATCGCTCTGGTCACCGGCGGGGCGTCGGGGTTGGGGCTTGCCACCGCTCGCGAGCTGGGGGTAGCCGGCGCCGCAGTGGTGGTCGCCGACCTTCCGCAATCCGGCGGCGAAGGGGCCGTTGCGGACATCGGCGGCGATGCCGTCTTCGTGGAGACCGACGTGACGGACTCTGCGGACGTTCAGAGAGCGGTCGACGCCGCCGCCGAGCAGTTCGGAGGCCTGCACGTCGCCGTCAACTGCGCAGGGGTCGGCTTTCCCGGACGCGTCCTCACTCGGGACGGCACGCCCGTCGACATCGAGCGGTTCGAGTTCGTCGTCCGCGTCAACTTAATCGGCACCTTCAACGTGATCCGGTTGGCCGCCGCGCACATGGCGCGCAACCAGCCAATCGAAGACGAGCGGGGCGTGATCGTCAATACCGCCAGCATCGCGGCGTTCGACGGCCAGATCGGGCAGGCCGCCTACGCGGCTTCCAAGGGTGGTGTGGTCGGCCTTACGCTCCCCGTGGCACGCGACCTTGCCTCGAAGCTAATCCGTTGCGTCTCGGTTGCTCCGGGCATCTTCGACACGCCGATGCTCGCCGGCCTGCCCGAAGAAACGCGCGCCCACCTGGCCGACAACGTCCCTCACCCCCATCGTCTCGGCCGGCCCGATGAGTTTGCACTGCTCGTCCGCCACGTGATCGAGAACCAGATGCTGAACGGAGAGGTGATCCGACTCGACGGCGCCCTTCGGATGCCGCCGCGCTAGCTTCGCCTACATCGAACCTGTCGCTGTGAGTCGCACTCCTTGTACTGGGTGCGACGAGTTCCGGAATCGTCCGCGCGCTAGGAGGCGTTGGAGCGCGACGGGATGGCTTCCACGATGGCCCCTTCGGGATGTGGTTCCTCCGATTCCTCCTCATCCTGGGAGGCTCCCGTGTGGCCCCCGGCCCCCGCGTCGCGTGCGGCGGCAAGGTGCGGTTCGCTCGGCCGCTGTTGTCCGGCGAGTTCCCGGTCGAGCTCTCGCCACTCCTTTTCGGCCCAGCGCAGCTTCTCAACGGCCGAGGCGAGGTCTAGGAAGTGCACGGGGACGATGTTGGCCCGGGGCCTCAGGTAGGCGTCGCCGATCAGCGCATCAAGTTCGCGGCGGGCTTCGATTAATCGTTCGTGGATCTTTCTCAGGCGTTCCCCGTGTTCGGGGGTGTAACCGGACCTGTAGACAGTCAGGGGCCGACTCCTATCCGTCTTGGGAATATCCACCAGTTGCATCGTCAAACCGCCGAGGGCGGGTCCCAGATTACATCGAAGCCCGGCTCCGTCACAAGGGCGCGATCTCCTACATAGGTAGGAGATCGGTGCCTCTCCGGGCACTGCCACGCGCCCCGTGGGGCCGCATTATCCTGCCGTCCATGCTGGCCGACGGCGTCATAAGAAAGGTATTGACCGCCGGAATGAAACGCGGCGCGGAATGGGCGGAGCTGTTCGTGGAGGAGCGCCGCTCGACGGGACTCGGGCTCGACGACTCGCGGATCGAAGACGTGACGTCGGGCTTCGACGTGGGGGCCGGGGTCAGGGTCGTCGCAGGGGATCGCTCTGCGTACGCGTTTACCAACGTCTTGACGGTGGACGCGCTAACAGACGCGGCCGCGGCCGCGGCCGCGGGGCTTCCCGGAGCCGGTGCCGGCGGCCCGGCCGAACTCCGCCGCTCGACCCCGGGGATCCGGCATCCCGTGGCCGTCGATCCGGACTCGGTTGCAACGGCCGAGAAAACCGAGGCGCTCAGGATCGCCGACGACGCCGCACGCTCGGCAGGGGCCGCGGTCCGGCAGGTCATTGCCTCCTACGCGGACGTCCGGCAGCGTGTGCTGATCGCCAATTCCGAGGGCCTCGAAACCTCCGACGAACGCACCCGCGTGCGCTTCGTCGTCCAGGTGGTGGCGGCCCGCGACGGGCGGATTGCGACGGGATTCGAGGCACCGGGCCATTCGGGCGGTTTCGAATTGCTCCGCGTGCGGCCCCCGGACTACGTGGCCGGCAAGGCGGCGCTCAAGGCCCTCGCGATGCTGAACGCCCGTCCCGCACCTGCGGGCGAGTTCCCGGTCGTTCTGGCACCCGGAACGGGAGGCGTTCTGATCCACGAGGCGTGTGGCCACGGCCTGGAGGCGGACGCCCTGGTGAAGGACGCCAGCGTCTATGCGGGACGAGCCGGTGATCGCTTCGGCTCGGAGATCGTGACGATCGTCGACGATGCAACCGATCAGAACGCGTGGGGCTCGTACGGGGTTGACGACGAGGGAACTGCGGCACAACGTACAGTTCTGTTCGAGAAGGGTGTTCTCACCGGTCACCTCAGCGATCTGCGTTCGGCGCGCAAGATCGGTCATCCTCCGACTGGCAACGGACGACGCCAGTCGTACGCGCACCTGCCCATCGTCCGCATGAGCAACACCTATTTGTTGCCCGGCACCGATACCCCCGAAGCAATCATCGGTTCGGTCCGCAGAGGGGTCTACGCCGCTACCTTCGCCGGAGGAGAGGTGAACCCGGCGACCGGCAACTTCGTCTTCGGGATGTCCGAGGCTTACATGATCGAGAACGGGGAGCTAACTCATCCCATCAAGGGTGCCCAGCTCATCGGCAACGGTCCCAAAGTTCTGGCCACAATCGGCGCGATCGCGGACGACTTCGATCGCAAGGAGGGCGTGTGCGGGAAAGACGGTCAGCATGCGCCGGTGACCAACGGCATGTCGACCGTGCTTCTGCGTGAAATGACCGTCGGAGGAACCGAGACATGAGCGAGAGTCTGCTCGATCTCGCGGGCCGAATAGTCGGGCGTGCGCCGCGCTCGGAGGAGATCGAGGCATATCTAACTCACTCGCGGGAGTTCTCCGTCAAGGCATACGCCGGAGAAGTGGAGCATGTTGCCTCTGCAGAACCGCGCGGCGCAGGCGTGCGCGTGGTATCGGAAGGCCGCGCGGGCTTCGCCTATACAACCGATCTCACCGATGATGGCCTGGCCGACGTCGTGGCCAGAGCGCGCGACAACGGTCGTCATGCGACCCGCGATGATGCAGTGGCGCTTGCCCCCGTGTGGAAATCGGCGCCGGATCAGCTCGACGACCTCGTCGATGAGTCGTTCGCAACGCTGAGGCCGGAGGACAAGGTTGACTTCGCCCTCGAGCTGGAGCGCACAACGCGCGCTCTCGACGCGCGCGTGCGCGCCGTCGAGGAGGCCGCGTACTCCGACTCGGAGACCGCCGTCGCGTTCGCGACATCGTCGGGGATCGCCGGCTCCTACCGGCGCACCGACGCGTGGTGTTATGCGGTCGCCATCGCTACGGACGGTGACGACACTGAGGTCGGTTTCGAATTCGATCTCGGTCGCGGTCTGTCTGATCTTCAGTCCCAACTCGTGGCGCAGGGGGCCGTGGATCGGGCGGTCCAGGTGCTCGGTGCGAAGAAGATCCCGTCGGCGCGGATGCCGGTTGTGTTCGATCCCTATACGGCGGGGCAGTTCCTGGGCGTTCTGGGCTCGGCCCTCACCGGTGAGGCCGTGCAGAAGGGACGATCACTTTTCGCAGGCCGCCTCGGCGAGAAGGTCGCGGCGGTCGGGCTGGATCTCGTCGACGACGGACGCGCCGCGGGTGCGCCGGGGTCTGCTCCTTGGGACGCCGAAGGCGTCCCGACCGAGCGCACGGCGGTGATCTCCGACGGTGTCCTCACGTCGTTCCTCTACGACGTCACGAGCGCCCGTCGCGACGGGACCACCTCCACCGGCAACGCGGCTCGTGCCGGGTTCAAATCTCCGCCGGGCCCCCGTCCATCCAATCTCGCCTTCGACGCAACCGGGGGCACTCGCTCCGAGGTGCTGGCCTCGGCCGAGCGCTCGCTGCTGGTCCAGGACTTCCACGGGGTCCATTCGGGCGCCAATCCCGTGTCGGGGGACTTCTCGGTGGGTGCGACAGGCCGGATCCTGGAGGGCGGCGAGTTCGGCGAGCCGGTCAAGGAGGTCACGATTGCGGCGCCCATGCTCGAGATCCTGGCCGGGATCGTTGCCGTAGCGGATGACCGGAGGTGGCTTCCCTTCGGAGGCTCGTACGGCGGCGCGACGACGCTGGTATCCGAGATGACCGTCGCGGGCCGTTAAGCGCTCGCCTCACAGAAGGACGTAGAACACCACGCCCGCGACCAGGCAGTACGCCGCGAACGGATACAGGTTGTTGGATCTCAGGTACTTGATCAGAGCGAAGATCGCCGCGTACGAGGTGACCAGCGAGGCGGCGAATCCTGCGAACCCTGCCCCCAGGCCGGGGGACGCTCCCGACAGTTCGGGCACCTTCACGAGCGCGGCGCCGGCGAGCGCGGGGATCGCGAGCAAGAAGGCGAAGCGGGCCGCGTCGTCGCGGGCGACTCCGAGGGCCAGCCCGACCCCGATGGTCGCGCCCGAGCGGGAGATTCCGGGGAGGATCGATACCGCCTGGGCGATGCCGATGAGGCCGGCGTCGGCCGGGTTGAGGTCGCCCATCCCCCGCAGGCGCCGGCCCTCCTGCGCGGTCCTGTGTTCGTGGTGGGCGAGGAAGCGCTCGGCCGCCACCAGGATCGCCGCGGTGATCAGCAACTGCAGGGCAGCCGCCTTGGCGTCGGTAAAGGACTCCTCGAAGTAGTCGCCCCACAGGACGCCGGCGAGGGCCGCCGGGACGGTCCCCACGGCGAGCAATACGACGAGCTTGCGAGCGGCCGGATCGTTCGCTGCCGCCCCTCGCGCCAGGTCCACCAGATCCCCCGAGAAGTAGACGACCAGGGCGAGCAGCGACGCGACGTGGAGCCACACGTCGAAGGCGAGCCCCGGCTCGGCCCAGCCAAGCAGTTCGGGGACCACCACCAGATGGCCCGACGAGGAGATCGGGATGAACTCGGTGAGGCCCTGGACGGAACCGAGGGCTATGGCTTCGAGGAGGGACACGGCGGGGGAGCATATCTTGGCCGCTCACAGGCCCCGAGTGGTTGCCAGCGGTCGCCATGCGACCCCAGACAACCACTCACCTCCCACCCGGGCCCGAGTGGTTGCCAGCGGTCGCCATGCGACCGCGGACAACCGCCCACGCGCGACCTCCAAAAAAACCCAAGAAAAATTTTGCCGGATGGAGAAGGAGATGGGCCCAGGGGGTCGAATCCTGATCGCAGCGAGTCTCTCCCCTTCGGAGAGAGTTACTCGCCTCAGCCCTTTTCTTCGCCGGTGACCCTCCTCAGGTCACCGGCGCGCGCCCGGGGCGGCGCCCACCGATGCAAAGGTCGTTCTAATGGACTTTTTCGTCGGCCTGGCGTATGCGAAAGCGGTTAAGAACGGCGTTTTGCCGTGGCTACGGCTCGAACCTGGCCCCTCTCAGCGCCGTGGCACAGGGGCAGGTGCGCTCGGCCGGAATCTTCGGCAGAAGCGAGAAAAGTAGCTGTCGGAGCCGGGCGTTGTTGGCGTTGAAGACCTCGATCACAGCGTCGTGACTGACCGCTTCCTCCCCGGCCACCCCCACGTCGTAGTCGGTGATCAGCGAGATGTTGACATAGCAGATCTCGAGTTCGCGAGCGAGATAGGCCTCCGGATACTGGGTCATGTTGATGACCTCCCAACCCATTTGCTGGAACCAGCGGGACTCGGCCCGGGTTGAGAAACGAGGCCCTTGGACCGTCACCACGGTACCGACGTCGTGGGCGGTGATGCCCTCGTCGTGAGCGGTGTCGAGAGCCAGCCGGCGGAGCTCGGGGCAATAGGGGTCGGCGAAGGAGATATGGGTGGTGTCGGGCCCGTCGTAGAAGGTGTCATTGCGTCCGGTCGTCCGATCCACCAATTGATCGCAGATCACGAAGTCCCCGGGCTTCACCTCTCGTTTGAGAGATCCGGCCGCGCACGGCCCGATGATGCGCTCGACTCCAAGGCCTTTGAGCGCCCACACGTTTGCAAGGAAATTGATCTTGTGAGGTGGGAATTGGTGTTTGACGCCGTGGCGGGGCAGGAACGCGACCGGGACGTCACCCACTTGGCCGATGGCGACGGGAGCCGAAGGAGCTCCGTAAGGCGTGTCGATCTCGATCTCGCGCACGTCGTCGAGAAACGAATAGAAGCCCGAGCCCCCGAAGACACCGATACGCGCAACCGCCTCCGTCATGCTGATTTCTCGGTGCTCGACGTCGGTTTCGTCCCCTTCTTATCGGGTTTGTCCGTCGACTCCTTTTTCTCGGTCGCCTTCTTCGCGGCAGCCGATCCCGTCCGGCCGTCCGTGGCGTAGAAGCCCGAGCCCTTGAACACGATCCCAACCGGGGAGTAGAGCTTGCGAAGCCTTCCCCCGCAGAGCGGGCACTCTTCGAGAGGGGGGTCGTCGAAACTTTGTCGGGCCTCGGTGCGCTCTCCGCACGCCGTACAGGCATACTCGTAGACAGGCATGACGGGGGGATTGTAAGGCCCAGGATTTGGTGCGGGGGCCCCGGTAAAGTGAGCGCTGCGCCTCTCCGAGAAAGTGGTAGGGGGAAGCTAACAGGAGACCCATTTTGTCTCTGCAGCGACGACTGACGGTGTTTTTCATTGTGATCGTGATCATTCCGCTCGCGGTCGCCGGCATTGTCGTGCAAAGAATCGTCGGGCAGGAGATCGCGCGGCGCGCCGAGCTGTCCCTCGACCCTGCCCTCGAAGCGGCCTCAACGGCCTACGTCGAGCGTGCCGACAGCCTGGAGCTCCGGGTCCGTGAGGCCGCACGCCATCCGGATTTCGGGCCGGTGCTCGAGCGTGCCGGCAAGGCCTCTCTAAGCGATCTTCTCGCCCAGCTGCGCGCCGATGTCCGGGGCCTCGACTTCCTGATCGTGACCGATTCCTCCGGGGAAACGGTGGGCAACGATGTTGTCCCCGGGGCATTCCTGGAGGGGTACAGCCCCGCGGGAGTGGCCGAGCTCGCAAGGCCGCCCTCGGGTGGAGCCCCCTTCATTAATTCCACCGTCACGCTTAGGGGCTCGACAGGCAAGCAATTTGGGCAGCTCGTTGGAGGCTTCTGGCTCGATCGCGACCTCCTCGTCGGGTACACGCCGGAGATGGTCAACCTCTCGATGGTTGCCGGCGACGAAGTCATTGCCACCACCGCGCCGGTCCGGCGCGTCATCAGCGTGGCGGTTGACTCGGGGCGTTTCGAGACCGTCCTCGATCAGGAGGTGACGGCAAAGTCTCTGTTCCTGCAAGATGATCTTGCCCTGGTCGCGACGACGCCCCACACTCAGGTCGGGGGTCTATCGACTCAGGTCGTCCTAGTCGGTCTGTTGCTCCTGGCGGCAATGGGGACCGCAATCATCGGCTATTGGTTGGCCCGGCTGATCACACATCCACTCGAGCAGCTTTCCGACGGCGCCCAGGCGATTACAGACGGGAACTTCGATCACCGCATCCCCGTGCGTTCACATGACGAGGTGGGCCGAGTAGCAATCGCGTTCAACGAGATGACGGCCAGACTACGCGAGACCATCAACGAGCTCTCGTCGTCCCGCAACCAGTTGGAGCGGGCCGTGCGCCGAGTGGGAGAAACCCTGCGTTCCACGCACGACATGAAGCAGATGCTGGAGTCGATTGTGAATACCGCGGCCGATGCTGTGCGAGCCGATGCCGCCGTGCTGTGGATGTTCACCGCCACCCGAGAGAGCGTCTATCCGGCGATCATCCGCGGGGTCGTCGGAGGCTCGATGGAGTCGATCAGAGTCGGTGACGGGATCGCGGGCCAGGTGGCCGAGCGCGGGAATTCCATCGTCCTACCTTCGGACGACATTGCGCCGAGGCGGGCGCGCGGCGAGCCGGATTTTCCCGTGGCCGCGGCCATACCTCTCTACAGCCAGGCGCGCCTCATGGGGGTCATGACGATCTATCGGAAGGATCCGGAGGACACGCTCACGCGGTCGGATGTCGACACAATGATCTTCCTCGCCGAGCAGGGAGGCGTGGCTATCGAGAACGTCCTCTTGCACGAGGACGCCCAACGGCTGTCTCTTACGGACGGCCTCACCGGAGTCTGGAACCGTCGTTACTTCCAGATGCAGTTCCGGCAGATCCTTGCCACGGCCAGCCGTTTCGACAGACCGTTCAGCATCATGATGCTGGACCTCGATCACTTCAAGAGAGTGAACGACACGCACGGTCACCAGCGCGGCGATGCGATCCTCGTGGAATTTTCGCAGCGCGTGAGCGGAGCTCTTCGTGAGATCGACACCTTTGCCCGCTACGGCGGCGAGGAGTTCATATGTCTTTTGGCCGAGACGGGACTCGGGGGCGCGGCCACAACGGCGGAGAAGATCCGCGAGGTGATCAAGTCCAAGCCGTTCGGGGGCATGGGTGATGAGCCGATCAGTCTGACGGTATCGATCGGTGTTGCGTCGTACCCCGAACACGGCGACTCTTTCCGAGGATTGGTGGAAGCTGCCGACCAGGCCCTCTACCGCGCCAAGCAAGAGGGCCGGGATCGCGTGCGCACCGCCGGCAGCCAGCTCAAGCTGGCAACGTAGACTGCTGCTCCAGGAACTGCCGCCCGTACGGCTCTCGGAGCGACCCGGAGGTTCAGCTCTCGAATGAAAGTGCGCAAGGCGATCATTCCGGCGGCCGGGCTCGGCACGCGCTTCCTACCGGCCAGCAAGGCCGTCCCCAAAGAGATGATCCCGGTCGTCGACAAACCGGGCATCCAGTACACGATCGAGGAAGCGGCGCGCGCGGGAATCACAGACATCCTTCTCATCTCGAGCGCGGGGAAGTCTGCAATGGAGAACCACTTCGATCGATCGCTGGACCTCGAGTGGCGGCTCGAGCGTGCGGGCAAGACGGACGAACTCGAGACCGTCCGAAAGCTGACCGAGCTGGCGAACGTGCACTCCGTGCGCCAGAGGGAACCGCTCGGTTTCGGACATGCGGTGCTGATGGGGCGACCACATGTCGGCAACGAGCCCTTCGCGGTAATGGTTCCGGACGAGATCGCTCCCGAATTATCGGGAGGGAAACCCTCGTTGCTGGCGCGCATGATCGAGATTTTCGAGGAGAAGCAAGCAAGCGTTCTACTGGTTCAGGAGGTGCCCCATGAGAGCATCTCTGCTTACGGCGCGATCAAGCCCGATTTCGAATCGGACGACCTCGCACGAATCGTCGACATCGTAGAGAAGCCGGCCCCCGACGACGCCCCGTCCGATCTCGGCGCACGCGGCCGCTACGTGTTCACTCCCGAGATCTTCGATGCCATTGAACGAACAGAGCCGGGGGTGGGAAACGAGATCCAACTCACCGACGCAATCAGGCAACTGTTGAGCGAGCAGGATGTCTTCGCCTACGTGTATCCGGGCCGCCTGTTCGACGTCGGAAACAAGGTGGACTACCTGCGGGCAACAGTTGAGCTCGCGCTCGACAGGGAAGACCTGTCGGAACCCTTTGGAGAGTTCATCCGCGATGTTGCGAAGCGGCTAGATGCTGACGGTTGAAGAAGCTCGCAAGAGAGTCCTCGATGCCGTCCACCCTCTAGCCGTCGAGGACGCCTTGATCTCCGATGCGCTCTGGAGCGTGCTCGCGCGCGATCAGCATGCGCCTCACCCCCTTCCCCGCTTCGACAACTCGGCGATGGACGGGTTCGCGGTGCGCGGCGCGGATGCTGCCGGCGCGTCGGAGACCAGCCCCGTGCGGCTCGATGTCGTGGGAGAAGTGCGGGCCGGCGACCCCGGCGACGCGCGTGTGGAGGATGGCACTGCGGTGCGGATCATGACGGGTGGCGCGCTGCCACCGGGTGCCGACGCGATCGCTCCGATCGAGGAGGTCGAGGAGTCGAGAAACGAGGTCGTCGTCATGGCTCCGACCCCCGCAGGCCGGCACGTCCGGCCGGCCGGCGACGACATCGCCGCAGGCGATCTCCTGGTCGCGGCCGGAACGGAGCTCGGTCCGGGTGAGATCGCGCTGCTCGCAAGCATGGGGTTGTCCCCGGTCCCGGTGCGGGGGTCTCCCAAGGTGGCCGTCCTCGTCACGGGTGACGAGCTCGTCGACCCCGAAGCCGTTCCGGGTCCCGGTCAGATCAGGGACTCGAACTCCGTGGCCCTGCGCGCCCTCGTCGCCGAAGCGGGGGCCCGCGTCGCATTCTTCGAGCGCGTCCCCGACGAGCGGCTCGCGACGCTCGAGGCGTTCAAACGCGCCGCCGACCTCGCCGATCTCGTCCTGTCTTCGGGCGGAGTCGCGGTCGGCAAGTACGACTTCGTGAAGGACGTGATCGAGGAGCTGGGTCACATCGACTTGTGGCGGGTCGCCATGCAACCGGGTAAGCCGGTGGTCCTGGGCGAGGTGGGCTCCACCACCTTCCTCGGTTTGCCCGGCAACCCGGTTTCAATCCACGTCGGCTTCGAGCAGTTCGTTCGGCCCGCCATCCGCAAGATGCGCGGGTGCCGGTCGCTTCTGCGCCCGACTCTGCGTGCGACCCTCACGGCCCCGATCGAAAAGCACCCCGGGCGCCTTCATTTCGTGCGCGTGCGTCTGCGCGCAGACGGCGAGGAGTGGCGAGCGACACCCACCGGGCCGCAAGGCTCGCATATCCAGTCGAGCCTGGTCGACTGCCACGGGGTTGCGCGCTTCGGCATCGACGAGTCGCATCTCGACGTCGGTGATCCGGTGGTCGTGGACGTGTGGCGGCTGCCCGACGCGGAGGAGACAGGATGAGCGACGCGGTCGACCATCCGGAGGTAGAGGCCCGGATGGTCGACGTCTCTGCCAAGGAGATCACCGTGAGAGAGGCGGTGGCCTCGGGACTCGTGCGGATGTCGGCGGCGACGCGCCATCTCGTAATTGAGCGGAACCTCGACAAGGGCGACGCGCTTGCGGTGGCCCGCGTCGCGGGGATCATGGCCGCCAAGAAGGCCGCCGATCTCATTCCTCTGTGCCATCCGCTGGCGATAAGCGCGGTGGAAGTCGATTTCAGCGCGCGTGACGAGGGCATCGAGATCACGGCCACGGTCCGAACGGCCGAGCGCACAGGCGTCGAGATGGAGGCGATGACCGCGGTGGCGGTTGCGGCGCTGACCGTTTACGACATGGTCAAGGGCATCGAGCGGGGGGTCGAAGTCGCCGACATCCGGCTCGAGAAAAAGTCGGGCGGGCGTTCGGGCGAATGGTCCCGAGGCTGACCAAGAGTCGAGCGTTCACCTGACCACGTATGTCGTGGTCAGACGCACGCTCGACTTAGCCGTTGGTCTGCTTGGGACGTTTCAGGTACGCCGTGGTACCGGTCGCCTGGCTCTCGACGACCTGAACCAGCTCCCACCCTTCTTCGCCCCACTGATTGAGGATTTCCTGCAGGGCATGCGAGATGAGGGGGACGGTTGCGTATTCCCACTTCTGCACTCCGGCTCCTCCCGGTCGTTGCGACTGTCCGCTGTCGGCAGCGACATAACCTAACCGACGTGGACACGAGCGGCCCGGCCCCCGGAGTCGTCATCACCGGCCCGGATGGGCGTGTGATCGCCGACCGCGTGCGCTGGGCGCGCACACGGCGGGAACGGATTCGTGGCCTCATCGGGTCGCGTCCGCTCGAGCCGGCCGAAGCCCTGATTATCGAGTGGGCACGGGGTGTGCACACCTTCAAAATGACCTATGCGATAGACGTCGTCATCTGTGACGCGTCCTGGGTGGTGAGGCACGTCGTCTGCGGGATGCAGCCAGCACGAATCACCAGGCCGGTGCTACGGGCGCGCTACGTGCTCGAGCTCCCCGAGGGATCCGCGACCGAACTCGAGGTCGGGGATCGACTCAGGGTCGGGGCGAGCTAGCCCGAGAAGCTTTCGTCGTCGAAGCCCGTCATGAATGCCTGGCGCGGAAGGAACAGCCATATCCCCGCGGCGGCGCCCAGCCTCTCCTCGAGAAATCGCAACGCATCGGCTTGCGGGCCTGCCGTCGATCCGGCCACGCGCAGTCCGCCTCGGCGCTCGAGTTCCTCCAGCAGGTCCTGCGTCGGGTGTCCCTCTATCTCCATCCCGTGGAGTGTAGTTGCAGGGAACTCCGTCAGTCCCCGGGAGACCGGCGCTTCGTGGGGTGCGCATAGGTGTCGCGCGCGGCGGCAAAGACGGCGGTAGTTGCGCTCAGCAGGAATCCGACCACCGACACGAAAATGACCGCAGTCACGTAGCGCCCGGTGTTTCCCGGCCAGCCGACGGTCACAAACGCAATCGCCGCCCCGATGCCGACCAGCGAAAAGAGCGCCATGCCTGCGATCGCAAGCCCGTGCACAAGGCCGGGCCGCCGTACCTTGGAGACCACCCCCGCATTGTCGGATTCCGGGATGCGAACGACTCGCGCCGGGTCTCGGGTGGGCTTGTCGGTCACGGGTTGTGACTCTCCATCCAGCGGATGAGCGTGCGGGTGGCAACGCCGCTCGCCCCCTTCGTTGTTTCGTCGTAGTCCTTGTCGGCACGCGCCGCTCCGGCAATGTCGAGATGGGCCCAGCGAAGGTTCTTCGCGACAAACTGCTTCAGGAAGAGGGCTGCGACAATCGAGCCGCCGTAGCGGGACCCTGCGTTCTTGCAGTCGGCGACCTCGGAGTCGAGGTCCGTCAAGTAGTCGTCGTAGAGAGGCATGCGCCACATACGTTCACCCGCCCCGTCGGCCGCGTCCTCGAGTTCCTCGGCGAGCCCGTCGTCGTTGCAGAACAGACCCACGGCCTTCTTGCCGAGCGCGACCAGGATCGATCCGGTGAGCGTGGCGACGTCGACGATCGCGTCGGGCTGTGCTTCCGACGCAAGGGCAAGCGCATCGGCAAGAACGAGGCGTCCCTCCGCGTCCGTATTGGTTACTTCGGTTGTTCGGCCTCCGTAGTGCCTAATGACATCGCCCGGCTTCAGCGCGGTCCCGCTCGGCATGTTCTCGACCGCAGGGATGTACGCGGTCACGTCGGCGCGGGTATCCAGCCTCCTGAGCGCGCCCACGGCCGCAATCACGGCCGCGCCTCCCGCCATGTCCGTTTTCATCTCCTCCATGCTCCGCGCTTCTTTGAGCGACAGGCCCCCGGAATCGAAGGTCACGCCTTTTCCGACGAGAGCCAACCGCGCCGAGGGATTCTCGGCCGGGTAGTGCAGCTTGATAAGACGAGGTGGCGACGCAGACCCTTGGCCGACCCCGACTATTCCGCCGAATCCTCGCGCGGCCAGTTCGTTCTCATCCATGACCTCGCACTCGAGCCCGCCGGCGTCGGCCACCTCCTGAGCGCGCTCGGCGAGTGCTTGAGGTGTCAGCACTCCCGCAGGTTCGTTGACGAGATCGCGGGCCACGATCGTCGCCTCAGAGAGCGTGAGGCCGTGTTCGATCCCCTCTGAAGTGCCTCCGACGAACAGAATTCGCTCGGTCTTGGAAGGTTGGGGAACGCTCTTGTACGTCGTGAACGCATACGACGCGAGCACGTAACCCTCCACCGCGGCCGAGTTACCACCGTCGTGCGCACGGTGCAGTAGAGACGCAACCACGGGACGTTCGCTCAGCATTCTTGCCGCCGCCGCGGCCGCCTTTCGGATTGCCCCCTCGTCCACCTCCGATTCCAACCCGAGCCCGGCGACCGCGATCGCATGCGCGGGCATCCCTCCCAGCGTGGGAATGATGGTCACTTCACCTTGCTTGGCCTTGAACGCGTTCCCGCGCAACGCGTCCATGATCCTTCCGTTGAGCAACGACTCGAGTCCATCGCCGCCCGACAGCGTTACGTTGCCGTCATCAGAGGTCGCGCCGATCACAAGCGCGTCACAGGCAATCTCACTCGGCGACTCCTCGGAGTGCGCCACTTGTGGTCTCGAAGTCAAGTTCACTCCCCCTTAGACACGACGATACCGCCCACTGAAGCATCCAACCGAAATCCGGCTCGTTGCAGGCAACCGAGAGTAACGTCGTGGCAAATCGCTGCTCTACCCAGGGGAAGCCACTGACGACCTTCTTCTTGGCCGCTCTGGCCTTCGCATGGATCATGGTGATGTTGCCCGCGATGATCCGGGCCAGGGATAACGCTCCCCTCATCGCCGCTAAACGCTGGCGTCACCGCATGAACCTGATCTCGCCTCGTCCGTCGAATGCGGGGCGGTGGGTGGTAGTGAACTCGACACATTGCAACGCGCGTCCGCGATTCAGGCTCGCGCTCGTGCAACGGCGGAGGCAGCGTCGTCGCCGACGCCTGCTCCTATTCCTTGTCCTCGCCGCCGCTGCATCCGGCGCCTATGCGGCCGTCCGAGGACGGCCGTGGCTCGAGATCAACCTGGCGATCGACGCGGTTCTTGGTCTCTACCTCATCGGGTTGAGAGAGGCGACGCGGCGTCAACTTGAGCGGACTCGCAAGGTCCGGCCGATCGCGGCGCGTCATCGCCATTCATCGCGCGAGCAGGTCTCCGGCCCGTTGAGTGCAGCGGGCGGCAGGCGGGGCTGAAAGAGCCGGTCGCTGCACGTTAGGGTTCGAGCGATGAGGTTCTCGGCGCTCTCGGAGTCGATTCGGGCCGAGCTCGACGCGAGGACGGCCGCGCGCGAGCGAGGTCTGGCCGCCAGCCGCAGCGCCATCCGCGCCTGCGGGAACGCGATTCGGGCACTTCATCGCCACGAAACCGAGCGGGCCACCAAGCTTCTCGACCAGGCTCAATCTCACGTCGACGGGGCGCGCTCGGCTCTCACCGACTACGGGGATTTGTTGCACGCCGGTTTCGTGCACGACGCGGAGAAGGAGCTGGCCGAGGCGCGCATCACGTTTGCGCTCGTGACGGGGCAAGGGGTGCCCGGGCCGGACGATCTGGGAATCCCATCAACTGCCTACTTGAAGGGGATGGCCGAGTCGATCGGGGAGCTGAGACGGCACATCCTCGATCTCATGCGTCACGGCGAGCTCGACCGGTGCGAGGAGCTCTTGGATGCGATGGACGAGATGTACTACGTGCTCGTGTCGATGGATTATCCCGACGGAATCACATTCGGGCTTCGGCGACTGACCGACGTTGCCCGCTCGATCATCGAGCGCACACGCGGCGACTTCACGACCTCCGTCGTCCAGGGCTCGCTGAGAGCCGCTCTGGAGGAGCACGCGACGCGCCTCGAAACCCGCTAAGCCCCCGACCGCTAACATGAATCGACCACGGGCCAGTAGCTCAGCTGGTAGAGCGCACCCCTCGCACGGGTGAAGTCGGCGGTTCGAATCCGCTCTGGTCCACTGATCTCCTGGTCGCGAACCAGCTCCGGAATTCGATGGGTTGGGATGATCTCACCCCGGTTGGGGGGCCGCCCGGCTGATAGTTGGGCTCCGGTACGTCCGCGTGACAACTGTGTGACGCGCCGGAGGAGGACTAGGATGTCGGTCGCGGTTCTGCGCAGAAGGCATCCAAGACCTCGAAGAAACGATTCACGTCCAGGGGCTTAGTGAGGTAGTCGCGAGCGCCTGCGTCGAGCAACCTCTTCACCTGACCCATCGTGGCGTCCGCCGATATCACGACCACCGGAAGTTCTGCCGTCCGCGGGTCTGAGTGCAGGCGTGCGATCACCTCGGCACCCGGGAGGTCGGGAAGGTTCAGGTCGAGAAGTATGAGGTCGGGCCGGTTGTCGCGCGCCAAGGTCACACCGATGGTTCCTTGCATCGCCGATATGAGCCGGATATCCGGCCTCCGCGTCACGAGCCGCTCCACAAGCTTCAGGTTTGAGAGGTTGTCCTCGATGTACAAGATCGTCCGGGATGTGGTCGCGGTCATGGCGACTCCTCCCGCTCGCGCGCCCTCGTCCTCCTCGGTCATCACGGGAACTTCCGCCGAGGCGAGCTCCACGGAGAACGTGGTGCCCTTTGCCAACTCGCTTCGGACCGAGATCGTTCCTCCCATCGCCTCCACGAGTCGTTGGGATAGTGCAAGTCCCAAACCGGTCCCCTCGATGCCCGAACCTTCTGCACCGAGGCGTTCGAATGGGGCGAACAGCAGGTCCATCCGATCCGCCCGTATGCCGTGGCCTGTGTCCGTCACATCGATCCTGAGCCGGCGGCCCTGCTCCATGGGCTCAAAGGACACACTGACGCTGCCGGCCTCGCGGTTGTGCTTAATTCCATTGGCGACGAGGTTCAGCAGCACCTGTTTGACGCGTTGTCTGTCCGCGGTGACGTAGGTGGGCCCATCCGATAAGTCCTGTCGTTGCAGGCTCAACGTCACGCCTTCCCCTCCGGCCAGCGGTGTAAGCAACGAGATGCACTCTTCCACTGCTTGAACGACATCCACCGGTTCCAGAGACAGCTGCATACTGCCGGCCTCGATGCGGGAGATGTCGAGCACCTCGTTGATGAGCTCGAGCAGATGCTTACCCGCCTTGATAATTTCCGTAGTCCCGTCTCTTTGCTCTGGAGTGAGGGGATCCATGTCGAGCAGTTGAGCGAACCCGAGGACTGCGTTCAGTGGCGTTCGCAACTCGTGACTCATCCGCGACAGGAACTCGTTCTTCGCCCGGTTGGCCCGGTTGGCTTCCTCACGGGCCGACTCCCGCTCCCGCTCCACCGCCTTGTTGATGCTCACGTCTCGGGCGATCGCGGATGCGCCCGTGATCCGGCCCGAGCTATCGCGGATGGGAGAGATCGTCAGCGATACGTCGATGGTCCTGCCGTCCTTGCTCCGCCGTCTGGTCTCGTAATGTTCGATGCGCTCTCCCCTACGCACCTTCTCCAGGATCGCCGGAACCTCGTCCTCTATATCCGGTGGGACGAGCATAGATATTGGTTTGCCGATGACTTCTTCCGCGCGGTATCCATAGATTCTCTTCGCCCCGCGGTTCCAGCTCGTGATCGTTCCGTCGAGCGACTTCGCGATAATGGCGTCGTCGGACGACTCGACGATCTCGGCGAACCTCCGCCGGCCCTCGAGCAGCTCGTTGCGGGCGAGAGCGAGATCGGCGAGAGCGGCGAGCTCTTCGAGTCTCGATATCTCGTCGTGGCCGAAGAAAGGCGTGAGCGGGCTCGCGAGGACCGTAAGCTGGCCCGAGCGCATCGGGATCACCAGCGCTCCGTTTGAGGCTCCATCGGATGAAGCCGCATCTTCGCCCAGAGACCTGATAACCGCGTGCGCCTGCTCGCGGTCGATGCCGTCTGCCGCGATGATCTCTCCGTTCGCGTCCTGTAGAAACGCCCCCCCGGCGTCGACGAGCAGGCGGGAGTGAGGCAAGAGTATGCGCGCGACCTCCGAGTCGGTCGCGCCTGCCATCAACGAGAGGACCGCCTCATTCAGCGCGGCCTCTCGCGCCGGCGCCACGCCGCCCGAAGGGCGTAGGGAGGGGCGAAGCCCACCAGCATCAGGGGCGCGGCCCCCAATGCCAGGAGCTGCACGAGCACCGCAGCCTCACGTCCGTCAGAGAACTCGCCCGCCACCACGAGAGCGGCAGCGAGTGCCGCGGCGCCGAGGCTCATCGTTCGCATCCTCCGACGCAGCGCGGTCGGTCGGCCTCGTCCAGCCCGCCAGAGCCGCACCGCCACAACCGAGGTCAGGAACACCCACTGGATAAGCAACAAGGCGATGTAGGCCTCTACCCACCCGGGCCGCGGCTCGCCTTGCTCGGGGAAGTCCGGAAGCAACAATGCCCCCAGCACGACTCCGGCGGTCAGGACGGGTGCCACTTTCCATATCCATGGGATCGGGCGAATGAGGGAGGTTGTGAACCGGTAGAGGCAGTAGGGGAAGAGGCCCAGGATCGCAACCATCGCCTTACGCGCCCACAAGACCATCGTCTCGTCGGAACTCTCCGGCAAGAGCTGTCCGGCCACGACCACCACGCTCAGCACGCCGAAGGTCGCCGCGAGCCATGCGCTCGCGTGGCCTGGCCGATGCCGCCAATGGACGACGGCTGCGACGCCCAGCCCTCCATACACCACCAATTGAAGGACTTGCAGTACATCTAGCAGTTCCGAAGATGACATCACGATACGTATCGTCTCAATCCGGGAGCGATTGAGCCGGTATGTCTCGGGGACTTCACCGCCCTCGCTCGCTCTGCTCCTCAGAAGCCCGTCAGGAGGGAGCCGACCGGAGACTGAACTGTCGCAGATCGTGAAGGTCCTTCCTCTTGAGGCAATGGCGGGGGCGCTTCCCGACATAGTTGTTCTGGACGCGTCCATGCCGCGGCGAATTTATCGACTCGAGGAATCCGAAGACGAGGTCCGCGACGTGGGCTGAGTGCTACGGTTCTGCCCGCAAGGGAATCGGCCAAGAGAACCTCGGGACCGAGCGCGTCCTCTAGGAGCAGACTGGAGTAAAACCCATCGGCTCCTTTGAAAGTCGCCGGCGGCTCAGTCGAAGATTTGCTTGAGAGCGGTATGGGACGGTCTTCCCCTCTCACCCATACCCATGGACACGACTCGTCTACCTCATGGATCCGTCCAGCCTTCAAAGCCGAGCTCCTCGCGCTTCCCTCGCCCCGCTCGCCTACTCCGCGAGTTCCGGTGAGGGTCGCAGGCGGTCAGAGTAGGGTGCTGTACGAACCTACGTTCGAGACGCGGTTGTACGGTCTCTACGTTCGAGACGCCTAGGAAAACTACGCCCGCTTGGGCATGTCGGGGCAGGGGAAGCAAACCTAGGATTCAGCTAAAGGGGAGGGACCTTGTGCCAGCACGTTCTGCCATCGAAAACATGGAGTAGGGAATGACCGAGGAATTCGGACGTCGAGACATGTTGCGCCGGGTGGCCATAACGGGTGCCGCCGTGTGGACCGCACCCGTGCTGCACTCGATTGCCGCGCCCGCACACGCACAGGTCAGCCCCGTTGTTGCACCCTGCAACCATTCCCTGTGCGTGGCGGCCTGCCAGGAGGGGTTGCCTCCACCCGGGAGGCCGAACTGCGCCCCTGTATGTGAGCCCCTGTGTGACGAGCTGTGTCCAAAGCCGAACGCACCAGGGGGCGCGGAGGGACGGCCATGCAGGTGCGGAGAGGCATGCGACCCGAGTTTCTTCGTGGTTCAAAACGGAGCCTGCACAACGATCGCCTGTCAATAAGGTCGATCTCTCGTTCTGGATCAGGTCATCGTTGTGACGGATCACTGTTGCGAGCGCGAGTGAACCGCGACGCGAGCGCACATTTCTGAATTCCATTCGATCTGGGCACGGCCTCGGTCGAGGGGGCGGGTCGAGGCCGCTCCGCGCGGAATCGCCACCTGCGATCTCGGGGCGTGAGGACGCTCATCGCCGCGATAGACAGAAACAGACGGAGTTCCTTGGTGCTGTCATCCGTCCGGTTCGTGCACCGATCAATCAGTTCAACCTTCGCCACCTGTATGTCGTCCCCGCCTGGGCCTTCTTCTCGCTGATGATGAGTGCCGTCATCGTGTGGGCACTTCTGCTAGAAGCCCGCGGCGCGCCTGCTCGGTGAAACAAGTTCGCACGAACCGGAGTTGTAAGCGGTGCCCGGAAAGCTAATCAGTTGAGCGGCTAAGCACCTCGAGGATCTCAGCCCCATACTTCTCGAGCTTCGCGGGGCCAATGCCGGGGGTCCGGCTCAGCTCCGGAAGGTCGTGAGGGTTCTGCTCGGCAATCGCAGCCAGCGTCGAATCGTGCAGGATGACGAACGCGGGAACGGAATCGGCCTTCGAGCGCTCGAGCCGCCACGCCTTGAGGGCCGTCACCCGGATCCCGGCGGCCCCCGTGGAGGGATCACGCAGCGCGCCGCCGTCGCTTCCCGCGCGGGCGACCGATCCGAGGCGGAGCTCGTAGACAAAAGGGCTCGGCTTCCTGCGCCCGCCGGCGACCCACGTGAGCGTTAGATGATTCTTAGCTCGGGTGATCCCGACGTAGAGAAGCCGTCGCTCTTCGGCGTAGTCGTCGGGCGACTTCGACCGCTTGAAGGGCAGCTCGCCGTCCTCGAGCTTGGGAAGGAACACAGCGTCGAACTCGAGCCCTTTGGCCCGGTGATAGGTGAGCAGGTTTACCCCGCGGCCCTCTCCATCCGTCGAGAAGCGGCCTTGAAGATCGGCAACGAACTCTTCGCCCGTGCGAGTCCCGTCGTCGAATTCCTGTGCAAGTCGGATGAGCCGCGCGAGGTCGTCCTGGCGCGTCATTTCCTGCTCTCCGAGATCCTCGGGCGGTTCCTGGAGGTAGCCGGCGCGATCGGTCAGTGCTCTTACGTCGGCGGCGATCGTGATGTTCCCCGGCCGCTTCGTCAACTCCCTGAGCACGAACCGGGCCCCAGCTCGCGACAGGAAAGCGGTATCGCGGACCTGGTACGGGATTCCGGCCCCGGCGAGTGCTTCTTCGTAGTCCTCCGAGCGGAAGTTGACGCGATAAAGGATTGCGATTTCCTCATACGCGACTCCAACCCGATGAAGCTCCCGGATGCTTGCCACGAGGTACTCGAGCTCGGCATCCTCGGTTGAGAACGCTCTTGCCAAGACGCGTGCTCCCGACGGCCTGGTCGCCCGCAACTCCTTGGCGGCGCCTCCGAGTACCGGAACAAGACGATTGGCGACGTCGAGTATCTCGGACGTCGAGCGGTAGTTGTGCTCGAGCCGGATCACTTCCGCCGACGGGAACCGTTGCGGCATATCCAGGAGGTACTTGGGAGTGGCTCCGGTGAAACCGTATATGGATTGATAGTCGTCCCCGACGACGCACAGGTCGTCGCGTTCTCCAACCCAGAGCCGCAGCAACGCCTCCTGGAGGAGGTTGACGTCCTGGTATTCGTCGACGGTAAACGCTGCGTACTTCGCCCTGAACCTGTCGAGCGCCACATCATCGCTCTCGTACATTCGGATCGCCAGCTCGAGCAGATCCTCGAAGTCGACCTTGTTGGCATCGCGCTTCGACTTCTCGTAGCGACGAAACACGGACGCCATCAGATCGGTTGGTATGGGAGGCTGGTGATCCCCGAGGCGGTCGAGGTAGTCGTCCGGGGCCAGTCTGCGGTTACGCGCCCACTCGATCTCGGTTGCCAGATCCATTGCCGGGCGGAAACGGTAGGGCTTCGGGAGCGAGTTGGCGATGCGCCGCAGGGTCGCTACCTTGGACGGGAGAACCTCCATGACGGGCTCGCGCGACAGAACCCTTAGTTGTGCGAATGCAGCCGAATGGAAGGTGCTTGTCCGAACCCCCTCGGTGCCGAGGCGCGCCAGGCGTGTTTTCATCTCGCGGGCCGCCTTGTCGGTGAATGTCACGGCCAGGATCTGCGAGGGCTCGAAGACCTCCGTGTGGACCTGATAGGCGATGCGCCGGGTAATCGTCGTGGTCTTTCCCGAACCGGCCCCGGCGAGTATGCACAACGGACCCCGAACCCGAGTCGCGGCCAGTCTCTGATTCTCGTTGAGTGTTTCCAGAATGCCGGGTGTCACCGCCCCACCGTACGATGCCACTTTGGCCATGCGGGAAAGTTGCTCTTGATAGGAGATCCACGTGGTGACGCAATGACAATGAGGTTCCGCTTCGGCGTGCAGCTTGCCGAGGCTCGGTCGAGGAAGCACTGGATCGAACAGGCTCGGCTAGCCGAGCAGCTGGGGTACAACGTGCTGGTCGTGCCGGACCACATCGGCGACCAGCTCGCCCCCTTCTCCGCGCTCGTTGCCGCAGCGGAGGCGACGGAGCGAATACGGCTCGGAACGTTTGTTCTGGACAACGATTTCCGACACCCTGTGCTTGTCGCTCAGGAAGCAGCGAGCGTTGACCTCCTGACGGATGGCAGGCTTGAGCTTGGCATAGGCGCCGGATGGCTGGGTCGCGACTACGAGCGCCTGGGCACCGAGTTCGCGTCTCCGCGGACGCGCTTCGAAAGACTCACAGAGGCAGTTCAGATCATCGACTCCTACTTCCGAGGACGGCCGTTCTCGTTCGACGGCCGTCACTACAAAGTGAGCGACCTCGAACCGACACCCCGCCCAGCACAGCAACCTCGCCCTCCTCTGCTAATCGGCGGAGGAGGCCCGCGCATTCTCGAGTTCGCGTCGCTACACGCGGACATCGTCAGCGTCTTCTTGACATCCCTGTCGGACGGGTCGGGGTTCGACGTCGGCGAGCTGTCAACCGACTCGTATCAGCGGAAGACCGATCTTGTTCGCGACGCCGCGGCGCGACGGGACGATCCTCCCGAGCTGAATATTCTCATTCAGCACCTCGATGTGACGAACAGCCGCAACGCGGCGGCCGACGAGCGTGCGCGCGACTCCGGGATCGACCGGCGGGAGCTGCTCGCTCTTCCCTTCGAACTGATCGGAACGATCGATCAGATCGTCCAGGACCTGCTCGAGCGGCGCGACCGTTACGGCCTCTCCTACGTCACGGTCTTTGACAAGCACTTTCGAGACTTCGCGCCGGTCGTCGAACGGCTGTCGAATACATAGCGCGCCAAGCATGCAGATGAGAAGCGCCCCCCGGGTCATCGGGTAGCCGCGGGGGAGCACTAAAGGGCCCCCCGAAGCGTTCCGACCTAACCCCTGTGAACCCCTTCTCGCAACCACGCCGGCGCGCCCTCATCGGGCGCCTCGTTGCCGCCGCCCTGCTGGCGCTGATCACAGCCCTGCCGGTGGCGGCCCCGGCCGCCCCCGGAAAGCCCTCGCTTAGCGACCTCGAGGATAAGAGGAACCGGCTCCGTGGAGAGCTGGAGGCCGCGCTCGCCCGGATCGAGAGGCTGCGCCTCCATCACCGCGTCGTGTTCTTCCAGATCGCCGCCATCGAAGACGAGATCCACCACATCGAGGAGGGGAGGGCCGAGCTCGAGGCCCGCGTCGTGGCCGCCGCGAACCGCCTGTACCAGTCATCCAGCACCGCTGCCCTCGAGGTGCTGTTGTCGGCCAGCAGCTTCTCGGACCTGCAGAGCCGCGCCGAGGCGCTCGATCGCCTTGCCGAGCTGGACGCCGCCAGCTTCGAAGAGTTCGCTGTCCGGGAGGCCCAGCTGGCTGGGCTACAGGACAGTCTCTCGAAGACGTCCGAGGAGCTCGCAGCCACGAGGGGCCGCGTCGACCACGAGCGAGCGGTACTCGAGGCCCGCTTCGAGCTCGCCAGCAACGAATACCGGGACCTAAAGCGCAAGCTGGCCGTGGCGGCCCGCCGGGCCGCGCGGCGGAAGTTCGGCAGGGTCGTCATCAATGCCGACGGGTTGACCTGTCCGGTCGCGGCTCCCCACTCGTTTATCGATAGCTGGGGCTTTCCCCGGTCGGGGGGCCGGACCCACGAGGGCACAGACGTGATGGCCGACATGGGGATGCCGCTGGTCGCCATCACCGACGGCGCCATCACCTACTCCGGCGTCGGGTCGCTGGCCGGGAATTACCTCGTTCTTACCGGCGACGACGGCCACGAGTACTACTACATGCACAACACCGAGAACCTCGTAACGAGCGGACGCGTCGAAGTCGGCGAGCAGATTGCAACGCTCGGAGACACCGGAAACGCCAAGGGAGGAGCGCCCCACCTGCACTTCGAGTACCACCCGGACGGCGG
Organism: Actinomycetota bacterium; assembly: GCA_050694175.1. GTDB lineage: Bacteria > Actinomycetota > CADDZG01 > CADDZG01 > WHSQ01 > JBOGXA01. The sequence continues at coordinate 104,866 of JBOGXA010000006.1, forward strand.
CGGTCCCATCAACCCCTATCCGCTTCTGATGGAGATCTGCAACGGAGGTTCCTAGCGGGGACTCCCCCTGGAAATCCGCCGGCTCGCTCCTCGAGTGTGCTTGGTTTGAAGGCGCCTCGAGTGGAAATACCCACCGTTAGCAGATCAAGCAGAGACCGGGGAGCCTGAAGATGCACGAGGTGTTAGAGGTCCGAGCATCTCGCGGCGCTGACTTGGGATGGCTGGTGTGGGTGGGCGAGAGCGAGGCTGCCCGCTTCGAGATCCTCGGCGAGGCGCTGGACTTCGCGGCGATGCTCGAGTGCAGCCCTCGGGCCCGCCTCGGGATCGTCCGGGCATCCAACTGAAGCCGGACCGCGGCGCGGGGTAGACACTGGAGGCCGTGTTACCCGCTGCCGCCGGACCGCACACGATCCCCCACCTGCTCGGCCGCAATGAGCGAGAGCGCGGCCACGAGCCTTTTCTGATCTTCGAGGATTCGGCCGGCGGGGTCATCACTCGCACGTACGCCGAAACCCTCGATGCCGCCCGCCGGACGGCCGGGCTGTTCGCCGCGATGGGCATCGACGCTGGCGATCGCGTCCATGTCCACGTCGCGAACTGTCCCGAGTTCTACGACTGCTGGTTCGGCGCCGCGCTGATCGGAGCGATCCTCGTGCCGACCAATCCGCTTCTGACCGAAGGCGAGCTCGCCTTCGTCGTGCGGCACGCTCGTTGCTCGCTCAGTGTGACGCAGCCCGAGCACGCGCCCGCGGTGCGCTCCGCTCAGACGCCGGAGCGGCTATTGCTTACGGACGAGCTCGCGGCGGGCTTGTCCGTCGACACCCCGACTCATCCGGAACCGCTCGACGGGGCCGCGATCCTGTACACGTCGGGCACGACAAGCCGTCCGAAGGGCGTGGTGGTTACCCACGCCAACTACGTGCACGCAGGGGAGGTCGTCGCGCAGCACCTGAGACTTCAACCGGGCGATCGCTGGCTCGTCGTCCTTCCTCTCTTCCATGCGAACGCGCAGTACTACTCCACGATGTCGGCTCTCGTGGCGGGGTCGTCCGTGGCGCTCATGGAGCGATTCAGCGCGTCGAACTGGGGGCGGCAGGCCCACGACCACCACGCCACCGTGGCGAGTCTGTTCGCCGCGCCGATCCGGATGATCCTGTCGCATCCAGAAACTCGACTCGATCACGACAACGCGCTGAGGGCAGTCATCTTTTCGCAGAATGTCGGGGAGAACGAGCTGAGTGAATTCGAACGTCGGTTCGGTGCGCCGCTATTGCAGCTCTACGGGATGACGGAAACAATCGCACCCCCCACCCTCAACCCTCTGTACGGGGAGCGAAAGAACATGAGCATCGGCCTCCCGACGCTCCCCGCGCGCGTTCGCGTTGTCGGAGCAAACGATCGGGAAGTAGAGCCGGGAGAGATCGGTGAATTGCTGGTTCGCGGCGAGCCGGGACTCACGCTCATGGCGGGGTATCTCGACGATCCGGATGCGACCGGCTCGGCGATCGTCGACGGCTGGCTCCACACCGGCGACAACGTTCGATGGGGCACAGATGGATACCTCTATTTCGTGGACCGTGCCGGGGACATGATCAAGCGTGCCGGCGAGAACGTCGCCGCAAGAGAGGTCGAGTCGGTCCTCAACGACCATCCCGACATCTTCGATTCGGCCGTGATCGGAGTGCCCGATCCGGTTCGAGACGAGGCGATCAAGGCCTTCGTCGTGCTGCGTCCGGATTCTTCGGTGTCAGAACGCGACGTCATCGACTGGTGCGGGCAGCGGCTGGCGGCATTCAAGGTCCCCGAGTCGGTTGAAGTTGTCGCGGAGTTACCCCGCACTTCGGTCGGCAAGATCCAGAAGGGAGTACTTCGTTCCCGGCAGCGAAACGAGGCTTAGGATGCTCGGAAGACGGCAAAACGGGGGAGCATGAAAGTCGAGGGACGTTACACGTTCACTAAGAGCCGCCGGGACGTCTGGAACGCGCTACAGGATCCACAGATCCTGGCGTCCACCTTGCCGGGAGTGAAGCGGTTGGAGGTCGTGGGTCCCGATCATTACGCGATCACGGCTCACGTCGGCGTCGGCAGCGTAAAGGGATTGTTCGACGGCGACTTCGAGGTGTCCGACAAGCAGGAGCTCGAGTCGTGTGTGCTGCGGGGAAACGCGCGCGGCGCCTCCGGGGCAACGTCCGTCGAGGCGCGCGTCTCGCTCGCCGACTCCGACGGATCGGGGACGGTTGTCACGTACGATGCGGACGCCTCCGTGAACGGGCTCATTGCGGGCGTCGGGCAACGAATGATCCAGGCCGCTTCCAAACGCATGGCCCACCAGTTCTTCCAGGCTGTCGACGGTTACCGGCCGGGGGCGGGGGCGGCGGCAACCGGGGACGGGACGGCGGAGAGCCGCGACTTCACCCGGGAGGCCGCCCCGCCGACGGATGCCCGGCGCTTCGCGGCCGGAGTCGCCCTCGGCTTCGCGCTGGCGCTGGTCGGCGTCATAGTCGGCCGACGAACCGCCCGGTGAAGCCCCCCCCTTTCACGTATCACCGCCCGCGCGATCGCAGCGAAGTCGACGCACTTCTCGCAGACCTCGGTGGCGACGCGCGGATTCTGGCCGGAGGGCAGAGTCTCGTGCCGATCCTAAACATGCGCCTCGCCGCGCCCGAGCATCTGGTCGACATCAACCACTTGCACGACGAGCCGACCGATCCCGAGGAGGGCAGCGGATCGGTTGCATTCGGGCCGCTCGTTCGCCAATGCACCGCTGAGGAGTCGTCGCTGGTCGCGGCGCACGTGCCCCTTCTCGCCGAGGCGATCGGCCATGTCGCTCACCCCGCGATCCGAAGCCGGGGGACTGTTGCCGGCAGCATCGCCCACGCGGATCCGGCCGCCGAGCTCCCTGCCGCGCTGGTGGCTCTCGGCGGAGAGGTCGTGGCCCGGGCCCGTTCCGGGTCGCGCACCATCCCCGCGACCGAGTTCTTCGCCGGGCCACTCGAGAACAGCCTGGAGCCGGGTGAATGGGTGGTTGAAATCAGGTGGCCGAGCAGGGCACCGGGGGCGGGCTACGCGTTCGAGGAGTTCGCCCGGCGGAGCGGTGACTATGCGCTTTGTGGTGTTGCTGCGGTTGTGGAACGTGCGAACGGGAGCGGCTTCCGAGCCACGCTTTCTTACCTCGGGATGGGCGACAGCCCTCGACACCTGAAGATCGACGACTTCGATCTCTCCGGCGCCGACGATGCCGTCGGATCGGTGAGCGAGTCGTTGGATCCGATTTCCGACCTACACGCAAGCCGGGAATTCCGATTGCGGCTCGCGCGCGTCCTCGGCGCGCGGGCGGTCCGGCGCGCCGCGGGGGCAACCGATGAGGGTTGATCGCAACGAAAAGCAGACCATCGAACTGTCGGTGAACGGGACCCAACATCAGGTCGAGGTCGAGCCCCGGTGGCTCCTGTCGGACGTGTTGCGGCACTCACTGGGTATGACGGGGACGCACGTGGGATGCGAGCACGGGGTTTGTGGGTGCTGCACGGTGCTGGTCGATGGGCGACCGGCCCGCTCGTGCCTCATGCTCGCGATCCAGGCGGAAGGAACCCAGATCCAAACGGTCGAGGGATTGGCGTCGACCGACGGTGATCTACATCCGTTGCAGGAATCCTTCAAACGCCACCACGGCCTCCAGTGCGGCTACTGCACGCCTGGTTTCCTGATGTCCGCGCTGCCCATCTATGAGAAGGCCGAGGACATGAGTGACGAGGAGCTCCGGCACGCCGTGGCGGGCCAGCTATGCCGGTGCACCGGCTATGCGGGCATCATCGAGGCCATTCGCGCCGCGGCCGCGATCGAGAGGGAGCGGGGATGACGACTCAGATGTTCGGCGAACGCGTCCAACGCAATGAGGACCCCCGGCTTCTCACCGGTAAGGGCCGGTTCACGGACGACCTCGATCACACCGCGGCTCAGCTCGCCTTCGTGCGGTCCGACTTCGCGCACGCGCGCATCAGAGATATCGACGTCTCGGGTGCCCTCGACATCGAGGGTGTGTACGGAATCTACACGTACGATGATCTCACCGGCGATCTCGCGAAACCGTTACCCCTTCTAATCCCCAGCGAGGGACTGTTCGCGCCGCGCACCCAGTACGCCCTTGCGAAGGACGAGGTCTGCTACGTGGGCGAGGTCATAGCGGCCGTCGTCGCGCGTGATCGCTACATCGCGGAAGACGCCGTGGGCGCGATCCGCGTCGATTACGAACCGCTGCCGGTCGCCGCCGATCTGGAAGAAGCTGCGCGGGAGGGCTCTCCCGTGGTCCACATCGACATGGCCGACAACATCAACGGGCGCGTTTCCGAGGAGACGGGCGATGTCGACGCGGCCATGGCGGATGCGGCGCGCGTCTTCGAATGGCGCTTCGAGATGGAGCGGTCGGCGGCAATGCCGATGGAGACGCGCGCTATCGTCGCTTACTACGACGACGCAAAGGGCTCGCTGCTCATGTTCGACTCGTCGCAGGCGCCCACGGGTGTGCGCGGCGGCCTCGCACTGCTGTTCGGACTGGACCCCGACAACGTCCATGTCGTCGCCCCCGACATCGGCGGGGGTTTCGGGATGAAGGTCATCCAGTTCTACCCAGAAGAGATCATGGCGCCATGGGCGTCGCGGCACCTCGGCATGCCTGTGAAGTGGACCGGAGACCGGCGCGAGGACTTCATCGGATCGAACCATGAGCGCAAGCAGGTTCACAGAGTCAGGGTCGGCGTGGATGAGAACGGCAGGATCCTTGCTCTCGAGACGAAGTTCCTCAACGACGCCGGCGCGTACTGCTCGTACGGTCTGATCATCCCGATAATCACGGCCGCGCAGCTTCCCGGCCCCTACAAGCTCGAGAACTACCGGTACGAGTTCGTAAACGTTTTTACGAACAAGGTCCCGACCTCTCCGTATCGAGGCGCGGGCCGCCCCCACGCCGTGTACGTGATGGAGCGGGTGATGGACAAGGTCGCCCGCGAACTGAGACTTGATCCGGCCGAGGTGAGACGCCGCAACTTCATCGGGCCCGACGAGTTCCCGTACGAAGTCGGGGTGTCCTTCCAAGACGGGGGTCCCACGGTCTACGACTCGGGGAACTATGAACCCGGGCTCGACGTGCTGCTCGAGGGGATCGGGTACGCGGACTTCAGAAAGCGTCAGAACCGATTGAAGAAGCAGGGACGCAAGATCGGGATCGGCATCGGTTACTACGTCGAGGGCACGGGCATCGGACCCTACGAGGGCGCGGTCATCAAGGTCCTCGCCGACGGGGTGGTGACGGTCGCCCTCGGGCTGTCGTGTCAGGGCCAGGGTCACGAGACCGTGTTCGCCCAGATCGTTGCCGACGAGCTCGGGGTGGCCGTTGACAAGGTGAAGGTGGTGGCGGGCGACACGCGTAGGCTGGCCTACGGCGTCGGGACCTTTGCGAGTCGCAGCGCGGTGGTCGCCGGCAACGCGGTCTACAAGGCCGCCCAGGCGACGCGCCGGAAGGCCGCCGACGTGGCCGCGCGATCACTCGAGGTGTCTCCGGACGACCTCGTGTTCGAGGCCGGACGCGTGCATGTGGCGGGTGCACCAGATGTCGGAATCGACCTCGGCCAGATCGCGATTATTTCCAATCCGCTTCGGTATGCGTTCGGCGAGGCGTCACAGGACGCGGTCGCGCTGGCTCAAAAGGCGTATTCAAAGAGCGATCGCCCACTGCCCGAGGGCACGAGCCCGGGGCTCGATTCTGCCGAGTTCTACAGCCCCACCTCAGGGGTGTTTGCGTTCGGGGCGCACGCCGCCATCGTCGAGATCGATCCCGACACGTGTGACATCAAGTTCCACAACTATGTCGTGATGCACGACTGCGGAAGGGTCATCAACCCGATGATCGTGGAGGGCCAGATCGCAGGTGGAGTGGCCCAAGGGATCGGGGGCGCGTTCTACGAACGGCTTGTCTACGACGACGAGGGACAGCTACTCAACGCGTCGTTCATGGACTTTCTGATCCCGTACGCGACGGAAGTGCCTCCGATCCAGATCCATCACACCGAGACCCCGTCGCCGAGCAATCCCCTCGGCATCAAGGGCGTCGGCGAGGCGGGAGTTATCCCGTGCAATGCTGTGATCGCCAACGCTCTCTCCGACGCCCTCGACGTCGCCATCGATTCGATGCCTCTGTCTCCGCAGGACCTGTTCGAGATCTTGCACAGCGGTCGCTCCTGAACACAACGGGTCGAGTGTCCCTCAGAGCCCGGCCCCGTATAGCGCGCTCAAATGCTCACTCACGCGGCGCCCTGTCCGCTATAACCTGCGGGCATGACGCGGGCTCGTACTCTCAGGGTCGGGATCGACACGGGAGGAACCTTCACGGACGTCGTCGCGTTCGATGAGGTCGAGGGCCGCCTCTACTCCACAAAGACCCCGTCGACTCCTCACGATCCCGCGGAGGGTTTCATGGCCGGGATCGAGCTGATCCTCGGGATCGCGGGGGCCGAGGGCGGCGATATCTCGGCGGTCGCGCACGGGACGACGGTCGCCACCAACGCGCTTCTGCAGGAGGACTTTTCCGGCCTCGGCTTTGTGACCACGGCGGGCTTTCGTTGTGTGCTGGAGATCGCGCGCCAGAGTGTCCCCGCCGGTTACGGCAATTCTTACTTCTGGGTGAAGCCCGATCGAATTGTGCCTATCGACCTCGTCAAGGAGGTGCCCGAGCGCTGCGACTCGTCTGGTCGCGTGGTGCGCCCGTTCGACGAGGCGGCCGCTGCGGAAGTGGCGCGGTGGTTCAAGGACAGAGGGATCGCTTCTGTCGGTGTCTGCTTTGTCAACTCGTACGTGAATCCCGAGCACGAGCAGCGTATGCGAGCGACCCTCGAGCGAGAGTTTCCGGAATGCTCCGTATCAATCAGCTCCGATGTCCTTCGCGAATACCGCGAGTATGAGCGGTCCATGACGACCCTCGTCGACGCGTTCGTCAAGCCCAAGGTGGGGACTTACGTCGAAGGCATCCAGAAGAGGCTCAACGGCATCGCCCGTAACGGGGGAGCGGCTGCTCCGTTCTACGTGATGAAGAGTAATGGGGGCGTGACATCTGCTGCGGAGGTGGGGAAGCAGCCGATCACGACGGTCACCTCGGGACCGGCCGCGGGTGTTCTCGGGGCTCTGGTAGTTGCGGCCGCGGCCCGGTTCGAGCAGGTGCTCACGCTGGACGCAGGCGGCACCTCGACCGACGTCAGCGTGGTGCGGGCCGGCAAACCGGCAATCACAACCGAGGGCTCTGTCGGGCGTTACCCGGTCAAGGTGCCGATGGTCGACGTCGTCACGGTCGGCACGGGTGGAGGCTCGATTGCATGGCGCGCTCCCGACGGCAACCTGAAGGTCGGGCCGCGCTCGGCCGGCGCCGACCCGGGGCCGATGTGCTACGGGAAAGGCGGCCGAGAGCCAACGACAACCGATGCTCACCTGATGTTGGGACGTATCCCGCCTGCATTACTCGGCGGACAGATACCGCTGGACGCCGGCCTCGCGCGCGAGGGACTGGCCGCCCTCGCCGACGAACTGGGGCTCGGGATGGAGGAGAGCGCGGACGGCGTGCTCGAGATCGCGGCATGGAATCAGGCCAATGCCATCAGGCAGGTCACCGTCCGGCGGGGCCTCGACGTGCGCGACTTCGCGATGATCGCGTTCGGAGGCTCGGGGCCGCTCATGGCGTGCCGGCTTCTCGACATCCTCGATCTGAGAGCCGCCGTCGTCCCACAGAACCCCGGCAACCTCAGCGCGTTCGGGCTGCTGACGGTCGACGTCCGGAATGATTTCGTGCGGACCTTCGTCCGGCGCATCGCCGATCTGGATACCGCCGCGCTCGAGGGCGTGTACGAGGAGCTGCTCACGGAGGCCGCCGCCGCGCTCGAGCGTGAAGGCTTCGAGGCCGGCGAGCACGTGTTTTCCCGGTCGGCCGATCTCCGTTACCTGGGACAGGCTTTCGAGGTGCGAGTGGCCGCCCCGGACGGCAACGTCGACGAGAGCTCCGTGGTCGCTCTGGCGGCGCGCTTCCACGACGAGCACGAGCGGCTCTACGGTTACTGCTATCGGGAGGATCAGGCTCACGTCGTGGAGCTCGTGAATGTGCGGGTCACCGGAATCGGACCGATAACACGGCCGGAACTTCCGGAGGTGGTGGCCGCCGACGGCGACACGCGGCGCGCCCGGCATGGACACCGGCGGGTGCTCTTCGAGGATCGGTGGCACTACGCAGGCATCTACCGGCGCGACGACCTTATGGCCGGTGACGGAGTGGAAGGACCTGCCGTGATCGAAGAGTTTGGTTCGACGACCCCGATCGCGCCCGGCTTCGTCGCGAGCGTCGACCGCTTCGGCAGCCTCGTCATAACGCGAGGAGGTGTGTGAGCTGGCCGTCGACCCCGTGACGCTGGAGATCGTCGAAGGAACGCTCGCCTCGATCGAAGCCGAAGTCGAGGACGCCATTGGCCGCACCGCCCGCTCTCCGATGATCCGCGACCAGCACGACTACCGGGCGGGAATCCACGACCGCAAGCTGCGTAAGCTCACCGGTCGCTCCTACTCCGCGCTCGTTCATCCGGTTGCGCGCGACTTCCCGATCGATTCGATGCGAGAGCACGACGTCTACTTTCACAACGACGTCTACGCGTCCGAAGGCGGCATAGGTCACCTTCCCGATTTGTGCGTCACGGTGCCCGTCTTCCATGACGGGGATGTGGTGTCGTTCGTGCAGGCGTTCGGCCACCACGACGATATCGGTGGGATGGTTCCGGGTTCGATGCCGTCCAATGCGACGTCGGCGTTCCAAGAGGGTCTGATGGTGCCGCCGATAAAGCTCTACGACCGCGGCGTCGTGAACGAGGCCGCCGTGAGGATCATCACACGCAACTCGCGCCTGCCCGATCACATCGCGGGGGACCTCGATGCGGAATGCGCGGCCTGCACGATGGGGGCACGACGGGTGGCCGAGTTGTTCACGCGTTACGGCAGAGAGACGATTGAGGGCTGCTTCGACGCGATCATCACCAAGACGGCCGAAACGTTTCGGCGCGAGATCCTGGCTCGGATCCCCGACGGGACCTACGAGTGGGAGGACTATGCGGAGCACGACGGTGTCGATCCACCTCGCCTGCACACCCAGCGGATGACTCTGACGAAATCCGGGGACAGGCTGATCATCGACTTCACCGGAACGGACCCCCAGGCAAAAGGGCCGATCAATCATGCCGGCGACTACGCCGACGGCAACTTTCTGGTGAAGTGGATCGCCCCGGTCCTGCGAAACCTCGCAGCCACCCCCGAACGTATGGCCGAGCTCGACGTGAACGAAGGGGTCGTCGATCTCATCGAGATGCGTTTCCCGCCACCGGGGAGCCTGCTGACCCCCGTGTTCCCGGCCCCCACCAACGCGCGCACCTTCGTGATCCTGCGCCTCCTCGGTGTGTTCGCGGGCGTGCTCGCAAAGGCTGTGGACGGCTACATGCCGGCCGATCAGGAGACCATCCGCTACACGGGCATCACCGGCTACGACGAGGACAACGAATGGTATCTGTACCGCGAGATCCTCGGCGGCGGGTCGGGCGGTCGCTACTACGCAGATGGCTCCGACACGATCCACATCGTCCCCGACTCGAAGAACATGCCGGCCGAGTTCATCGAGACGACTTTTCCGGCGCGCATCGAGACGCTGTCGCTGGCCACGGATTCCGGTGGAGCCGGCGAGTACCGGGGAGGTCTCGGATATCTCAAGGAGATTCGCGTCCTCAACGACGCGACGTTCCTGTCCATCGCCGATCGTTCGATCCTGTCGTGCTGGGGACTAAGGGGTGGGCGTGCGGGAGCACCTTTCCGCGTCACGATCGATCCGGGAGGGTCGAACGAGCGAATCCTGCCCGGGCTCGCCGACGACGAACCGGTCGCGGCCAGTGAACTCGTGCGCATCGAGACGACGGGTGGTGGCGGATGGGGAGACCCCCTCGACCGCGATCCCGCGGCGGTCGCAACCGACGTGCTTCACGGGAAGGTCTCGCAGCCGAGGGCGGAGACTGAGTACGGCGTCGTGCTCGCCGGCGACCCCCCGCTGGTCGACCAACCTGCGACTACGGCACTCCGGGCTCGCTTGCGCTCCGAGCGCGGTGATGTCCCGTTCTTCGATCGCGGACCCGGGTACACGCGCCTGTCGGGCGGGCGCACGCACGCCGAGGTCGACTGGTTGTGACGTCCAGGCTGGTCCTCCACCGCGGGGCGTATTACGACTCGGTCGCGTTGATGCTTGCATCACGAGATGCCGAGGCGATCGAGGGTGTCGAGTTGGTCGCAGCGGTCGCAGGTACGCCGGTGAACATCACGCTCCTGCACGACCAGGGATTCGAACCGCCCGACGATGTCGGCCCCAACGACATGGTGGTGGCGATCCGAGCGGCCGACGACGACGCGGCAACTGCGGCCGAGCGTGCCGTGGACCGGCGGCTGAGCGAGCGCGCCGAGCCCTCCGGCGCGGCCGTCTTTGCGCCTCGCTCCATCAGGTCCGCGGTGCGAGCCAACCCGGATCTGAAGGTTGCGTTCGTGTCGGTTCCCGGCAGGTATGCCGCCTACGAGGTGGCCGAGGCGATCGAGGCCGGCCTGCATGTCTTCTGTTTCTCGGACGGGATGTCGCTCGACGACGAGGCCGAGCTCAAGCGGCGCGCCCTCGATCGTGGCTTGCTCTTTCTCGGGGCCGATTGCGGCACGGCGATCGTCGACGGAGTCGGGTTCGGTTTCGCCAACGTGGTCGAACGTGGGCCGGTCGGGATCATCGGCGCTTCGGGAACGGGCATCCAGCAGGTGACCTGCCTCCTCGACGCCGCCGGGATCGGCATCAGCCAGGCCCTCGGGGTCGGGGGCCGCGACCTCAGCACGGAAGTGGGTGGGATCATGTCGGACCGGTGCCTTCAGGTGCTGGCCGACGATGCCTCGACCGAGATCATCGTCCTGGTGTCAAAGCCTCCCGGCGGCGCCGTCGCCGAGAAGATCGTGGCCGCGGCGGCGCGCACCGGGAAGCCTGCAGTCGTGGGATTGCTCGCGGGCGCCGGCGATTCAGAGCTTCCCGCGGCTCCCGAGGGGGTGACGGTCGTCGGGTCGTTGGAGGATGCGGCCGCGGCCGCGGCCGACCTCGCAGGTGGGCGCGTCGAGACACACGACATCGAGCCCCCGCCGCGGTCGACTCCGGGAGGGCTCCGGGGGCTGTTCTGTGGTGGCTCGTTGTGTTTCGAGGCCCATGCCGCGACCGGCGGAGGTGACTTCATCGACTTCGGCGCCGACGAATACACAACGGGTCGCGCTCATCCGATGATCGACCCCACCCTCCGGAACGATCACTTCGAGAAGACGAGTGTCGACATGGGCGTCGGGGCAATAGTGCTCGACGTCGTCCTCGGAGCCGGCGCGCACCCCGACCCCGCGGGCGAGCTTGCGCCGTCGATAGAGGCGGTACTCGAGCGCCGTCGTGATCTCACAATCATCGTCGCCGTGTGTGGGACCGGGCGCGATCCGCAGGAGCTCGGCCGGCAGGTGAAGCAACTGACCGCTGCGGGCGCGCTCGTTACGCGCAACGCGGCGCATGCGGGCAGGCTCGCGCGCGGCGCAGTGGGGACATCCTTGTGAGCGTGCTGGGCGAGCACCTCTCAGTCGCAAACATCGGTGTCGAGCTGTTCGCGGGCGAGCTGGAACGGCAGGGCGTCACCGTGCAGCGCGTTGAGTGGCGTCCTCCGGCCGCCGAGGCCGAAGATTCGCTGACCCGACTTGCTGCGTCTGCAAACCGCATCGCAGTCGCGAACGACGCCGTGATTGCCCGTCTCAACGACGCCCACCCCCTTCTCGCCGGCGTCGGGGTGGCCGGCGACCTGATCGAAGACATGCGGCGTAACACGTTCCTGCACGCGGGCCCTCCGATCGAGTGGCGCGACATGTCGGGACCGCTACGCGGCGCGATCCAGGGAGCCGCCGTGTACGAGGGTCTTGCGTCGAACCCGGAAGCGGCCGCCCGCATGGCGGCCGCCGGAGAGTTCGAGTTCGCGCCCTGCCACGAGCGCGCCGCCGTTGGACCGATGGCCGGTGTCGTTAGCGCTTCGATGCCGATCTGGGTCGTCACCAACGAGGTTCACGGCAACCGGGCGTTCGCAACGTTCAACGAGGGTCTCGGCAAGGTGCTTCGCTACGGCGCGTACGACGCCGAGGTTATCGAGCATCTCCGGTGGATCGAGCGCGTTCTCGCTCGCGTCACCGCTGCCGCACTCGGCGAACTGGACGGGCCCATCGACTTGCGGGCAACCATCGCTCAGGCCCTGCAAATGGGCGATGAGGGCCACAATCGCAACCGCGCCGGGACCTCGCTGTTCCTGCGTGCGTTGCTCCCCGCGTTGCTCGCAATCGACGAACCGCGAGCGGATGTGATCGCGTGTGCTGATTTCATCTCCGGCAACGATCATTTCTTCTTAAACCTGGTGATGGCGGCCGCCAAGGCGACGGCGGATGCGGCCCGCGGGATCGAGGCCTCGTCGCTCGTTGTGGCCATGGCCCGCAACGGCACCGAGTTCGGTATCCGGCTCGCGGGCACGGGGGACCGGTGGTTTACGGGGCCCGCGGGTGAGGTGGACGGGCTGTACCTTCCGGGTTATTCGGCAGAGGATGCCAACCCCGACATCGGCGACAGCACGATCACCGAGACCATCGGTGTGGGAGGTTGCGCCATGGCGGCGGCGCCGGCAATCGTGCGGTTCGTCGGGGGGACCGCGCAGGACGCGCTCGTGGCCACCACCAGGATGTACGAGATCGCGTGGGGGGAAAGCGATCACTACAGAGTGCCGGCTCTCGAGTTCCGAGGCACCCCCCTCGGATTCGATGTAAGGGCGGTCGTCCGCTCGGGGATCCTCCCCGCGATCAACACCGGGATCGCTCACCGGCGGCCCGGCGTCGGACAGGTGGGCGCGGGGCTCGTCGCCCCGCCGATGGCGGTGTTCGCCGCCGCCGCCCGGGCCCTCGTGGACTCGCTATGACTCGGGTGGGCGCGGATGCGATCGCGGTGCCGGTGCTGGATCGGTCGGGCGCGGGGGGCACCGGCGTGGTTCGCGGGATCGGTTCGGCCGCGGCTTACGTCGACTTCGACGGCTTCGTGGTGGCGATCACCGCCCCCGATGTGGCGGCGATGCCGAACGGGATCTCGGTCGCGTCCATGCGCGCTCTGCAGCGCGTGCGCCCCGGCGCGGACGCGGAGCTTCGCCCGACGGAGATGGTGGTCGGAGTAGCGACCGTGGACTGGTCCCGGGCGCGACGGTGGGTGCCATCGGTGCCGGCCAACCCCAGGAGCACGCGCGCAGAGGTCGGTGCCCGCGGGCGCGCCCTGGCGCGGGTCGCGGCCGATTCGCTGGATGAGGGAGGCCGGGGCCCGGTCGCACACTTGGGAAGAGCTCTGCGCGAGCGCGACCTCGAACGCTGGCGGTCGGCCGCCCTCGAGCTGCTCGGACGGGGACCGGGGCTCACCCCGGAGGGCGACGACATCCTCGTGGGGGGCGCGGCGGCGATGGTGGCTTTTAGTGCTGCGATCGGGTTCGAGGCCGCCGAGCGACGAGCATGGCTGGCTGTGCTGCACCCTTCCGACTTGCGAACTCGCACGACGGCGCTCGCGGCGACCCTCCTGGAGCTTGCTTGTGAGGGCTTCGTTGCGGAGCCCCTCGGGACTGCGCTCGATCTCCATCGGTCTGCAGACTGGCGCGCAGCGGCCGCGGCCCTGACTCGGGTCGGCCATTCGACGGGACGGGCGTGGTTGTCTGGATGCGGCGTTGTAGCGACGTCGCTTGCCTCGACCGCCGGGGTTCCCCCGAACGAAGAGCGGGGAGTCCACAGGGCAACCGGCTCGGAGAGAAGAAAGGAGGGGGTTGGGTGAGGGTTCTCGATCTGTCACAGGACTTCAGCATGCACACCCCCGCGTTCGCGAGTTACGACGGTCCGTCCATCAAATGGGTCAAGCGACTGGCGTTCGACAGGGCTGGGGGGCAAGAGCTGACCTCTACTCTGCACGTGTCGACTCATCTCGACGCCCCCGCCCACTTCTTCTCCGGAGGAAAGTTCATCGGAGACCTTCCGCTCGACTGGTTGATCGGGTCTGCATGCGTCGTCGACCTGGCCAAGATGGGACTCGGGGACTTCGACATCTACGGACCCGAGCACTTCGAACGCTGGGAGCGCGACACGAGCGTGACCATCGAGCGCGACGACATCCTCATAATCCACACGGGGTACCACCGCTTCTATCCGGAGAACTGGGTCGATCGCTCGGCCACGGACGAGACGCGCTATTTCATCCGGCACCCCGGGCCGACGCGGGCTTTCGCCGAATGGGTGCTGGACCGTGGCATCCGCTGGCTCGCCGTCGACGCCGGCAGCGCCGATCATCCGATGAACACGGTCATTCGCAGGATGCGGCCGGACGAGGCGGAGGATTGCGAGGAAAAGCTCGGACGCTCGCTGGACGACGTGTTCCCGAAAGCCGACTACCAGATCATGCACACCCTTCTGTTCCCGCACGACATCATTCATATCGAGAACCTCGGCGGCCACATCGACGAGGTGCTGGATCGACGAGTCCAGTTCGGTTGCTTCCCGTGGCGGTTTCAGGGAGGGGAGGCAGCGTTCTGCCGCGCGGTTGCCTTTCTCGATTCGTGAACCTCGGTTCAATGGGGCCTTCTGCTCTCGGACGCCGGGTTAAATCCGATTAACAAGAATGAACAGCGACAGTCTCATACAGAGGACGCCGTCGGTGGCTATCTTGTCGGCCGTGGACGTCGACGTTCCGGGGGACCTCGTCAGCGCTCTGCGCGACCGGGACATTGCGAGCGAAGCTTTTGACGAGCTGCCTCCCTCACATCAGCAAGACATCATCGACTGGATCGCCGGAGCGAACGATGGTCGTCATCGCGCGGAGCGGGTCCGAATCGTTGTCGAAGTGCTGCTCCCCAGCATGAGATGAACTCGAATGGGAATCGGGGCCCGCGCCGCCGGGGGCATCCGGCGCCCGCGGGCCCCGACCTTCACTTCGACCTAGCCGTGAGGCCAGCCGGCGCCGGCGGTGAGCCATAGGGCCGCCAGTGAGCGGCGAGAGCGGTGAGACGCCGGATCGTTGCCATTTGTCACCCCCTTTCCCTTCGGGTTTGGTAACCAGCCGAGTATTACGGCGTTATAGGTACTGTTACGGGATTCCCTGGAAGAGTTATCCAGAACGCGACATCCAAGCTGTTACGATCCGCAGTGGCTTCATGGACGGAGGGACAGTGACCGGACAGCGGGGTATGAGTGCCGGGCTCGGCCGGCGCCTGAAAAGGCTGCGCCTCGCGAAGGGCTTCACCCAGCAAGATCTTGCGGAGAGCGCCTACACGGCCGCCTATGTGAGCACGATCGAAGCCGGACGGCGCAATCCATCGAACGTCGCGGTTGCGTTTTTCGCCGATCGCCTCGGGGTCGAACCGGAGGAGATCCTCACCGGCCGCCCACCCGGACTCGCCGTGAAACTCGAGGTCGATCTTCAGCGCGCCCGCATGATCCTGTCGGGAGGCAACTACGCTGACGCCGACGAGCACTTTTCCGAGATCGAGCGCAGCGCCCAGCGCTACGACCTGACCCGGGTAGAGGCCAAAGCCTTGGAGGGACGGGGGCTTGTTGCCGAGCGCCTATGCGATCCGGAATCTGGTCTCGAGTATTTCGAACGGGCGGTTGGGCTGCTCGAGGACGAACCGCTGCCGCTGCGGGTCGAGTCGGTTGCCGGCGCGGCAAGGTGTACTCAAATGATCGGTGATGTCCGGTACTCGATCCACCTGCTCGAGTCGTTCCTCATGCAGCTGCGCTCCATTCCCGACCCCCTCGCTCTCATGCGGATCCACTCCTCGCTCGTGTGGCCCTATTCGGAGGTTGGTCTGCATAACAAAGCGGCTAAGGCCGCTACCGAGGCCCTCAAGCTGGAGGCTCGCGTCGACGACCCGGAACAGATCGCAAACATGCACATCAATGTGGCACGCGAGTTGTTGCGCCAGAACCGAGCCGACGAGGCTCTAGCGTCATTGAGGCGGGCCGAGTTGCTCTACGCGTCGCTCGAGTGGAAGACCGAGGTTGCTCGCGCCCATCTGGCCAGGGGCATGGTCTTTGTCGACCAAGGTGCTCTCGAGGAAGCGCGTCCGTCTCTGTACAAGGCTCTCGAGGTCTTTACGGAGACCGCCAGCAGCTTGAATCAGGCGCGCAGCCTCAACGAACTCGCTCGCGTCGAGAGGCTGTGCGGGCGGCCCGATGAGGCTCGAAGACTGCTCGACCAGTCGATCTCTCTCCTTCAAGAGGGCGATGTTGCCGAACTCGCGTGCGCGCATCGAGAGATGGCACTATCCATGGTCGCGGACACGCCAGACCTTGCCGAGAAGAACTTCCGCATCGCTATCGATCTCTACCGACGCGCGGAGGAGCCGCTGCAGATGGCTGCCGTGTACAGGCATCTCGGTGATCTGCTCTTCGATAAGGGTGATACCTCCGCCAGCCGCGACTCTTACAGAGACGCTCTCGTTGCGCTCGAACGATCGTCGTTGGGCTGATCCAAGAGCTCAGCCGACGAGGCGACCCCCCAGTTCGCGAACCACATCGACCACGAGCTCCACGTCTTCGTCGGTTGTTTGCCAGTTGACTATCGCGGGGCGAAAGGCGACGCGGCCCCCGTAAACGGTCGTACCGACGTAGACGCGCCCATCGGCGATGACCTCTTCGCCGAGGCGGCGGTTAAGCTCGTCGAGCTCATTCCCGGCGATGCCGGAGGGCCGGAACCGAAAGCACACGATGTTTAGCCCCACCTCTGCGAGCCGTTCGAGGTCGGGCGCGGAGTCCACGAGGTCCGCCATGTGGCGCGCGAGGTGAAGATGGTGCTCGACGAGCTGCCGGTAGCCACTGCGTCCGTAGGCCAGCAGAGTCGCCCACACCGCGAAGCTGCGCGCTCTTCGCGAGCTCTCGGGAGCCAGGTTGAAATAGTTGGGCCGCGCCTCGTCGTGTTCGGGGAGATACGCGGCCGCGGTCGCAAACGGCCCGACCAGCAGGCTCGGATCGCGTATGAAGGCAAAGCCGCAGTCGTAGGCGACGTTCAGCCATTTGTGCCCATCCGCGATCACGGAGTTCGCTCGGTCGATTCCGGCGACGAGGTGTCGGCTGTTCGGCGAGGCGGCCGCGAAGAGACCGAAGGCGCCGTCGACATGGAGCCAGCAGCCGTAGCGCTCGGCCAGATCGGCCATCACCTCGATCGGGTCGAATTCCCCGGCGTTCACCTCGCCGGCGTTGGCGACGATGATCCCCGGTTTTCCGCCGAGCTCCCGAAGGGCGTCCTCCATTCCGCCCGGGTCGAGCCGGCCCACGTCGTCGCGAGTGAACACCTGCACGCGTCCGCGCCCGATGCCCAGCATCGCCAGGGCTTTGGTCGCGCTCGGGTGGATGTATCCGCTCGATAGCACGGGCATCCCCGGGAGGTGGGAGAGCCCGTCGCGGTCAACGTCGACACCATGCTGTTGCGCCCACCACCGGCGTGCGCACGCGATGCCGGTGAAGTTCGCCATGGTGGCGCCCGTGGTCAGGACTCCACCCCACGATGCCGGGAGCCCGAATAACTCGCGTAACCACGCCAGCGCCACGATCTCGAGGCGCGCACCCAGAGGCGCCGATACCCATGCTCCATTGTTTTGATCCCACGCGGAAGTGATCCAGTCGGCACCCAACGCTGCGGGAGTGGTTCCGCCGACGACGAAATGGAAGAAGCGTGGCCCGGCGGAGCCGATGATCCCGTCGACCCCGTCAAGGAGCGACCGCAGCGCCTCCATCCCTCCGATTCCTTCCTCGGGCAGACCGCCACCGAAGCTCAGTGCGACCTCATTGGCCCCCGCGGCCCTAACGGGCGCGGTGTCGAGTGCGCCGAGATAGGAAGCGGCCTTGGTGGCGACGTAGTCGATGACCTCCGGTATCTCGCTCGAATGTGGAAACGTCATCTGCCCGAAATCCTTTCGTGCAGCAGCTACGGCCGCGTTCTGTATCCGTTGAGACATGCCTGGAGCAGAAGCTTTATGGCCACGACCATGCCTTGTGAGATCCGCCGAGCATAGCTCTCGCGGGTGCCTCGACTGCCCGCTGGTGCGCCGGCACTAGTGTTAAGGCATGCCACGAGGGATTGGGACCGAACTCGAGACGGGGTCGCGAGTCGTTTTGCGACGCCCCACATTGCGCGACGAGAGGGACTTCATCCAGCTCGTTGAGGCTAGCCGACGACTTCATCGACCGTGGGTCACTCCTCCGTCGGACTCCAGCTCGTATCGCCGGTACATCGGGCGCTCCCGTCGAGAAGACTTCGAGGGACTCTTGGTCTGCCGCATCGAGGACGGTGCCATCGTGGGGCTCTACGAGTTAGGCCAGATCTCGCGCGGAGACTTCCAAAGCGCCTACGTTGGGTACTACGTTCATGCAACTTACGAAAGGCGCGGCTACATGACGGAGGGAATGGAGCTTGTCCTGCACCATGCGTTTCGCACCCTGAAGCTCCACCGTCTCGAAGCGAACATCCAGCCCGGCAACATCCGATCGGTCGCGCTGGTGAAACGTTGTGGTTTCCGCAAGGAGGGCTTCTCTCCCCGATACCTCAAGATCGGAGGACGGTGGAGGGACCATGAGAGATGGGCGATCTCGGTCGAAGACTGGCGCTATGCCCGCAAACGAAAGTGAGGATGATTCGAACCGCGCCGTTGCTCGTGGCGATGTCCGTAGCGGCCGCCTGCAACGGATCAGCCGAGGACGTTCTAGGACGAGATTGCACGGAGGGCGAGGAGATCACGAGCGACTCTGGTCTCGTCTATGAGGATCTGCGGTGCGGGGATGGGGCGGAGGCGGATCACGGGGACGCGCTGCGAGTCGAATACACGGGGCGGCTCTCCGACGGGTCGGTTTTCGACGGCACCGCACCGGGCGAAGCCCTCGAGTTCCTGCTCGATGCCGACGTCGTCATCGCCGGGTGGAGCGAAGGCATCGACGGAATGCAAGAAGGCGGCCGCAGGCGCCTTGAAATTCCTCCGGAGCTCGGGTATGGGGACGATGGACTGGCCGGGAAGATCCCTCCCGGCGCCACGGTCACCTATATCGTCGAGCTCGTGGAGGTCCGCAAGCCCGCCGAGTGATCGCCCGAGCTCCTATATCCAGCACCAGCCGCGGGGAGGCTTTCCCTCCTCGCTCGTCGAGTCGCTGGTGCGGATGATGACGGCTCCCCCCGCCTTGGTCTCGGTCGACGTGACCTGAGTTGTGTTGGGTCGGAAGCGACAATCGTCCTCGTCGAACCAAATGCGTCCTTTCCATTGTTCGGGGGGTAGCGGGCGCTTCGTCAGCACTGGATAGAAATAGCCGAAGAGCCCCACGGTCGTGGCCGCAAAGACGGCTACAGCGGCGCGCGCCTCCCACGACCCCCCGATTCTCGTTGCGCAGTAGGCGAGGGCCAAGCACATGAAAGGCACCGTCGGCAGCAGGTAGAAGATGAAGATGGCACCGCGACCCGTCTGCTGAATCAGCCACGGCGAGTATGTAAGGAGGATGCCGGCGACTATGAGACCTTCGGCCCCCCCATACGCCCGGCGCTCGATGAGCCTTCGCACCCACGAGAAAGCAACGTACAGGAACGCAGGTATCGAGGCCCACCATACGAACGGACTTCCGAGTGCCAGGATCTCTTCGTTTTGTCCTTTGGCGTTGACCTCGTAGAAATAGGCAACCGGCCTTTTCAGCAAGATCCACGACCAGGCCGGTGACTGGTATCCGTGGGTGGCGTCGATGATGTCGCGAGTGTGGGTCAGATACATCTCGCGTTGCTCGTGTCCGACCGCGCCCAACCACGATCCCCTCGACCACGGAGCGGCAACTGATCCATGGACTCTGCCCGCGAACGTGAGTAGGTACACGGCGAGAGGCACCAGGAGCAGGCAGACCAGGAGCGATATGGCGGAGCGCAGGGCGACCCCGCGACGTTCTGGTTTCTCTTCTCTTCGTGAGCGTGACACATCCCAGGCGGTGCAGAGGGCGAGCACCAAGACCATGAAGAAGGCGCCGGACCACTTGCTCGCGATCGCGCCCCCCGCCGCGACCCCCGCTGCCAGCCGGTAGGGGCGCAACAGCCGCGCTGAGGACGCTCGACCCGGTACCCAGTCCCGGTCGTAGAGAGCAAACAGGACCGCGGCGACTCCGAACATCGTCACGAACACATCGAGCATCGCTATGCGCGACTGCACGAAATGAAGGAAATCGAAAGTCATGAGCGCTGCGGCAAGCACTGCGCCGGCAGTGGATCCGAGAAGTCGTCGCCCCAACACATACATGAGCAGAACGGTGAGCGAACCTGCTGCCGCCGCTGAGATCCGCCACCCGAACGAATCGAATCCAAAGATGGCGATCCCGATGCCGATCAGCCACTTTCCCAATGGGGGGTGCGCCTCGACTTGGGGGGTCTCGAGGTCGCACGGAGCCGGCTCTGCCTCGACGTAGACGCAGGCATCTTTCGCGTAGTACGTCTCGTCGAAAACGAGGGTGGGAGGATCGGACAGAAAGAGGAGACGGAGAGCTGAGGCGATCCCGACTATTAGCGCGACCGCGATCCAATCCCGTCGAGCCCATCCGCGCCGGTCGGAAACGCGATCCGAGGATGCAGTTGCGGCCATGTCGCGGCAGCATATTGTGCCGGTTCGGCAACTCGGGCGGCGCCGCCGTGAGAAGGTTCGATCGATGACCGGAAAGCTCGTCTTGTGTGGCACTCCTATTGGGAACCTCGAGGACCTGTCCCCGCGCGCTGTTCGCGTTCTTGAGTCGGCGGACGTCGTCGCCTGCGAGGACACCCGTCGCACGCGCAAGCTGCTGAGCCACTTTGGGGTGCGGCCGCGCTCACTGATTACGTACCACGAGGGCAACGAGCGGCGAAGGGCGCAAGACCTTGCCGGCCGCATCGCCGGCGGGATGACGATCGTGCTCGTCTCGGACGCTGGAATGCCCGGCCTGTCCGACCCCGGTTACCGCCTCGTGTCCGCGTGCATCGAGGCCGGTGTCGACGTGGAGGTCGTTCCCGGTCCGTCCGCGGCCGTGACCGCACTGGCCGTATCCGGTCTCCCGCCGGCCAGGTTCGTTTTTGAGGGGTTCCTTCCGCGCAAGCGGGGTGACAGACGAAGGCGCCTTGACGAGCTCGCCCCGGAAACCCGCACCCTCGTGTTCTATGAATCACCGCACCGGATCGAGCCTTGCCTGGAGGACCTTGTTGATCGTCTCGGTGATCGGCCGGCCTGCCTCGCGCGGGAGCTTACGAAGATGTACGAAGAGATCCGGCGCGGATCGTTGACTCGTCTACTCGATTCCGTGCGTGAGGACCCCGTCCGAGGGGAGATCGTCGTTGTGGTTGGGGGTGCCGTCGGCGCACACAAGAGCGAGCCGGAATCACCAGAGCTCGCCCGGCGCGCCCGCCGGCTGATGGACGGGGGACTTGGACGCAAGGAGGCGCTTGCCCGCGTGGCGCGCGACGCAGGGGTTCCGAAGAGAAAGGTATTCGACGCGCTGCTCGACGTTGCGGAGGATTAGGTAAGGCTCAACCGGGGGCCGTCGTCGTCTCGTCGGGCAGACGGACCTCCACGTGTCCCTTCTGGCCGAGCTCACCCGCGCAGCGTTCGCACACGCGGCGTCCCTTGTATTCGATCGTGGGGTTCTCCGCGGAACAGAACAGACAGACGTCGCGCCGCTTCTGGAGGATGACGCGCTCGCCTTCGACGCTGATGTCGAGCTCGTCGCCCTCATGGATCCCAAAGACCCTGCGGATCTCAGACGGCAGGACGATGCGACCCAACTCGTCTATCTTGCGGACCACGCCGGTTGACTTCATCGGGTCGCTCCCCTTCACCGTGAACTGGTAACTACTGTCATTATCCCTGCTCACTCTACGTAGTCAAACTTCAACCGGGCCATTCTGACCCCCCGATTGGGTAATTCTGGCTGCGCCCAGGTCGTCGCCAGCGACCTGGGAAGATGGTACGCGCGCCGAGGGCAGCGGGCCCGGCAAACGGCGCAGAAAGAGAATCGAAGGGAAAAAAGGAGATGAGCTCAGGAAGGGAATCGGTGGTCCCCGCTGACGGCGGTGTCTTCTACATCACCACACCGATCTACTACGTCAACGACGCCCCCCATCTCGGCCACGCCTACACCACCGTGGCGGCCGACTTCGTCGCCCGGTTCAGGCGCCTGCAGGGGCGCCGGGTGCACTTTCTGACGGGGACCGACGAACACGGGCAGAAAGTGCTGAGAACGGCGGAGTCCAGGGGACTAGCACCGAAGGAATGGACGGACCAGATCGTTCCCCGGTGGACGGAGGCGTGGAAGGCGCTCGATATAAGCAACGACGACTTCATCCGTACCACCGAGCCACGACACGAGGAGCCGGTTGGGACATTCTTTGCGGCCCTCCACGACAGGGGCGACGTCTATCTCGGCACGTACGAAGGCCTTTACTGCGTGGGATGCGAGGCGTTCAAGTCCCCCGACGAGCTGGTGGATGGCAAGTGTCCGCTACACGGCACCGAGCCGGATGTCGTCAAGGAAGACAACTACTTCTTCCGGCTCTCTAAGTACGCGGACGCTCTTATCGAACGGTTCGAGACCGATCATCGGTCGATCATGCCGGAGTCGCGACGCAACGAGGTGCTCGGGAAGCTGAAGCAGGGGCTTGATGACCTTTCTGTGTCGCGCGTCAGCTTCGACTGGGGCGTTCCGGTGCCGTGGGATCCGGAGCACGTCATCTATGTGTGGATCGACGCGCTCCAGAACTACATAACCGCGATCGGATACGGCTCCGATCCGGATCGCTTCAACCGAATCTGGCCGGCGGATATTCATTTCATGGCTAAGGACATCCTGTGGTTCCACACCGTCATCTGGCAGGCGATGCTCATGGCCCTCGACATGCCCTTGCCACGCACCGTTTTCGCGCACGGTTACCTCCAGGTCGGAGGCGAGAAGATGTCCAAGTCAAAGCTCACGGGAATCTCTCCTTCGGACCTGACCGAGACGTTCGGCTCGGACGGCTACCGCTACTACTTCATGAGGGAGATCTCCTTCGGTCTCGATGGCGAATTCTCGTGGGAGGCAATGGTTGCGCGCTATAACTCGGACTTGGCCAACGACTTCGGCAACCTCGCGCAAAGGGTGACTTCCATGATCGGTCGATACCTGGACGGGCTGATACCGGCCCCTCCGACCGACGCCGAGTTTACGGACGGAGAGCGGAGCCTGATCGAGACTCAGCGAACGGCCTTTTCTTCGATGGAGCGGGCAATCGACGACATGGCGCTCCACGAGGCGCTCAGGCACGCATGGATCTTCGTCCGAAGGGCAAACGCCTACGTCGAGGAGGTGGCCCCCTGGGCCCTGGCCAAAGACGAATCGCGCAGGCGTTACCTCGAGATCGTTTTGTATCAGCTCGCCGATTCGCTGCGGTTGATGGCGCTGATGGTGGCGCCCATAATGCCCCGCGCCGCCCAGGAGTTGTGGTCGCGTTTGGGCTTGTCCGGCGCCGTCGACGACATGACCTACGAGAAGCACCTCGGCTGGGGTGCGCTCCCCGAGGCAACGAGGGTGACGGTCGGGCCGCCGTTGTTCCCGCGTCTCGAGGAGCCGGCGTAGCCCGGCAGTGGTCTGGTTCGATTCCCACTGTCATCTTCACCTGTGCGCGGACAACGATCCCGTCGACGAGATCGTGGCGCGCGCCCGGGAGGCCGGCGTTACAGACATGCTCGTGGTCGGAATCGACCGCGCCTCGAGCGAGACCGCAATCGACATTGCGCGGCGACACGACTTGCTTGCGGCCGTCGGCGTGCATCCGAACTCTGCGGATGAGTTCGAAAATTGTGCAGGCGACATCCACCGACTGAGCCGTACCGATCGCGTGGCTGCGATAGGGGAGACGGGGCTGGACTTCTACCGAGATTCGACCGCCGAGAGTATTCAACGCCGCGCTTTTCGCGCCCACATTGAGATGGCGACCGCCTGCGACAAAGCACTTGTGATCCACACCCGCGAGTCCGTCACCGCCGCCCTCGACGATCTCGAGATGGTAGGACCCCCCGACCGTTTCGTCTTCCATTGCTGGTCGGGAGACTCGGAGCAACTCGAACGGGCGGTGTCGCTGGGCGGGTTCATATCGTTTGCCGGCAACGTCTCCTTCAAGAATGCGGCCAGGCTGCGCGCGCTGGCGGCCGCCGTTCCCGGAGAGCGCCTACTGATCGAGACCGACTCCCCCTTCCTGTCGCCCGAGCCCCACCGTGGTCACCGCAATGAACCGGCGCGCCTGGTACACGTGGGGAAGGCAGTGGCTGACGCGCGCGGGCAGAGCGTCGACGCGATCGCCGACCTCACCCACGCCAACGCACGCCGGTTACTCCATCTGAGGTCATGACCGACACCACGCTGGGGGCCCGGCGACTGCGCGAGCTGCTGGACGAGCACGGCATTGTTCCGCGCAAGGAACTGGGGCAGAACTTCGTAATCGACCCCAACACGATCGTCAAGATGGTCGACTTGGCCCAAGTCGGTCCGGACGACCACATTGTGGAGATCGGAGCGGGTGCGGGGTCCTTGACCCTTGTCCTGGCTAACCGCGCCTCTCGCGTCACCGCGGTCGAGTTCGACCGCGCACTGATTGCGGTCCTGACCGACGTGATCGCCGATTGCAACAACGTCGCAGTGATCCAGGCGGACGCCTTACGACTTGATATCGGGACTATCGGCGCGACCGCTCTTGTCGGGAACCTTCCCTACAACATCGCCGCAACGGTTGTTATAGGCGCCCTCGAGGACGCAAGCCAGGTGCGAACTCTCACGGTGATGACGCAGCGGGAGGTGGGTGAGCGACTCGCGGCATCGCCGGGATCCAAGAGCTATGGAGCAACCAGTGTGCTTGTCGCCTACTTTGGCGAGGCCCGTGTCGCCGCGCGCGTGTCGCGTCGCGCTTTTTATCCCGAACCGAATGTCGACTCCGTGATCGTGCGGATCGTGCGGCACGCGATTACGCCGGCGATCGCATACGGCAGGTTTCGAGAAGTGGTGAAGACGACGTTCTCGCAGCGAAGAAAGATGGTGCGCAACACGCTTGCCGGGATCACGGGTTCGGCAGCCGAAGCGGAAGCGGTGCTCGCCCGTGCGGGCATCCCGGCCGGCGCGCGCCCCGAGGAGCTCGGTTTCGAGGGCTTCGCCGCCGTGGCCGCGGAACTCTCGTGAGCGAAGCGCGCGAGCTGCATCTGCGAGCCCCTGCAAAGTTG
Source organism: Actinomycetota bacterium (assembly GCA_050694175.1). Taxonomy (GTDB): domain Bacteria; phylum Actinomycetota; class CADDZG01; order CADDZG01; family WHSQ01; genus JBOGXA01. The sequence goes on from JBOGXA010000006.1 coordinate 130,260, forward strand.
AATCTGTTCCTTCGCGTGCTGGGTCGCAGGTCCGACGGCTACCACGACATCGAGACGGTCTTTCACGGGATCACCCTCGCCGATGATCTGACCGTGACCGCGACCCTTTCCGGTTCGGTCACCGTCCAGATGTCCCACCCCGAAGGGCTTCCGGCCGCCGTCCCCACCACGGAAGACAACCTCGCGTACGTTGCGGCCCGCGCCCTTGCGGCTCGGTCGGGGATGGATGTCGGGGCGGAGATCCGGATAACCAAGAGGATCCCGCTCGGCGCGGGGCTCGGGGGCGGCAGTTCCGACGCGGCCGGAGCTCTCGTCGCCCTGAACACGCTGTGGGGGACGGGGCTCGACGCAGCCGGGCTCATGGACGTCGCCCGCGATGTCGGCAGCGACGTGCCGTACTTCCTGGTCGGTGGATCCGCAACGGGCACGGGGCGAGGCGAGGTCGTTCGTCCCCTCACGGCCGACGCCGGACTGTGGTTCGTGCTGGGGATCTCGACCGCTCCACTCAGCACCGCCGAGGTCTACGAGCGGTGGTCGACGAACCCGTCCACCGGGCGGCCCGGGCTACCGGACATGATCGAGGCCGTGGGGGCCGGAGATCCCGCTCTAGTCGGCGCGCGCGTCCACAACGATCTGGAGCCCGCCGCCTGCGGGCTCCGCCCCGAGCTCGGAGACGCCACGACCGCGATGGCGGCGGCCGGCGCCCTCGGTGCACGCGTGAGCGGGTCGGGGCCCACGGTATTCGGAGTCGCGGCAAGCCGGGCGCACGCAGAGGAGGTCGCCGGCCGGGTGGCACCGTCGTTCGACGCCGTCGAGATCGTGCGTTCGGCCCCCCGTTGGAGCGACAACACGTGAGGCGGGCTCGGGGCACATGAGCACTAAACTCGCGGCCTTGCATGCCCCGTGGGGTAAGTGGCAGCCCGAGGGATTTTGGATCCCTAAGTCCTGGTTCGAGTCCAGGCGGGGCAGCACGGACTGCCGGGTAGTGTGCCCGGCGTGACGAAGGAAGGTGCTGTGCCGGACAGAACTGCCGCCATCGTCCTGGCCGCCGGCGATGGGAAGCGACTCAAATCCAAGCTACCGAAAGTCCTTCACCAGGCGGCGGGACGGTCGCTGCTGGCGCACGTGCTGGCAGCCATCCGACCGCTTGGTCTCGACCAGGCGGTCGTCGTCGCGTCGGGCCGCGTCGAAGCGATCCGTGACCGGGTCGTCGAGGAGGGGGTTGATGAGGGCGTCGAGTTTGCGGTGCAGGACCCACCGCGCGGCACAGGAGAGGCCACCAGGATAGGGCTCGACGCGGTGAGATCAGAGGACGCCACCATCCTCGTCGTGCCCGGCGACACCCCTCTACTCGAAACCGACACACTTTTTCGTCTGATCTCGGTGCATCGAGCGTCCCAGGCCGCGGCCACCCTGCTCACGGCGGTGGTGCATGAGCCCGCCGGGTACGGTCGCATCGTGCGATCGTCGGGCAGCGAGGTGGAGCGAATCGTCGAGGATCATGACGCGAGCCCCGAGGAGAGGCGGACCCACGAGATCAATGCCGGGGTATTCGTCTTCGACGGTGCCCAGATCGGCAGGCTGCTGGACAAGATCGACTGCGACAACTCCCAGGGCGAGTACTACCTCACCGACGTCATCGAGCTGCTGCGGAAAGAGGACCGGCGCGTGGTCGCCGTCGAGACGGAGGCAGAGGAGGTCAGCGGGGTCAACAGTCGATCCCAGCTCGCCTATGTCTCGGGCCTGCTGCGGCATCGGGTGTGCGAGCGGTGGATGGCGGAAGGAGTTTCCATCGTCGACCCTCGTACGACCTACATCGACACCACCGTCGCGATCGAGGGCGACGCAGTCATCCATCCGTTCACCTTCCTCGAGGGCACAACGAAGGTCGCCGAGGGAGCCGAGATCGGCCCCCAGGCCCGGATCGTAGATTCGGAGATCGGGCCGGGTGCGACCGTTTCGTTCGCGGTGGTGGTGGGATCGGTGGTCGGGCCTCGAGCCTCCGTTGGGCCCTTCGCTTCCCTGCGGCCGGGAAACGTGCTGAAGAGGGGTGCCAAGATCGGTACCTTCGTCGAGGCCAAGCAGTCGACGATCGGCGAGGACAGCAAAGCCGGCCATCTCGCCTACCTCGGCGACGCGGAAGTGGGGTCGGGAGTGAACATCGGAGCCGGGACGATCACCTGCAACTGGGACGGTCGCGACAAGCACAAGACCGAGATCGACGACGATGCGTATATCTCGTCGGACACGATGCTGGTAGCGCCGGTTCGCGTGGGAAAGCGCGCCGCGACCGGGGCGGGATCGGTCGTCCGGGACGACGTCCCCGACGATGCCCTCGCCGTTGGGGTGCCGGCCCGGATTATCGAGGGCAAAGGAAACCGCATGAGGCGATCCCAGAAGTGACGGGACGAGCGGGGGTGCTCGCAATTACACTGACAGAGCCAGGATCGTGACCTAGGAGCCAGATCGTGCAGCTACCTACCAACAAGCGGCTGATGATCTTCGCCGGCGTGGGCGATCACGCGCTGGCAGAAGAGGTCGCCACCAACCTTGGGATGAAGCTTGGCGATGTTGAACTGTCGTCGTTCGCCAACTCCGAATCCTATGTTCGCTTCAGTGATTCGGTTAGAGGTTGCGACGCGTTCGTCATCCAGAGTATCTGCGACCCGGTCGACCACCATGTGATGCAGCAGCTCATCATGATCGATGCTCTCAAACGCGCGTCGGCCAAGCGTATAACAGCCGTCTGCCCCTTCTACCCATATTCGCGACAGGACCGCAAAGCGCGTGGACGGGAACCGATCACGGCAAAGCTCATGGCCGACTTCTACGAAGCGGCCGGTGCGGATCGCGTGCTGTCGGTGGATCTGCACACCGGTCAGATCCAGGGTTTCTTCAACGTCCCCTTCGACCACCTCACCGCTTTGCCGCTATTGGCCGACTACTTCTCGGGAACGCTTAGCGAAGACTTTGTGATCGTGTCACCGGACTCAGGAGGAGTGCGACAGGCGGACAAGTGGGTTCAGTACCTCAGCCGCTTCTATCATCTCAATGGTGAGGTGGCCTTTCTTCACAAGCGCCGTCGCCACGACCGCCGCAATGTGACCGAGACCCTTGCGGTCGTCGGAGATGTAAAGGACCGAGTGTGCGTGATCGTCGACGACATCATCGACACGGCCGGGACGCTCATCGTCGGTTGCGAGGCGTTGCTCGAGGCAGGCGCGGCCGAGGTCTGTGCGGCCGCGACCCATGCAGTGATGTCGGGCCCGGCCGTCGATCGCATCAAGAACTCTTCGATCCAGCAGGTCGTGGTGACGAACACGCTACCGATCCCCTCCGAGAAGGAGCTGGACAAGCTCGTGGTGCTGTCGATAGCACCTACGATCGCCCAGACGATCAAAGCGGTGTTCGAAGAGGGCTCGGTATCGGAGCTCTTCTACGATCAGAACCAGCCATAGCGGGGAGCGGCAACTCACGGGCGCGAGTACAACTACTCTGGAGGGCGTCAAACGAATAGGCGCAGTGGAATCAGGAGGACCATCAGATGGCCGAGGTGAAGCTAAAGGCAGCCAAGCGCGAGTCGACCGGGAAGGGATCGGCCCGCAAAGTCCGGTCGGGCGGGCGCGTTCCGGCCATCCTCTACGGGAGGGACCTGGACTCGATCGCTGTCGACGTCGACAGGCGGGAGTTCGTGTCCGCACTCCACACTGATGCGGGAATGAACGTCCTTCTAGATATCGATGTCGAAGGGCAGTCCATTCTGGCCCTCACGCGCGAGCTTCAGCGCGATCCGGTCAGGGGAACCTTGCTCCACGCAGACTTCGTCAAAGTCGATCGCAAGCAGAAGGTAGAGGTCGAGGTCCCGGTGCATCTCGTCGGCGAATCGCCGGGCGCTAAAGAGGGAGGGGTGCTCGAGCATCCGCTGTTCGCGGTCAACGTCCGCTGTATCGTGACCAACGTCCCGGAGGCAATCGACGCCGACATCTCGGCCCTGCAGATCGGAGACGTGCTCCGCGTGTCGGAGCTCGCGGTTCCCGACGAGACCGAGATCCTTAACGACCCGGACACGGTGGTCGCGTCCGTGGCCGCCCCGATCTCCGAGGAGGAGCTGGAGGCGATGGAGGCAGAGGCCGGAATCGAGCAGGAGCCGTCGGAGGCCGAGCTCGAGGCTGCGGCCGAGGCAGCCGAGGAAGGGGAGGCACCGGAGGGCGAGGAGCCCCCACCCTCCGAGAGCGACCAGGCAGCCGAGGAATAGGCAGCCTCGATGCGCCTGTTCCGGCGGGCGGCCGGTGCGGGCGATCGCTGGCTGATCGCCGGCCTGGGCAACCCGGGACGCGATTACGCGCGCAGCCGGCACAACGCGGGCGCGATGGCGCTCGACGAACTTGGTGAGCGTCTCGGCGCGACTTTCAAGCGCCACAAGTCCGGCTGCTTCGTCGCCGAGGGGGACGTGGCCGGCGAACGGGTCGTGCTTGCGCGGCCCATCTCGTACATGAACGAATCCGGCAGACCGCTGCGCGCGCTGGCCTCGTACTACAAGATCGATGCGGGCCGTTTCGTCGTGCTGCACGACGAGATCGACCTCCCTTTCGGGGAGGTGCGCATCAAGTTCGGCGGCGGCACGGCGGGGCACAACGGTCTCAAGTCGCTCGTCTCGCATCTCGGCACCAAGGACTTCGCACGCGTCCGCATCGGTGTGTCGCGACCACGAGGCGACCATGGGGCGACGGGCCACGTTCTCGGCGATTTCTCCGCGAGGGAGCGAGAGGAGCTGCCGGCCCTTCTCGGGCGCGCCGCCGACGCCGCCCAGCGAATCGTCGAGACCGGCGTCGAGGGCGCTATGAACGAGGTCAACACCCGCCGCTAGGACCCCAAAGCTTGCGCTCACAAATGTCCATCTAAAACGCACAACGCCCCGCCATGCGGCCAAAATGTCCATCAGAACGACTTCTTCGTCGGCCCCCCTAGAATCGGGGTTCGTGGCTTCACTTGCTCCCCTGCTCGACCTTCTTCCGGCCGAGCGCGTCACCGCGCTCGCCGACGCCCGCGCGCCCCTCGTGACGCCCGAGCCCGTCCGTCCGTACCTGCTCGCAGCGCTGGTTCGCCATCTCGACCGGCCCGTACTGGCCGTTACGGCCCGCACCGAGGAGGCGGAGGGGCTCGTCCGCGACGTGCAGGCGTTCCTCGGCCGCTCCGGCGCGGAGGTCTTCCCGGGGTGGGAGGTCCTCCCCGGAGAGCCACTGTCCCCGTCGGTCGAGACGATGGGACGACGACTCGACACCCTCGCCCGACTCGAGCGCGGCGACCGGTTTGTCGCGGTCGCGACCGTTCAGGCGGCCTGCCAGCTCGTGGCCCCGCCGGGCGGCGGGGTCACTTCCATGAGCCTTGCGCTCGGTGAGGCACTATCGCTCGACGATGTGACCGCGACGTTCGTCGAGATGGGCTACGAGCGCAACTACATCGTGGAGCGCCGCGGTGAGTTCGCCGTGCGTGGGGGGATCCTCGACGTGTTCCCGCCGGCCGCCGACAGGCCCGTCAGGGTCGAGCTATGGGGTGACGAGATTACTTCCTTGCGCAGATTCGCACTCGCCTCGCAGCGATCGCTCGACGAGATCGATAGAACCGAGGTGGCGCCCTGCCGCGAGCTGCGCGCCGACGAACCGACGCGCCGCCGGGCCGAGGAGCTCGCGGTGAATAATGATGATCCGGCTCTGGCGGCACTCGCCCAGGGAATCGTCGAGCCCGGTGCCGAACGATTGCTGGGCCTCATCACCGGCGGGCTGAAGCCGCTAACGACTTTCTTCCCGGACGATACGCCTGTGATAGTCGTCGAGCCCAAGCGTGTGCGCGACCGCGCCGACGAGGTGCTGGAGCAGGTTACCGAGTGGGCCGACGCCTCCGGCATTTCGGAGAAGCATTACGCGCCGCTCGCCCACACGCTCGGGAACAGGCGTGTCGTGTTCATGTCGAGCTTCGCGGACGCCGGCGCCGACTCACTCGATGTCGAGGTGTGGACGGCGGCCGCGGGAGTGCCCGAAACCCTCGCGCATCGCGTCGACGACCTGATCAAGCAGGGCTACCGGGCTGTGGTGGCCGCCTCCTTGGACGAGACCGCGTCCACCCTGGCGCGCAACCTGAAAGGGCTGGGGCTCGATTTCCCCGTCCGGGCCCAGGCTCCCGCCGCCGACGATCCTCCCGGAGGCTCGATCGTGGTGGCCGAGCTGGCGCGCGGGTTCGTATTGCCGGGCGCCCGGCTCGCGCTCGTGGCCGAGTCCGATCTCACCGGCCGCCGGCCGGGGGCCCAGCGCCGGCGGATCGCGGCGCGCCGCCGGCCCCCTACCGGCCCGCTCGATCTGGTCGAGGGCGACTACGTCGTCCACGAGATCTACGGGATCGGGCGATTCGCGGGGATGGTCGACCGGGAGTTGCTCGGCGTGCACCGCGAGTATCTCGTCGTCGAATACGCCCGCGGCGATCGCCTGTGGGTTCCGAGCGATCAGGTCGACCTCGTGTCCAAGTACGTCGGAGGAGACGCGCCGAAGATCTCCAGGCTCGGGTCCGGCGAATGGGCCAAGACCAAGGCACGCGTACGGCGCAAGGCGCGCCAGATCGCGGGCGAGCTCGTGAAGCTGTATGCAACCCGGCTGCGATCGAAGGGCCACACGTTCGGTCCCGACACCCCCTGGCAGCGAGAGCTAGAGGATCTGTTCGGCTACGAGGAGACCCCCGACCAGTTGCGGGCGGTCGACGAGGTGAAGGACGACATGGAGCGCCCTGTGCCGATGGATCGACTCGTGTGCGGAGACGTCGGCTACGGCAAGACCGAGATCGCAGTGAGGGCTGCCTTCAAGGCGGTGGCCGACGGGGTGCAGGTCGTTGTGCTCGTGCCGACGACGATCCTCGCCCAGCAGCACTTTTCGACGTTCGTCGAGCGATTTCACAACTTCCCCGTACGCGTGGAGATGTTGTCGCGATTCCTGTCGGCGTCGGAAGCAAAGAAGGTCATCGCCGACCTCCAGGCCGGGGTGATCGATGTCGTCGTGGGTACACACCGCCTGCTCTCTACCGACGTCAAGTTCTCGGATCTGGGGCTGGTGATCGTTGACGAGGAGCAGCGCTTCGGCGTCGACCAAAAAGAGAAGCTCAAGAAGCTGCGGACCAACGTCGACGTGATGACGCTCACCGCAACGCCGATTCCACGCACCCTTGAGATGGCCATGTCCGGTATCCGGGACATGTCGATAGTCGACACTCCCCCCGAGAACAGGCATCCGGTCATGACCTATGTCGGCGAGTTCGACGAGGAGACGGTTCGCTCTGCGATCCGCCGTGAGCTGTTGCGAGATGGTCAGGTCTTCTACGTTCACCATCGCGTCGCCACGATCGAACACGCGGCCCGACGCGTTGCGGAGCTCGTCCCCGAGGCACGAGTCGGCGTGGCACATGGTCAGATGGATGAGCGTGCTCTCGAGTTGGCGATGCTGGAATTCGGCGACAACAAGACCAACGTCCTGGTGTGCACCACGATCATCGAATCCGGTCTCGATATGCCGACGGTGAACACCCTCATCGCGGAGCGAGCGGACTTGCTCGGCCTCTCTCAGATGTATCAGCTGCGCGGGCGCGTGGGACGGGCGCATGAGCGCGCGTACGCCTATCTGTTCTGGCCGCTGGAGCGCGCCCTGACGGAGGATGCACACGAACGCCTTAAGACGATCAGCGAACACACGGGCCTCGGTTCCGGTTTTCGAATTGCAATGCGAGATCTGGAGATCCGGGGAGCGGGCAACCTCCTGGGGGCCGAGCAGTCGGGCCACATCGCGGAGGTCGGCTTCGACCTCTACGTCAAGCTCATGGCGTCGGCGTTCGACGAGGCGAAAGGCCTGCCGTACCGAGAAGAAGCGGAGGTCCGGATCGACCTGCCGCTCAACGCGCACATACCCAAGAGCTACGTCGCCGACGAGAACCTCCGACTGGAGGCGTACCGGCGGATCGCCTCGGCTCGCGACGAGGAGGACATCGCCGAGGTCCGAGCCGAGATCGAAGACCGCTACGGCGCACCAGTGCCCCCTCCCGTCGAGGCGCTGTTCGAGGTCGCCCGCCTGCGCCGGATGATGACGTCCGTAGGGATATCGGAGGCCGCGACCGTTGCCCGGCATCTGAGGGTCCGACCCATCGAACTCGCCGATTCCCGTCAGGTGCGGTTGGAGCGATTGCTGCCTGGCGCGGAATGGCGGCCGGCCACGCGCACTTTGCTTATCCCCGAGCGACTCGTTCCCGACCGGGGTGCGGTCGTGTGGCTGACCGAACTTCTCAACCAGTTAACCTCGGCGACTGTATGAAACGACTGATGCCGCTAATCGCGTCACTGGGGCTCGCCGCCGTGGGTTGCGGCGAGCTCGTCGCGCCCGCTGCAGCCACCGTGGCGGACGAGAAGATCACCATCGACGAGGTGACCGGTGTCTTGGAAGACTGCACGTCGGGCGCCGCGTTCGAAGACGCCGCTCGTCAGTCCAGCGAACCCGAGCTCAGGAAGAGGATCGAGCGCGGCTATCTGAACAGAAGTATCCGGCTGGCGATCTTCGAATCGAAGGCAGACAGGCTCGGCGTGGAGGTAACCGACGCCGAGGTCGACGAGCAACTCGACCAGATTCGAGGTCAGTTCCCCAACGAGGAGGATCTCGCGGCTCGCGCATTGCAGGAAGCGATCTGCATCGGCGAGCCCCTCAAGGATCTCGTTACGCTCTCCTTGCTGGAGGAACGGCTGCGCACTCAGGTGACGGAAGGATTGGGTCCGAACGAAGAGGAACTGCGCACGTTCTACGAAGAGAATCTCCGGCAGTTCACGCAGGGAATCCACACCGCTCACATACTCGTTGAAGACAAAGCGGAGGCGAACAAGATTGCTCGCCGGCTGAAGAAGGCTTCCGCCGACGAGGTCGATGGGTTGTTCGGACGGCTGGCAAACAGATTCTCCATCGACACCCAGAGCGCAAAGAAGGGTGGGGACCTTGGAACCGTCCCGCTCGGACAATTCGTGCCCGAGTTCGAGAACACCGCCCTCTCGCTCGGAGAGGGCGAGATCGCCGATCCCGTGCAGAGCCAGTTCGGATTCCACATCATCCGTTTGATCGAGAAGGATGTCGTCTCGTTCGAGGACGCCCGGCCGCAAATCCTGCAGCAGTTCCCGGGGGATGAGGCCGAGGAGACATGGCGCGACTGGGTACTCGACGCGTACCGCGACGCCGACGTCGATGTGAACCCACGCTACGGCGAATTCGACCTCGAGACGCAAACCATCCGGGCCCCCGGCCCGGAGGACATCCCTGGAGGCGCGACCCCGACTACATCGCCGGCACCGACGCCCACCGGGACGCCCGCTCCATAGCGCCCCACCTGGCAGATGTCGCTACTGGTCGTCCCCCTTGCCGCCGACGAGGCCGGGCTTCTCACCGTTGCCGAACTGGAGGCCCTGCAGCGCCGAAGCCGTGTGTCTTTCGAGGTGCCGGAGCATCCGCTCGCCGCGCGGCTGGAGACGGCCGGTGTTCGTTGCGAAGTCCTCGGACAGGAGCCCGATCCCCACGACTCCGGGGCGGCCCTGGTGTGTGATCCGTCGTCGGCGCGCGTTCTCCAACTGGCGCGCCGGGGGGCCGAGGTGACGGCAGGGCCGGCGCGGACTCCCGATGCCCTCAGCGCAGCGCACGCGGCGCCCGGTCTGCGGCGCTCGAGCGCAGCGCTCGCGACTCTGACCGTGATCATGGCGCGGCTGCGCAGCGACGACGGCTGCCCGTGGGATCTCGAGCAGACGCACGAATCGTTGAAGGTTCATCTTCTGGAGGAGGCCCACGAGGTCATCGAGGCCATCGATGCAGAGTCGGGGCCGGGGGAGCTGGCGGAAGAGCTCGGTGATGTCTTGCTTCAAGTGGCCTTCCACGCGCGCATCGCCGAACTGGAAGGCCGCTTTGCGCTTGCCGACGTGGCCGATGCGATCGCGGCCAAGCTCCTGTACCGCCACCCCCACGTGTTCGGCGACAAAACGGTGGCCGGTGCCGACGATGTCGTCCGCAACTGGGAGGCGCTCAAGGCCGCGGAGAAAGGAAGTGACGACGTCTTCACAGGCATCTCCACGGGGCTGCCCGCTCTGCTTGCGGCGTACAAGACACAGAAGAGGGCGGCCGGCCTCGGGTGGAAAGCGGATTCGGGCGAGGCCCGCTCCCGGGTGGACGAGGCCATCGATGCGGGCGATGTGGGAGAGGCCCTGTTCTGGCTCGTGGCCGTCGCGCGCGCCGCCGGGATCGATCCGGAGAGTGCCCTGTTGCGGGCCACCGCGCGCTTCAGGGCTGATCTCGGCGGGGAGAATCGGCTCTCTTAGATACGGGGTGGACAGGGGCACCGATGTCCGCGAGGCCTGGAAAGAGGTCGTACGAGAGAGATCCTCGCCGGGTGGGCCCTAAGCGGACGCCCGAGCCCCACCGATTCCGCGCACCGTGCCTCACAGGCAAGAAACGTGGAATACAAGGGGGTGGTGGGGGGCCTCGAAGCCGACGCCAGATACTCCTCGGACGAGGCCGCCCCTGATAGTCTGCTCTGTTACTGGTGTTGAAGGAGTGAAGAATTGAGCGAGATCGTCCAGATCCACGGCCGGGAGATCCTCGACTCGCGGGGAAATCCCACGGTCGAGGTGGACATCGTGCTGGACACCGGCGCGTCGGGACGGGCGGCGGTCCCGTCGGGGGCTTCGACCGGCGCCCGCGAGGCCCTCGAGTTGCGGGACGGGGGCACGCGCTACTCGGGTAAGGGAGTGAGGGGCGCGGTCGACAACGTCAACGATGTGATCGCGCCGGCCATCGTGGGGGCGGATGCGTTCGACCAGCGGGAGATCGATCAGCGGCTGCGAGACATCGACGGCACCGACGACAAGTCGAAGCTCGGAGCGAACGCGATCCTGGGAGTGTCCCTGGCCGTCGCCCACGCCGCTGCGCGCGACCTCGACCTACCCCTGTTCAGGTACCTGGGGGGCCCGGATGCGCACGTTCTGCCCGTTCCTCTGTTGAACGTCCTCAACGGAGGTGCCCACGCCGACAACTCGGTCGATTTCCAGGAGTTCATGCTTGCTCCGGTCGGCGCCGCTTCGTTCGGGGAGGCGATCGAGTGGGGCTCGAGGACCTATCACGCACTCAAGAAGATCCTGGTGGACCGCAACCTGTCGACCGGTGTGGGAGACGAAGGGGGCTTTGCCCCGGATCTCGAGTCCAACGAGGCTGCGGCCGAGCTGTTGGTGGACGCGATCTCGGCCGCCGGCTTCGAGCCGGGGCGCGATCTCGCCCTCGCGCTCGACCCGGCGACCTCGGAGCTGTGGGACGACGGCGCGTATGTGCTTGCGTCGGAAGACCTCCGGCTCGGGAGCGAGGAGCTCGTCGAGCTGTGGGGTCGGTGGATCGATAGATACCCCATCGTCTCGATTGAGGACGGCATGGCGGAGAACGACTGGGACGGCTGGCGAGCGCTGACCGAAGCGATTGGGGAACATGTGCAGCTCGTGGGCGACGATCTCTTCGTGACCAACCCGGAGATCGTTCAGCGCGGCATACACGAGCGCGTTGCCAACTCTGTTCTCGTCAAGGTGAATCAGATAGGAAGCCTGTCCGAGACGCTCGATTGCGTTCGCATCGCGCACCGGGCCGGTTATACGACGGTCATTTCACACCGGAGCGGCGAGACGGAAGACTCGACGGTGGCGGACATCGCCGTGGCGACGAACGCCGGCCAGATCAAGAGCGGAGCGCCCGCCCGCGGGGAGAGGACGGCTAAATACAACCAGCTGCTGCGAATAGAGGACTTCTTGGGGGACGCGGCGCGCTACCCGGGCGCGTCGGCATTCCCGCGGGCGGTGGCAAGAGGGTGAGAGCTCTGACCGCCGGGGGGCGTGTCCGGGCTCCCCGTTTCGGGACCGGCCCCCAGGTAGTGGCCGTGCTGCTCGTCGTTGGGCTAGTCGGCGCCATGGCAATCGAGCCGACCCGGCGGCTGCTCGAACAGCGCGAGCGCATCGCCGGCATGGCCGACGACCTCCGCGAAGTGCAGAGGATGAACGGCAAGCTCGAGAACCGCATCGCCCGCCTCCAGGACCCCGACTTCATCGAACAGCGCGCGCGCGAGCAGGTGGGGCTGATACGAGAAGGGGAGACCACCTTCGTCGTCATGCCCCCGAGCCGGGGGGCTCAGCGCCGCAAGGCGCGCGCCCGGGCCGCCCACCGGGTTCCCGAGCCCGCTCCTGCGCCACCCGAACCCGGGTTCGTCGAGGGCTTCTTCGACTTCATCGGCCTCAACTGACGCCACCGGCTCGGCCGAGTGTCCCTCAGGGCCCGCATAGCCCGCCGGTTTACACACTCGGCCCCCGGCCGGGGGTGAGTGTCCCTCAGGGCCCGCATAGCCCGCCGGTTTGCACAGTCGGCCACGTGGGGCACGGTAGAAAGTCGCAATGGAACACAGCGATGACGATCGCGCCCTCGTCGCCGCGCAGCTAGGCCGGCCGCCGCGCGGCCGCTGGACGGTCGCCCGTCGCTGCCACCTCGGTCTGCCGATGGTGATCGAGAACCACCCGCGGCTCAAGGACGGGACTCCGTTCCCCACTCTTTACTGGCTCACCTGCCCCCTCCTCGTCGCGCGCGCGGGCGCGCTCGAGGCGTCGGGGCACATGGCTCGGATCACCGCGGCCCTGGACGCTTCGACGGAACTCCGCACGAGGTTGGGCGCAGCCCTGGCCCGGTACCGGGCGCGGCGCGACGCGCATGAGGTCATCGACGATCGCGGTGCTCCCCCCGGCGGAGGGCGGGACCGCGTGAAGTGCCTGCACGCGCACATCGCCCACGAACTCGCCGATCCTCCCAACCCGATCGGGGCGCGCGCTCTGGCGCGGACCGGGTGGCCTGACTGCGTCGCTCCCTGCGTGAAGGCGCCCGGGCCGTGAGAGTCGCCGCCATCGATGTCGGCACGAACTCGACGAGGCTGCTGGTTGCGGAGAGCTCTCCGGGGGGTTACCGGTCGCTCGATCGCCGCATGATGATTACTCGGCTCGGACAGGGGGTCGGGAGCACCGGCCTGCTGAGCTCGGAAGCTCTCGATCGCACCTTCGCAACCGTTGCCGAGTACGCCGCCGCGTGCGGAGAGTACGAGGTCGAACGAATGCGCGTCACCGGAACGTCGGCAGTGCGCGATGCTCGCAACAGAGAGGAGTTCTTCACTGGAGTTCGCCGGCTGACCGGTCAGGATCCCGAGCTGCTGACCGGCGAGCAGGAGGCGCGCGCCACGTTCCTGGGAACTGCCTCGGATCTGTCGAGCGACGGGAGGCTCGTAGTCGACATCGGGGGAGGGTCGACCGAGCTGATCGCAGGACATACCGAACCGGAGGCCTTGATATCGCTCGATGTCGGGTGCGTCCGGATGTTCGAGCGCCACCTACATTCGGATCCTCCGAGCGAGGGCGAGCTCGACGAGCTGCGCGCCGACGTCGTCGCCGCCCTGGAGGAGGCGCGAGCCGTTCTGAAGGTCGAGCCGACCGCTACGCTCGTCGGAGTGGCCGGCACCGTTACCCAGCTCGCCACTCTCAAGGCCGGAGTCCCCGTCTACGATCCGGATGTGACGCACCACGCGGTCATGTCGCACGGAGACGTCCGGTTGCTTGCGAGGCGACTCGAGTCCTTGCCGGTCGACGGACGACGACGGATCCCTGCGCTCGATCCGGGTCGCGCCGATGTCATAGTCGCCGGCGCGGAGATCCTTCTGGCCGTCATGGAGGTGTTCGACTTCCCCGAGGTGCTGGTCTCGGAGCGCGACATCCTCGACGGGCTTGTGATCGAGCTACTCGAAGCGGAACGCTAACGACAGCAGGCTGCAGCGCGGCCTATGGGGCCCACGGGCTCCTTGCAATCAAGGAAACCAAGCGACCGGTGGCGCAAATGACGCGCGATAGCCTGCTTCACGATGAGCAAATACGCGTGGGAGCCCACGACCGAATACCTCGAGGCGGCGAACGTTACGCGGTTCATGCGCCGCCATTCCATCGCCGACTACTGGGAGCTCGTACGCCGCAGCCAGGAAGACCCGGAATGGTTCTGGGATGCGGTCGTCGACGACCTCGGAATCGATTTCTACCGGCCTTACTCGAAGATCCTCGACGTCTCGGACGGCCCCCAGTGGCCCCATTGGTTCGTGGGGGGCAGGATCAACCTCGCCCACAACTGCGTGGACCGCCACGCCACCGCCCGGGGCGGGCAGAGATGCCTCATCTGGGAAGGCGAGGACGGTGCCACCCGGGCCCTCACCTATCGGGAGCTGGCCGCCGAAGTGGCCCGGGTCGCACACGGGCTGAGGGACGCCGGCATCGGGGAGGGGGACTGTGTCGGTGTGTACATGCCGATGGTCCCGGAGGCCGTCGTGGCGGCATACGCATGCGCCAAGATCGGGGCCATATACATGCCGATCTTCTCGGGCTTCGGGGCCCCCGCGATCGCGACCAGGCTCAGAGACGCGAACGCCAAGGCCCTGTTCACCGCCGACGGGTTCCTGCGGCGGGGCGAGCGCGTTGCGATGAAGAGCACGGCCGACCAAGCAGTGGCCGAGAGCCCGACCGTGAAGCGCGTCTTTGTCTACCCGCGGCTCGGAGACTCGGACGTTCCCATGGGGGGGACCGACGTGTTCTGGGACGATGCATTCGCAGACCGTTCCACCGAGTACGAGTCGGCAGAACTCGACCCCGAGAGTGCGCTCATGGTTGCGTACACGTCCGGGACGACGGGCAGGCCGAAGGGCAGTGTGCATGTTCACGGAGGCTTCCTCGTGAAGGTTGCAGAGGAGGCTGCGTACCAGACCGACGTGCACGCCGACGACGTCCTCTACTGGGTCACCGATATGGGCTGGATCATGGGTCCCTGGGAGATGGTCGGCGCGCATGCGAACGGCGCCAGTGTCTTCATGTACGAGGGAGCGCCCAACCATCCCGACCCCGGTCGCGTGTGGGCCATGTGTGAGCGTCACGGCATCACGATCCTCGGCATCTCACCCACGCTCGTGCGCGCGCTCATGCCCGCGGGATCGGGTCCCGTCGAGGCCCACGACCTTTCAGGCCTGCGTGTGCTGGGCTCGACGGGGGAGCCGTGGAACCCCGAGCCCTACCGCTGGTTCTCGGAGGTGGTCGGGAACAGTCGCTGCCCGATCATCAACATCTCGGGCGGCACCGAGGTCGGTGCGTGTTTTCTCGGGCAACCGCCGGTCATCCCCACGAAAGCGTGCTCGCTTGGATCGCCGGCCCTTGGAATGGCCGTCGATGTCTACGACTCGACCGGGGCGCCGATCGTCGGCGAGGTCGGCGAGCTCGTCTGTACCAAACCGTGGCCGGCCCAGACGCGGGGCTTCTGGGGCGACACAGACAGATACCTCGATTCGTACTGGTCGCGGTGGGAGAACGTGTGGGTTCACGGCGACTGGGCTTCGATCGACGAAGACGGGTACTGGTTCCTCCATGGGCGATCGGACGACACACTGAACATCGCCGGCAAGCGCATCGGTCCTGCCGAGTTCGAATCCGCGGCAGTCGAGCATCCGGCGGTCGCGGAGTGTGCCGCGATCGGAGTTCCGGACGAGGTGAAAGGGGAAACCGCCTGGTGCTTCTGCATCCTCGTTCCGGGGGCCGAGCCGACCGAGACGCTCGCCGAGGAGATCAAATTGGTCGTTGTGGGGGAGCTTGGCAAGGCCTTTGCGCCGGCCGCAATCAAGTTCGTGGAGGAGCTACCCAAGACGCGCTCGGCCAAGATCCTTCGACGGGCAATCCGGGCCCGCGTCCTGGGGGAGCCGCCCGGCGACCTGTCGTCTCTCGAGAACCCCGGCGCCCTCGGGGCAATCGACAAGTCCCTCGCCTCCTCGGCGAGCGGGACCCGCGCCGCCTCCGGCGGCGAGGACAATTCCCCCGCATGACCACCTTTTACTTCGTGAGGCACGGACTCACAGATCACACCGGCCAGCGGCTGTCGGGATGGCAGCCGGGCGTACACTTGAGCGAGGCCGGACGCGCCCAGGCGGAAGCTGTGGCGGACCGGCTTGCCGAGGCCCCATTGGTGGCCGTGTACGCGAGCCCGATCGATCGGACGCTCGAGACCGCGCGGCCTATCGCTGAGCGACACAAGTTGAAGGTCATCGTGCGCGACGGCCTCGGCGAGGTGCATTACGGTCGGTGGACCAATCGTTCGTTCAAGAGCTTGCGTCGTACCAAGCTGTGGGAGGTCGTTCAGCGGTGGCCGTCGGCCGCTCGGTTCCCCGAGGGAGAATCAATCCGTGAGCTCCAAGCGCGCGCGATGACCGAGGTCGAGATGATTGCGAGCGCGCACACGCGAAGGGCGGTATGCGTCGTTTCGCATGCGGACGTGATTCGGGTGGTCCTGGCTCATTATCTCGGCGTACACCTCGACTTGTTCCAGAGAATCGAGATCTCGCCGGCGTCGGTCAGCGTCGTCGATGTCGGAGAATTCGGCCCCCGAGTCTTGGCGATGAACGCGTCGTGAGCTCGCAGGACATCGCGCCGGAAGTGTTCACGGCCGACTACGTCGGCGAACCGGGTGAGAGAACGTTCTATTTGCAAGTGCGCACGGCATCAGCTAGCTCCACTTTGCTCGCGGAGAAGGAGCAGGTTGCCGTGCTGGCCGACAAGCTGAGGGAGCTCCTGGTTCTCGTCGACTCCGCGGATACCGTTCTGGCCTCGACGCCGGCGCGAGATCCGGCACTGCGCCTTGCCCCCCCGCTCGAACCCGACTGGCGGGTTGGAGCCATAGGTCTTGCGTACGAGGAGGACGCAGACCGAATCCTCATCGTCGTTCAGTCCGCCTCGAATGAAGAAGAAGAGGTGCTTGAGGACGAGCCGAGCGTGCGTGTTGTCGTGCGACGCGATCAGGCGCGGGCGTTCGTGCTGCACGCGCTCGCGGTCGTCGCCGAGGGGCGCCCGCTGTGCCAGCTATGCGGTCTCCCGATGGATCCGACCGGACATGTGTGTCCGGCGTCCAACGGCCATCGGCCGTCCGGCTAGGGCCACAGGTACCCGCGTGACAACATCAGTCCAGACGGTACTGGAGCACGGGCCCGTCGAGGTGCTGGGGCTTCTTCCCTTCTCCTCCAACTACACGTTTCTTGCACGTGTGGGGGATGGCTCGAGTGAGGTTCACGCCGTCTACAAGCCGCGGCGAGGGGAGCGCCCCTTGTGGGACTTCCAGCCGGGAACGCTCGCTGCCCGTGAGATGGCGGCGTACCTCGTCAGCGAAGCCGCGGACTGGCACCTGGTACCCCCAACGGTCCTGCGCGGTGACGCGCCGCTGGGGGCCGGCTCACTGCAGCTCTTCATCGACCATGACCCCGACCGGCACTACTTCACCCTCATGGAGGAGCGACCGGACGACTTCGAGACATTCGTCGCGCTGGATGTGGTCATCAACAACGCCGATCGCAAAGCCGGCCACGTGCTCGAGGACGCGCATGCCCGTCTGTGGGCCGTCGATCACGGAGTCAGCTTTCACGTGGACCCCAAGCTCCGAACCGTGATCTGGTCACTCGCCGGTGAGCGACTCTCCGTGGACGTCCGGGGCTCCCTCGAAGCTCTGGGCGCGGCGCTCGCAGACGATGCGGGCTTAGGGGGACGTCTGGCCTCACTTCTGAGTCGTCCGGAGGCAGACGCGACGCTCGCCCGGCTCGAGTCGTTGCTGGTCGAGAACCACTATCCGGAGCCCGGCCGTGACCGCCCCTTGCCGTGGCCGCTGATCTGACGCCGACTCGAGTCCGTCGCGGAGTGAGCGGTCGAAGGCAGTGGCCGGGCGTCACACTTAGGTCGACGAGCGCCGGTCCACGGCCCACAGAGAGCCCTCTTTCTTCTTCGCGAACGACTTCAACTCCGTGGCCACGGTGACGGCCTCCGCAAAGTGGGTGAACTTGCGCACCGAGGTCGTGGCGATTCCGATGGATATCGACATCGGAGGAAACTTTTGAAGCTGTCCCATCCGATTCTCGATCTCGATGTACCCGCGCTTTGCATCGTCGGGGTCGTAGTGCTTCATCGCTCCCTTGTCGAACCGGGCGATCACGTCTTTCGCCATGTCGTCGATGTGCTCGGGGTCGGCGACGACGATGAAGTCATCGCCGCCGATATGGCCCACGAAGCTCGACTCTCCTCCTATCTCAAGGGCAACCTCTTGGATGATCCTGGCCGTCTCTTTCAGGACGTCGTCTCCGCGAACAAAGCCGTAGTGGTCGTTGTAGGGCTTGAAGTCGTCTATATCCGCGTACATCACCGCGAACTCAGCCCCACCGGTGATCCGCCGTTCTATCTCTTCCTCGATCCTTGCGTTGCCCGGGAGGGCCGTTAGGGGCGAGACCTCGCGCATCTGCCTGTTACGCCGGAGCACGCTCTTTATTCGAGCGAGAAGCTCGAGGTCGTTGAAGGGTTTGATGATGTAGTCGTCGGCCCCCGACTCGAGGCCCTCCATCACGTTGCCCAGGCCCGTTAGCATGATGATGCTCGCGTTGCACGTCCTCGGGTCCTCCCGGAGCCGGCGGGTCAACTCGAAGCCGTCGAGCCCGGGCATCATCACGTCACACAAGACCAGATCAGGACAGTCTGCCTGGGCCGATTCGAGGGCGGCCAGCCCATCGGGAAGGATCTCAGTCTGGTAGCCGGCCGCCTCGAGTTTTGTCGCCACCATCTGAGCGAGCGTCGGCGAATCCTCGACGACGAGGATTCGTTCGACGGCATCGTCGTCCAAAGCGCCGGCGGGGGCTTCCCCCCTAACGGCGCCGGAAAGCTCGGCTACCTCCGGGCCCTGATCGGTCGCGACCAATCACCTCGTTCCGTAATCCTGCCCTATAGCAAGCGGATCGACACCGTTGAGGATATGCGGGGACGGTCCGAAAGGGAGGTATTGGCGAGCCGAAAGTGAAGTCACCCGCCCCGCCGGCCGATTAGTAGGTGCGGGTTCAACCCGGCGCGTACGAAATCGGAGGATAGCCATGCCGGTAGCGGGATCCGAGACTACGGTCTCGTCGGCTCCACCCGTCTCGCTCGTCGTGCTCGAGCTTGACGGCCGGCGCCTCGCGCTCCCGATCGCGCACGTCATCGAAGTTCTTCGAATGGTGGCAATCACCCCTCTTCCCGACGCGCCGGAGTGGGTCGCCGGAGTCATCAACGTGCGAGGGGACATAGTGCCTGTGATCGATCTGCGCACGAGGCTGGGCGTAGAACTCCGCCCATACGGGCTCGACACCCCCATCCTCGTGGTGTCGGCGTGTGGCCGCCGGATGGCGGTGGTCCCCGATGCGGCCGTCGAGGTGCGAGACCTCCCCTCAGCGGATGTTGAGGACCCACACGATCTCGTCGGCGACGAGCATCCCATCTCCCACCTCGCACGGATCGAGGGGCGAGTCGTCCCCGTGCTTCTGCTCGACCGAATCTGCGATGGGGCCCAAACCCTAACCCTGCCGGCCGATGATCTCAGCGCAGCCTAAAGCCGACCTCAGTCGAGAGGATTTCCTGCGATTCCGAGACCTCGTGCGCTCGGAGATCGGTCTCCTCGTGCCGGAGGTGCGCCGCAGGGAGCTCGCGGGCGCGGTGGCGTGTTCGCTTCAGGAGGCGGGCCTGGAGGACCTCGACGAGCTGCACGAGCAACTGACTGCCGGTGGCGACCGCCGGCGCCTCGAGGCCTTTGTCGGAAGGCTCACAGTGGGGGAAACCCATTTCTTTCGCAATGGTCCCCAGTTCGATGCGCTCGAGCGGCGCATTCTGCCCGAGCTCATCGCGGCCCGCTCCGAGACACGGCGTCTTCGCTTGTGGAGCGCCGGGTGCTCGAGTGGCGAGGAGGCCTACTCGCTCGCGATCCTCTTGCACCGGCTGCTTCCGGATCTGAGGGACTGGAACATCACGATTCTTGCGACCGACATCAACCGTGAGGCACTCGAGCGAGGCCAGCGTGGCATCTACGGCCCATGGTCGTTTCGTGAGGTCCCCGAATCGATCCAGAACGCCTATTTCAGACCTGCAGCCGGTGGTCTCGAGATCACGCCCGCGATCCGGAACCTCGTCACGTTCGGCTATCTCAATCTCGTCGACGACGCCTACCCGTCGCTGCATACGAACACAACCGGTATGGACCTCGTCCTCTGCCGCAATGTCTTGATCTATTTCGAGGACGCAACTGTGCGAAGAGTAGCCGGGCGGCTCCATCAATCCCTGTCGGAGGGTGGCTGGCTGGCCGTTGCCGCAGCGGAGTTCTCACAACTCGTCTTCCACGAGTTCGAGGTCTGCAATTTCCCCGGCACGATGATCTATCGGAAATCGGCCTTCGCGACTCGGCGGGAGGGAGAACGTCGCAGTACGCGTCCCGAATCTCAAACCTCTCACACCGCAACTGTTCGGCCCCCACGTTCGGAGGGGGGCGCGCCGGCGGCGGAGCCATCCGGTGCCGAGACCGAGCACCTCGCCCCGACGGTGGGCAGGCGGGACGAGGACCTGGCCGAGTTGGAGCGCCGTAGCGCCGCTCGGCCGGACGATCCCCGGGCCCCCTATCTGGCGGCCAGACTGCTGGCCGGGCGGCTCGAGCTCGAGGCCGCGCAGCGGTTCGTCGAAGAGTCCATCGATCGCTCTCCGCTCTTTGCGCCCGCCTATTACCTCAGGGGTTTGATCCTCCTGGAGGGCGGGGATTTCGAGGGGGCCCTGGCCGCCTTGAGGCGGTGCGTGTTCTGCGAGGCGGACTTCGTCCTCGGGCACTTCATGCTCGCCGGCCTGTTCGCACGGACCGGGCGACCGGACAGGGCCCTTAAGGCGCTCGACAACGCTTCCGAACTTCTTAGGGGGGACGATCCGAGGGGGGACGATCCGAACGCGGAGGTCCCCGAGGGCGACGGGCTCACCGTGGGACGACTGGTCGAGCTCGTTGGAGTGCAACGAGATCTGCTCAGCGAGGGGACCGGCCCGGCCCCTGGGGGCGCGGGTACTGGACTTGGCTGAGCCAAGGCGATGGAAGAAGGGTGAGATGGCCGCCAGAAAGACCACGGTGCCGGCTGGAGCCGGCGGTCCGGGCGAGGTCGAACGCGTGCTCCAGAAGCGCGCCGAGGCCTTGGCGCGACCCGTCGAGTCAGACGACGCCGCGATCCCCACTATCGAGATGCTGGTGCTCGCGGTCGGCGCCGAGCGCTACGGGATCCCCGTCCGTCGCGTCGGCGAGGTCCGGCCACTCGGCTCCACCACGCCGGTTCCGGGCCTCCCCGCCTTCTGGGCGGGTCTGATCAATCTCCGCGGCGCCCTCCTGCCGGTCCTCGACTTGAGACGCTTTCTGGCGGTCGAAGAATCGGTCTTCTCCGACCCACCGCAGGCGGTGGTGGTCACGGGACAGGATTTCGACGTCGCCCTGATGGTGGATGACGTTCAGGGTGTGGAGCGATTCCGTGCCACAGATATCTCCCCCTCTCTTAGCGGGGCCTCAAGTGCGGTGCTCGGCGTGACGACCGATTTGGTATCGGTTCTGGACATCGACCGGCTGTTGGCCGACGGGGCGCTCATCGTCCACGACGGAGTCGCCCGCACGGCCGCGGACACCGGCTAGTTGTGAGGCAACGTATGGGGACCCCCAAAAGATTTTCGGGCATAAGAGACCGGTTGTCCGGGCTCGCCGGCAGAATGCGGGGCGCAGACTCGCGCAGCAAGCTCGCCGCAGTCCGTGGACGCCTCGCCCTCAAGCTCATCTGCGGGTTCGCAGTGGTTCTTGCGCTGACCGTCGTCATCGGGTGGTTGGGTCTCAACGTCGCCGATAAAGCGAGCACGACCACGAACCAGGTCGTCCACGAGAACCTGAACGAACTTGGCGACGTAACAGAGGCCGACAGACTCCTGAGTCGCAATCGCGAGTCGCTCCTCGAGTTCCTCATTGCCAATGACCCTCTTCGCCGCGCAGGTCTCGAGACGGCGCTCGCCGATTCGGATCGAACCATCGAGGCCTTCATAGCGGAAGAGGCCGAGGGGTCCGGCGCGGTACCCGATGAGACAGCCGTCAAACACAAAGAAATAGTGGACCGGCTCGCCCGAGCCTGGGCCGAGTACACGTCCCGACGAGATTCCCAAACCCTCGCTCTCGTGGCGACGGGCGACATACGCGCCGCTCGCGAAACAATCTCGGGCGGCGTCGGTCAACAGTACGCCCTTGTGGAGTCCGCCTTGCATCAGCTCGAGGCTCTCGAGCGCGCTGCAGCGGGCGCCAAGGGGGTCGCCGCACAGGACACATTGCGGCGGGGGCGTTATCAGGTGATCGCCGGGCTCGCGATCGCCGCGGCTCTTGGGCTCGCGGTGGCCGTGTGGTTGTCGGGACGAATCTCGCGCAGCGTCGGCGCAGTCGCGGGCGCCGCAGAAGGCATTGCCGAAGGAGACCTCTCCCGGCGCGTCGACGTCACCACAGGCGATGAGATCGAGGCAATGGCGAATGCCTTCAATTCGATGGCCGAGCGTCTGCAGGCAATGGTCGAAGCCGACCGGGCCATCAAGGACGCCCTGGAATCGGCCGTGCGTGAGTACTCGGCGTTCGCCACGGCAGTTGCACGCGGCGACTTGAGCGTGCGCGTGGCGACGAACGGAAGCAGGGAGCTGTCGACCCTGACGGACAACCTCAACAACATGGTGACCGGCCTTGGAACAATGTCGAATGAGGTGCTCCGAGGTGCACAGAGTCTCGGAGCAGCGGCGGGTCAGATCCTCGAGACCGTGAGCGAACAGAGCGCGACCGTGACCGAACAGTCGGCCGCAATAAGCCAAACATCCGTGACGGTCGAACAATTGCGCGCGTCTGCGGAGCAGGCGGCGCAGCGGGCCCTGGAGGTTGCCGATCAAGCCCAAGAGTCCGTTCAGGTGAGTGCCGACGGCACCGAGGTGGTGAGCGAGATTGTGCGGCGTATGGAAGACATCAAAGAACGCGTTGAGGCTATTGCGCAGAACATTCTGACGCTTTCCGAGCAGACCCAACAGATAAGCGATGTCACCTCAACGGTGGACGACATCTCTGAGCAGTCGAACCTTCTGGCCCTCAACGCAACGATTGAAGCAGCGCGTGCGGGAGAACACGGTAAGGGATTCGCTGTTGTGGCAGCCGAGGTGAGGAACCTCGCCGAACAATCGAAGCAGGGTACGGCGCAGGTACGAAACATCCTCAGCGACATCCAGAAAGCGACCAACTCCGCCGTGATGGCAACCGAGCATGGGCTTCGGGTTGTTGAGGACGGACGGGGGCTTGCCCACCGCGCAGGCGAGGCGATTCGTCAGCTCGCGCACACCATTCAAAGTACGGCGCAGTCGGCTAAGCAGATCTCGGCCGCAGCCCAGCAACAGAGCCTTGCGGTCGACCAGATCGCCGAATCCATGACCGACATAAACCAAGCCGCCGGCCAGTTCGTGACCGGAGTGGGCGAGTCGAAGTCGGCGGCCCAGGGCCTCAACGACCTGGCCCACGAGCTTCAGGCACTTACCGAGCAGTACAAGGTGTAGGGAGGCCGGCGCGTGAAAGTCCGGTTCCCCGCCCGAATTCGTGAGTTCGGGCCGCGTCGCAGGCTCACTGAACTGAGATCCACGGTCCTGAAGCCGTCGGTCGGCGTCAGGCTCGCCGTCGGATCCGCAGTCGTCCTGGTTCTGGCCGTCGTCGTCGCGTGGGCGGGCCTGCGCGCCGCGGGCGAGGTCGACGGCGTGGCCGGCGCGATCTCACGGCAGACCATTCACTCCCTCAATCGACTCAGCCAAATGGTCAAGCTTGCCGAGACGAACTTTCAGAGTTCGGTTCGATTCACGGTCATCGACGACCCTCGCGAACGTTTGCTGCTGCGCGACGAGATCTGGCAATCGGACAGGGAGGTTACGGAGAAATTCGAGGAGTTCACCGGCCACGATCACGATCACGTAATCGCCGATGAGAGCGATGTGGTACGCGACCTCGAGAAGGCCTGGTCCCTGTATGTGAACCTCCGCAACATAGAGGTGCTTGCCCGGCCGGAGGGCGAATTGATGCGAGCCCGCCTCGCCGCAGTCGGCGAGGTGCGTGACGCGTTCCTTCGCGTCCGTGACCTCTTGTCCCAACTCGAGGGCGTCGAGACGGCCGAGGCGCGCGCCCTGAGATCGGATGCGCGCGCCGCGCTTCACTCCGGCCGCAAGCTCGTTGTCGGTGCTTTTGCCGCAGCCGCGCTTCTGGGGCTTGCGATTGCGCTGTTCCAGTCGCGCCGCATCGCCGGCGCGCTCGCGAGCCTGACCGCCGCCGCCTCAGACCTCGCCGACGGCGATCTGTCGCGCCGGGCCGAGGTCGAGACCTCCGATGAGATCGAGGAGCTCGCGGACGCGTTCAACTCCATGGCCGAGCGTCTCCAGGAGACGGTGTCGTCGGATCGCGCCATCAAGGACTCGCTCGAGCAAGCTGTGCGCGACTACTCCGCGTTTGCGGCTGAGGTCGCGCACGGCGACCTCACCGCGCGGGTGTCGAGCAACGGCAACGCGACGCTCACAACGCTGACCGACAACCTCAACGCCATGGTGGCCTCGCTCGGCAAGCTGTCGGCGCTGGTCGCCAGGGGCGCGCAGGGCGTCGGCTCGGCGGCGACCCAGATGCTCGAAACCGCTCACCGCCAGTCCGCGACCGTGACCGAGCAGTCCGCCGCCATCAGCCAGACCTCGGTGACCGTCGACGAGCTGCGTGCCTCTTCCGAGCACATGGCGGGACAGGCCAAAGAGGTTGCCGGCCGGGCCCAGACGTCGGTGACGACCTCCGACGAGGGGACCCGGGTCCTGAGCGACATCACCGAGCGCATGAGCGCGATCAAGGAGCGAGTCGAGGCGATTGCAACCAACATCTTGACTCTGTCCGAGCAGACCCAGCAGATCGGCGACATCACCACCACCGTCGACGACATCGCCGAGCAGTCAAACCTGCTGGCCCTGAACGCCACCATCGAGGCTGCGCGCGCGGGCGAGCACGGCAAGGGCTTCGCCGTCGTTGCCGCCGAGGTGAGAAACCTCGCCGAGCAGTCCAAGCAGGCGACGGCGCAGGTGCGGGGCATCCTCACCGACATCCAAAAGGCGACCAACTCGGCGGTCATGGCCACCGAGCAGGGCAGTCGCTCGGTCACCGACGGGGCCGTCCTCGCCGAACGCGCCCAGCAGGCCATCACCGAGCTCGCCGCCACCATCCGCGACACGGCCTCCGCCGCCCAGCAGATCACCGCGTCCGCGGCTCAGCAGAGCATCGCCGTCGAGCAGGTTGCCGACGCCATGAAGGACATCAACCACGCCGCCGTGCAGTTCGTCGCGGGGGTCGATCACTCCAGTGAGGCCGCAGCCGGCCTCAACGACCTCGCCCGCGAGCTCCAGCTCCTGACCGAGAGATACAAGGTCGGTGATGCGCCGTGATCCGGCGGGGGCAGCGGCGCTGGTCCGTGCGCAGCAAGGTCGCGCTCAGCTCCGCGGCAGTGGTCGCCGTAACCGGCGTCGTGGCCTGGGCCGGATTGCAGGCGGCAAGCGACGTGGACGGCGCAACGGGTGAGATAACGGAGAAAAGCATCCGGTCGCTTACGGGCCTGGAGGATCTCATCGAGATGACCGAGCGGAACTTCCAGGAGACCGTGCGCCACTCCGTCCTGGAGGACGCGCAAGAGCGCGCCGCGCTGGCACGGATCATCGAGGAGTCCGACGACGAGATTGCCGCCGAGATCGACGAGCTCGGTGACAAGGAATACAGAAGCGACGAGCGCGCGACGCGAGCACGTGCGATTGCCCGAGAGTTGGGCGCCACCCTCGCGGCCTACGGTGAGACCCGCAACGAAAAGATCATGATGCAAGAGGACAGGGACAAGGCTCAAGAGGCCGCAGTCGGCGAGGTGCGTGACGCGTTCCTTCGCGTCCGTGACCTCTTGTCCCAGCTCGAGGGCGTCGAGACGGCCGAGGCGCGTGCCCTGAGATCGGATGCGCGCGCCGCGCTTCACTCCGGCCGCAAGCTCGTTGTCGGTGCTTTTGCCGCAGCCGCGCTTCTGGGGCTTGCGATTGCGCTGTTCCAGTCGCGCCGCATCGCCGGCGCGC
>JBOGXA010000007.1:0-143199 GCA_050694175.1 Actinomycetota bacterium
CTCCGACGCCGGCGGCGCCCGCGGCCGCCATCACCAGCGGGGGCCAGCCGTCGCCGGCCGCGACGAGGGCCGCTCCCCCGGATCCCAGGACGACGATCCCGCCGGCCGCCGCCAGCTGGCCGGCCAGCACGTCACGGTTCGTGAGAAGCAGCGCCAGAACCATGCACGCGACTGTGAGCACTCCCGCGATCAGCGGGGTCGCGGACTCCTCACGCTGCTCGAGCAAGAAGATCGCGATCGCGGTCTGGGAGGCGAGCGTTGCTCCGGCCAACAGACGCAGGGTGGCGGCCGCGCTCCACCGTCCTTTCCCCTCGTCGCTTACCTCCGCGACGACGTCGACCGCCTCGGCGGTGAGTGCCCCGAGAGGCGGGGCCTCCTGGTGACGGAGCAGCAGTATCTCTCCGTCGCCGACATCGCAGTCCTCTAGCGTGAGATCGGCGGCGAGATCCGGGCCGGCGGCGCGCGTGAGAACCCACCGCGCCGGATCGGTCGCCCCATCGATCCCGCCGAGCTGGATGAGTTCGGGGAGAAGATCCCCCACCGGAATGGTCGCGGGCAGGATGAGGTCGACGCGGCGCTGCGCGCCCACGAGGGTCACGCGCCTAACGGGTGGGAACATCCGTCAATCGTAACGAAGCGAACTGCTCGCAGACCGGTGCCTGATCGCGCGGCGCCTACAATCGCGAAAATGGCTCTGACAACAGGTACGCCGGCGGCGCCGCAACCTGAGGTCGGTCGGGGCCGGCGGCGGGTGCGCGTGTCGGTGCGCACACCCCCGCCTCACGTGGTGCCGTCGGGAGATCTCGTCCTCGCTCCTCCTCCGACGATCACCCAACCGCACATGGGCGGCCCGATGTCGGTGCTGCAGTACGCCCTCCCGGCGGTGGGAAGCCTGGGTTCGTTGGTGTTCATCCTCGCCAACCCAAGGCCCATCTACATCCTCGGGGCGGGGCTCTTCGCCGTCACGGCCATAGCGATCGGCGTGGGGCTCGGTCTCCAGCAGCGGACGGCTCACCGCGTCCGGCTGCACCGCGATCGGGCCCGCTACCTCGAGTATCTCGACCGCGTGCGCGCAGAGCTCGAGGACGCGGCGCGTGCTCAAGACGAGGTCGGGCACTGGCTCCATCCGGCGCCTCGGTCGTTATCGGCGCTCGTCGCGGCCGCGCCCGAACGTGTGTGGGAGCGCCGGCGCGGCGACGAGGACTTCGGGCTTGTGCGGATGGGGGTCGGAGAGGTCCCACTCGCCAGGACGCCACGACTCGATCTCCCCGACTCCCCGTTGAGCGAAGTGGACTCGGTGTCGCTGGAAGCGGCCGAACGACTCGTTGCGCGCAGCGGGGCGCTCCCCCATCAACCACTCGCCGTGCCCCTGCCCGTCGTTTCATCGATCAACGTGATCGGTCCCCCGATTCGCTGCCGCGCCCTGGCGCGTGCGGCTGTCGCCCAGTGCGCCACGTGGCACGCGCCGCGCGACCTCCGCTTCGTCGTTGCGATCGACGGGGACACCGCCGCGGAGTGGACCTGGGTGAAGTGGTTACCGCACGTCGAACACCCCGACGAAAACGACATTGTTGGACGGGCCCGGATGTTCTCGGCCGATCTCGACGAACTCGTGGCCCTCATTGGAGCCGAGCTCGAGGAGCGGCAGCGGGTGATGCGACAGGCGGGCGCGGCCTCGAGCCCCGCGGCCGGCATGCACATCGTCGTCGTGGTCGACCGGCCGGGCCGCGGTGGACTGGTGGGTATCCCTCCCCTCGATGCGCTCCTGGAGCAGCCCCGCGGCCTCGGCGTCACCGTCCTTCGCCTCGTGGGGGAGGAGAGCGAGGCCGCGCCCCCCGACCTGCGAATCGTGCTCGACGACTGGGGGCACATCGAATTCCAGGCGTCCGATCTCGCCGGCGAACGGGTGGCGGGCGAGGCCGATTCCCTGTCGGAGACGGGGGCCGAGAGTCTCGCCCGGAGCGTGTCGGGTATGCGGTTGAGCACCCCCGCGGCCCCACTCGACGACAGCCTGCCGCTGCAGGAGATGCTCGGGTTCGACCCCCTCAACATCGACGCCCAGCGGCTGTGGCGGAGCCGGCCCGGGCCCGACCTCTTCCGGGTACCGATCGGTGTCGATCCGGACGCCGGCCCCGTGATTCTGGACCTCAAGGAGTCGGCGCTCGGAGGGATGGGACCGCACGGTCTAATCGTCGGGGCGACGGGTTCGGGGAAGAGCGAACTCCTGCGGACGCTCGTAGCGGCCCTGTCGGCGACCCACCCACCCGAACAGCTCAACTTCGTTCTCGTCGACTTCAAGGGGGGCGCGACGTTCGCGGGTCTCGGGGAGCTTCCGCACGTCGCCGGAAGCATCACAAACCTGTCGGAGGACCTCGCCCTCGTCGACCGCATGCACGATGCCCTCTACGGAGAGATGCAACGCCGCCAGGAGCTGCTGCGGTCTGCGGGCGACTACGCGTCGTTGAAGGACTACGATGGGGCGCGCTCGGCGGGAGCCCCGTTGGACGCGCTGCCCTCGCTGCTCGTCATCGTCGACGAGTTCAGCGAGCTGTTGACGAGCAAGCCCGATTTCATCGACATGTTCGTGGCCATCGGGCGAGTCGGCCGAAGCCTCGGAATCCATTTGCTGCTCGCGTCGCAGCGCCTCGACGAGGGGCGCCTGCGCGGGCTCGAGAGCCACCTCAGCTACCGCATCGGGCTGCGGACGTTCTCGGCTGCCGACAGTCGAGCCGTCCTGGGAGTGCCCGACGCGTACGAGCTCCCCTCACTGCCCGGCTCCGGCTACCTGAAGTACGAGACCGGGACCCTCAAACGCTTTCGCGCCGCGTACGTCTCCGCACCGGTGGGGAGCGAATCCGACTCCGTCGAAGTGCGCGGCATCCTTCCGTTCACGGCCGCCAACGTCCATCCGCCGGAACGCCCGGCCGCGAGCTTCGACGGGATCGCCGGCGACGAGCAGACAGTTCTCGACGTCATCGTCACAGCGCTCGCGCACGAAGGCAGCCCCTCTCACCAGGTGTGGCTACCGCCGCTCGACGTTCCGCCCACACTCGACCATCTCGTCTCGGGCGTCGAAGTCGACCCGCTGCGCGGGCTGCGCGCGACTCGCTGGCCGGGCCCCGCGGCAATGAAGACGCCCATAGGCATCGTCGACAAACCGCGCGAGCAAAAGCGCGAATTGCTGATCGCCGATCTCTCTGGAGCGCTCGGGCATGTGGCAATCGTCGGAGGGCCTCGATCGGGGAAGACGACGCTGTCCGCGACCCTCGTGGCGTCGCTCGCCGTCACGCACACGCCCGAGGAGGTTCAGGTCTACGGGCTCGATCTCGGCGGAGGAGGCCTGGCCGCGCTTGCACCCTTGCCCCACGTCGGGACGATAGCCACACGTCTCGAACCTGAGCTGGTGCGACGTCTCATCGCCGAAGTCGCCCTCTTTCTGCAAGAGCGCGAGCAGCGCTTCCGCCACCTCGGCATCGACTCGGCCGGCACCATGCGGCGAATGCGCGCGGCCGGCGAGCTCGCCGACGAACGGCTCGGGGACGTTCTGCTCGTCATCGACGGATGGCCGCTTTTTCGCACCGAGTTCGAAGACCTGGAAAAGGTGGTAATCGACATCGCGACGCGCGGGCTGGGTTACGGAGTGCACCTGGTGCTCACGACCAATCGCTGGTTCGATTTCAAACCGGCCTTGAAGGACGCCCTCGGCACGCGTCTCGAGCTGCGACTTGGTGACCCGGTCGAGTCGGAGGCGGACCGCAAGGTTGCAGCCAACGTCCCCGCGGAGCGCGCGGGCCGCGGGCTCACCCCCGACGCGCTTCACTTCCTCGGCGCGCTTCCTCGCATCGACGGCGTGCCGGTGGCCGACGGCCTGGGGGATGCAATGGGTCGGCTGGCAACACAGAGCGCGGACGGCTGGCCCGGTCCCACCGCGGCCCCCGTACGGGTGCTGCCCCCGCGCATCTTCGTCTCGGACCTGCCGCCGGCTCCGGCCGACACGCCCGGGGTGCCGGTGGGGGTCGGCGAGCTCGATTTTGCCCAGGTGCTCCTCGACCTCGACGGTTCCGATCCGCACTTCCTTGTATTCGGCGACGGGGGGTCCGGGAAGACCTCGTTCCTCAGAACCTTTCTTCGGGGCCTGGAGCGACGCTTTTCCCCGGACGAGGCGAGGGTCATCGTGGTCGACTACCGCCGCACCCTACTGGGCGCGATCGGCACCGACCACCTCCTCGCCTACGCGGGCGCGGCCCCGGCGCTCGACGATGTCGTGGCGGACCTCCACGGCTCCCTGGAACGGAGGCTCCCCGGCACCGATGTGACCCCCGGCCAGCTAACCAGCAGAAGTTGGTGGTCCGGCCCCCACGCGTACCTGGTTATCGACGACTACGACCTGGTGATCACTCCGTCGGGCAACCCGCTTGCACCGCTCGTCGAGCTCTTACCCCAAGCGCGCGATATCGGCTTTCACGTCGTGCTCGCGCGCCGGGTCGGAGGAGTCTCACGGGCGTTCTTCGAGCCCTTCTTGCAACGGCTGAAGGACCTCGGCACTCCGGCGGCTCATCCTGTCGGGAGACCGTGACGAAGGCCCCATCATCGGACCCCATCGCGCCGCCGAGGCGCCGCCCGGCCGGGGCCTGCTGGCCAGTCGCCTCGGGCGCGTCCAACTCGTTCAGGTCGCACTACCCGACGACTGAGGATTACGGCTCCAAGACCTCGAGCAACGGTCCTTGTGGAGTCGCCGCAAGCCAGTCGTCGGGCACGATCGTCACAGGTGCGTCGCCGTAGCCGAGGGCGGCGAGCGCCTCATTGGTCGCGACCGGGAACGAGCGGCCCTGCGCCAGAAGGTGTGCGATCGGATCCTCATTCGCCTCCTCGGGACGCGTAGCGGACGCGATGAGCACGCCCCGGTCCCTAGGCGTCCACAGGCTGGTCTCCCGGGCGCCGAGATCGCCGGCGCGCTCAAGCCCCCCGGTGGGCAGGCCATCGTGCACCGAGGCTACGCCCGTGTGATCGGCGCACGCCCAGCCGCCCGACGGAAGGGTTGTGGCCGGCGGAGGGCTCGGTGGCCACTCCGCCCGACCGAGGGGTCGCCCGAGCCGCTGGGTTCTGATCGCGGCCCGGGCGACCTGGGCCGGCCGGGGAACCCTGGGGCCGTAAACGAGGTTCAGCGTCGTGCGGTTGAGCACGGGCCGGAGTCCGGACGGCTGCGCCACGAAGAGCCTCCCCGACCCCCTCTCGGACACGAGCGTGCCCGGGCGCGTCCATGGAGGCCGCCCGCCTTGCGCCCCCCCGCGGGCCACGTCGATCGAGCGCAGGGCCGGTCCCGGAGGGATGAGCGCAAGCCACGATTGCGCTACCTCCAGCTGAGGCTCTGCGGGGTAGCCGAGGGCGGTCGCCACGTTCCCCGATGCAATCGAGTACGCGCGTCCCTCCGTGACGAGATGGGTCCGGCCCTCGGACGCGACCAGGAGCGAGGCGCCGGCGGCGTCGGGCGCGGCCGCGGCCGCGAGCAACACCGCACCCTTCCCTTCGCCGGTCGCAGAAGAGCACGCCAGCAGCAGGGCATCGCGGACGACAGATGGGGGCGCGAAGGGGACCTCGGCGATACCGATCGGAGCTCCGCGCGAGGCGGATCGGACGGTGGCGGCGGGCACCTCGATGGGCGCCGGCCCGGGTCCGCCGAACAGCAGCCGAAGGCTCGTGTCGTTCACCACGGCTCGCAGCCTCCCGTCGGTGACGACGTAGCGCGCGCCGGTGGCGTCGTCCACCACCAGGTTGCCGTCCGAGTTCCATCCGTCCGGCGGCCCCCCGGCCAGCAGTCCAGATATCCCCGCCCCGATGACGACGAGGATCATCACGGCGAGGCCGCCGCCAAAGGCTCGCAGGGGGTGGGGCTCGTCGAGGAGCGAGGGCCGCGCCCGGCCGTCTCTGAACGCGAGCACCACGCGCCTGCGGTTGAGGCGCTGGCCCTCGAGCGCATCACGGTCGCTGATCACGTATCAGACAAATGGGATGTTCGGGGACGATCTGCTGAGAAATGCGTTCCCACAACGAAAAAAGTATCCGAAAAGCGGGCGAACGCTTCGTCGCCCGAGAGGAACTGGTACGTCAAATAGAGAATTCATGATCCTGAAACGCGCGCGATGGGTTGCGCCCGGCTCGACTTGGGTAAGCCTAGCAAGCAAGACATCCGAGCCCACGTTCGGATGGCGAAGGTAAGCCGGACGGCCACAAAGGAGGGCAAATGAGCGGTAGTTTTCGCACTCAGCTGCCGACCATGCAGGCGGCCAGCCAGCACGTCTACCAGGTGAACGAGGAGATCCAGGGCCAGCTTGCCTCTCTCCTCTCGCGACTGGAGCCACTCGCGTCGACATGGCAGGGCGAAGCGGCCATGAGTTTCTCGCAGCTCAAGCTGCGGTGGAACGACAACGCCACCAAGCTCAATCAGGCGCTGCGCGGCATCGGCGACGCCATCGTCGCAAACACGCGCAACTATCAGTCGTCTGACGACCAGAACCGCGAGGGCTTCACCGGCATCAGCTCGGTGCTGGGCTAGAACTCGCGTACGGTCCTCTCTTTTCCGGAAAGGAGCGGGTGAATGGCAACCGGAGAACTTCTCGTCACGTTTGGATCGCTGTCGCAGGCTCAGGCAGATATCCAGTCCGTCTCGAACAGCCTCAATCAGCAACTCGGAGATTTGAAGTCCTACCTTGCACCGATGGTCAGCACCTGGACGGGTGCGGCATCGAGTGAGTACCAGGCGAAGCAGGCGCAGTGGGACAGTGCTGCGGCCGAGCTCAACCAGATCCTCTCCCGCATCGGGGGGACGGTTGGTCAGGCCCTCGCTAACTACGAGAGCACGGAGAAGACCAACCAGAGCATGTGGGGCTAAGGCCCCGGCGAGCCGGGCGGTGGGCCAGGCGCCCGTAGTCGCCTACGTGCTGCCTACGTGCTAAGGAGGAAGAAGAGGTGTCTGGATCATTTCAGGTTGATCCCGATCAGATCGATGCCGCCGGGCGCGAGCTGATTGCCCAGGCCGAGGCGCTCGAATCCAGCATCTCCGGCTTCGGAAGCGCAGCCGAGAACATCTCCGGCGCATTCGGAAACCTCGGCGAATCGGATCAGGCCGAGGCCGACTACCTCACGATGACGCGCGACACGATCGAGTCCCTGCGCAAGGTCCGGGAGACGATTGAGCTGAGCGGCGAGGGACTACGAACGACGGCGAACAACTACCGCGTCGCCGACGCCGACTCGAATCCGCTGGGAGGGTAGGCGGACATGGGTGACGAGAACAAGATCGTCGAAGCGGCGGTAGACATCTGGAATCCCGGCGGCGACCCCGAGCAAATTCGTGCCGCCGCCGCCGCGTGGCGCGAGATGGCGGGCAACTTGAACGCAACATCCTCCTCGCTGCGCTCCCAGGCAAACGGCGCCACCTCTTCGTGGACCGGCTCGGCCTCCGACGGGTTCAAGGCTCACATCGCCAAGCTCACCGGTGAGCTCGACGAGGGGGCCCAGGGAATGAACGACGTGGCGGGCGAACTCGACCACATTGCGGGCGAGATCCAGCGCATCAACGACGAAATCCACCGCCTCTACATCGAGATCGGTGTGACCATTGCAGCGGGGGCACTGCTGTCGGTCGTCACATTCGGGTTCTCCGGTGCAGCGGCCGCGGGAGCGGCGGCGGTGGCGGCGGCGCGCGCCGGGACCCTGGTGGCCCAGATGGGGTTCGCCATCGTTCGAGTGATCCAGATGATTCGCTCGATCAAGGGGGCCGCGCTGGTGTTCCGCTTCGCAATCCAGTTCAGCGTGGGACTCGGCGCCAAGGTGTTTGCGAACGTCGCGACCGGCAAGTCCGCCCTGGACCTCGACGGCGACGATTGGATCGACGTCGCGCTGGGTGGCGTAATCGGCGCCGGCGCGGCGCCGTTGGCGAGGGCGCCCGGCTTCTCACGAGTCATCTCCAGCCCCGCCCTCCGAGAGGTTGCTGTCGGCTCCTTTGCCGGAGCAACCGGAAATGTCGCGGGGAACGTCATCAAGGGCGAGGAGATAACGCCCGGAGGCGTCGTGACCGCGGCATTGATCGGCGGAACCTCGGCCGTATCGGCTACAAGGCTGGTAACTACGCGGTGAACAGGCTCAATCGGAGCCTGTTCGGATCGCCCGGGATCGGCTCGACGCCGGCGCCCGGATATGGCGCACCTCGCCCCGCGGGGGCACCGAGGCTGTGGACTCCCGCCGACGGACCCATCGTCCCCGGGGGCAGGGGACCCGCAGTCGTAGGCGCGCCCGGCGTAAAGGGCATGTCGGTGTCAACGACTCCGAGTGGCCTCTACGTCGCCCGCACGGCCCGAGTACCGACCGGACATCCTGCGGTACGGGGTATGGGGCTCGGCGATACCCCCTCGGGCCTGGTGGTCGCGAACTCGAGAGGTTCTGCGGTACCGGCCGGCGACCCCTCTCTCACGACCCTGCCGACGCGCGCACGACCGAGCGGGTTGCACGTCATCGATGGCTACATGCGCAACCAGGCCGGCGTCCACGTGCCCAACAAGTACGCATACAGCGAGGCCCTGACACCGGTAGCCAAGGAAGCGTCGGCGGGAGGAGCGGCGATCGGACCGCAAGGGACCGCGGGAGCGATATGGGAGGACAACGGCGCCTTCTGGGATCAGCCGCAGCGACTCGATCAGCACGACGGCCTGGCAAGCTCCCAACTCGGCGACGCAGCCGACCGGTTGTCGCACGACTGGGGTCCGCGGACGCAACCGTTCCCGCCGCAGCAGCCGCCACCCCCACCGGATCCGCCGCCGGGTGGAGGCGCGTCTCCCACCCATGTGGCGGGAGGGGGGACGCACCAGGTCGCTGCGGGCGACACCCTGTGGAGTATCGCCGAGCGCGAGTACGGCGACGGGTCTTACGCCCGGCTCATCGCTCGAGCGAACCCCCACATCACGGATCCCAACCTCGTGCGTCCAGGCGATCGGCTCGTGCTGCCTCCGATCCCACAGCCGGCAACCGCGGCGCCCTGAGGCGCTCCCAGGTTGTGCCGGCCGTCGGCGGTGCGGACGGCAGTGTGGGGCCGCCTTGTCTACGCTTGAGGTCGCATGCTCGAAGCCTTCACCGTCGACGTCGGTGTCGAACCGGCGGTCTTAACCCCGCCCGGCTCGGTGCGCGCGGCCATCGCATGGCGTTGTCTGCGCGACTGTGAGCTCCGCCACGCGACCGCCATGCTCGAAGCGAAGTGGGAGTACGTCATTTCGCGCGATGGGCTCCCCGGGGCGGGCAGCGCCGAGCTCAAGTGGGAGGTCATCATCCATCCCGACGGATCGACCGAGTATTTCCGCGCCACCCCGGGGATAGGGACCCCGGTGTTGCCGGCGGGCTCCTACACCACCGGCCAGGAGGGCCACGAGATCGTCACCATGACCGTGCCGTGGGTCCACCCGACGGTCGAGATCAGGAATCGACTCACGAACTTGCACAGCGTCCGGGTCGACGTCACATCCGAGCCCGGTGGAGTGGAGACGTATCGGGCGCCGGTGACGCTGCTGCTGCCGGGAGACGGGTACTCGAACGTGACAACGACCGAGCCGGTTTTCTCGGGCCCCGATCTGGGACTGAGGCTCGAGGTTCCCGAACGATCGATCCGCTGCGGAGCCCCGGTCCGAGGGAACGTGGCACTAGCTCGCACCGCCCGCTCCGTGAGGGTCGCGCTGGTGCGTAGCCATTCCTGGGACCATGAGGGCACCCTGGGCGGCGTCGTCAAACAGATGCGAGCGGATTTCAAGGTGGACGACATTCGTCTGGACGCCGAGGCCGGCGCCGCCCATTCGTTTCGTCTCGAGGTGCCGGACGACGCGCCCCCGACGTGCATACCTCCCCACCACTCCCTGCGGTGGTTCGTTAGGGCCGAGGCGCCAACCGGCGTATGGCCGTTTCGCAATGCGGCGGAGGTTGAGCTCGAACTCGTCGTCTATAACGGCGACCACTAGTTCTATGGCGCCTGATTCGTCGGAGCGCGGTGAGGGGCCCTTACAGCTCTCGTGGGAGAACGACCCGCGGCCGCTGACACCGCCGGCGGCCATCGAGGCAACGGTTCGCTGGGAGATAGCAGAGGACTGCGACGTGGTCGATTCTGTCGCCTACCTCGAGATGAGGGCCCGGCGTGCGCTGTGGGACGGCGAGCGGCCGTCGTTCTCGGATATCCGCCTCGCCAAGACATCCGAAGACTTTGCCCCGATCGACGACGCGCGCGAGCATGTGGTCCCGCTTGCCATCGAAGGCTCGCGGCGACGCGGCGAGCATGGCGACGTGCCCATGTCGTTCGAGCTCCCGGCCGCGTTCCCATCAGTCGACGACGACTACCTGACGGTGTGCTACGGGCTGGTTGCCGTTGTCGTTCCGGCGGGGTCGCCGGCCGTGACGTCGCGGTCAGACGTTCGCGTTCTCGCCGTTCGATCCGCGGGAGCGGCCGCCGAATCGAGCCCGGATTTCGGCTTCGGCAGCGGGTTGCAAGGAGGACTAATAGTCGTCGACGATGTCCGGCGCCACGCGCGCATCGGGGACGCACTCTCCGGCAACGTCGAGGTCACGCCTCCACCCGGCGCGTGGACGGTAGAGATCTCGCTGCTGCGTGTGCATATGGGGCACGCGCTCGGCGGAAGCACCGACGCCGTCGTGCGCAAGGACCATCGGTTGTCGACGACCGGAGTCATCGAACTGAGTGCGAAGTCGGAGATCGTTCCGTTCTCCTTCCCCGTGCCCGCAGATGCTCAGCCGACTTGTCTGCTCCCCGATGGTCGTCTTACGTACGCGGTGCGCGTGGACATCGCACCCGCGTCGAAACTCCAGCGCCTCACAAAGGGCGGTGGTCTCGACCTCGAGGTCAACCTCTACCACGTCGACGACATGGGCGAGGAGTAGACTCGAAGCAGAGGGAGGTGGCGATGATGGCCGGGGGCAGCAATCGGGTAGAGGTTCGCCGCACCTCCGCGTACGCCGGCGGGCGGCTGGCCCTTGCGGCTGTTTGCATTGCGTTCGGCATCCTCGTCATCGTTCTCGACGTCGGCGCCATCACCAAGATCATCATCGGCGGCGGGATGATCGCGCTGGGCATCGTCACCGCGATAAACGCGCGCACGATCATGGCGAATCCGGTTGCCTACGCCGTGTCTGAGGTAGGCATTGAAATCGAGCCCCACCGTGCAGGCGGCCTGGTTCAGTGGAACGACATCGAGGACATCGGCATCGTGACGGTTGGTAAGGCCAAAAGCGTAGGCGTCAGGCTGAGCTCGGCCGAGCGTTTTCTCGCGTCCGCGTCACCACGGTCCGCCGGGAACCTCACCGGCGTTCGCCTGGCATCGATGATCCCCGGAGCCAAACTCGGGGCGTTCTCGCAGGTGACCGACCTGTCCTCGCTGCTGCGGACCAACCAGCGGACCTACGGCTATCACCTCACACTGGGAGGGCCGGGTCTCGATCGGTCGCCGGAGGACATGGCGGAACTAATCCGCTCACGCGCCGGGGGCCGCGCATCGTCGAATCCACCGTGAGCGGAATCGCTTCCGGGTCCGGAGATGACTCTCTGCCCGATGCCTGCTCGCTGTTGTCGGAGTCTGACGTCGCCGGCGCGCTCGGAGTCGGCGGGGTGACGTTGAGAGGCGACGCCGGGGCCTGCATCTACGCCGTCGGGGGAATCTCCGCGGTCCAGTTGAGTATCACGTCGTCCGGCAGCGCCGCCGCGGCCGCAACCGCCGCGGCGCGCGGAAACCCGATCGAGGTGGGCGCTGGTGCCACTGCATCAATCGAGGAGAAAGCGGCCGGAGTGCGGGCGGTGGTCGTCGCGGTCGGCACGACGCTTGCGACTTTGGCCATCACATCGCGCGACGTGTCGGATGACGCGGCAGCGGTACTGGCCCGGCTCGTCGCCGACCGGCTCTAGGCCCGCGTCACCTGGCTTACCTGGAAGCCGTCTCCCACGAGCGCGGCGAGCTGCAGGAACGAATGGCGGGTCGCCGGCTTCAGCTCGTCGAGATCGACTGCCGCGCCGGTTGCGAGGTGGGGGTCGTACGGAATCTGTTGCACCGCCCTGCACCGGGCCGCGAAGTGCTCCTCGAGCTTGCCGAGATCGACGTCGCCGCTTCCCGACCGCACGATGCTGATCACGACCACCGCGCGGCGCACGAGATCGCCGAAGCCGTGCGCCTCGAGCCAGTCGAGGGTTGCGCTGGCACTGCGAGCCCCGTCGAGGCTCGGAGAACTCACGACGACAATCGAATCGGCCAGGCCAAGGGCGCCTTGCATGGCACTGTGGAGCAGACCGGTGCCGCAGTCGGTAAGGATGAGGCTGTAGTAGCGCTCCAGTAGGTCGAGAACGTCCCGGTACTCCTGCTCGCTGAACGCCAGCGACACGCTCGGGTCGGAATCCGACGCCAGCACCTCGAGCCGGTTGCGAGCCTGCGAGGTGAACTCACGGATGTCCGCGTAGCGCTCGACCGAAGGCCGGGCCGCAAGCAGGTCGCGCACTGTCGCATGCGTCTCACGCCCAACCTTCTCCGCGAGCGTGCCGCGATCGGGGTTGGCGTCGACGGCGATGACTCTGTCGCCGCGCGCCGAGGAGAACGTGGCGCCGAGAACTGCGGTCGTGGTGGTCTTCCCCACCCCGCCCTTGAGGCTGATCACGGCCGCGCGGTGGCAGCCTTTGATAACGGTGCGAGCGCGCCCTTCAAGAGCCTGGCGATGAATCTCTCCCGCCGAGGGCCCGGGATTGACGACGCCCCCCGTTAGCACGTACACCGCCCTCCGCCACCCGTGCGACGGTTTCTGTCGCTGCGGCTTGAGGACGGTCTCGGCCGTGAGGCTTTCGGCAGTGGGTCCCGGCGGCGCGTACAGGGGGTCCGCGGGTGGCGGCGCCGGCGGGCTCGCCGGAGGGGGCGAGGCAGCCGCAGAACGCGGCGGCGGCTCTTGCTCGGCCGGCGATGCCGCGCTCGGGGTGTCCGCCGGGGGGCGGGCGGCCGGTTGCCTGCGGGGCGCAGTGTCGGTCGCATCCGTGGCATCGGGCGCCGACCGATCACCCATCAATCCCATGCGGGCCAGCTCTTCGAATAATGGGACCCGCCGTTCGGTGCGCTCCTCGTCACGCTCCTCGTCACTCCCCATCGGCGAAGTTTACCGGTCCGACGCGCGGTCGGCTCATTGGATTGCTCCACCGTTCATCCGGCATCCCCGTCGTCTCCTTCGATCAGTGACCGCGCAGCCTGCACCTGTTCCCACGTGTTGCAATCCATCGCGGCCCCCGGCTCCAGTACGGTCCCCAGGTCAAGGCCCATCACGAGCTCTCGCATCGCTGCGTCCTCGGTTCGATCGAGAGACTCGATGCGCTCCGTCAAGACGTCCCGCCTGTATGTGCCGACAAGCGGTTGCACATGACCGTCGAAGTCACAGAGCGTGGCACCGTCGCGGCCCCGGGCGGAACCGAGGATCGCGGCGATTGTGCGCTCGGTGACAAGTGGGTGGTCGACCGCGAGGACGACGACGAGCTCGGCGGCGACGTGCTCGAGCCCGGCCCGCAACGCGTGAACGGGCCCCGCCCCCGGCGGCTCCTCACGTACCCAGCGAACGCGCAGATCGGAGCGCCGCCGGGGACCGACCGCAACGATGTTGTCCGCCGCGCGTACTGCCCTGAGCGCGCGATCGAGCAGGCTGAGCCCCCCGATCTCGACCAGTGCCTTGTCCACGCCCCCCAAGCGCGTGGCGCGGCCCCCGGCGAGCACGACCGCATCAAATCCCGTCGCCATGATCCTTCCGCTTCGACCCTTCTTCGATGCCCTCAATTGAACCCCCCGCGTGTCTAATTGGGGTGTATGCGCGCGTGGGAACTTTCGCGGCCGGGCCCCATCCACGGCGGCCCCCTAGAGTTCGTCGACAAGGCTCCGCCGGAGCCGTCGGCCGGGGAGGTGCGCGTCAGGGTCGCGGCCTGCGGGGTATGCCGTACCGACCTCCACATCGTCGAAGGCGACCTCCCGGAGCATCGGCCGAGGGTCGTGCCCGGACACCAAGCGGTGGGGATGGTCGATGCGCTCGGGCCGGGCGCCCACAGATTCGGTGTCGGCGATCGGATCGGGATCGCGTGGCTGCGCCACACATGCGGACGCTGCCGCTTTTGCACACGCGGTCTCGAGAACCTGTGCACCGACGCGCTCTTCACCGGGTGGGACGCAGACGGTGGCTACGCTGAGTACGCAGTCGTGCCGGAGTCGTTTGCTTACGCGATCCCGGCAGCTTTTGACGACGAGCACGCTGCGCCACTGTTGTGTGCCGGAATAATCGGCTACCGAGCTCTCAAGAAAGCGGGGGTCGGCGAGGGTGTGCGGCTGGGCATCTACGGCTTCGGCTCTTCCGCCCACATCGCCTGTCAGGTCGCCGCCCATCTCGGTGCACGCGTGCATGTGGTCACTCGCTCCGAGCGGGCGCGCAAGCTCGCGACACGCCTTGGCGCTGTGAGCGCACGGCCCCCCGAGGTCGGGCCGCCGGAACCGCTCGAGGGCGCCGTCCTGTTCGCGCCGTCGGGTGACGTCGTTCCACCGACGCTCGCCGGGCTGGATCGCGGAGGCACGCTCGCCATCGCAGGAATCCACCTGAGCCGCGTGCCACCGCTCGACTATGAGCGCCACCTCTTCGGGGAACGCACGATCACAAGCGTCATGGCCAACACGCGCGCAGATGGTGAAGAGCTGCTCGAGATCGCGTCCCGAATCCCCGTCGAAACGACCACGACCGCCTTTGCGCTGGCCGACGCGGACAACGCACTTCGAGCGCTGTCGGAGGGTGCGCTGGCCGGGGCCGCGGTACTCGTGATGTAGGCGACCCGGTCCACCTGCAGGGGTACCCCGAGGGCCCACGTAGGATCGACCCTCGATGCCATCTGAGAGCACCGTCACCTCCACATCCACCTTCCTTGCAGCCTGCCGCGGTGAGCCGACCGAGCGTGTTCCCGTCTGGTTCATGCGCCAGGCGGGCCGGAGCCTCCCCGAATACCGCAAGTTGCGCGAACACAACGACATCCTCGCCATATGTCGCTCGCCGGAACTGGCGGCCGAGGTCACGCTGCAGCCGATCCGTCGCTACGACGTGGACGCCGCGATCCTGTTCAGCGACATCGTCGTGCCCCTTGCAGCTATGGGCGTCGACGTCGACATCCGTCCCGGGATCGGACCGGTCGTCCCCGAACCCATCCGCGACCCTTCTGGGCTTGCGACGCTCAAACCATTCGACCCGGCAACGGGCGTGCCCCACGTCCTCAAGACCATCCGCATCCTGCGGGCGGAAC
Source organism: Actinomycetota bacterium (assembly GCA_050694175.1). GTDB lineage: Bacteria > Actinomycetota > CADDZG01 > CADDZG01 > WHSQ01 > JBOGXA01. The sequence continues at coordinate 15,335 of JBOGXA010000007.1, forward strand.
TCGACGTGCCCCTGATCGGATTTGCCGGCGCACCCTTCACGCTGGCGAGCTATCTCTTCGAGGGCGGACCCTCGAAGAGTCACGCGCGCACCAAGGCGCTGATGTACGCGCAGCCCAAGACGTGGCACGCCCTAATGGAGGCGCTCGCCGATGCACTCCTCGCGTTCTCACTCGCACAAGTGGAGCAGGGCGCTCAAGCCATCCAGATCTTCGACAGTTGGGCCGGGCATCTGTCTCGTGACGACTATGAGTCGTACGCGCTTCCCGCGACGCGACGCATAATGCACGGCCTCGCCGGCGCCGGCGTACCGCGCATCCTCTTCGGTGTCGGAACGGGGGAACTGCTCGCGTCGATGGCATCCAGCGGCGCCGACGTGGTCGGCGTCGACTGGCGCGTACCGCTAGACGAGGCCCGGAGACGAACGGGTGACGCTGTTGCCCTTCAAGGAAATCTCGATCCGTCAACATGCCTCGCCCCTTCCGAGGTCGTAAAGGAGCGAGCGGCCGATGTGCTCGAGCGCGGCGGAGGCCGGGCCCACATCTTCAATCTCGGGCACGGGGTCTTGCCCGCAACCGATCCCGACATCTTGCGAGGTCTCGTCGAGTTCGTGCACTCGTGGAGACAAGATGACCGAGCTTCATGAGGGACGCGCCGTCCTGGTCATGGCGTACGGAACGCCGCGAGGACCGGACGACGTCGAGGCCTACTACACCGACATCCGCCGCGGACGGCCGCCACCTCCCGAGCTGCTCGCCGACCTGCAGCAACGCTACCGGGCGATCGGCGGCTCTCCGCTGCTCGAGATCACTCAGGCCCAGGCGAGCGGGCTTGGTGAGCGCCTGAGTATCCCGACATATCTGGGACAGAAGCACGCGGCCCCGTTCATAGCCGATGCCGTCGGCGCCATGGCGAAGGACAACGTCGATCGTGCGGTAGGTCTCGTACTCGCTCCCCACTATTCCAAGATGAGTGTCGGTGACTACAGGCGCCGGGCGCTCGATGCAGCGACACAGGGTGGGTGGACAGGCCGGCTCGAGGTCGTCGAGAGCTGGCACCTCGAGCCCGGCTACGTCACGCTTCTTGCCCGGGCGGTAAAGACGGCAGTGGCAGAGACGGTGCCCGATGCGACGGTGGTCTTCAGCGCGCACAGCCTGCCCGAGCGCATCCTGGAGGCCGGCGACCCCTATCCGGATCAGGTGCACCAAACCGCCGAGGCGGTAGCGAGCGCTTGTTCGCTTACGAACTGGACCGTTGGATGGCAGAGCGCGGGACGCACCACCGAGAAGTGGCTTGGTCCAACCATCCTCGAGGTGATGGAACGTGAGGCCGCGCACGGCGCGCCGGCAGTCATCATTTGTCCCTGTGGATTCGTGTCCGATCACCTGGAAGTGCTCTACGACGTCGACATCGAGGCCGCACAATCTGCCAAGAAGCTCGGAATCGGTTTCGGCCGCACCGCCATGCCGAACGATGAGCCCGACTTCCTCGACATACTCGCAACCGTTGTTCGACGCGCCCTGAACTGAGCCGGGAGCCCGCCAGGGATGGTGGACCAGTGAGCGACACAGTCGCAGTCGTGGGAGGTGGCATCACCGGGCTGTCCGCGGCGCTGACTCTTTCCCGAGCGCTTCCCCCCGATGTGGGCGTGACGGTGATCGAGGCGAGGGATCGGCTGGGTGGGGTGATCCGCACGGATCATGCAGGAGGGGCACTCATCGAGGCTGGACCCGACTGGTTTGTCACGCATCGCCCGGAAGCCGTCGAGCTGTGCACCGACCTTGGGTTGGAAGGCGATCTCGTGGCCCCTGCTGTGAGCGGCATCCAGATATGGTCCCGGGGGCAGCTCCGGCCGCTTCCCGACGGATTCGTGCGCGGTATCCCCTCATCGGCCCGTGACATCTTGGGCTGCGACCACCTCTCGCTCGCCGGACGCGTGCGCGCGCTTGCAGACCTCGGGTGGCCGCGCCGGCTGGCAAACGGCGATAGGTCGATCGGCGACTTCGTTCGGCGCCGATTCGGTCGGGAAGTGCTCGAGCGGCTCGTCGACCCCATACTCGCCGCGTCGAGATCGGGCGCGGCCGACGAGATGAGCCTTGCCGCCGGGGCCCCCGAGATCGATGCCGCGGCGCGCTCGCGCCGAAGCGTCATGCGTGCCCTTAGTGCCAACCGGGAAGCCGGCCCGGCCCCCGGTTTCCTCGGAATCCGCGGTGGGATGCAGCGGCTCATCGACGCGCTGCGCAAGGAGTTGAGAGCAGCGGAGGTTCGAACCGGTACCGCCGTGGTCGGTCTCGCCGGGGGCGATACCGGATACGCGGTGAAGGTTGCAGATGGATCAAGACTGACCGCGCGCGGGGTTGTTCTCGCGGTGCCGGCCTATGCGGCCGCGGCCCTGCTCACAGAACTGGATGCCGAGGCTGCGCGTCTGCTGGGCGGCATCGAGTACGCGCCCGCGGGGGTGATCGGGCTCGTCTACCCACCCGGTGCCGTCACGGTGCCGGCCGGTCCAAGCGGGTTCCTGGTCCCTAGCTCCGAGAAACGGGTATTGGCCGCGTGCGCGTGGTTCTCTTCCAAGTGGCGGCACTCAACTCCCCCGCATGGCGGGACCGTGGTGCGCTGTTTCGTCGGCGGGGGCGGGCTCGAGTTGCCGGACGACGATCTGGCCGGCGCGGTCCAGGCCGAGCTCGCAGCGGCCGCGGGCATCGACGCCGATCCCGGGACCGTGCACATCGTGCGATGGGACCGCGCCCTGCCGGTGTACGCGGTCGGGCACCTCGACCGCGTGGCGGCGGTGCGCCGGGCCCTGAGGCGCCATCGCCGGCTCGCCGTTGCCGGAGCCGGCTACGAGGGGTCGGGCCTGCCGGCGTGCATTGCAGCGGGGCGTGAGGCCGCGCTCGGCATTGCCGCCACTCTCAACGACACCGTCCGCCGGTAGGCTGGACGAAACCAAGGAAAGGACACCTCGTGACCGACGATCTGATCTTTGCCTCCTACCCCGTCTACCGGGCGATCCCCGAGCGGGTGGCCGGGCTCGATCGGGACCTCGCGGCAAAAGAGCTTACCGAGCTGCTCGACGAGTTCTCGGGCCGGGTCGACACGCGCGGTCTGTACTCGACCGCCGGGTTCGCGGCCGGCACAGATCTGATGGCGTGGTGGGTCGCTCGCTCGGCGGACGATGCCCAAGAACTGACGGTCGCCTTCCGGCGGACCCGGCTGGGGGCGGCCCTCGAGCAGACGCAGGCATTCCTCGGGCTGGTGCGCCCGGCCGAGTTCAACCCCAGCCACCTCCCCTCATTCGTTGCCGGGAAGGCTCCCAAGCGGTATCTGTGCGTCTATCCGTTTGTGCGCACACCCGACTGGTATCTGCTAGATCCGGCGGAACGGGGCAAGCTTCTGCGTGAGCACGGCGAGGCCGCGGCACCTTTCGCCGACGTCCAGGCGAACACGACGAGCGCCTTCGGCTTGGGCGACTACGAGTGGATCCTTGCCTTCGAGGCGGATACGCCCGATCGCATCGTCGACCTCATCCGCGCGCTGAGAGCGACGGAGGCGAGACGCTACACCAAGGTCGAGATCCCGTTCGTGACCGGCATCCGAAAGGACGTCGCCGAGGTGATCGCCGACCTGATCTGAGCAAGAACTCAGACGCCTCTCGGAACCCCAAGGCGTCTACGTAATTCTACGTATTTCGATTAGCCGGCAGCGGGTCGATACACCCGTAGGCGGTCAACACGTCTCTCGTTCGGATGGAGCAATTTGCGCGACGCCAGCACCCTCACGAAGTTCCTCGTCGTCAGCCTTATAGGCCTTATTTCTGCCGGGACCGCGGTCTGGTTCACGGTGAAGCCGTTTGTCCGCGCCCGCCATCTCCGGTCGATCGAACGCGAATCCGAGCTGCTGACCCGGGTGGGGGTGGGTCCCAACGTCGGCCGAACCGGACTCGCCCAACCGATCGGCCCTACGCGGGCGGGTTCCCTCGACAAGGCCCTGCGGCCCCAAATCGAGGCCGGGTCGGGATACCGGCTCAACCTGTGGAACGCGGATGGGAGGCTCCTCTACTCGACGGCCCCCGCAGCCCGTCAGGTAGGCAGGTCGTTCCGGTTGTCCCACGCCCTTAGGTCCGCGCTCGCGGGACGGGTCACGACTGTGACTCCCAAGAACGAGTCCGCACCCAATGGGGCCGTTTCCGTGTTCACGCCGTTGGTCTCCGACTCCGGCTCTCGCCGCGCCGCCGCCGTTGAGGTGCGCATGCCGTGGGAGGCGCTTGCATCTCAGATGGACACCGACGCCAGGCGCATCACCGGATTGCTCGGAGCGTGCTTGCTGGGCCTCTGGGCGGTCATTTTGATTCTCTTCACCCGGACCTCACGCCGGCTGTACGGCCTCCGCAACCAGGTCGAGGAGAACGAGCGTCAGGCCCTTCGCGATCCGCTGACCCACCTCCCCAATCGAACTCTCTTCCGAGATCGATTGCAGCAAGCGCTGCTGCTCGCATCGCGATCCAAGGCGGCCGTCGCCATCCTCCTGTTGGATCTCGATCACTTCAAGGAAGTTAACGACACCCTCGGCCATCATCATGGCGACCTGCTCCTCCAGCAGATCGGCCCCCGCCTCAACACGGTGCTGCGGGACTCCGACACCGTTGCGCGCCTGGGAGGAGACGAGTTCGGAATCCTGCTCGCGAACGTCCCGACTCCCAGTTCGGCCGCCCACGTCGCCGAGAAGATCATCGAATCGCTCCTGCGACCGTTCATGGTTCAGGGACTCAAACTTCATGTCGGCGCCAGCATCGGGATCGCGATCTATCCGCGGCACGGGACCAGTGCAGACACGCTGATGCAAAGAGCGGACGTCGCCATGTACATCGCGAAGAACAATGGAGGCGGTTACGAGCAATACATCCCCGAGCGCGACGACTACAGCGCTGCGAAGCTGGCAATGGGAACCGAGCTTCGTTACGCGATAGACGGCAACGAACTGGTGCTTTACTACCAACCCAAAGTGCATCTGCGCACGGGCCGGGTGCAGGGCGTTGAGGCACTCGTCCGCTGGGATCATCCTCAGAAGGGTCTGGTCGCGCCCGACGATTTCATCGGCCTCGCAGAACGGGCCGGACTCATGGACCAGCTCACCATGCTCGTCCTCAACCGCGCCGTGCGCCAGTGCCACGAGTGGCAACAGGAAGGCCTCGATCTGACCGTCGCCGTAAACCTTTCGGTGCGCAACCTCGACTCGACGCTACCGCGCCGAGTCGCCGCAATCCTGGACAGGTGGGGTGTTCCTTCCGGGAAACTGGAGCTTGAGATCACGGAAGGTACCGTCATGGCGGAGCCGAATCGAGCGCGCGAGGTCCTCGAAGCACTCGATTCGATGGGCATAAAGATTGCAATCGACGACTTCGGCACCGGGCATTCGTCCCTGGCCTATCTTAAGAAGTTACCGGTGAACACACTCAAGATCGATAAGTCCTTCGTGGTGAACATGGCAAACGACGAGAACGACTTCGTGATCGTTCAGTCGACCGTCGATCTGGCCCACAACCTGGGCCTGGAGGTCGTCGCAGAGGGAGTCGAGGACGAGAACACGTGGGTCCAGCTGCGGCAGCTGGGCTGTGACCTCGCTCAAGGCTACTGGAAGGGACGGCCGGTCCCCGGCGACCAGCTTGCCTACTCGCTGCGCATGATCGAGCTGCCGGCGACCGAGGCGTCGGACGACGGCACCGGTCTCTGGGGATCCCCTCCGTACCGCACAGCCGAATCCGCCTGAGCCGCCGCTCCTCGCGGTCAGTGGTCCAGGTCGGCGGGGAAGTGCCACCGGCGCGGCGCAATCAGCTCCACCGCGGCCTCGGGCCCCCACGATCCCTGGGGATAGGAATGGAGGGGCGGAGGGCGTTCCAGAACCTCGGTGACAACCTCCCACGTCCGTTCGATGCCGTCCGCGCGCGTGAACAGGGTCCGATCGCCGAGCAACGCGTCGTGGAGTAGCCGCTCGTACGCCTCGATCAGCTCCGAGCCGAACGATCCCTCGTAGTGGAAGTTCATGTTCGCGGGCCCGAGCTCGATGGACGGGCCGGGGATCTTGGCCAGAAAGGTGATCGAGATTCCTTCGTGGGGGCCCAGTTCGATGGTCAGGTGATCGCTGCCAAAACCCCGCGTCGCCACGTTGCGAAACATCCGTCGGGGTGGATCCCGAAACCCCAGAGTTATCGACGATCGGCTCTCTGCCATCCTCTTCCCGGTCCGCAGGTAGAACGGGATCCCCGTCCACCGCCAGTTGTCGATGAGGACGCGGGCGGCAACGAACGTTTCGGTCTCTGAGTGCGGATCGACCCCCTCGATATCCCGGTATCCGTCGTACTGCCCGCGCACGACGTCCTCCGTCGACATCGGAACCATGGCCTCGAAAACCTTCACCTTCTCATCCAGCAGGGCCCCGGCCGTGAAGGCGGCGGGAGGATCCATCGCGACCACGGCGAGAACCTGGAACAGGTGAGATACGACCATGTCCCGGAAGGCACCGGTCTGCTCGTAGAACGCGCTCCGGTTGGCAACGTCGAGATCCTCGGGAACATCGATCTGCACATGATCGATGTGACTGCGGTTCCAAACAGGTTCGAACATCCCGTTGGCAAATCGAAAGGCGAAGATGTTCTGCACGGTCTCCTTGCCAAGATAGTGATCGATCCGATAGACCTGTGATTCGTCGAGGCAAGCCGTCACGGTTTCGTTGAGCCGGCGGTACGAATCGATGTCGGATCCAAACGGCTTCTCGAAGATCACACGGGCTCGTTCCCTGAGCCCGCCTGCATGCAGGCCGGCCGTTATCGGTTCGAACGCGGTGGGTGGTACCGCAAGGTAGAAGAGCCTGCGTGGCTCTCCGCCGATCTCGGCCTCGGCTCTTCGGACGGCCTGAACGGTGGCCTCCGTATTGTCCGGCCCGAAATCCGACGATACGTACGACAGGCGACGCGCGAACCCCTCCCATTCATCGTCACCGGGGCTGTGCCGCGAGAACTCACGCGTTGCTGCGAGGGCGAAACCCCTGAACTCCTCGTCGGTCATCTCGCTGCGCGCCGAGGCGATTATGCGATAGTCCTTCGGCATCAATCCCTCCGCATCGAGGTGAACCAGCGCCGGTAGGAGCTTTCGCCGGGAGAGATCCCCGTTCGCGCCGAAGACGACGATCACGTGATTCTCGGGTATCAGAGACGCGTTTTCGTTCATTGCTTGGCCCATTGGTTGAAGCGCTGGAACGTCGTGGACGCGACCCGGCGGCCCGCCGCCCGAAGGGCGTGTACATCTCCCTGTGCCTGCGCCGTCACCAGCCGAGCGAATCCGTAGCCCGCGCCGGGGACCGGGATGTCTTCGGCCGGGGTATCGAGGACGACGAGCGCACGCACGTCCACCGGACCACCCTTGTGCAGCTGGCCGGTGGAATGGAGATAGCGCGGGCCGAACCCCGCCGAGGTCGCCACGCCTGTACGCGTCACGAGCTTGCGGCGCGCAGCCTCGAGCGTCACCCGGGCCTCGTCGGTGGACGGGGCGAAGAGGAGCAGGGCCGACAGCTCGGGGGGGGCAAGCCCATCGAAGATGGTCTCCGGATCCTCCTCGAGCCAGCCGATTTGCTCTTCTGATTCGAGCGCCGCCCGGGCAGACGCCTTGGCCGACTCGACATCGGGCTGGTCGAACGCGTTGATGCCCATGACCGCCGATGCGACCGCAACGGCGAACTCCCACCGAAAGATCTCGGCCCCCAGAGCGCCGGAGGAGTCAACGTCGATGCGGATCACCGGGTGGCCCATCCCTGCGAGAGTCGCAACGAAATCGTTGTGTGTATCGTCGTTACCTGATCGGATGTGCACGAACGTCCGATCCCTCCCGTATGTCTCCGCGCTCACAACCGGCTCTCCGACGACGGGACTTATCCCGCGGCCCCGCTTACCGGTCGATTCCGCAACGAGCTGCTCGACCCAATCACCAAAGGCGGCGAACGGTGGGGAGATCACAAACGTAAGCTTGTCATTTCCGCGCTCGGCGAGACGACCGAGGAGGCTACCGAGCACGGCACCCGGATTCTCCTCCGCCGGGACCGCGGCCGAACACAGCTCGGCCATCTTGCGAGCACCGCGAAGGAGCGGTGCGAGATCGACACCGAGCAGAGCGGCCGGAACGACCCCAAAGTACGACAGCGCGGAGTACCGGCCTCCGATGTCGGGCCGGTTTGTGAACGTCGCAAGAAAGCCCTCAGCAAGCGCCAGCTGGTGGAGGGGTGTCCCGGGATCCGTGATCGCGACGAACCTGCTCCCGTCGTCGATGCGGCTTCGGAACAGCCGGTAGAGCGACGACGTCTCTACCGTCGTACCGGATTTGCTCGATACGACGAAGAGGCAACGACTCAGATCAAGCGCGGCCTCGACGCGTGCGACCTCGGCGGGATGGGTTGAATCGCACAGGACCAGCCGGCGTCCGGCTGCGACCTCCAGGGTGCGAGCGAACACCTCGGGGGCGAGCGCGGACCCTCCCATCCCCAGCAGTACGACCGTGACGGGACCCCTCCCCGCTGCGTCTTCGGCGAACGCGACCAGGTCGGACTCGGCGGCGGCCATATCGACGTGCGATTCGAGCCATCCGAGCCTGGAGGCGGGATCGTCGTCGCCCGGGCCCCAGTAGGAGGAGTCGCGCGCCCACACGCGCCGGGGGGCGTCGGGATCGATCTCCACATCGATGTTTGCGAGCGTGTAGCCCGCGATGTCGCTCATCTGCCTCCTGTCCCGCGGGTACCAGGCCCCTGGTTTACCAAGTGTTTTGTCGTCCCGCATACTTGGGGAATCAGATTGCCCAATCGACTACCGGAGGAATCCCCCATGCCTCGATCCCCGAGGACCCTTGCTCTTCTCGTGGCCGCCGGGCTGGCGCTCGCACAGGTGGCCTGTAGCGACCCGGCTCAGCAACAGGTGAGCGACGATCCCGAGGGCTCCCTCGACGAGGCCCTCGACAATCTCGCCGACTATCAGGGAACGAGCATCGAGTTCAGCCTGGAGGGCTCCACCGAGTCACTCACCGCGGTCTCCGAGGGCGACCTGAAGGAGGAGGACGCACAGAAGTTCTTCGACTCGTCCTTGCTGATGACAACCAAGGAGGCGGAAGAGGTCGAAGATCAGCAGGCGCAGTTCGTCTTCAACCTCGCGGGGCAGGAGAACGCGTTCGAGATGCAGACATTCGGGACGACGCTCTATGCCAGAGCCGATATCGCGGGCGCAATGGATGCTTTCGGTGCCGACCCTGCGTCGCTCGAGGCCTTCGAGCAGCAGATCGCAAGCCAGCCCGGCTTCGATTTCGTCGGACCCTTCCTCGACGGCGAATGGATATCGATAACCGGAGCCGAGCAGTTCGCCGAGCAGTTGACCGGCAAGTCGGTCGAGGAACAGACGGCAGACCAGCAGGCAATGGCCGAGGAGCTTGCCAACTCGCTCAGGGACAACGCCGAAGTCGACGCAGGTGACGAGGAGGGTCCGGGTGGACAACTCGTCGTCACCATCCCTCTGCGCCAGTTATTCGAGGACTTCAAGGAGTTGAGCGAAGCGGCCGGGACGCTCGCATCCGGCGGCGCGCCGCTACCGGATTCAGAAGACCTGCCTGACGAGGACATCGTGCTGGACGTATGGGTCGACGACGCTGAGATAACTCAGGTCGAGCTCAACATCACCCAGTTCGCCGATTGGGAGGGCGCCGAAGAATTCCCCGAGGGCGTAGAGGACCTGAGGTTGAGGATGACCGTCGACGAGTTCACAGGATCATTAGAGGAGCCGAACGCGGCCAGCGAAGTCGACTTTCAGGAGCTCATGGGCCTGATGATGGGGGGAGCAGCCGGGACCGGTGGTGGTTCCACCGCACCCCCCAGCGGTACCGGTGAGGTCTGCGACGAGATCGAGGCCGCCCTCGAAGGCCAGCCCGACGAAGTCATCGATCAAGCCAAGGCGCAGTACAAGGACCTCTGCCCGAACCTCGGCAACTAAGGACGGTGTTCGCGGCGCGTCGCTATGGCGCGCTCCTCGATTCTCGGGCGGGCCGAGGGTGAGCACGTTCGCTGCACATGCGCGACGCTTGAAACAAGTTGTGCACTGAGATGACAGAGGCAAGCGCATGAGCGACAACATGGCGCATAGCACGAAGACCCGCCTGGGCACTCCCTCGGGGGAACTGACCTACTACAGCCTCGGCGCGCTCGAAAGCGAGGGGCTCGCAACTCTCGAGCTCATGCCGGCGACGGTAAAGATCCTGCTCGAGAACCTTCTCCGTCTCGCCGGAAAGGGAGTCGCCACCGATGACGACGTTGCATCGCTCGCTCGCTGGTGCGTGGAGGACCTCGAGCCGCGCGAGCTGCCGTTCTCGCCGGCGCGCGTGATATTGCAGGACTTCACCGGGGTGCCGGCGGTGGTTGATCTCGCCGCGATGCGCTCCGCCATTCGGCGCTCGGGGGGCGATGCCTCGGTGGTCGACCCACTCGTGCCCGTCGACCTCGTGATCGACCACTCCGTGCAGGTCGACGCGTTCGCAAGCGAGAGAGCGTTTGCCATCAACGTGGATCGCGAGTACGAGCGCAATCACGAGCGTTACACGCTGCTCAGGTGGGCCCAACAGGCATTCAACGGATTCCGAGTCGTGCCGCCGGGCATAGGTATCGTGCATCAGGTCAATCTCGAGTACCTGGCCACGGTGGTCCACGTTCTAAAGGGCGATGTGGCCGTCCCCGACACGCTGGTCGGCACCGATTCGCACACCACGATGATCAACGGACTGGGAGTCCTCGGGTGGGGCGTTGGAGGCATCGAGGCCGAGGCCGCGATGCTGGGCCAGCCCCTTCCACTTCTCACCCCCGTCGTTGTCGGATTCAAGTTCACGGGGTCGCTGCGGGCCGGTGTCACCGCGACCGATCTCGTGCTTACCGTGACCGAGATGCTCCGCGCCCACGGCGTTGTCGGCAAGTTCGTCGAGTTCTACGGAGCGGGACTTTCGAGTCTGACCGTTGCCGACCGCGCCACGCTCTCCAACATGTCTCCTGAGTACGGGGCGACCGCGGCCTTGTTCCCGATCGACCATCAGACCCTCGACTACTTGCGGCTCACCGGCCGGGACGCGGCAGCAATCGACCTCGTCGAGCGCTACGCGAAGGCGCAAGGAATGTTCCGCACAGCCGGCGCGCCCGACCCTGTCTTCAACGAAACGCTCGCCCTCGATCTGACCACCGTCGAGCCCAGCCTCGCCGGTCCTCGACGTCCGCAGGACCGCGTTGCCCTCCCGGATGTGTGGACCAGCTTCCAGAAGGTCTATAGCGAGGAAGTTGCAACCGGCCGGCGTGCGTCGATCGATATGGGCCGGTGGCTCAGCGAGGGGGGCAGCGCCACCGAGCCGCACATTCCCGACCATCCCGATCCGGGTGAGGACGCAGTAATCGAGGGCGACGGGGCCGTGCACATCGGTCACGGGACGGTCGTGATCGCGGCGATCACGAGCTGCACGAACACCTCGAACCCGTCGGTCATGCTCGCGGCCGGGCTGGTGGCCAAGAAGGCGGTCGAGAGGGGACTCCTCTCCAGGCCATGGGTCAAGACGTCGATGGCCCCGGGCTCACGAGTCGTCACCGAATACCTCGAGGGGGCCGGGCTCACCTCATATCTCGAGAAGCTTGGGTTTCATGTCGTGGGGTACGGATGCACGACGTGCATCGGCAACTCGGGTCCCCTACCCGATCCGGTCGCGCACGCAGTCGACGAGCATAGCCTCGCAGTTGTTTCGGTGCTGTCGGGTAATCGCAACTTCGAGGGTCGCATCCATCCTCAGGTCAAAGCGAGCTACCTTGCGTCGCCACCGCTCGTGGTCGCTTACGCGCTCGCCGGTCACGCCGACGTCGACCTTACGTCCGATCCGCTCGGGGTGGACCCCGACGGCAATCCCGTTTACCTCGAGGACATCTGGCCGAGTTCGGAGGAGGTCTCCAACGCGATGGCCGCGGTGCGGTCCGATCTCTTCACCACCGAGTACGCAAGAGTGTTCGACGGCAATGAGAACTGGCAACGGCTCCCGTCGCCGGCCGGAGCACAATACGAGTGGGACTCGGAATCGACCTACGTACGGGAGCCGCCCTTCTTCATCGAGCTCGACGAGGAGCCGGCCGACCCCGCCGACATCGCCGACGCGCGCGTCCTTGCGTTCGTGGGCGATTCCGTCACCACCGATCACATTTCTCCCGCGGGCTCAATCGCCCCCAGTTCACCCGCCGGCGCTTACCTCATCGAACATGGTATCGAGCCGATCGACTTCAACAGCTACGGGTCCCGGCGCGGCAATCACGAAGTCATGGTGCGCGGGACCTTCGCCAACATCCGCCTTCGCAACAAGCTTGCCGGTGGCAAGGAAGGGGGCTTCACCGTGCACCTTCCGGACGGTGAGGAAACCACCATTTACGAGGCGGCGATGCGCTATGCGGACGAAGGCGTCCCGTTGATCGTTCTCGCCGGCAGGGAATACGGCTCTGGAAGCTCGCGCGATTGGGCGGCGAAGGGCGTTAATCTGCTCGGCGTGCGTGCCGTTATCGCCGAAAGCTTCGAGCGCATCCACCGCAGCAACCTCGTGGGTATGGGCGTGTTGCCCCTGCAGTTCGCCGAGGGCGACGGCGCCGGGTCGCTCGGCCTGGCGGGCGACGAAACGTACGACATCACCGGAGTTGTCCGGATTACGCCGGGATCCGAGCTGACGGTCACGGCCCGGAACGCCGGCGGCGTGGAGAAGACGTTCTCCGTGAGGTGCCGCATCGACTCAGACGTGGAGCTCGACTACTTCCGCAACGGCGGAGTCCTCCAGTACGTGCTGCGCAGGATGCTGGCAGGCTCATAACGAATCATCGACTGTTACTTTGACGGCGTCTATAGCGGTCGAATTAACACTCGACGCGCTAGCGCTTTGAGTACTGCGGCGCTTTGCGCGCCTTCTTGAGCCCGTACTTGCGGCGCTCTTTCTCGCGTGCGTCGCGAGTGAGGAACCCGGCCCTTTTGAGCTGCGGACGCAGATCTGCGTCGAGGTCGACAAGCGCCCGGGCGATCGCGTGGCGCAGCGCACCCGCCTGGCCGGAGACACCGCCACCCTCGAGCTTGGCGATAACGTCGTAGCGCCCGTCGGTTTCGGTGATGCGAAAAGGCTCGGTGATGATCATGCGGTGGGTCGCGCTGGGAAAGTAGTCCTCGAGCGTCCGACCGTTCACCTGCCAGATCCCGCTGCCCTCGAGTAGTCGGGCGCGGCACACTGCCTCCTTGCGCCGTCCCGTTGAACGAGCCAGCTCGGATTCTGTCGCGGCCGACTTAGCCACCGGTTACCTCCTGAATCGTGTGGGCCTGCTCGGGGGCGTGTGGCGCGGCGACCTTCTTGAGATCGAGAGACTTGGGACTCTGCGCGGTGTGGGGATGGTCGGGACCCGCGTAAACCTTCAGCTTCTTCAGCATCGCCCGACCGAGGCGATTGCGAGGGAGCATCCCTCTGACCGCCTTCTCGATAGCGCGCTCTGGGCGCTCCACCATGAATTTTGAGTAGGGACGAGCCCGCAAGCCGCCCGGATAGCCCGAATGCCGGTAGTACTGCTTCTGCAACAACTTGCCCCCCGTCATGACTACCTTCGCGGCGTTGATCACCACTACGTGGTCGCCGGTGTCCAGATGTGGCGCGAAGTACGGCTTGTGCTTGCCCCGCAACCGCTTTGCGACTTCCGACGCCAGGCGGCCGAGCACAACGCCATCGGCATCGACGAGCCACCACTCGCGCTGTACTTCACTCGGCTTCGTGGAATGGGTTTTCATGACTGCCTTTTCCTTGTACCGGGCGCGCACATTGAGGCGGCGGCCTTCGGGAAAACAGCAGGATAAACGGCATATTGGGGGGGGTCAAACCGGGGATCGATCGCTCACGGCGGCCGGGCCGCTCCAACCATCCGGGTACTCGACCGACACCAGGCACAGCCCGTGGGGAGGCGCAACCGGTCCGGCAGCGGCCCGATCCCGGGCCGCAAGGGTCCCGACTACCTCATCGGGAGAGCGCCTCCCCTCGCCAACCTGGATGAGCGTACCGGCCAGCGACCGAACCATTTGGTGGATGAAAGCGTTGGCGCGAGCCCAGATCCGGACCACCTGCTCATCCGTCGCACAGCGCAGCTCGTACAAGGTTCGTTCGGCGGACGCCTCGGGGTCGGGTAAACGTCCGAACGACGTGAAGTCGTGACGCCCGATGAGATGTCCGGCGGCCTCGTTCATGGCAGCGACGTCGAGTGGTTCGGGATGCCACAGGGTGGTTCGCGCCAGCCACGGATCGGGGGCGCCGGCGATTAGCACCGCATAGACGTAGGAACGCGACAGGGCCGAGAATCGGGGATGGAAGTCCGCCGGGACCCTACGGCACTCCCGCACGGAGATGGCGGGACCGCACATCGTGTTCAGCGCATCCCCGATCACCGTGGGATCGGCATCGTCGGGGGCATCGACCGAGACGACCTGACCGACTGCGTGCACGCCCGCATCTGTCCGCCCGGCCCCCGCGATCTCCACGTCGTGCCGGAACAGGCGCGCGAGAGCCGATTCGAGCTCACCTTGCACGGTGCGGACGTCTGACTGCCGCGCGAAGCCGTGGAAGGGGGTGCCGTCGTACGCGATGTCGAGCCGGAGGTTCAGCTCTTTTGCTCTTCCTCGCCCGAATCGGCTTCGCCCGGGGCGGCATCCGCCCCGCTTTCGGCTTCGGGGGCGGCTGGCCTGTCGGCGGAGGTCCCCGAGTCGGCATCCCCCGGAGTCGCGACCGGCCCATCGCTCGGCGTTTCGTCCGCGGACTCGGCGGACGCGCGTTCCTCCGATTCGTCCGCGCCTGCGTCGGTCGCCGTCGCCTCTTCTGCACCGGGCGCCTCCTGGCCACGACGCCGGCCCGGCCGCCGCAACCGCCTCCGGCGCCCGCCGTCCTCGCCCGTATCGGTGTGCGAGATCGTGCCCGGCTCGGCAACGAGCTCCACCAGCACCATGTCCGCGCCGTCTCCATTTCTCGGACCCAGCTTCAGGATGCGCGTGTAGCCGCCGTTGCGGTTGGCAAAAGCCGGGCCGATCTCTGAGAAAAGCTTGTGCACGATGTCGCGGTCGGAGATCATAGAGAGCACCTGGCGGCGGTCGTGGACGGTGCCGCCCTTAGCCTTGGTTATGAGCTTCTCCGCATACGGCCTGAGCGCCTTGGCCTTGGCCTCGGTGGTCCGAATGCGGCCGTGCTCGAACAACGACGTCGCCAGATTGCCCAGCATCAGTCGCTGATGCTTGGGGCCGGATCCGAGCCGCGGACCCTTCTTCGGCTGGGGCACTAGTGGGCCGTCCCAAGACATGAACTCACTTAAAACTCCTTGCTCCTAAGGCCCAACCCCATGTCTTCGAGTTTGGCCTTGACTTCGTCGATCGACTTTTGGCCGAAGTTGCGGATCTCGAGTAGATCCTCCTCGGTCTTCTGAACGAGATCTCCCACGGTCGCCACGCCTTCACGCTTGAGGCAGTTGTAGGAGCGCACAGTGAAGTCCATCTCCTCTATGGGCTGTGCAAGGATGCCCGAGGCCTCCTCTTCGCCCGGCTCCGGGCCGAGCACCAGCCCGCCGGTTCCTTCTCCGAGACCGGCAAACAGCTGCAACAGCTCAACAAGGGTCGAGCCTGCCGACGACAGCGCATCGCGCGGCGTAATGGAACCGTCGGTCTCGACGTCGAGTATCAGGCGGTCGTAGTTGGTCATCTGCTCCACACGGGTCGGCTCGACCTCGTAGGTCACGCGACGAACCGGTGAGAACATAGCGTCGATGGGGATTGTGCCGATCGCCTCCTTGGGGGCGGTCATCGCGGCTCGGTACCCGCGTCCTTGCTCGACCCTGAGCTCCATCGACAGCGTCGCTTTCTTGTTGAGAGTCGCGACATGACGCTCAGGATTGAGGATTTCGACACCAGCCGGCAGTTCCACGTCCCCGGCAGTTACCTCTGTAGGTCCGGTGACGCGCAAATGAACGGTGGCGGCCTCGTCGTTCTCACTCTTGATCACGAGCTCTTTGAGATTGAGGACGACATCGGTGACGTCTTCGGTCACCCCTTCGATCGTCGAGAACTCATGCAGCACGCTGTCGATTTTGATCTGGGTGATTGCCGCCCCTGGGATGGACGACAACAGAGTGCGCCTGAGCGAGTTCCCAAGCGTGTAGCCAAAACCCGGCTCCAGCGGTTCGATGGCGAATTTCGACCGCACACTCGAAATCTCTTCCTCGGAGATCTGGGGGCGTTGAACGATTAGCAGATCCATGCAGCTCCTCTCCCTGCGAGCGGCTTCTCACCGGCTGCGAGAAACCCGCCCAGCTTCGTTGCTTTACTTCGAGTAGTACTCGACTATGAGTTGTTCCTGGACCGGAGCGTCGACCTGGTTTCGCTCCGGAAGCTGGCGTATCTCGACGCTCAACTCTTTGAGGTTCGGGGACAACCACTCGGGGATCGGCCGCCCCTCCGCGTACGAGGCGTTTTCGACAATGCGCCCCATGCTCTTGGATCGACTACGGACGGACACGACATCGCCGACCTTGACCCGATACGAAGGAATATTGACCTTCCTCCCATTGATCTCGAAATGCCCGTGCGAGACGAGCTGGCGTGCCATCGTGCGATTCATTGCAAGTCCCGATCGATACACAACGTTATCGAGCCGCGACTCGCAGATCCGCATCAGTTCCTCGCCCGTTACCCCTTTGGCGCGAGCAGCCTCCTGGTAGTAGCCGCGGAACTGCTTTTCCAGGATGCCGTAGTAGCGCTTCGCCTTCTGCTTCTCGCGCAGCTGGAGGAGATATTCCGACTCGCGCACGCGCCCGCGCCCGTGCTCGCCGGGCGGCGGCCGCCCCTTCTCAATCGGGCACTTGGGCGATTCGCACCGCGTGCCCTTCAGGAACAGCTTCGTCTTCTCCCGCCGGCAGAGCTTGCAAACCGGGCCGATGTACCTGGCCACGGCTTAAACACGCCTCCTTTTGCGCGGACGGCAGCCATTGTGCGGGACCGGAGTCACATCCTTGATTCCGATGACCTCCAGCCCGGAGGCCTGCAGCGAGCGGATGGCCGTCTCCCGACCGGACCCCGGGCCCTTGACGAGCACGTCGACTCGCCTCACACCATGCTCCTGAGCGCGCCGGGATGCGGCCTCGGCGGCAAGTTGCGCGGCAAAGGGCGTCGACTTACGCGAGCCCTTGAAGCCGACATTGCCGGCCGAGGCCCACGACAGCACGTTTCCCTCAAGGTCCGTGATAGAGATGATCGTGTTGTTGAACGTCGACTTGATGTGCGCGACACCATGGACGACGTTCTTCTTCTCTCTGCGACGACCCTTCTTAGCCTTCTTGGGAGCAGCCAACCGTCATCTCCTCTACTTCTTTGCCTTTTTCTTGCCCGCCACCGTCTTCTTGGGACCCTTGCGCGTGCGAGCGTTCGTGTGCGTGCGCTGCCCGTTGACGGGGAGTCCACGACGGTGCCTTAGACCCTGATAACAGCCGATCTCGACTTTGCGCTTCACGTTTTGATTGACCTCTCGCCGCAGATCACCCTCGACGCGGTAGTTGGACCCGATCCAGTCTCGGATGCGCACGACTTCCTCATCGGTGAGGTCGCGGACGCGCGTCCCGGCATCGACCTGGGCACCCTCACACGTCTCGAGCGCCTTGCTTCGACCCACTCCGTAGATGTAGGTGAGGGCGATGTCGAGTCGCTTGTCACGCGGTAGATCGACTCCTGCGATTCGTGCCACTTACTTCTCCTCTATCCCTGACGCTGCTTGTGCCGGGGGTTCGAACAGATCACCATCACCGATCCCCGGCGCCGGATGATCTTGCATTTGTCACAGATCTTCTTGACGCTGGGGCGCACCTTCACGATCGGGGCTCCTTCGTCACTTGTAGCGGTAGACGACGCGGCCGCGCGTCAGATCGTACGGCGACAGCTCCACGAGCACTCTGTCGCCGGGGAGAATCCGGATGTAGTGCATCCGCATTTTTCCGGAGATGTGAGCGAGTACTCGGTGGCCGTTGTCGAGCTCCACCCTGAACATGGCATTCGGCAACGGTTCGATAACCGTTGCCTCTACCTGAATGCCCTCCTCTTTGCCGGAGGAAGTTTTCTCTTTGTTCTTGGCCACGCGCGCATCCCACGATCGATCGACTCTTATCTTGCCCGGCCCACAAAAAGCGCCCCCTGGGGGCGCGCACAACTCCCACATCGAAACCGGCCGTTCAGTGTAACAGAAGGTGCCTCCGACGGGGGACTCGCCGCGGCGTCGTTTGTGCAGGTCGCAAGCCGTAATTCGGGCATCAGCCGGGGGCCGGACGGGTAAGGACTTCCCGGCCTTCCTCGGTGATTGCGACGGTGTGCTCGAAGTGTGCGGACAGGCTCCCATCGGCGGTCACGACGGTCCACCCGTCGGCGAGCACCCTCGTTTTCGGACCACCCGCGTTGACCATGGGCTCGATCGCAATCGTCATGCCCGGGCTCAGGACCTCCCGGCGGCCCGGCGGCCCGTAGTTCGGCACCTGCGGCTCCTCGTGAAGCGCCCTTCCAACTCCGTGCCCCACGTACTCCCGGACGACCGAGTAGCCCGCGCCCTCCGCCATCTGCTCGACTGCGTGGCCGACATCCCCAATACGAACCCCGGGGCGGCACCGGACGATAGCCGCCTCGAGCGACTCGAGCGTGACCTTGAGGAGTTGGGACACGTCCTCGTCCACACAGCCCACCGGGAACGTCCATGCGGAGTCGGCATGAAATCCCTTGTGAAAAACACCGACGTCGATGGAGATGATGTCTCCCTCCTCGAGGACGTGGGGGCCGGGGATGCCGTGGACGATGACGTCGTTGGGAGACGTGCAGATGGAGGCGGGAAAGCCCCTGTAGCCCTTGAAGGACGCAACGGCACCCGCCTCGCCGATCGTCTCCTCCGCGATCCGGTCGAGGTCGCCCGTCGTCACGCCGGGCCGGAGCGCCTCCTCCAAGCTTTCAAGCGTCGCGCGCAGAATGACACCGGCTTCCCGCATCGTCGCGATCTCTTCGGGCGACTTCTTGTAGATCACAGTACCGAGAGGATCTTTTCGAAGACCTCGCTGGGCGATCCGAGAGCCCCGTCGACGCTGCGCAGCAGTCCTCGATCGTCGTAGTAAGCCTTCAGAGGTTCGGTTTGCTTGTGGTAGAGCTCGAGGCGCTTGCGCATCGCCTCTTCCTTGTCATCGGTGCGTCCGATGACGCGTCCGCCACACGCGTCGCATTTCCAATCGTTCTCAGGCGGAGTGTCGATGTGGTAATTGCGCCCGCACTTCGTGCACACACGACGACCAAGGATCCGGCGGAGAGAAAGCTCCTCCGGGATCTCGATGATGAGCGCCGCGTCCAGACCCACGCCCTGGGCCCCGAGGAACTCGTCGAGAGCCTCCGCTTGTTTGATGTTCCGAGGAAAGCCGTCGAGCACAAAACCACCCTTGCAATCGTCGGCGGACAGACGCTCTTGCACCACCGCGATCGTGAGCTCGTCGGGCACGAGCTCGCCTTTCTCGACGTAGTCCTTGACCTTCAAGCCGAGAGCCGTCGCCCCCGTGATCGCCCAGCGAAAGATGTCTCCGGTCGCGATATCGGGGATGCCGAACTTCTCGGCGATCAACGCACCCTGGGTGCCCTTTCCGGCGCCCTGGGGGCCGAACACCACGAGTCTCACTCGTTCGCTCCCACTACTTCAGGAAGCCTTCGTAGTGGCGCATCATGAGCTGCGACTCGATCTGCTTCATCGTTTCGAGCGTCACTCCGACGGTGATCAAAATGGAAGTGCCGCCAAACGGCAGGTCGTTGATCCCCTGCGTGGCAAGGAATACGGACGGCAGCAGGGCGATAGCGGCGATGAATACGGCGCCGGGCAAAGTGATTCGGTTCAGTATGCGATCCAGGTACTCGGCGGTCTGCCGTCCCGGTCGGATTCCTGGGATGAACCCACCGTACTTCTTGATGTTGTCCGCCTGGTCGACTGGATTGAACGCGATCGCCGTGTAGAAATAGGCGAAGAAGATAACCATCATTCCGTACAAGATCATGTAGACAGGCGATGCGGGGTTCACGAGGTTGTTGTTGATCCACAAGCCAATTCCGCTGTCGGGCAGCGCCTGCTGGAACATCCCGGGGATCGCCAGCACGCTCGAGGCAAAGATTATCGGGATCACGCCGGACTGGTTGATCTTCAAGGGAATGTACACGGACTGGCCCCCGTACATGCGGCGGCCCACGACCCGTTTTGCGTACTGCACGGGAATCCGCCGCTGACCTTGCTCCATGAACACGATCGCCACGACAACGATCAAAGCAATGAAGCACAAGATGAGGAACGTGCCGAGCGGCTTGCTGGCAAGGATGTTCGCACCCTCTTGCGGAAGCGTCGAAACGATGGATGCAAAGATCAATATGGACATCCCGTTGCCGATTCCTCGTTGAGTAATCAGCTCACCCAGCCACATGATGAGAGCGGTCCCCGCCGTTAGCGACAGCACGATTATCGAGACCCTGAGCGGCGTGAAGTCCGGGATCAGCGGTCGTCCGGTGGATACGCCCGTCTGCAGCTGACCTTCCCGGAAGAGGAACGCAATCACCGTCGATTGCAGTGTGGCCAGAATGATAGTGAGGTATCGCGTCCACTGGTTGATCTTCTTCTGCCCGCTCTCCCCCTCCTTAGACCAGGCCTCCAGCCGGGGAATCACGACGGTTAGGAGCTGCATGATGATCGACGAGGTGATGTAAGGCATGATCCCGAGGGCGAAGACCGCCAGCTGCGTGAACGCCCCGCCTGAGAAGAGGTTGATGAACGCCAATACCCCGCCCTGCGCCTGGTTCGCGAACTCTTGGGCTGCCTCTACGTCGATCCCCGGAGTGGGAACGTGTGAACCGAGGCGATAGACGGCGATGATGAAGAGCGTGAAGAGAATCTTCTTGCGAAGATCGGGCACCTTGAAGGCGGTTATGAATGATCCGAGAAGATTCACTTCTTTCCCTTCTTCGATTCGTTCTGGATGCGGTCGACAGTTCCCCCCGCACGGGAGATCTTTGCAGCGGCCGATTCGCTGAAGGCGTGCGCCCGAACCGTAACGGCTCGCTCGATCTCGCCCACGCCCAGAATCTTGACGGGTGCGTTGCGGCGTCTGGTCAGGCCGGCGGCACGGAACTCCTCGGGCCCGATCTCATTCGCCTCGATTCTCTCGAGGTCTCTGATGTTGACCGCCTCGTACACAACCGGGTGGGGAGGCTTGAAGCCCTTCAGCTTGGGCACCCGCCGGGTCAGTGGCATCTGGCCACCCTCGAAGAAGGGCGCGACGCGTCCACGCGCTTTGGTGCCCTTGGACCCCCTGCCTGCGGTTTTGCCCACGCCCGAACCTTCGCCGCGGCCGACGCGTTTACGGCGCTTACGTGACCCGGCTGGGGGCTTCAGATCGTGCGGCTTCACTCGTCGACCTCCTCGACCGTGACAAGGTGCGAGACAGAGCGGATCATTCCGCGGATCTCGGGCCTGTCCTCGTGCACGATCGACTGGCCGAGACGTTTGAAACCGAGTGCCCGGATCGTGCCCCGCTGACTGTGGCCTTTGTCCAGGGCGGACCGCACCTGCGTCACTTTCAACTTGCCCATATCTACCAGTCCCTCACCGCTAACCGTGCAACCCGGTAGGCGTCGCCTCACGCAGCAGGTACGCCGGGGCCACTTCCTCAGGCGACTTTCCGCGCTTACGAGCGACCGAATCGGCGGTCTGAATGCTCTTCAATGCCCGAACGGTTGCATGCACAATGTTGATGGCGTTGTCGGAGCCCAGAGACTTGGACAGGATGTCCCGGATGCCGGCACATTCGACCACCGCTCGCACCGGGCCCCCGGCGATCACTCCCGTACCGGGAGAGGCCGGCTTCAGCAGCACAACACCGCCTGAATCCTCGCCGGTCACCTGGTGGACAATCGTGGCAGCGACCATCGGAACGCGGAAGAAGTTGCGCTTGGCCTCCTCAATCCCCTTCTGGATCGCGGCCGGGACCTCGCGTGCCTTCCCATAGCCGACGCCGACCTGCCCCGCACCGTCGCCGACCACAACCAGGGCAGTGAAGGAAAAGCGACGGCCTCCCCTCACGACCTTTGCAACGCGGTTGATCGAAACGACTCGCTCCTCGCATTGGGAACGATCGTCGTCCCGCTGACCTCGACCGCCTCCTCCTCGTGCCATCAGCTGCTCCTTGTCGTCATGCCTAGAAGTCGAGTCCGCCCTCGCGGGCGCCTTCGGCCAGTGCTTGCACGCGCCCGTGGTACATGAATCCGCCCCTATCGAACGCGACCTTTGTGATGCCCGCATCCTTCGCTTTGGCTGCGATCTCCTCGCCCACCGAGCGCGCCACGCTCTTAGGATCTCCGTCTCCGCCCGCACTCAACGAGGACGCCGCGGCGACAGTCGTTCCGGCGAAATCATCGATGATCTGCGCGTAGATGTGCCGGTTGGAACGATGCACGGACAGGCGCGGCCGCGCGGGGGTGCCGACGACCTTCTTTCGTACCCGCCGGTGGCGCCTGCCGAGCGCTCGCACCTTCGCCTTCGTCTCCATGATGCCTGCTTCCTCTCCTGCTTCCTCTCCTAAACTCCCGCCTTCGCGGCCTTGCCGGCTTTGCGGCGGATGTACTCGCCTTCGTAGCGGATCCCCTTCGCCTTGTAAGGCTCCGGTTTGCGGATCGCCCTGATCTCGGCCGCCGTCTGCCCCACCAGCTCCTTGTCGATACCGCGCACGGTTATCCTCGTCGGGGTCGGGACCTCGAACTCGATACCGGCCGGCGCTTCTTTCCGAACGGAATGCGACAGTCCCACCGTCAGCTCGATCCCGTTGCCCTGTTTGGCTGCGCGGTAGCCCACGCCGTGGATCTCCAGCCGCTTCTCGTACCCCTCGGTGACACCACGAATCATGTTGGCGATCAGACTCCGCGTCAGACCGTGTAGGGCCTTTACCTCCCGCGCCTCGCCCTTGCGGCTCACGCGAAGTTCGCTGTCGGCCCGCTCCACCGAGATGCCCTCGGGGACCTGTCGCACGAGCTCGCCCTTGGGACCCTTCACGCGCACTCTGGGCGCGTCGATGTCCACCTCGACACCCGAGGGGATTGGGATGGGCGACTGACCAACTCGTGACATTTCTTCTCTAGCCCCTTTCGGCTACCACACGTAAGCCAGGACCTCGCCACCAACTCTGGCGCGGCGAGCCTCTTTGTCCGTCATGACTCCCTGGGAAGTGGACACGATGGCGATACCGAGACCGCCGAGAACACGCGGAATTTCGCGCGCGCCCCGATACACTCGGCGACCCGGCTTCGAGATGCGTCGGATCCCCGAAATGGCTCTCTGACGGTCGTCCGAGTATCGAAGCATGATCTTGATCGCCGCATGTCCGTTGGTCTGGACAAGCTCGAAACCGTCCACGAACCCCTCTTCCACAAGGATCTTGGCGATGTTCTCCTTGATCTTCGAGGCGGGAATCACCACGTCCTCGTGCATCGCCGACGAGGCGTTACGAATCCGGGTGAGCATGTCCGAAATTGGGTCTGTCATCGTCATCGCAAACCTCACCAGCTCGATTTGGTAATGCCGGGGATCTCCCCGTTATGCGCCATCTCGCGAAAACACAACCGGCAGAGACCGAATCGCCGGTACACGGCGCGCGGGCGCCCACAGCGCTGGCAGCGCGAATAAGCTTGCACCTTGAACTTGGGCTTTTTCTCCGCCTTTATTCGCAAAGCTTTCTTGGCCATCTATGCCTCCACTCCTACGCGGACTGAGAACCTCTGAACGGGAATCCCAGCGCCGCCAGTAGCGCCCTTCCCTCTTCATCGTCTCGTGCAGTAGTCACAATCGTTATGTCCATGCCTCTGGTCGCGTCGACGTCGTCATAGTCGATCTCGGGGAATACGAGCTGTTCGGTCACGCCGAACGTGTAGTTCCCATTGCCGTCGAACGACCTGGTGCTGAGGCCACGAAAGTCGCGGATTCGCGGCAAAACGATGGACAGGAGCCGATCGAGAAAGTCCCACATCCGGTCACCCCGCAATGTCACGGCCGCCCCGATGGGCATCCCCTCACGGATCTTGAACGTCGCGATCGACCTGCGTGCACGCCGCAGAGTCGGTTTCTGACCCGTGATCGTGGTGAGATCGCGCACTGCACCGTCGAGAAGTTTGGCGTCGCGCGCGGCGTCGCCCACCCCCATGTTGACGACGACCTTCTCCGGCCGGGGAACCTGCATGACGTTTGCCAGACCGAGCTCTCCCTTCAGTCGTTCGCGCTGCTCAGTCTTGTAGCTCTCCTTCAATCTCGGTGTGTAGGTAGTCGTCACCATGCTTAGAGCTCCGTTCCGCATTTCTTGCATACCCGAACCTTCGCCCCGGTGCCCTCCTCGATTCGGTAGCCGACTCGCGTCGGCCCGTCGGTGGGACACACGAGCGCCACGTTGGAGATGTCTACCGGGGCCTCCTTGTGGGTGATTCCCCCCTGCTGCCCGGCGCGTCCCGTGGCCTGACGAAGCTTCTCGTGCCTGGTCACCTGGTTCACCCCTTCGACAAGAATTCTGCGTACTCCCGGCAACACCTGGATTACGCGCCCGCGGGCGCCCACATCCTTCCCGGCAATCACCTGGACCTCGTCGCCTTTCCTTATCTTTACGGTCATCACAACACCTCTGGGGCCAACGAGATGATCTTCATGAAGCGTCTCTCTCGAAGCTCCCGCGCCACCGGACCGAATATGCGCGTGCCGCGCGGCTGCATCTGGTTATCGATGATCACAACCGCGTTCTCATCGAACTTGATGTAGGAGCCGTCGCCACGGCGTCGCTCCTTTGTGGTCCGCACGACGACCGCTCGCACGACGTCCGATTTCTTTACTACG
The DNA here is from genome assembly GCA_050694175.1 of Actinomycetota bacterium. GTDB lineage: Bacteria > Actinomycetota > CADDZG01 > CADDZG01 > WHSQ01 > JBOGXA01. The sequence goes on from JBOGXA010000007.1 coordinate 40,334, forward strand.
CCGCCGGGGATGGCATCCTTCACAGTGCACACGACAATGTCGCCCACGCCCGCGTAGCGACGCCGCGAACCACCAAGTACCTTAATCACCAGGACCTCACGGGCACCTGTGTTGTCCGCAACCCGACATCTGCTCTCCTGCTGTATCACTTTGCCTTTTCCACGATCTCGACCACGCGCCACCTCTTCGTCGCAGAAAGTGGACGTGTTTCTGCAATCCGAACTAGATCGCCAACACCTGCTTCGTTGGCCTCGTCGTGTGCCTTCAGGCGCTTGTTGCTGCGCACGATCTTGCCGTAGGTCGGATGAGCAGCCGCATCAAGCACTTCTACGACAACTGTCTTGTCCATTGCGTCCGATACGACGCGGCCGGTCCTGCCTTTTCGTTTTCCTCTTTCGACGACTTCCATACGCTCTACCGCCCACCCTCGGCGAGCTCTCGCTCGCGCAACAATGTCTTTAGTCGCGCAACATCGCGACGCAGGATTCCGAGCCGTTTGTAGTTGTCCAGTTCGCCTGTGGCGTTTTGGAACCTGAGGTTGAACAGCTCCTCTTTAGTCTCGGTGAGCCTTGCCTCCAACTCCTCGATGCTGAGGTCCCTGAGCTCGGACAGCTTCACTGCACCTCCAGCGTCTGCTCGCGGGTCACGAATCTGCTCTTGATCGGCAACTTGTGTGCGGCCAGACGAATGGCCTCACGCGCCAGGGTTTCCGGCACACCGGCGAGTTCGAACATCACACGTCCTGGCTTCACGACGGCAACCCATTCTTCGGGGTTGCCTTTTCCGGACCCCATACGCGTCTCGGCGGGCTTCTTGGTCGCGGGCTTGTCCGGGAAGATGTTGATCCACACCTTGCCGCCTCTGCGAATGTAGCGCGTCATCGCAATTCGGGCGGCCTCGATCTGCCGGTTGGTAACCCATCCGGGCTCGATCGCCATCAAGCCAAAGTCACCGAAATTGACGGTGGTGCCGCCCTTGGCCTGGCCGCGCATTCGCCCGCGCTGGACCTTTCTGTGCTTGGACCTTTTCGGCTGCAGCACGGCTACGAGGTCCCTTCTTCTTGGGCGAGTTCGGTCGTGGTCTCAGACTCTGCGGTGCTCGATGGGGGAGTGACCTGTGCCGAGCCCTCGGCGCCGGCCGAATCCCCCTCATTCGAAGCGGAACCCGAAGGTCTCACCCGCCGGGTCTCGGTCGGAGTTTCCGCGGGGGCGGTCCCACCTCCCTCGTCCTCGTCGCTCCGGCTCTGCCGGCGGGGCTTGCCGCGTGCCTGCGTTACCCCCACACCGCGGGTCTCGGAGCGACTGGAAGCCCGCTCCTCGGCGCCTCGCCCGACCGTCTCGCCGGCCGCGAGGGCAGCCTCGCGCCGCAGCCGTGCGGCATCGCGGGCGGACGCGTACAGGTCCTGGAACGGTCCCTTGTAGATCCACACCTTTACCCCGATGCGTCCGAAGGTTGTGCGAGCCTCCGAGAACCCGTAGTCAATGTCGGCACGCAAGGTGTGCAACGGCATCTGACCTTCGATATACCACTCGGTCCGGCTCATTTCGGCTCCGCCCAGACGGCCGGCACATTGCACTCGTACCCCTTTGGCACCGTTGCGCATCGCCGTGCCGACAGCCTTCTTCATGGCCCTGCGGAATGAAACCCGACTCGCGAGCTGCTCGGCAACGCCCTGAGCGATCAGCTGCCCGTCGAGCTCCGGTTGCTTGACCTCGATGATGTTGAGCCGGACATCTGTGGGCTTGCCCGATACTTTCGACTCCATCTGCTCGAGGTGCGAGCGCAGTCGCTCGGCCTCCGATCCGCGCCGGCCGATCACGATCCCGGGTCGAGCGGTGTGGGCATCGATGCGAACGCGTTCGCGCGTACGTTCGATGTCGATCCTGCTAATGCCGGCGTGCGGCAACTGGCCGAGTAGGTATTCGCGGATCCTCAGATCCGCCTCTAGGTACTTGCGGTAGTCCTTTTCAGTAAACCAGCGCGACTTCCAGTCGGTGTGAATACCGAGGCGGAAGCCGTACGGGTGGACCTTCTGTCCCATCAGGCATCCTCCCCGGACTTCTTAGTGGTCTTCCTGCGTGACGTTGTCTTCTTGGCGGTCGACTTCGCCGTTGTCTCCTTCGCCGTCGTCTCCTTCGCCGTCGTCTTCTTCGCAGTCGTCTTCTTCGCAGTCGTCTTCTTCGCCGTTGTCTTCTTCGCCGTTGTCTTCTTCGCCGTTGTCTTCTTCGCCGTTGTCTTCTTCGCCGTTGTCTTCTTCGCCGTTGTCTTCTTCGCCGTTGTCTTGCGGCGCGGCTTCTCCTCTTCGACCTCGCTCCGAGTACCGTCTCCGTAGAGGACCTCGTCGCGTGGCCGTCCGACCACGACTGAGATATGGCACGTGCGCTTGCGGATGCGCGTCGCCCTTCCGAGCGCTCGGGGACGATAACGCCTGAGCGTGGGCCCCTCGTCAACCCACGACCGCACGACGATCAGCTCGTCGGCGGGAAGGGCTCGGTTGTGCTCGGCATTCGCTATCGCCGACTCGAGCACCTTGGCCACCGGTATACCAGCGGCTCTCGGCGTATACGTGAGCACGCGGCGCGCGTCCTCGACATGCCGGCCGCGGATCAGGTCGATGACCTGACGCGCCTTAGTCGGCGAGATCCTGATGAACTTCGCCGTCGCCCGCGCCTCCTGTGCCTCTTCTTCGATTCTCTGTGCCATCACTTAACCCTCGTGGACCGCTCCGCAGCGCCACCGTGCGTCCTGAATGCGCGCGTCTGGGCGAACTCGCCGAGCTTGTGGCCGACCATCGACTCGGTGATGTAGACGGGCACATGCTTCCGGCCATCGTGAACTGCGATCGTGTGCCCCACCATCTCGGGAATGATCGTCGAGCGACGCGACCAGGTCTTGATGACGCGTTTTTCGTTTCGCTTGTTCATCTCGACGACCTTCACCATCAGATGGTCGTCGACGAAGGGGCCCTTTTTTAGGCTTCGGGGCATCAGCGGCCGCCTCTCTTCTTCCTCCGCCGGCGGACGATCAGCGCATCCGACGACTTCTTCTTGCGGGTACGGCCTTCCTTCTTTCCCCACGGACTGGTCGGGTGTCGCCCACCAGAGGATTTGCCCTCGCCGCCTCCCAGGGGGTGGTCGACCGGGTTCATCGCCACCCCTCGCACCGACGGTCGCTTGCCCTTCCAGCGATTGCGTCCCGCCTTACCGATGGACACGAGCTCGGCTTCGGCGTTGCCTACCTCCCCCACGGTGGCCCGGCAGTCGAGTGGAACCATTCGCATCTCGCCTGACGGAAGCCGCAGGGTGGCGCGCTTGCCCTCCTTAGCGATGAGCTGAACTGAGGAGCCCGCGCTTCGCGCCATTTTTCCGCCCGCACCCGGCTTCAGCTCAACGTTATGCACCACCGTACCTACCGGGATGTTGCGGAGAGGCAGCGCATTGCCCGGCCGAATATCGGCGCCTGTCCCGGACTGGATCACATCTCCCACCTTCACCCGATTCGGCATGAGGATGTACCGCTTCTCACCGTCGGCGTAATGAAGGAGCGCTATGCGCGCATTGCGATTGGGGTCGTATTCGACGTGCGCCACCTTTGCCGGCACGCCATCCTTGGTCCGCCGGAAATCGACCACGCGATAGCGGACCTTGTTCCCCCCACCCTGATGTCGTGTCGTGATGCGACCGTAGCTGTTGCGGCCCGCTTTCTTCGGGTTCGGCTGCAACAGCGCCTTCTCAGGAGTTGTCCGAGTGACTTCCGAATAGTCCGAGTGCGACTGGAAGCGCCGTCCCGGAGATGTCGGCTTGGATTTACGTATCGGCATTCCCAGTCACCTATCCCTGCTGCTCGAAGATCTCGATCTTGTCGCCTTCGGCGAGCTTGACTATCGCTCGCTTCGTGTCGCGCCGGCGACCTTGCTGGAAACGAAACCGCTTCGCCTTGCCCTTGCGGTTAATGGTGTTCACGCTAACAACGCGCACATTCCAGATCGCTTCCACCGCATGACGAATCTCTGTCTTGTTGGCTCTTGGATGGACCACGAACGTATAAGCGTCGTTCTCCAGCAACGCATATGACTTCTCACTGACGACCGGAGCAAGAATGACTGCTCGCGGATCTGTCTTCGTAGATCCGCTCACGACGACTCCTTCGATTCCGTCGAGGCCGGCTCGATTACAAGCTCCTCCGCCCGTTCCGCCTTCTTTCGGCTCTCCTTGTCGGTGTGGGTGTAGTGCTCGTAGGCACTGGAAGTGAACAGAACCGCGTCGGCCACGATCACGTCGTAGGTCGACAGCGACGCGTACAGCGCGAATGCCGCACCCGGCAGGTTTCTGAAGGCTCGGTCGACCGCACGTGCGTGTTCATGCTCCGGATCCAGCACAACGAGGACACGCCCCTCGATATCCGCCGTCTTCAGGGCCGCCGCAGCCGGCTTCGTCCTCGTCTCGGTCCATTCGTCCAGAATCCACACCCGTCCATCGGCTGCCTTGACGGCGAGGGCGGAACGCAGCGCCGCCTTGCGCATCCTCTTTGGAACGCGCTGCTTGAACGGGCGGGGCTTCGGACCAAAAACGGATCCACCACCCGTCCATAGGGGACTACGGATCGATCCATGACGGGCACGCCCCGTTCCCTTTTGGCGCCACGGTTTGCTCCCGCCCCCCCGCACCTCTGCACGCCTCTTCGTCGACGCGGTTCCCGCGCGAGCCGCCGCAAGTTGTGCGGTAACTACCTGGTGCAGAACCGCGTGGTTGACCTCGCCACCGAAGTACTCGTCGGGAAGTTTCTTCTCGCGGGTTACAGCCCCCGCGGCATCGATGACTTTCGCGACGGACCTGGTGCGCGCGGCCATCAGCTTGCCTTCCTTCCTACGTCCCTCTGCCTAATCCGAACGGCCGATCGGACCATGACAAGCCCGCCTTTTGGCCCCGGTATTGCACCGCGCACCAGCAGCAGATTGCGCTCAGGGTCGGCCTTGATCACGGTGAGATTCAGGGTGGTGACCCGGCGGTGTCCCATGTGACCCGCCATGCGCGTGCCCTTGAAGACGCGTGCCGGGGTCGCACATGCGCCGACGGAGCCCGGGCTCCGATGCTTGCGCTCGGTGCCGTGGCTCGCGGAGAGGCCGTGGAAGTGGTGCCGCTTGACGGAGCCTGCGAAGCCCTTGCCTTTGGTGACGCCCACGACGTCTACGGCGTCGCCCTCCTCGAATACATCAGCTTTGATCTCAGCACCGAGTTCGTACTCGCTCGAGTCCTCGAGGCGGAGCTCGACCAGGTACCTGGCTCCCTCGATTCCAGCCTTACTCAAATGGCCGGCCGCCGGTTTGTTAGTTCGTTTGGGGGTTCCGAACGCGAGCTGGACGGCCGAGTAGCCGTCTTTCTCCGGTCGCTTGATCTGCGCGACGCGACAGGGCCCGGCCTCGATGACGGTCACGGGCACAGCGTGCCCGTCTCCATCGAAGACCTGTGTCATCCCAATCTTGCGACCGAGAATCCCTTTGACGTCTGCCATCGACTCGATTCCTCTCGCTTACAGCTTCAGCTCAATGTCGACGCCGGCCGGGAGGTCGAGTCGCTGGAGCGAATCGACCGTCTTGGGCGTCGGGTTCACGATGTCGAGCAACCTCTTGTGCGTTCGCATTTCGAAGTGCTCGCGCGAATCCTTGTCCTTGTGAGGCGAACGGACGACCGTGTAGATGCTGCGCTCCGTGGGGAGCGGGATCGGCCCGTTGACGCTTGCCCCAGTGCGAGTCACGGTTTCGACGATCTTCTTCGCCGACTGATCGATGACCTCGTGGTCGTACGCCTTCAGCCGAATCCGTATTTTCATGCCGTTCGCCATTAGCTGCGTCCCTGCTTCCGCTACTCGATGATCTTCGTCACGCGGCCCGCACCCACCGTTCTGCCGCCCTCACGGATGGCGAACCGCAGCCCTTCGTCCATGGCGATCGGCTGAATGAGCTCGACCTCCATCTCGGTGTTGTCGCCCGGCATCACCATCTCGGTGCCATCGGGAAGCTTCACCGACCCGGTCACGTCGGTGGTTCGGAAGTAGAACTGGGGCCGGTAGTTGTTGAAGAACGGCGTATGCCGCCCACCTTCGTCCTTGGAAAGGACATACACCTGGGACGTGAACTTGGTGTGCGGCGTGATCGAACCCGGCTTGCACAGAACCTGTCCGCGCTGGACCTCGTCCTTCTTCGTCCCTCGCAGCAGGATGCCGGCGTTGTCGCCCGCCTGAGCCTCGTCGAGCATCTTCCGGAACATCTCGATCCCGGTGACCACCGTCTTCGAGGTGTTCGGCTCGATACCAACGATCTCGATCTCGTCGCCGAGCTTGAGCGTGCCCTGCTCGACACGTCCCGTCACCACGGTTCCGCGTCCGGTGATGGTGAAGACGTCCTCTATTGGCATCAGGAACGGCTTGTCGGTATCGCGCTGCGGTTCGGGGATGTAGGTATCGACCGCCTCCATGAGCTCGACCACCTGCTTCGAAGCATCGGCGTCGCCGTCGAGTGCCTTCAGGGCCGAGACCTTGACTACGGGGACGTCGTCGCCGGGGAACTCGTACTGCGTCAGAAGCTCCCGCACCTCGAGCTCCACCAAGTCCAGCAGCTCGGGGTCGTCGACCATGTCCACCTTGTTCAGTGCGACCACGATGTAAGGCACGTTCACCTGGCGAGCCAGCAGAACGTGTTCATACGTCTGCGGCATCGGGCCGTCGGCCGCCGAGACCACAAGGATCGCCCCGTCGACCTGGGCGGCGCCGGTAATCATGTTCTTGATGTAGTCGGCGTGCCCAGGCATGTCGACGTGGGCATAGTGCCTGTTCTCAGTCTCGTACTCGACGTGGGCAATGGCGATGGTGATACCCCGCTCCTTCTCTTCCGGAGCCTTGTCAATCTGGTCGAACGCTGTGAACTGCACGTTGGGGTTCTGCTCCGACAGGACCTTCGTGATGGCCGCCGTGAGTGTCGTCTTTCCATGGTCGATGTGACCCATGGTCCCGATGTTTACGTGTGGCTTGGTGCGCTCGAACTTCTGCTTGGACATCGCCCTCTCCTCCTAGTTGCCTACGGGCTCTCCGCGAACTGTTGCAACCACATCTTCCGCAATCGTTTTTGGCACTTCCTGATAGGAGCTGAACTGCATTGTGTAAGTGGCTCGCCCCTGAGTGCGGCTTCGCAGCTCGGTCGCATATCCGAACATCTCTGCTAGCGGGACCTGGGCCTTCACGATGCGATCCGAACCCCGTTGGTCCATGGACTCGATGCGGCCGCGCCGCCCGGATAAGTCGCCGATGACGTCGCCCATGTATTCCTCGGGGGTGACGACCTCGACGTCGAAGATCGGCTCGAGTAGCGCCGTGCCCGCTTTCTTGGCCCCCGCTTTGAGCGCCATCGATCCGGCGATCTTGAACGCCATCTCAGACGAATCGACGTCGTGAGAGCTGCCGTCGGTGAGCGTGACCCGAACATCGACCATCGGGTAGCCGGCAAGCACTCCCGAAGCCATCGCCTCCTGAACCCCCTGGTCGACGGCGGGAATGTACTCGGTAGGGATCCGGCCCCCGGTGATCTTGTTTATGAACTCGTAGCCGCCGCCCGGCCCCATCGGCTCGACGTTGACCACCACATGGGCGTACTGGCCCTTACCGCCGGTCTGCTTCACGTAGCGAACCTCCACCTTCTCGGCCGGGTCCTTGATCGTCTCTCTGTACGCGACCTGCGGCTTGCCTACGTTGGCCCCGACTTTGAACTCGCGGATCAAGCGGTCGACGAGGACATCGAGGTGCAGCTCACCCATTCCCGAGATGATGGTCTGGCCGGTTTCGTCATCGGTGTGGACCCGGAAGGTTGGGTCCTCTTCGGCGAGTTTTTGCAAAGCCGCGGACAACTTTTCGGAGTCGGTCTTCGACTTCGGCTCGATCGCCACATCTATGACGGGTGCCGGGAAGTTCATCTCCTCGAGCAGCACCGGGTCGGTCGGATTGCAGATGGTGTCGCCGGTCAAGGTGTGCTTGAGTCCGACGACTGCAACGATGTCACCGGTGAAGACGGCTTCCTTGTCCTCGCGGTGATTGGCGTGCATCTGCAGGATGCGACCGACGCGCTCCTTTCGGTCCCGGGTCGAATTGAGGAGGTGCTCGCCGCTGTGAAGCGTGCCCGAGTAGACCCTCAGGTATGTGAGGCGCCCGACGTAGGGGTCGCTCATGATCTTGAACGCGAGCGCGGCGAACGGCTCGTGATCGTCGGGGGATCGCATCACCGCACCTCCGGTCTCCGGGTGCGTGCCCCGATACGGAGGGAGATCAGCGGGGCTCGGGAGGTACCAGCACACCGAGTCGAGAAGCGGCTGCACGGCCTTGTTCTTAAACGCCGAGCCACACAGGATCGGCGTAATCTCGTTAGAGATCGTTGCGCGCCTCAGTGCCTTTCTGATCGCGTCGGTATCAACCTCTTGTTCGCCGATGTACGCCTCCATGATCGATTCGTCGTAGTCGGCGAGCGATTCGATGAGGTCGTGTCGGTATTGATCGGCCTGTTCTCTGAGCTCGTCCGGGATGGGGCGGTCCTCCCATTCCTCGCCCATACCCTCGCTCGGCCAGTAATGGGCACCCATGGTCACGAGATCGACGACACCGTGGAAGTCCGCCTCTTTCCCGATCGGAAGTTGGATAACAACTGGCCGGCCGTTCAGACGGTCCTCGATCATCTGCACCGTGCGGAAGAAGTCCGCACCCGTGCGATCCATCTTGTTTACGAAGCAAATCCGCGGCACACGGTAGCGATCCGCTTGCCGCCACACGGTTTCGGACTGCGGTTCGACACCGGCGACAGCATCGAACACCGCGACCGCGCCGTCCAGTACCCGCAGGCTGCGCTCGACCTCGACGGTGAAGTCGACGTGCCCGGGGGTGTCGATAATGTTGATCCAGTAGCCCTTCCAGTGCGCCGTCGTAGCCGCGGATGTGATCGTTATCCCCCGCTCCTGTTCCTGAACCATCCAATCCATGACGGCGGCGCCTTCGTGCACCTCGCCGATCTTGTACGTCTTGCCGGTGTAGTAGAGGATGCGCTCGGTCGTCGTGGTCTTGCCCGCGTCGATATGAGCCATGATCCCGATGTTGCGCGTGTGATTGAGCGGGTACTCACGGATGTGGGGAGTACCGCCACCTTTCACCTGCCGCAACTGCGGGCGCTCTTGTCCTTGATGTTGTTCTGCTGCTTCAGCCATATCTTCCTCGCGGACGGCCTCGGAACCGTTCCTGTGATTCACCACCTGTAGTGGGCAAAGGCCTTGTTGGCCTCGGCCATCTTGTGCATGTCCTCCCGACGTTTCACGGCCGAGCCCGCCCCACCGGATGCGTCGAGGATCTCACCGGCAAGACGATCGGCCATCGTGCGCTCGCGCCGGTTGCGCGAAAAGGAGACGAGCCATCGGATTGCCAGCGTCGTGCCCCGCCGGGCCTGAACCTCGACCGGCACCTGGTACGTGGCACCGCCGACCCGCCGGGATCGCACCTCGAGCAGCGGCTTGATGTTGTCGATCGCCTTCTTGAGGATCTGCAACGGGTCTTTGCCGGTCTTGTCGGCGACCTTTGTAAGCGCGTCGTAGACGATCGACTCCCCAAGGCTGCGCTTGCCCCGCACCAGGATCCGGTTTTGGATCTGGGTTACGAGGATCGAGCCGTAGATGGGGTCGGGCAAAAGTTCTCGACGCTGAGCGGGGCCCTTCCTCGGCATGGCTTAAGCACCGCCCTTCTTGGCGCCGTACTTCGAGCGCGACTGGACCCTGTCTCTCACACCGGCCGCGTCGAGGGCGGCCCGAATGATCTTGTAGCGAACCCCCGGCAAGTCCTTCACTCGCCCGCCGCGCACGAGGACGATGGAGTGCTCCTGCAGATTGTGCCCGATGCCGGGGATGTAGGCGGTGACTTCGATTCCAGAGGTGAGGCGAACGCGGGCGACCTTGCGAAGAGCCGAGTTGGGCTTCTTGGGGGTGGCCGTGTACACGCGGGTGCACACGCCCCGCCGCTGTGGCGAGCCCCTAAGGGCCGGGGCCTTCGACTTCTCCCGCTTGGACCGGCGTCCCTGGCGGACGAGTTGCTGAATTGTTGGCAACTTCTTCCTTCCCTGCGACGGCTGGGCCGCCGCATCTTGTGCCCCGACCGCTTAGCGGCCGGCGCCTCACCTCTATGGGCTCCTGCCTGTTCTCACCCGCCGGTTTCGGGCCGCGGGGCAGAGCCGTTTCTTGGTCGGTCGAGAGATAGATGCCGGCCTGCGGGGCATGCCGCGGCGCGGGTTGTCCTCTCGATGACGCTTGGCGCTCGGCGATCTGCCGCGACTCCGAAGGTTCCCGGGGGCATCGACCGCCTGAGAAACAAGACCGTCATTCCGGGCCTGCCGGAGCTCACCGAGCCTGGGTTTGCTCGATCCTCCCAGCGCAAACTTGCGCTCGCGCGAGGCGCGCCCCCGTGCGGGGCGCGACGGGCAGGATAGGAGAAATGGGGCACCCGGTCAAACGCCCGCTACGGCGTGGCCGGCGACCGAGGCGCCGGCAGAAGGCCCCCGGCCGACCGGCCGGGGGCCATTGGAATTGCGCAGCAGTTACTCGACCGCGCTCGACACCTCTTCTGCCTCCGAGCTGGTCTCGGTCATGCCGTCCGGCACGGCCTGGAGCCCCACGCCGCCGAGCAGCTCGCGAGCGGCTTCGGCTGCGTCCTCCTCCGCGCCCTCGCGGGGGGGCAGACCGAACATCGCGCGCGCCTCGTCGTCGGAGATTGTCGGCTCGCCGGTTGTCTGGACCCGGATGCTGCGGTAGCGGGTCATGCCCGTTCCTGCCGGGATCAGCTTCCCGATGATGACGTTCTCCTTGAGGCCGAGCAAGGGGTCGGACTTCCCGTTGATGGCGGCCTCTGTGAGTACACGCGTCGTCTCCTGGAACGACGCCGCCGACAACCACGAGTCGGTGGCAAGCGACGCCTTCGTGATCCCCATGAGCACCGACTGCGCAGTCGCGGCTTCTCCGCCGTCGGCGATCACCGCATCGTTGGTCTCCGCAAACGCGCGCTCCTCGACGAGCTGGCCGGGCAAGAACTCCGTGTCGCCTGGCTCACGCACCGTGACCTTGCGCAGCATCTGGCGAACGATCAGCTCGATGTGCTTGTCATGGATCGGCACGCCCTGGCTCCGGTACACGCTCTGCACCTCGTCCACAAGGTAGAGCTGCACATCGCGCTTGCCGAGGACCTCGAGGATCTCGTCGGGGTCCTTCGAGCCCTCGGTCAGGGCCTCACCCGCCTGCACAGTGGCGTCCGACTGGATACCACGGGCCAGCCGCGCCCTGCGCGGGATCTTGTACGTGATCGGATCGCTGCCGTCGTCGGGGACCAGCTCGAGCTGGCGAACCCGCTCGTCCTCCTTCATCTCGACCCGACCCGAAGCCGCGGCTATCTCCGCCTTCCCCTTCGGGGTGCGTGCCTCGAAGAGCTCGACGACGCGAGGCAGACCGTGCGTGATGTCCTCACCGGCGACGCCCCCGGTGTGGAACGTACGCATTGTGAGCTGGGTTCCCGGCTCGCCGATGCTCTGCGCGGCGATGATTCCGACGGCTTCGCCCAGCTCCACGAGCTGCCCGGTTGCCATCGATACTCCATAGCAGAGACGGCAGACCCCGTAGCGCGCATCGCACGTCAGCACCGAGCGGACCACCACCTCTTTCACGCCACCCGTCTCGATCGCTTCACGCACCTCCGGCGTCACGGCGGTACCCGCTTCGGCGACCACCTCGCCCCCCTCGTCGAGGGCGTCCTCGAGCAGCACCCGCCCCAGCAGCTTCTGCTTGAGATGGGCCCGCTCGACCTCGATGTTCAACCGGATACCCCGATCCGTTTCGCAGTCGTCGGAACGGACGATCACTTCCTGACTCACATCGACCAGGCGGCGGGTCAGATATCCGGAGTCGGCCGTCCGGAGTGCCGTGTCGGCCAGACCCTTTCGTGCTCCGTGTGTCGAGATGAAGTACTCGAGCACGGTCAGGCCTTCACGGAAGTTCGCCCGAATCGGGCGCGGAATGATCTCGCCGCGCGGGTTCGCCACGAGGCCGCGCATGCCGGCGATCTGGCGAATCTGCTGGATGTTTCCGCGCGCTCCGGAGCTGGCCATCATCCAGATCGGGTTGAGATCGTCGAAGCTCTTCTCCATGGCTTCCTTGACCTGTTCGGTCGCCTCGGTCCAGATCTCGATGAGCTCCTGCCGCCGCTCATCCTCGGTGATGACGCCCTTCCGATACTGACTCTCGACTCGCTCGGCTCGCTTCTCGTGTTCGGCGAGGATCTTGGGCTTCTCCGCCGGTGTGGTGACGTCTTCCAGGCCGATCGTGACCCCGGCCTTGGTGGCGTAGCGAAATCCGATGTCCTTGACCGCGTCGAGGATCTCCGCCAGTTCCTTCTTGTCGTAGGTGCGGGCGCATCTGTCCATCAGCGCCGAGAGCTCCTTCTTCTTGACGATGCTGTTCTGGAAGGGGAACTCCTCCGGAAAGGCGGCGTTGAAGATCACCCGCCCACAGGTGGTCTCCACCAGTCGGTTGGGATTGGCCTCGAAGTCCTCGACCGGCTCGTCCTCGAACCGCTTGAGGCCCCGCACCTTGACCTTGGCGTGGATGCCGACCAGCTTCGCGTCGTACGCCATCAACAGTTCGTCGGCACTCGAGTAGGCGTGTCCCTCACCGGGCTCACCATCGTGCGCAACGGTCAGGTAGTAGCTGCCGATCACGATGTCGTGAGTCGGCGTGACGATCGGATCGCCGTGTGCCGGCGACAGGACGTTGTGGGCAGACAGCATCAGAATTCGCGCCTCGGCCTGGGCCTCGGACGACAGCGGCACATGAACCGCCATCTGGTCGCCGTCGAAGTCGGCGTTAAAGGCGACGCACACAAGCGGATGGATCTGAATCGCCTTGCCCTCTACGAGAACAGGCTCGAACGCCTGGATGCCGAGCCGGTGCAACGTCGGTGCGCGGTTAAGCAGCACGGGATGTTCGTGAATGATCTCCTCGAGCACATCCCATACATGTGGCCGGCTTCTCTCCACCATGCGCTTGGCGCTCTTGATGTTCTGGGCGTGGCCGAGATCGACCAGCCGCTTCATCACGAACGGCTTGAAGAGCTCGAGGGCCATCTGCTTCGGCAGGCCGCACTGGTGTAGCTTGAGCTTGGGACCGGCCACGATCACGCTGCGGCCCGAGTAGTCGACACGCTTCCCCAACAGGTTCTGACGGAATCGTCCTTGCTTCCCCTTGAGCATGTCCGACAGCGACTTGAGCGGGCGGTTGCCGGGACCCGTCACGGGACGGCCTCGCCGGCCGTTGTCGAAGAGAGCGTCGACTGCTTCCTGCAACATCCGCTTCTCGTTGTTGACGATAATCTCCGGAGCGCCCAGGTCGAGCAGTCTCTTCAGCCGGTTGTTACGGTTGATCACGCGCCGGTAGAGGTCATTGAGGTCCGACGTCGCAAACCGGCCACCATCCAGCTGCACCATCGGACGCAGATCCGGCGGAATCACCGGCACACAGTCGAGAACCATCCCCAGTGGCGAGTTCTTCTTGGTCGGATCGGTGAACGGAGCGACGACCTTCAGTCGCTTGATTGCACGCTGGCGCTTCTGACCCTTGGCGGATCGGATCTGCTCGCGCAGCTCTTCCTCTTCCGCCTGGAGGTCGTGATTCTGAAGCAACTCCTTAATCGCCTCGGCCCCCATACCGCCGCGGAAGTAATCGCCGTAACGATCCTTTAGCTCTCGCCATAGGATCTCGTCGTCCTCGATGTACTTCACGTAGAGGTCGCGGAAGGTCTCGAACGCACGGCGGACCAAATCGATGTCGCGGTCGGCGCGCTCGCGCACTTCCTTCTGCTGTCGCTCCGACTGGTTGCGTGCGGCGGTCTTCTCGGAGCTGCGCGCTTTGCGGGACTCCATCTCCTCGAGGCGCGCCTCTGTTTCCTTCAGAATCTCCTCGAGGCGCTGATCACGCCGCGACTCGATCGCGGCGATCTCCTTGGAGACCTCCTCCTCGAGCTTAGGGAGATTCTTGTGCCTCTTCGCGTCATCGACGTTAGTGACGATCGACGCCGCGAAGTAGATGACCTTCTCGAGCTCCTTGGGGGCAAGGTCCAGCATGTAGCCGAGGCGACTCGGCACGCCCTTGAAGTACCAGATGTGCGTGACGGGGGCGGCCAGCTCGATGTGCCCCATACGCTCACGGCGCACTTTGGCGCGCGTGACCTCGACGCCACATCGCTCGCAGATGATCCCCTTGAACCGGACTCGCTTGTACTTTCCGCAGTAGCACTCCCAGTCCTTGGTGGGACCGAAGATCTTCTCGCAGAAGAGCCCGTCCTTTTCAGGCTTGAGAGTTCTGTAGTTGATGGTCTCCGGCTTCTTTACTTCGCCGTTGGACCACGCCCGGATCTGGTCGCCCGTGGCGAGACCGATCCGAAGCTCATCGAAGTAGTTGACGTCGAGCATGGTGTGGCTCAGACCTCCTCAACGCTGGATGGCTCACGACGGGACAGATCGATTCCCAGCTCCTCCGCAGTGCGGAAGATGTCCTCGTCGATCTCCTTCATTTCGATTTCTTCGCCCTCAGCCGACAGCACCTCGACGTTCAGGCACAGCGACTGCATCTCTTTGATGAGCACCTTGAACGATTCGGGGATGCCCGGCGTGGGGATGTTCTCGCCCTTGACGACGGCCTCGTAGACCTTGACGCGACCCAGCACGTCGTCGGACTTGATCGTGAGTAGTTCCTGGAGACAGTAAGACGAACCGTAGGCCTCGAGTGCCCACACCTCCATCTCGCCGAATCGTTGCCCGCCGAATTGCGCCTTTCCACCAAGCGGCTGCTGCGTGATCATCGAGTACGGGCCCGTCGAGCGAGCGTGGATCTTGTCGTCGACCATGTGCGAGAGCTTCAGCACGTACATGTACCCGACGGTGATCTCGTTGTCGTACGGCTCGCCGGAGCGACCGTCTAACAGCTTCGCCTTGCCGATCTCGTTGACGAGGGGATACTCGGATGGCTGCTTGGCAGCGTTTGCCAGCGCGTCGAGGATCTCGCCCTCCTTGGCGCCGTCGAAGACCGGAGTCGCGACCCACTGCGGCTCCTGGTCGCGCCAGGCCCCCGGACGACCGTTGCCGTCCCCGCTCCCGTCGCCCTGCTCCCAGCGCATCTTTGCGGCCCAGCCGATGTGTGTCTCGAGCACCTGGCCGAGGTTCATCCGCGACGGCACCCCGAGCGGATTCAAGATGATGTCGACCGGCGTGCCATCTGCCAGGAAGGGCATGTCGGACTCGGGCAGGATCTTGGAGATCACGCCTTTGTTTCCGTGCCGCCCGGCGAGCTTGTCGCCTTCAGAGATCTTGCGTTTTTGCGCAACGAACACCCGGACGAGCTCGTTGACTCCCGGGGACAGCTCGTCCCCGTTGTCGCGGGAGAACTCGCGGACGCCGATGACCTTTCCGGATTCTCCGTGGGGCATCTTCAGCGAGGTGTCACGAACCTCGCGAGCCTTCTCGCCAAAGATCGCTCGCAAGAGTCGCTCTTCAGGGGTCAACTCTGTCTCTCCCTTGGGAGTGACCTTCCCCACCAGCACATCGGCCGGCCCGACGTCCGCGCCGATGCGCACGATGCCGCGCTCGTCGAGGTCGGCAAGCACTTCCTCGGATACGTTGGGGATGTCTCGTGTGATCTCTTCAGACCCGAGCTTCGTGTCGCGAGCATCGACCTCGTACTCCTCGATATGGATCGAGGTCAGCACATCCTCCTTGACGAGTCGCTCGGACACGATGATGGCGTCCTCGAAGTTGTAGCCCTCCCAGCTCATGAACGCGACGAGCAGGTTCGCCCCGAGTGCGAGCTCACCTTGATCCGTCGAGGGGCCGTCGGCGAGGATGTCGCCCTTTTTGATCTTCTGGCCCTCTTTCACGAGGGGGCGCTGATTGATGCACGTCGACTGATTGGAACGCCGGTACTTCTCGAGCCGGTACACCTTACGGTCCTTGCCGGTGGCCACGACGATCTGTTCGGCCGAGACCTCCTCAACGGTCCCAGGCTCGTCCGCGACGATCACGTCACCGGCATCGATGGCCGTCCTGTACTCGAGACCCGTGCCGACATAGGGAGCCTCGGGCTTCAGTAGCGGTACCGCCTGACGTTGCATGTTGGCGCCCATCAGCGCGCGGTTGGCGTCATCGTGCTCGAGGAACGGGATGGAGGCCGCCGAGACCGAAACGATCTGCTTGGGCGACACGTCCATGTAGTCGACCTCTTCGGGATCGACGTACTCGATCTCGTTCTGGCGCCCTCGAACAAGGACTTTGTTCTCCGTGAAGTTGCCCTTGTCGTCGATTATTGCGTTCGCCTGGGCAATGATCGCCCGCGCCTCTTCATCTGCGGTCAGGTACTCGATCTTGGTGGAGACCTTGCCGTTGGTCACCTTGCGGTAGGGCGTCTCTATGAAGCCGTAGCGGTTGAGTCGCGCATAGGTAGAAAGCGACCCGATCAGGCCGATGTTCGGGCCTTCCGGCGTTTCGATGGGACACATGCGTCCGTAGTGGCTGGGGTGCACGTCGCGCACCTCGAAGCCCGCTCGCTCGCGCGACAGGCCGCCGGGCCCCAGTGCGCTCAGCCGGCGTTTGTGCGTGAGCCCGGCCAGCGGGTTCGTCTGGTCCATGAATTGGCTGAGCTGGCTCGAGCCGAAGAACTCCTTAATCGCAGCAACGACGGGCCTGATGTTGATCAGCGTTTGGGGGGTAATGGCCTCGACGTCCTGAGTGGTCATCCGCTCCCGCACGACCCTCTCCATGCGCGACATCCCGACGCGGATCTGGTTTTGGATCAGCTCGCCAACGGGACGGATGCGCCGGTTGGCGAAATTGTCGATGTCGTCTGTCTCGACGTCGGGGTCACCTGCGTGCAGGCGCACCAGGTACTGGATCGTCGCGAGGATGTCGTCCTTGCGAAGGATCGTCCCCATTTCATCGAGGCTCTTCTCGTCGAAGGGCATATCGAGCTTCTTGTTCACCTTGTAACGTCCGACGCGTGCCAGGTCGTATCGCTTGGGGTTGAAGAAGAGGTTCTCGAGAAGGCTGCGCGCACTTTCGACCGTCGGTGGCTCACCGGGACGAAGCTTGCGATAGATATCGATTAGCGCATCCTCTTCCGAATGAATGACGTCCTTCTCGAGGGTGGCGCGGATGGATTCGGCACCGTCGAACATGTCGAGGATCGAACCGTCGTCCCCGTAGCCCAGCGCTTTTAGCAGAATAGTCACGTTCTGGCGACGCTTCCGATCGACGCGCACGCCGACAAGGTCTTTCTTGTCGGTTTCGAACTCCAGCCAGGCGCCGCGCGCCGGAATGATCTTGCAGGAGAGGATGTCTTTGTCCGACGTCTTGTCGATCGATCTATCAAAATAGACACCCGGGCTGCGCACGAGCTGCGACACCACGACACGCTCGGTCCCGTTGATGATGAAGGTGCCCTTCTCGGTCATCATGGGGAAGTCGCCCATGAACACCGTTTGTTCTTTGATCTCGCCGGTCTCCTTGTTGATGAAGGCGGCGGTGACGAAGAGGGGGCGGGAGAAGGTCATGTCCTTCTCCTTGCACTCGTCCTCGTCGAACTTGGGGTCCTTGAACTCGTGGCTCAAGAACTGCAATGCGAGGTTGCCGGTGAAGTCCTCTACCGGAGAGATCTCCGCCAACGTCTCGCCCAGACCCTCGCTAATGAACCAGTCGAAGGACTCCTTCTGGACCGAGATGAGATTTGGCGGCGGTAGGACTTCGGTGAGCTTGGCAAAGGAACGACGTTCGCGCAGGGCGTTGAACGACAAGCGAGCCTCCTGTTAGTCCTTCTGATGACTGCGGTCAAGCCGGGCCTTACCCGCCGTGGTCATGCCCGGCCGTGATGCTTCCCGCTCGGTGCGCCGTGGGCGGTTCTTAGCCGCGCGACAGGGCGCCTGGGACGATCGGGAAGTGGGAACAGCAAACAGCCAGTGTAGGCGACAGCCTCCACTGGCGTCAAGCAGGGTGCTTGAACCGGTCTTACCTCTATGTGGACTCCTCGTTTTCCGAGTTACCCGGGACATTAGTCCTCCCGGGCCTCAGGGTCAACCTCTTTTTCGCGGCCTTTATTCCCGCCGGAAGGCGGTCCGGAGGCCTCGAGTTGGCGCCCTTACTTGAGCTCGACGGTGGCGCCGGCGCCCTCCAGCTTTGCTTTCGCCTCGTCCGCCTGCTCCTTGTTGGCCTTCTCGAGAACGGGCTTGGGGGCCGAGTCGACGAGGTCCTTGGCCTCTTTCAGGCCGAGGCTCGTTAGCGACCGCACCTCCTTGATGACCTGGATCTTCTTGTCACCGGCACCCGTGAGAACGACGTCGAACTCCTCCTTTTCCTCGACGGCCTCGGCCGGGGCTCCCGGCCCCGCAGGGCCGGCGGCGACAGCCACGGGGGCGGCGGCCGTGACCCCGAATTTCTCTTCGAATACCTTCACGAACTCGGACAGCTCGAGCACCGTCCAGTTCGAGATCGCGTCGAGCACATCCTCTTGCGACAGCGTCTTGGTTGCCATCTCTTACTCCTCCTCCTGCTTCTTGCTTGCGACTTGGGCCAGCATCGATCCGAGGTCTCGCAGCAAGGCACTCAGGACGTTCGCGGCCTGCTGCACGGGGCTGTTCATCATCGTTGCGATCACGGCGAGCTGTACCTCCCGGGGCTCGAGCCTGGCAAGTTGCTTCGCTTGCTCGGCGTCGATGATTGCTCCGTTGAGGACTCCCCCTTTGAACGTTAGGACGGGAAACTTCTTGGCGGCGTCGTCGATCGCCTTCGCGGCCGCGGCCGCATCGCCGCGGATGAAAGCTATTGCGGTCGGGCCCTCGAGCATCCCCACGAGCGCGTCGAGGCCAACCTCCCGCACGGCGATCCGGGCCAGGGTGTTCTTGAGCACCTTGTAATCGGCGTCTGTCTCGCGCAGGGCCGTGCGCACTTCCTTGATCTCTCCCACTCGAAGGCCCCGGTACTCGGTCAGCAGGGCGGCGTCGGCGGCCTGAAAACGGCCGACGATCTCTCGAACCGCCTCTTCTTTCTCCGGTCGTGCCATCCCATCGTCTCCTATGAACTAAAAACGGCCGCCCAGACCAGGCGACCGCGCACAAGACTTTGTGTCTGTCACCTGCGCCGGTCCATTGCTGGCTTGGGGGGCCGAGGCCCGCCGGCGGTCTGGGGCAGAGAGGAGTCTAGCGTGATCCACCCCACACCCCGGCACACCCATTCGTGCTTCGTTCTGCAATTGGCATGGCAAGAGAATGCAGATCCAAGGTCGTTCTTTCCGGAGCCGACATCGAAGGACCATGCGAAACCCGGAAAAGAAACGGTTAGGTGGGCTCGGTCTCCAGGTCTTTAGCCTTCGTCGGGTCGATTCGGAGGCCCGGCCCCATCGTTGTCGACACGCTGATGCTCCTCAGGTACCGGCCTTTGGCAGCCGCAGGCTTGGCGCGCACGACCTCGTCAATCACGGCCGCGTAGTTCGTGGCGAGGTCGGCCTCTTCGAACGACTTCCTCCCCAGCACCAGATGCAGGTTGCCGTGCCGGTCCGTGCGATATTCGACCATGCCGCCCTTGATGTCGGCCACGACCTTGCTCACATCGTTGGTCACGGTCCCCGACTTGGGGTTCGGCATCAGGCCGCGGGGCCCCAGCAGGCGCCCGAGCTTGCCGACCACCGGCATCATGTCCGGCGACGCGACCGCCGCGTCGAAATCGAGCCACCCTCCCTGAATCCGTTCGGCAAGGTCATCATCGCCCACGAAGTCGGCGCCCGCCTCGCGGGCCTCTGACGCTTTCTCGCCCTTGGCAAACACCGCCACCCTTACAGATTTGCCCGTCCCCTTCGGAAGCGAAAGAGCTCCGCGGACCATCTGATCTGCCTTCCTCGGATCCACACCCAGCCGGATGCTCAGCTCAACCGTCTCGTCGAACTTCGCGTTAGGAAAGGATTTGAGGATCTTGAGCGCCTCGCCGGGCGCATAGAGACGTTCGCGATCAACGGCGGCCATCGCCTCCGAGAAACGCTTTCCCTGCTTCGGCATCGTTGCTCCTTCCCGTGGTCTACGGCGCAGCCACGCGCCTCCCACTCACCAGAAGTGCGCTATCTGACGGTTATGCCCATGCTCCGAGCAGTGCCCTCGACAATTTTCATCGCCGCGTCGACATCGTTGGCATTGAGATCGGGCATCTTGATCTCGGCAATCTCACGGACTTGATCCTTCGTCACGCTGCCGACTTTCTCCCGATTGGGCTCGCCCGAACCCTTCTCCACTCTCGCCTTCTGTCTGAGGAGAACCGCGGCCGGAGGAGTCTTCAGCACGAAGGTGAACGAACGGTCTTCGAACACGGTGATCTCAACGGGAACGATGGTGCCGGTCTGAGCCTGAGTCGCGGCGTTGTACTGCTTACAAAAATCCATGATGTTGATTCCGGCGGGGCCCAATGCAGTGCCCACCGGTGGAGCTGGCGTCGCCTGTCCCGCGGGAATCTGCAGTTTGAGGACCTGAGCCACCTTCTTGCGGCGACCGCCGCCCGTCGTCATTGTCTATCTCCTCTACAGCTTGGCGACCTGGTCGAAACCGAGTTCGACCGGCGTTTCGCGACCAAAGATGTTCACGAGCACTTTGAGTTTGCTCTGATCGACATTGATCTCGGAGATCGTGCCCGTGAAGTTCGCAAAGGGCCCGGAAATGACACGGACGCTCTCCTGCTCCTCGAACTCGAGACGAGGACGCAGCTTCTTCTTGTCCTCGGGCTTCACCTGCAGGATCTTGTTGATCTCTCGATCAGAGAGCGGAGTGGGTTTGGTGCCGGATCCAACGAACCCGGTAACGCCGGGGGTATTGCGTACGACGTACCAGGAGTCGTCGTCCAGCTCCATGCGGCACAGGAGGTATCCCGGGAACACTTTCTTCTGGACGACCTGCTTGCGGCCCTGCTTGATCTCCATCACGTCTTCCATCGGGATTACGACCTCGAAGATCTTGTCTTCGACGTTCATCGACGAGATACGGGACTGGAGGTTGGCTTTGACCTTGTTCTCGTAGCCCGCGTAGGTGTGGATCACATACCACTCGCCGGCGCGCTCCGTCGGAGGAATGGATTGCTCGTCGAGGTAGACGTCCTCTTCTTCAGGGTCCTCCGCGGGGGGCGCGGCTGCGGCGGCCTCGGCAGGTGCCGGCGTGGTTGCGGCGGCCTCTTCTGGTGCGGGGGCGTCTGTCGTGGATTCCTCATCCGACGCCTCCGGGACGGCCGCAACGACCTCGTCCCCGGCACCCTCTGGCGCGGCGGCCTCCTCGGACTCCGATCCGGCTGCGGTCTCAGGAACGGCAGGGAGCTCCTCGGGGGGAGCCTCTGCGATACCGGTGTCGGCCCCCGGAGAGGCGTCGGCCTCCGGTGCCGCGGCCTGCCCCGCGTCCTCGGGCGCCCCTTGGGAACCTTCCTCGTTTTCTATATCGCGGTGCTCTGTCGACGTCTCCATCATGTCTCTACTCCAAACAAGGACAGGATCGCTTTCGCGAACACGAAGTCCATTCCGAAGATGATTGTGGCAATCACTATCGTGCTGATCAGCACGACGATCGTGTACGCGACGACCTCCTGACGGGTGGGCCACGCGACTTTCTTGAGCTCGGCCACGACTTCTTTTAGAAACTGGCGCGGGCCCGTTCGCTCGCGGCGGGCCGGCGCCGGCGTCGGCTTGACCTGAGGTCGGGGCGCCGTCCGGCGTTGCGCCTCCTGCCGCTTGAGCATCCTTTTCTGCTGCCTATTCACCGCAGGCCTTTCGTCTCTTCCGGTAACGGCCCCACCCGGCGGACGCGTTTCAAAAGGGTCGGTGTCGGTGGGGGACGAACAGCAAGATTAGCACGATCCGGTGCCCGATCGGCAGTGAGGCAGGGGTTCCGATGCAGCATGCATACTTCGCCGTCGGTCCCTACTTCGGTTTCTTAGTCGCCCTGGTCGGCGCGACGTCCACGATCTGCGCCTCGTCTTCCTCAAACGAGTCGGTCAGGTCGATGACTCTGGACCGGTCGGTGCTCGAGGCACGCTTCTTGGCAGACGGCTTCGGGCGCGATGATGCCTCACCTCTGGACGCGATCGTCTCGGGAGCAGCCCTTGCAACGTTCTTGTAGATGTCGTCGGCGGCGTGCCGCATCGACAGGAAAGCCTTCTCTAGGGCGTCGATGCGATCGAGCAGCTCTCGCTCGCGCTCCTCGAGCAGCTTGTTGCGCCCGTCCGCTTCTTCGATGATCTCGTCATGACGTCGACGTGCCGCATTCTCCAGCCTTTCGGCGACGAGCTCCACCTCTCGCGCCTTTTCGGCCGCTATCGTCTCTGCCTCGTCGCGCACCGTCGCAGCTTGTGCGATGGCATCGGTGAGAATTTTCTCCGCCTCCACCCTGGCGGCCGTCAGCGTCTCGTCGCCTTCCCGTTGGGCCCGCCCGCGGATGGTTTGTGCGGCGTCTTCGGCAGCCGCGAGGACGGCGCCGATCTCGTCACCCACCATCTCGGAGAGCTCGGCCCGACTCAGCGGCCGGGAGTGACCTTCGGTCCGGCGGGCAAGTTCCTCGACCTCGGCGACGTACGAGTCGACCTCGTCACGGTCGTATCCGCGGAACGCGAGGCTGAACCGCTCGTGCCCAAGCTCCTCGAAAACCTCTTGAGACTCGGCCATGACACTGCCCTCCTTCGGCTCTTGATCACAGAGTAGCCCAGGACAGTTGGCCCCAATCAGGGGCATGATCCCTTCTCCGCGGTTGTCGATGCTCGCGGCTAGCGGAGCCGGGCCCGAGACCTTGCCTCGGCACTCAGCTTCTTCCATCGTCGGGCGTCTTCGCTCGCCCGGCGCTTGTCACGTTTGCGTTCGAGCCACGCCAGCTCCCGAGCGAGCTTGTGGTAGCTCGCGAGGCGCCGTTCTCCCAGTCCCCCTGCCTCGACGGCCGCTTTGACGGCACAGCCCGGCTCGCGGTCGTGGGCGCAGTCCGAGAAACGGCAGGCGACAGCGAGTTCGGCTATGTCGCCGAACGTGTCTTCTAAGCCGGGTCCCGCGTCCCAGAGCTGCAGCTCTCTGATGCCCGGTGAATCGATGACGAGGCCGCCGCAGGGGAGTGCGACAAGCTCTCTGTGCGTGGTCGTGTGACGCCCCCGTCCATCGTCGCGGATGGCCTCGGTGCGCTGCCTTTCGTGTCCCGCAAGCCGGTTGACGAGACTTGATTTGCCCACCCCTGAGGGACCGATGAAGACACCGGTCCTGTTTGGAACCAGGTGATCTGTCAGCCCGTCGACACCCTCCCCCGTCGCCGTGCTCGTAATGTGAACGATGACTTCCCTGGCAACCGCACGAGCGGCCGCCTCGGCGGCGCCGATGTCCTCGCAGAGGTCGGCCTTCGCCAGGACGATGACCGGAATTGCTCCTCCCTCCCACGCCATCGTGAGATACCGCTCCATCCTTCGCTGGTTGAAGTCTCCATCGAGTGCCGATACAAGAAAATAGACGTCGACGTTCGCGGCGAGCACTTGTTCGTCGGTGACGTCACCCGCAACCTTTCTTGCAAACGACGTCACCCGCGGCAAGTCGGCGTGAACGAGCCCTCGGCTCTCTCCCGGCAAGCGGTGAACGATTACCCAGTCCCCGACAACGGGAAGCTCCGACCGGTGAACCGCAAGATGCTGAAGCCGGCCCGATATCTCCGCCCTGAGCCCGCCGGCGGCGGTCTCGACGGCATACGAACCCTTGTGGTGGGCGGCCACACGTGCGGCCTCCAAACCGTCACTCAGATAGGGTTCGGCAACCCGGTTGAAGTGCTCGGTGAAGCCCCAGCGCAACAGCGCTTCCTCGATCAAGATTTTAGTCCTCCTGTTTTGCAGGCGTGGAGTGGCGACGCGCGCAACCCGCAACCGGCGGACTCAATGAGATGACACGAGTGGAAAGGGCCGCTGGGGCGGGCTTAGCCTACCGATTCCTCATTCATTGCGGCTCTCCTTTCCGCCCGCTGAAACGCTACAAACGATCGGGCCACTCAATGCTGGCAGCATCGAGACCGAGAATCAAGTCGGATTCTTCGGCTCCCCAGGTGCCTGGTTGAAATCCCATACCCGCGGATGCGGGATCAATTGCAAGCAGTTACGGGCGGGTGCGGGAGCGTCAAGACATCAAATGCGGGGCCGAACTCCCAGTTGCGGATACTTCAGTAGCAGGGCGGGAGGGACTCGAACCCCCGACCACTGGTTTTGGAGACCAGCGCTCTACCAAACTGAGCTACCGCCCTTCGTGGCACAGTCAGTTTAGACGCCGCGCCTACACGCTTACCGTCCCGGCGACGACCGGGCTAAAGACGGTTCGGCAGAGTTGTCGTATGACGATCGGCTCCACGGGTGGGATAAGCGGGCGCGGCCCCCTCAGGGGCCGCGTGCCCACGGGGACCGGGTCAGGCCGCGGCCGCTCGGGCCCGGCTGCGCCATACCGCCGCGCCGGCCGCCCCGGCGAGGGCCACAGCCAGACCGCCCAGGTAGGCCTTCCGGTTCCTGGCCACATGAGCTCGTGCGGAGTCGACGCGGACGCGGGCGGCATCGATGGGCGTGGTTGCCGAAGGGATCGCGAGCAACGCGGTGCGGAGTCCGTCGGGAGGCTGCGCGGTCACGGCCTGGAGACTGCGGAGATCGGCGAGCATCGATTCGTAGCCCGCGAACTCGGCTCGGCAATCCGGGCATTCCGCCAGATGCCTTCTCACCGGAAGAGAGACCTCATCCCCTCCCGCGTACGCGGGAAGCATCTCCCGCACCTCCTGGCACCTCATGACTTTCTCCTTCTTCTGCTCAATTTTCTTGTGGGTGAATCATCTCTCTGAGCTTTTTTCGGCCCCGGTGCACTCGCACCTTGGCCGCCGTCTCGGAGATCTTCAACTGCCCGGCTATCTCCTCGATCGACATCTCGTACACGTCTCTCAACATCACCGCTTCGCGGTAGACATCCGGAAGCGACGCAAGAGCCGTCTCCAGCTCTCGTACCTGCACCTTGGCCCCCGCCGCGTCCTCCACCGACACAGACGACGGAACTCGCAACAGCGTTTCGTCCTCTACACCGGTCTCGAAGGTCCGGCGGCGCTTTCGACCTCGGTGCTTCGTTATCGCGGCGTTGGTCGCAACCCGGTATAGCCAGGTCGAGAACTGCGCCTCCCCGCGGAACCCCTTCAGGCCCCGGTACGCCTTGAGGAACGCGTCCTGAGTTGCCTCCGCCGCATCGTCCGGATCGCGAAGGATCCGCAGACACAACGTGTAGACCTCGCGATGCGTTGCCTCGACCAGCTCGGCCCACGCCCTCTCGTCGCCGCGTCTGCAACGCTCGACGAGCTCGGCGGAGACGACCTCGTCGCCGGGATCTCCACGGGTCCCCTTGAGACGTTTCACGCGAAGAAAGGTTACCGGTGAGGTGAGCGGTTCCCGACGGCCGGGCTCTTCCGGGCCTTGCAAACTCTGAGGTCTGGGCGAAGGCTCGTCAGTTGTCGAAAAGGGATTCGAGCTGGGACAGCAGGTGGGCCCGGTCCCGTTCGTCTTCCTGGCGCTCCCTGATCTCCTCGGGGGACAGCTGCAGGAAGGATTCGACCTCAGTGAGCAGCTCGACGGGATCGAACGGTTTGATCATGTGATGGCAGGCGCCGAGGGCGAGACTGCGCTCGAGGTCGGCCTCGCCCCCGCGGGCGCTCACGACTATCGTCCGCACCCCGAGGTCGCCCATCTGCTGCAATTCCTCGAGGACCGTATAGCCATCCACCTCCGGCATCATCAGGTCGAGGATCAGCATGTCGGGTGGGCTCGTATTGATCCGTTCAAGCGCAGCGGCGCCGTCCCTGACGGCCGCGACCTCGTGGCCCTCCTCGACGAGGAGGTGCGTGAGTAGCTGCCGTATTTCAACGTCGTCATCGGCTATGAGAATCCGGCCCATGCTCCTGTCCCTGGGGTCGGCTCGCTTGTCCCCCTTAATTTCGGCGAAGCCGACCGGCTTCTTGAGAGAGCCGGGATGGGCGAGGATCGGCTACCAGAGCGCCCCCGATCGGGGGCGGAGCCAGAGCGCCTATCCGTCGCGGCCCCCGGGCGAGCCCGCCGGCTCCTCATCGGGTGCCGGCCCCGGTTCCTCGTCCGCCGGTGCCTCCTCACGGACTTCTCCGCTTTCCGCGGCCACGGCACCTTCGTCCGGCACAACCGACGGAGGCTCCCGCCCGCGCGCGATCGAATAGGGAGTGACGTCTTCGCCGAGGACACGCGTGCTCCAGAGGTGACCGAGGAGGAGCTTTGCGACAGCTACCGCCGGGACGCCCAGCAACACACCCCAGAACCCGGCAAGGGTCCCTCCCGCGAGCAGGGCCAGCATCACGGTTGCAGGGTGTATCTGAACCGTGCGCTTCATGACCTGCGGGCTGATGAAGTGGTTGTCGATCTGCTGGACGATGAGCTCAACGAGAGCAGCCTTCAGTCCCAGTCCGATACCACCGCTGACGGTTCCGACCAAGAACCCGATCGCTCCACCGATGAACGGCCCGACCAGCGGAATGAGGTTGAAGAAACCGGCAATCGCGCCGATGACGAGCCAGAAAGGGAGCCCGATCAGCCTGAATCCGATCGCCGACATGACCCCGACTGTGAGCGCGACCAGTAACTGGCCCCGGAAGAACCCGCCGACGGCGCGACCGACCTTCGATCCGAGATCGGCGGCCTCGTCGCGGTGAGTTTCGGGGAAGAGGTTGAGGAGATCGCGCTGAAGCTGAGGCAAGTCCATCAGCACATACAGCGCGATGAGCGGGGCGAGAATGAAAGTGATGAGGACCTCTAAGAGAGAGCGACCGATCGCGGTGAGTTGCCCGGCGCGGGCTCCTATATCCTCCCGGAATTCACGCGTTACCTCGTCGCATACCGCTTCGTCCGCCTGGTCCCCACCCAACAAGCAGGTGATTCGCTCCGTGTTGATCTGGATGCCCGTTCGATCCTTGATCTCCGCGCCGGTGTCATCCACGAGCGTGATGAGCTCGCCGCGAAACGCGGGCCAATCATCGGCAAACGTCGACACCTGGTTCGAGATGAGGGGGAAGAGAGCGATCCCGAGCGCCACGACCAACCCGATGCTCGCCACGAACACCAGAACGGCCGCCAACCCTCTCCGCACTCCGCGGCGCTCGAGCACAGAGATCGGTGGATTGAGGCAATAGATCAGAAGCAAGGCAAGCACAACGGGCGGGAAGACGATCCGAATCTTGTAGAGGAGCCAGATCGTGACCGCCGTCAGGATGAGCAGACCGATCACCGACCAGGCGGCGACGCCGGCCCGCCGAAGGCGCTCGCCGGGAGGAAGGTGCGGGGCGGTCGGAGCGGTCACCAGCTGAGTATCCCCCCGCTTTTCCGTCTCTAAAGGAAATCGATGGCATCGAAGGCGGCTGCTGTTGCCGAGTACAGAAGTTCTGCCGTGCGAGTCATGGCGTGATCCCGACCGTAGAGCTCGGAGAGCGACACGGTCGCGTGGAACCCCGCGGCGCGCGCGTCCCGGCTCGTCAGGGTCACCTCGCCGGCTACGGCCATACACGGAACGCCCGCGGCGGCCGCCTCGCGGGCAACGCCCACCGGTGCCTTCCCACCAAGGCTGCCGGCGTCGAGCTTGCCCTCGCCCGTCACGACGAGGTCGGCGGCCGAGAGGAGCCGGCGCAGACCGATTGCCTCGGCAACGACCTCGAAGCCGGGCCGGAGGTCGGCCCCAAAAAAGGCCACCAGACCGGCGCCGATGCCTCCGGCGCCACCGCCTCCGGCGAGGTCCGCGACCGCGATGCCGATGTCAGCCTCGATCCGCATGGCGAGGGTGCTCAGCCCTTCCTCGAGCAGCGCTACGTCGTCTTCGGTTGCACCCTTCTGAGGGGCAAATACGTGCGCGCTCCCGCGGGGGCCCACAAGAGGATTGTCGACGTCGACTGCCCCCACGATCTGGGCGGATGCCAGCGCCGGATGCAACCGCTCCCCATCGATGGAGGCGAGTCTGTGTAGAGCGCCGCCGCCGCGCTCGAGGTCGCGCCCCCACCCATCGAGAAATCGCCATCCCACGGCCGTGGCCGCACCGGTACCTCCGTCGGTGGACGCGCTTCCACCTACTCCGACCACAAGTGACGCATGCCGGCCTGCCTCGAGTACCCGGGCGATGAGTTCGCCGCACCCATCAGAGGAGGCGCGCAACGGTTCGAGGCTTGAAAGGTGTGCAAGCCCGGCGGCGGACGACACCTCGATCACGGCTCCGCCGTCGTCGAGCCACCCGATTCCGGCGCGCACCGGATCTCCCACCGGCCCCTGTACCTCGACGTCGTCGAACCGGCCCCCGCGCGCGCCCACAATTGCCTGCACCGTCCCCTCGCCCCCGTCCGCGACCGGAGCACAGATGATCTCTGCACCGGGAAATCGCTTCCCGATGCCGGCGGCTATCGCCTCCGCTGCCGAATCTGCCGAGAGCGAACCCTTGAACTTGTCGGGAGCAATAACGATGCGCATATCCCTGGAATCTACGCGGCCTGCCCCAACTAGGATGCCAAGGTGGAAGACGACGTAAGCATCGTCCTCGCTTCAAACCGCGGCCCCGTGTCGTTTGTGAAGACTGCGGAAGGCTTCGAACCCACCCGCGGAGCGGGCGGGCTTGCCGGGGCGCTCGACTGGGTGGCACGCGAGCTTGGCGACCGCGCCATCTGGATCGCGGCCGCAACCTCGGACGACGACCGTGAGGCACTCGCAGCCGGTGACGCTGAGACCACTCGAGAACTCCTTGGCTATCCGGTCAGAATGCTCGACTTCGATCCGGAGACTTATGAGCGCTACTACAACGGCGTCTCCAATCGGATGCTGTGGTTTGCGAACCATTGCTTGTGGGACGAGCTCGGAGGTGACCCGGAGTTCCAATCATCGAACTGGTCCGCCGCCTATGAACCGGTGAACGTTCGGTTCGCCGACGAGATCATCGACAGCGCCGCCGACGACGCCCTGGTGCTGTTTCAGGACTATCACCTTGCCACCGCGCCGGGTCATCTGCGCGAGCGGGGCGATGAGCACTCCATCCTTCACTTCACGCATTCGTCGTTCTGCGGCCCACAGGGCCTCGAGCGTCTGCCCGCCCCGATCCCGCGTGGTGTCACGGAGGGGATGCTCGGCGCGGACCTACTCGGCTTTCATGTCCCTCGGTGGGCGGATGGATTTCTCCGGTGCTGCGAACGGATCGGCGCCGAGGTCGATCGCGCCGCGGGGATCGTCCATCACGAGGGGCGACGGACGTGGGTGCGTTCGTATCCCATCCCCATCGACCCCACCGACTTGCGCGAGCGCGCCGCGGGAGTATCGGCCCGGAGATGGGCCGACCGTTTCCGTGCATCGGCCGAGAATCTCGTGGTGCGCGCGGACAGAGCGGAGCCCTCGAAGAACATCGTCCGAGGGTTCGAAGCCTTCGGCCGGCTCCTCGACCGGCGACCCGATCTTCGGGACAACACGAAGTTCATCGCATGTCTGTACCCGTCGAGGGAGTCCATGACCGAATACCGTCGCTACGCGGAGCAAATACGCGCGGTCGTGGCCGAGGTCAACTCCCGCCATCCCGACTCAATTGACCTCTATTACGAGGACGATTTCGATCGAACGCTCGGCGCATATCTCGTATACGACGTCCTCTTGGTGAATCCGATCATGGACGGTATGAATCTCGTGTCCAAAGAGGGGCCCGCACTCAACGAACGCTCCGGAGCACTCGTCCTATCGACGGGGGCCGGCAGCCACTACGAGCTCGGCGATCTCTCCGTGACCATCTCCGATCCCCTCGACATCGAGGCGACAACGACGGCACTAGAGAGCGCACTCGAGCTCGACCCCAGCGAGCGCGAGCGGCGCGCCCGGGAACTCAAGGGTGTCATCGGCGCTCGCCTGCCGGAGGACTGGATTCAGGCCCAACTCGATGACCTCACGTCGATCGCGCGCGGTGATCCGCCGCATTCGGACTCTCCCTTCGCGTGAAAGGGGCCCCGCACGAGCGTGCGGGGCCCCTTTGATGCTGGTTGCGCTACTGCGAGGCCACCCGACCGTCGTTCAAGAAAACCTGTAGCTCGGCGACGTGCACCTCGTTGTGTCGCGGTGGCAGCGCGACACCCCCCGTGCGGCAATCCGTCGGGTTGAGCGGATCTGCGTCCTGCTCCCCCTGGAACGCCGAGTTCCCCGTGCACTGGTTGTGTAGCACTCGGATCTGCACGTGAGTTGCCGTCGTCGTCGGGAAAGTGAACGTGCGCAGGATCATCTCCGGCGCGACCGGCCTGGGGTTGAAGCCGGGGAATGCGTTCGCCGGGCTGGTGAAGACGTTTGTGAAGCCTCCCGGGTTGGCGCAAAAGGCGTTGGCCGGGCTCGCCGTGCACTTCCGGATCTGGAACTGACGCAGCGCCGTGAACCGATTCTCCCCGAAGAGCATCGCGCTCACCTTGACCGTGTTGAACGACCGCGGCGTGTCGCCGGCCAGGTCGACCGAGACCCGGGGCTGCTGCGTGTTGACCCCAGGCCCGCCGGCGGGCTCGTCCCAGTTGGTCGCCTCGGTGTCGTCGATGAGATCCGGCAGGCTTGCGGGAGCACCGTCGCCGGTTGCGACGGCCCCCTTGTGCCGCGACGCCACGTTCGTCGGCATGGAGATCGTGAGCGTCTGGTTCGACCCCGCGGCCAGGGACCTCGTGAAGCGGAAGTGTCCGTAACCCGGCGCGTGCACGACGAAGTCGTAGGAACCGGCAACGAAAGCAGCCTGGTTGTCGAGGTTGCTCGCACCGGGTGGCACCGACCCGTCGGGCGGCCCGGTGGCCGGGTCCGTGTCTGCGATCGGCGACACCCGCGCCTCGTAGTGGCCTGCGTAGATGCGGGCCGGCACCGGCGTGTTGCCTTCGTCCGAGGCGACCACATTGAACGTGACGGTCCCCTCGTTGTGCAGAGGCGACTCGAAGTCGGGCTTGGGATCCGTGTCCGACGACGGCGCCCCCTCGGGCGAGCTGTTGGTGCTTACTGCGTTCTCGCCAAAGCCGCGGCGTCCGAACGCCTCCCACAGCTCCTGCTGGTTCGCCCCGCCGAAACGCATCATGTCGGCAGCAAGGTACGCGTCGCGCGCGTCGAGCATGGAAGGAGCCACGGGCATCAGCAGGTAGGCGTCGAACATGATCTGGATCCACCGCCGGTTGCCCGGACACAGGTCGGCCGGACGCCTCCCCTCGGCGCAGTCCTGTTGGAGCTGCACATCAGACGCGGGGAAGGAGCCGTTGTACTTGTCGACGAGCGCGCGGCGGATGTCGAAGTTCGTCGCGCTCCAGATCTCACCGTTGGCGTGAACCTGCTGGCCCACGATGTCGTAGCCCATGTCGCTGAAGTTCAGGGCGTTTGTTTCCTCGATACGGCCCGGCCTGTGCGTCACCGGGACTGTGAACCGAGGGAAGTTCATCCCATAGTTGCGGATTCCGCGCTGCTTGTTCCCGGTCACGTAAGGACCCACGGAGAAGGGGTTCTCGTCCGAGACCGGCACGAACCCGTACTCGTTGAGAACCTCCACACCAAGAAGGTCGCCCGAGCTTTCGCCCATGGCTCCCGCATGATGGCCACCGCGCGTCCCACCCTTGCCGATCATCCGATTCTCGATCAGGTGGCCGTACTCGTGACCGATCACCGACATGTCGAAGTCGCCGTCGACGCAGGGTGCGTAGAAGGCGCCGGCGATCGGTTGCCACAGATACATGTTCGTGATCGGAGGCACACCGTCCGGCAGCGAGATCATGTTCGCGTTGTCCCGCCCCGTGTAAGAAGGCGCGCCGCCGGTCAGGGCGCCGGCCTGGGCGTCGCCGATCAGAGCGTCGCGGTCGGCCGTGTTACCCGTTCCGAAGTTGAAGTCCTGCGCGTTCCAGTGCCGCTCGGTGAAGCCGAGGAAGTACGACCAGTCGTGCATGCGATTGTGCATAACGAACAGGTTCGTGACCGCAGCCGCGATGTCGTGGCTCTGACCTGGAACGAACGGGGTAAAGCAGTCGCTCTCGTGCCACTCGTTGCCCCAGTCGTAGATGTACTCACGATCGAGGCTTACGGGCCGGAACCCGAACGGCCCCGGGCTGAGGGGCGTCGTCCACGCCTCTGCGGTGTTCGCGTTGTTGCCCAGGGTTGTGAACGTCGGCACACCGGTGCGGGCGTTGACGTCCCACGGCGCGCGCGATGCGAGGTTTTGGACCTCACGATCACATTCGGGAATCTCCACGGGCGGCTGCCCGACGTTGTCCTCCCAGCACCAAACCTCGCGGATGTCGTCGCTGGGATAGTTCCACGGATGCACCTGGTTGCCCAGTTCGCCGTAAGCGGGGAACACCTTCCACTTCGGCGGGTACGGCGTCACGTCGCCCGGCCCCACGGGAGCGAAGAAGATGTTGCCCGCGTAATCGCGCGGGTCTAACCACGCGGCGCCGTCCACGAAGTCGCACACGCGCACGTGGTAGGTCCCCTGGCCGTCGTCCGCCGGGTCGTAGATGAGGGTCTCCGGCGTGAACAGCGTGTCCTGCGACGCGACGATCGTTCCGTCTCGTACCAAGTGCAGGACGACGTCGTTGGTCGGAACCACTGCGTCGGCGGTAACCGAAACGAACTCGATGCTCTCGCCCGGGGCAACGACCCATGGGCCCTTGTCCGTATCGCACGCGCCGTCCACCGGCGGGACCTGCCCGGTGAAGGCATCGGTCGGTGGGTGACTGTGCATGACGAGGTCCTTGCGGACGAGAACGGCCCCCGTCTCGGCGTCGATGAAGTGCTGGTAGGCGGTCCAATGACCTTTTTCGTTGTTGAGAAGCAGCGTTTCGAACGCGGGACGGACGCCGTCGCTCGGGGTGGGTACGGCCACGAGGCGCGCCCTCTGCAGCTCGGAGAAACCGCGCACGGCGAACACCGCCCACTCCCTGTCGCTCTTTACCTTACCGACATCCGCGGCACCGGCAGCTCGGCCGACATCCGCCGCAGCCCGGGCCCACGCGTCTGTGGCGGTCAGCTTCTGGCTGCCGCTGACCGATGAGTCGCCGGTAACCATCGATGAGGCATACGCAACCGACCAGCCGCGTACAGCCGAGCCCTTGAGCCCAACGGTAAGGAACCCTCCTTCGGCGGCTCGCAGATCGCCGAAGCGCTGCTGGAATTGGATGACGCGGCCGTTGGTTCCTTTCAAAGGCGACACCTTCGCGACTCTGAGGGTCTCAGACGACTCGAGCTTGAAGAGCGCACCGTTCCGATTGATCCAACTCTTTGCCGCTTCCGCCGCCGAGCGCCCAGCGATCCCCGTGGCCAAAAAGCCACCGTGCTTGATCAGGGATCGAGGGGTTCCGAACTCGTTCCAGCTCGCGCGGGCGCCCAGACGCTCGACCGCGGCGCGTTGCTGCGCGGTCGGTTCGACGGTACCGGCGCGCGCGTCGAGATCCTCGAGCCCCGCGGTGTCACTCTGCAGCGCGGCGTTCTTGCGCGCCGAACTGCCTGCCGTGGAGACTCCAAGGACGACTACGAGTGACATCGCCACAACCAGGGCGATAGACCGACTCTTCACAGACATTTACTCCCCCTCCCGCCAGAAACGGCTCCATTGCCTCAGGAGGCGTCGCAAGACGCCCAACGAACCTATCGAGCAATTTTCGGCAGGCGGGGGTCGATTCCTGCCGGAGCGTCACAATTGTCGGGCCCACGTGACCACTGCTGTCCCTGGGCCGGTCAGTCGTGGGCAGCCAGTTGTTCGAGCAGCCCCACCATCCCCTGTGGCCCCTCCACCACCACATCTGCCCGCTCCAGCAACTCTGGAGGCGACTCGTCGGATCGCACGCCTATGCGAACCGCTATGACACCATCGGCCTCCAGGCGGTCGAGAGCATCGAACCCGGGCAGGTCGACCCGATCATCGCCGGCGAACGCGACCCCTCTCAGGTCGGCTTCCCGGGCACGCCCGAGCACCACCTGGGCCTTGGACAGCTCCACGGGGGGTCGGAGCTCGTACGCGAGCCGGCCCCCCGCTCGCTTCAGCCCGTACGTCTCCGCGAGCTGGGACGCGAGCTCGTCGAGAGCTCGCTGCGCCCGATCAACTTCGCGCGCCGCACGAAAGTGCAGACCGATTACCACCCTCTTGTCCTCGAGCACGGTTCCTTCGAGGTCCAGTTGCATCATCCTCGTTCGCGCCTCGGTGAAGGCCCGCCTCATCAGGTCCTCGTAGGGTGCGACCGCCTCCGAGAGCTCGACCCGGCCGTCGATCGCCCTCTCGGCTCCGTGCGTCCCCCAGATCTCGACCTCCGCTCCCAGCCACTCCATCAACTGTCCGGCGGCGCGACCGGACACAACCGCCACCAATTTGAACCGGTGGCTGAGCCGATTCAGCAGCCCGGGCACTTCGGGCAACGGCCGCGCCAGCGAGGGAACGAGCACGATCTCCGACAGCGTCCCGTCGAAGTCCAAGAAGACGCCGGCCGAACCGGGCGCCGTCACAAGTGGTTCGAAGATCGACCCGTTCACAGGCGCACAGCCTACGGCGACCATCGAGGGCGTTGTCGCCCCCAGCACTCCCTCGCCAACGAGGCCCGTACACTCGCCCGCGTGAGAAATCGCATTGCTCTCGGGCTCCTCGTCGCCGCGGCCGTCATGGGTGCGTGCCGGCCCGACACCGTCGAGCTCGGCTATCGCTTCGAGGAGGGCCGGGAGTTCAACTACCGGCTGACCGCGCGTGGAAAGGTCGACTACCAGTTCACGACCACCACCGGTGGGGGCGACTACCTGGCCGTCTTCGACGTGACCGAATCGATCGAAGCGACCGAAGGGGCCGGTGCGATCGTGTCCGTGGCCATGACCCCGGTGAAATCCGTCGAGAACGGCCT
The DNA here is from genome assembly GCA_050694175.1 of Actinomycetota bacterium. Taxonomy (GTDB): domain Bacteria; phylum Actinomycetota; class CADDZG01; order CADDZG01; family WHSQ01; genus JBOGXA01. The sequence goes on from JBOGXA010000007.1 coordinate 75,335, forward strand.
GCAATCTCCCGCCGGGGAGGAGCTGTCGTTTCGGTCGCGGATCGGGCCCAACGGTGAGGTGCTGGAGGTCCTGGCACTCAACGGAGTGCCGGCATCGGAGTTGAGTCCCGAGCAGATCGCGCTCATCGGCACGATGCGGCCCAAGCTGCCACTGGAGGACGAGACGATCGGCGCTAGCTGGGACGCGGGGCAGGAGTTCCCCCTACCGTCTACGTTCTCGGAGGTCCGGACCACAGGCGAGCTCGAGGGCCTCGAGGTCGACGCCGACGGCCGAGTGGCCGAGATCGGGTTCCGCGGCGGCGGGCCACTCTCCGGAACGATCGCCATCGCGGGGGGCAATGCCGAGCTCACGGGCAGCCTCGACGTCACCGGGGATGCGGTACTGGACGTCGACGGAGGCTTCCTGCGCTCGGCCTCGACCGTCAACGAGGGGGATTTTCAGGCCAGGCTGGTCCCCGAAAACGAAGCTCCACTGACGGGGTTGATACATCTCGAGCTGGACATCGATCTCGTCCTCAAATCGTGATCAGGAGGGGGCTTCGTCGGGCCCGACGATGACGTGGATGTCGATCACGTCCGACAGGGTCTCCGGGGCAGGTCCGGCAGCCCAACCGAAACGGCGGGCGAGAGCGCGTGCCCCCCGCTCGTCTTCTGCTCCCGTCCAGTACACGACCGTGCGATCGACCGTTAAGGCGTCGCCCACTGCGGCGATGCTGTAACCGCGCCGTTGTAAACGGGTCGCCATCGACTCCGCAGCCCCAGCGATGCCGCCCGTCCCGTTCAACACCTGAACCGAGACTCCGCTGGTGACAAGTCCGGTGTCCCGCGTGGGAGTCGGCGACGGGCGCGGTTTCTCGGTTGGCGTTTCCTCGGGGGTCGGACGGGGGCTCGGGGACGACTCTGCAATAGACGCTCCGGCGGGATTCTCGGTCGGTGGTGCCGACGGGGTCACGTCGCTGCCGGAGAGCGCTCCCACCGCGAACCACACGGCGACACCCACTATCGCTGCGATGACGAACCAGGGGACGGCCCACCCAAGGACAGACCGGTAGAAGGCCGCTCTTTGCTCAGACGAATGTCGTCCCACTACCCCGGCCTCCCGCTATCCGTCCGGGCGTCGGGCGGGGGTGAGCACTACCTCCGGCCCGGGGCGTACTCCGCCCCGAGCAGACGGGCAACCCGCTGACGCTGCCGATAGGTGCGGAGGCGTTTCAGGCGTTTTACAAGGATGGGGTCGTGGTCGCTCGCGGCCGGCTTTTCCAGAAGCTCATTGAGCAGCTGGTAGTAGCGCGTCGCCGACATGTCGAAACGCTCCTTGATGGCCTGCTCCTTGACCCCGGCATGCTTCCACCAGGACCGCTCGAAGTCGAGGATCTCGACGTCGCGTTCGGACAGCGCTCCGTCGCTTCGATCGTTCGTCTCGCTCATGTCCCCCAGGGTAGTGGGGTGCGGCCGCCGACTGGTGGATTTTCCTCGCGCACTCGAGAGAAATATCCGAACACCGGGAACTTCCGGCACACGGTTTGCTTAGGGAAACAGCCCGCGGGTGAGGTGGGCTTCGGCCACGCGGCCGACTCCGATCCAGTGGGCGGCCTGCCGCATCGTCAGTTCCTTGGACTGGGCCAGGCTGTACACCTCCCTGAAGGAGCGGTCCATGATCTGCCGCAGGCGGTCGTTCACCTGCTCGTGGTCCCAGAAATATGCCTGAATATCCTGGACCCATTCGAAGTACGAAACCGTCACGCCCCCGGAGTTGGCGACGATGTCCGGGACTACGAAGATGCCGCGGTCGTTGAGGATCTTGTCGGCTTCGAAGGTGACGGGGCCGTTGGCGCCCTCGCAAACCACGCGAGCTTTGATCCTGTCGGCGTTCTTGACGGTGATCACGCCCTCGACCGCGGCCGGGACGAGGACGTCGCACTTGACCTCGAGGAGCTCTTCATTGGATATGGCTTCGGCCCCCGAATAGCCGGCGACCGCCCCCGCCTCTCGCTTGTGCCGGTTGACCGCCTCGGGATCAAGTCCTCGCTCTCGATAAAGCCCCCCGTCGAGGTCGGAGACGGCCACCACACGGCAGCCTGCATCGTGGAGCAGTTGCGCGGCGAAGCCACCAACCTTGCCGTAGCCTTGTATCGCGATACTCACTTCCTCGGGAGCAATCCCGAGCTCCCGGAGCGTGGAGAAGATCGTGAACATGACTCCGCGCGAAGTCGCACCGGCCCGGCCTTCCGATCCACCGATCGATACCGGCTTTCCCGTTACCACGCCCGGAACTGAGTAGCCCTTGTTACTCGAATACGTGTCCATGATCCACGACATGACCTCCTCGTTCGTGTTCATGTCGGGGGCCGGAATGTCGCGCTCGGGGCCGATAAGAGGAAGGATTTCGGACGCGTAGCGACGGGTCATCCGCTCGAGTTCTCCTCTGGAATGCTTCTTCACATCGACGGTGACGCCGCCCTTCGCCCCGCCGAAAGGTATCCCGGCGATAGCGCACTTCCACGTCATCCACATCGCAAGCGCCTTGATCTCGTCGAGATCGACGCGGGGGTGATACCGGATCCCGCCCTTGGCAGGCCCGCGGGTCACGTTGTGGTGAACTCGGTAGCCCTGGTAAACGCGCGTGGTCCCGTCGTCCATGCGAAACGGGATCGAGACCACGAGTGCTCGCTTGCAGTTGCGCAATGTCTCGTGAACGCCGGGGGCCAGACCCATCAGCTCTGCGACTTCGTCGAGCTGCGCGAGGGCCGTCTCCCACGCAGAATCGTGCGATGTGTCGTCCGGCAGGACCGGTTTCGCGGGGTTGCTGTCTTCCTGCTGGTCCACGTTCGTCTCCATTGACGCTGTTCGGCCGAGGGGTACCCGGACGAGCTGGAGACAGGATTCGAACCTGCGACCTGCCGCTTACAAGGCGGCTGCTCTACCAACTGAGCTACTCCAGCACGACGACGACACTGATCCCGGCCGCGTCGACGTTCTAGAGAGGGTAACCGGTAGACCCACCAGAATCGGCCGACGACAAGGCTCCGCATCGCGGGCCGCTACTGGGGGAGCCCCCTTCCTCCTCTGGCGGCGGGGAGATGCTGTTCGAGCTTGCGCTTGATCCGTTGCAGGGCATTGTCAATTGATTTCACGTGACGGCCGAGCCGGTCCGCGATCTCCTGATACGACTTGCCGTCCATGTACAGATGCAGCACTTCCCTTTCGAGATCCGACAAGACCTCGGCAACCGAGACGTTCATCGCGTCGATCTCCTCCGCAGACACAACAAGATCGGCGGGGTCGGCCGCGGAACGAACCTCGAGCATCCCGACGAACGCCTGCTCGTCGTCAGGGTGAGTCGACATCGGCTTGCTTAGCGAAACGTATGAGTTGAGTGGGAGGTGCTTCTGCCTCGTCGCCGATTTGATCGCCGTGATTATTTGCCGGGTGATACACAACTCGGCAAATGCTCGGAACGCGGTGTTCTTGTCGGAACGGAAATCCCGCACGGCCTTGAAAAGGCCGATCATCCCTTCCTGAACGACGTCCTCCCTATCGGCGCCGGCAAGGAAATACATGCGCGATTTCGCTCGGGCGTAGTGCCGGTAGCGAGCCAGCAGGATCTCGATTGCCTGCTCGCTGCCCTCTTTGGCCAGCGCGACAAGGTCTTCGTCGCCGAGGTTGGACAGCGAGTCCAGATGCGCCCGCGCGTTCAGTTCCTGCCCCCGAAGCTCATGGCCGGTCGCGATTATCCCGATCTCTCGCGCTTCCCAGTATCCGCCGGCGGGCGACCTCGAACATTGCGATCGCTCCGGCAACTGCAACGTTAAGCGACTCGAGACGGCCGGCGAGAGGGATGGAGACGAGGTCGTCGCAGCGACCGAGCGTCGGTCGCGAGAGCCCTCGGTCCTCGGCCCCCAGGACAAGCGCCACCGGCGGATCGAGGAGGTCGGACTCCCATAGCGACGCCGGGGCGTCCGCGGCGAGGCCCACTACCCACAGACCCGCCGCCCGCGCGTCGTCGAGGGCGGTGGAGAGGCTTCCAACGCGTGCCACCGGCACCACCTCGGCCGCGCCTGCGGCCACCCGCCTGACCGCATCCGTCACCGCCGCCGCGCGGCGTGACGGGAGCACGAGGCCCGCAAAGCCGGCCCCCTCCGCGGATCGTAGTAGCGACCCCAGGTTGTGCACATCGGTCACGCCGTCGAGAAACACAAGGCCGGGCGACGGAACCTTTAGCAACCGATCGAGGGGCGTGTACCTGAAGCGCGCCGTGATCGCTACCACGCCTTGATGATTGATCCCCGGCGCGGCGCGATCGAGCTCGGCTCGGGGAACCACTCGGATCGGTATGGTCGCTCCGCCGGCGCGTTTGCGGATCTCCGCGACCACCCTGGACCCTGCAAGATTGTCGGCGAGAAGGATCGCCGTGGCACCACGACCGGCCCGCAACATCTCGAGGACCGGGCGGCGCCCACCGAGCGCACCCGGCCGTGCTGTGACGGGCGCTCCCTCGGAATGCTTACTCGGTCGCGGCACTCTGGGACGCGCCTACGCGCCACCGGGGGCCGGCGGGCGTGTCTTCGACGATCACCCCGAGTTTCGTGAGCCGATCGCGGATACCGTCCGCGCGCTCAAACGCCTTCTCTGCTCGCGCCCGCTCGCGAAGTTCGAGCAAATAGTCGATCAGCCCCGAGGTCAACTCGTCCGATGCCCCTTGTGACGGGAAATCGAAACCGAGGAGCCACGTCAGTTCGAGGAACGAGGCGACCAGGGGACCGAGCCGCGCCGAGGCCTCGGCTTCGCCGCGCTGGGCTGCTTCGAGTTCCCGATTCCCCTCACCAACGAGATCGTGAACCACCGCGAACGCCGCCGCCGAGTTGAAGTCTTCGTCCATGGCCGCCACGAACCTCTCGACATAAGGATCGTAGATCGCATCTCCCGTCTCCCGGCGGGATTGGGATCTGGTTGGCATCGAATCACCGAGCGCGTGCCTCGACGCGAGCAGAAAGGTTCGCCACCGCTCATAGGACTGAACCGCGTCGTCGAGAGCCTCGTCGGAAAAGAGGCTTTGGCTGCGATAAGAACTCATCAGAGCCCAGTAGCGGACCGGCTCGCCGCCATATTCGGCGATGGCATCACGGGCAAGGACGATGTTGCCCAACGACTTCGACATCTTCTCGGAGCCCATCTGCACCATGCCGGCGTGCATCCAGTGACGAACGAATCGCTCCCCCGGATGAATGGCTTCGGCCTGCGCGATCTCATTCTCATGGTGCGGAAAGATGAGGTCGCTGCCCCCGCCGTGGACGTCGAAGTCCATGCCCAGATACTTCGTCGACATGACCGAGCATTCGATGTGCCACCCGGGGCGGCCGGGCCCCCACGGCGACGGCCACGCCGGCTCCCCCTCCTTCGCCGACTTCCACAGCGCGAAGTCGAGCGGATGGCGTTTGTGCGGTTGCGGCTCCACTCGTTCCCCCGCGCGCATCTCCTCCAGCGATCGACCCGACAACTTCCCGTATCCCTCGAACTTCTCCACTGCGTAATAGACGTCGCCCTCAGCTTCGTAGGCGGCGCCGTTGCCTACGAGTTGCTCGATGGCCTCCACCATGTCCTCGATGTGATCGGTAGCGCGCACGAGGATGTCGGGAGGCAGGAATTTGAGGGCCGCCATGTCCTCTTCGTACGCCTTCGTGTACTTGCCGGTAATCCCATCGGTAGGTAACCCTTCGATGCGCGCCCGCTCGATGATCTTGTCATCCACGTCCGTGTAGTTGATTACGAACGTGACTTCGTATCCCCGGTACATGAAGTAGCGCCGAATCGCATCTGACCAGATGAGCGTCCGAGCGTTCCCGATATGGATGTAGTTGTAGACGGTCGGCCCACACACATACATCCGCACATGGTTCGGATCGCGCGTTGATAAAGGCACTACCTTGCGCACCAAAGAATCGTGGATCTGAAGGGTCATCGCGCTACCTTACCGGTCGACACGGCTCCGCCGAGGGTGGTACACGCGCCGCCTTCGGCGGCGAGACAATTCACTACGGCTTCGCCGAGGGTGGATTGGGATTCACTCCCCTGGGGTGGGAATCGTTCCGTCACCGCATCTCGATGAGCGCAACTGCAATCGCGGCGAGACCTTCGCCTCGCCCCACGAATCCGAGTCGGTCGGTTGTGGTCGACTTAACCGACACGGATGGACTATCGATCCCAAGAGCCGAGGACACCGCGGCTCTCATGTCCTCAACAAACGGCGCCAGGCGGGGCCCCTCCGCCATGACGGTGACGTCCACGTTTCCGATGGTCCACCCATCATCGGCAAGTCGCCGCGCGGTCTCCGCCAGGATCTCCAGACTCGAGGCGTCACGCCATCGATCGGTCGCAGGGAAGTTGCTTCCGAGATCTCCGAGACCCGCCGCGCCCAGTAGGGCGTCGGCAACGGCGTGACTGAGCACGTCGGCATCCGAGTGGCCGGCAAGCCCGGGAGCGTCGGGAATGGTCACGCCGCCCAGGACGAGATCCCGCGCGGGATCGAATGCGTGAGTATCGAATCCCAGCCCGGCCCTAATCACTTGCGTCTCTCGGACAGAAGCGCTTCGGCCACCGCGAAGTCCTCTGGGTGAGTGACCTTTATGTTGGCGTGCAAGGACTCGACGATGGTGACCCGGCCCCCATATCGTTCGATGAGCTGGGCGTCGTCGGTGGACTGAAAGCCCTCCGCCGCCGCGCGTTCGTGCGCCGCTCGAAGAACGCCCGTGCGGAACGCCTGAGGAGTCTGGGCCAGCCACAACGAGCTGCGGTCGACCGTCTCGACGACGCGTCCGAACTCCGCCTTCTTGACGGTCTCGGCCACCGGCGCCGCGGTGATCGCCGCGTCGGCGTCCTCAAGGGCACCAACGACTCGACGAATCACATCGGGACCTACGAGGGGGCGGACGGCATCGTGAACTACGACGGTGTCGGCTGTGATCTGCATGAGCCCGTTGGCAACCGATTGCTGGCGCGTGTCGCCGCCCGCGACGACAAGCACCGTGTCCCGGATGACAATTCGAGAATCGTCGACCAGATCGGGGGGCACAACCGCAACAACGTAAGAACAGCCGGCGCGCTCCAACGCATCGAGCGACCAGTCGAGGAGCGGGCGGCCGAGGAGCGGGCGGAACTGCTTTGGGAGATCACCGGGGTGCCTGTGGGCCCGGACGCCGCGCCCTGCGGCGACCACGATGGCGGGAGGCAGCCCAGTCGCTATCCGAGAACCTCGTCGAGCAGCTTCTCCGCCGATTCTTCATCGCAGTCCTTGGAAAACGTGAGCTCGGAGACCAGGATCTGGCGGGCCTTTGTGAGCATCCGCTTCTCGCCGGCGGACAGGCCCTTGTCCTTGTCCCGTTGATGCAGGCTGCGGACGACCTCGGCCACCTTGTAGATATCACCGGACCGAAGCTTCTCGACGTTCGCCTTGAAGCGGCGAGACCAGTTCGTCGTGTTGGTCGTCACCTCTTGCTTCTTGAGCACTTTGAAGACCTTCGGCATCTCGCGCTCGGGCGTGACCTCGCGCAGCCCGACTTCCTCGGTGGAATCGGTGGGTACCATGAGCGTCAATTCGCCGTAAGCGAGCTTCAGGATGAAGTAATCGCGCTTCTCGCCGAACAGTTCCTTCTGTTCGAGACCCTCGATCACGGCTGCGCCGTGGTGCGGATACACGACCTTGTCACCCACTGTAAAGCTCACTCAGAACTCCCTCCCTGCCGTCGTTTCGGCCGACGCGCGGCGACGTCCCGTGTAAAAAGAAGAAGGCCCGGTCAAAAGGAATCCCTGCTCACGTCGTTTCGGGCATTTCCTTGCCGTTCCTTGTATCCAAGGGTAGCACGAGAAGACGAAGCAAGCGAAGCACGCTACTGAGCCGCACCGGCGAACGCGGCGACAACATCCTTCGCCTCGATGACTCGCATATCGGGAGGCACGCGTCCGGATGCACGTGGCACCAAAGCCGTCATGAACCCCAGGCGGGCCGCCTCGGCCAGCCGCCGCTCGAGGGCGGGGACACGGCGCACTTCGCCCGCAAGCCCAACCTCTCCGATCGCCACAAACCCGGGAGCGATGGGCGAGCCGTGGAACGCCGACATCACGGCGAGGCAAATGGCAAGGTCGGCGGCCGGCTCGCGGATCGCGAGCCCTCCCGCTGAAGCCGCGTAGACGTCGCGGTTGACCACGGAGATTCCCCCCCGCTCCGCGAGGATCCCGGTGCAGAGGGTCAGCCTGCGGGGATCGAGCCCGATCGCTACACGCCGCGGATGCGCCCCTCCTGCTTGCGGCACGAGCGCCTGTATCTCGACGAGGACAGGGCGAGTACCTTCCATCCCGCAGAAGACGACGGAGCCCGGAAGGCCCGCTCGTCGGTCGGCGAGCATCATCGCCGACGGATCGGGGACTGCCTGGAGACCCCGTTCTCCCATAACGAATACGCCGGTCTCCTCGCATGAGCCGAAGCGATTCTTCGCGGCGCGGAGAAGACGCACCGCTCCAGTGCGTTCGCCCTCCAAGGAGGTGACGGCATCTACCAGGTGCTCGAGCGACTTGGGACCGGCGACCCCTCCCTCCTTCGTCACATGGCCAACAAAGATCGTCGCCGTCCCGGTGGTTTTTGCGTGACGAACGAGGGCCGCGGCGCACTCCCGAACCTGGTTGGGCGATCCCGTCGCTCCTGTGGCCGCCGTCGCTTCCAGTGTCTGCACGGAGTCGACGACGAGCAAGTCCGGTGACTCAGCCTCGGCCGCGGCGATCGTTGAGTCGAGCGACGTCGTGGCCGCCGCCCGGCAACGATCCAGGGGCAGGCCCAGCCGCTGGGCACGCATCGATACCTGCGCCAGCGACTCCTCTCCGGTGACCAGGAGGGCGCGGCGCCCACGCTTGATCACGCCGTGCATCATCTGGAGCATCAGTGTTGATTTGCCGATCCCTGGTTCTCCCGCCAGCAGCACAACCGATCCGGGGACGAGTCCACCCCCGAGGACCCGGTCGAACTCGGGAATACCGGTGGAGAAGCGCTGCGGCTCCGCGATCGGCCCGCCGAGCGTCGCGACCGCGGCGAAGTCCGCTCCCGGGAGGCCTTGAACCGAGGAGGCCCAGCCCCCGCAGTCGGGGCAGCGACCGAACCACTTGGGCGACGAAAATCCGCATTGCCCGCACCTGTGGTGGGCGCCCACCGACGCCGATCTCGATGCCATGTGGCCACGCTAGCGAGTGGCTACGATGAGTTTCGGTGGTTCGGCCCTTCCCGCCGCGTGACTGAGCATCTGAGCGGCCTATACGAGATCTCAGGGACACTCGCCCCGTGGGGGGCCGGTTATGGGTCCGCGACACACCGATGTTGCCGGCTCAACGGGCAGCCGGTCCTCTCGCCGACATGAGACGGCTCTCATGCAAGGCTCATTCACCTCTCATCCACCGAGTTCACGATTAGGCGGACGCTTGGACTACGCGTGCGAGCCGATCACGAAGGAGATTCGGATGAACAAGATGATTGTGGCGTCGGTTATGGCGCTGATGGTACTGGCAGTTCCGTCGGCGGCCAACGCCGAGGAGACCACCTGTCGAGGAACCATTGGAGGGCGCACCGTCGACAACCTGAGAGTTCCTCAGAATGCCTCGTGCACGTTGAACGGCACCAAGGTGAAGGGCACCATCAAGGTCGAGAATGGCGCACGCCTTACGGCATCGCGCGTAAGGGTCATTGGCAATGTCCAGGGTGAGAACGCGGCCTCGGTGGTCCTGCGAAATTCAAGGATCGGCGGGAGCGTCCAGGTCGTACAGGGCAAGGCCGCAAGGGTTCTCTCGAGCAAAGTGGGCAGCGACGTACTTTTCGACGACCAGCGAGGGCGCCTCGCCGCGAACGACAACGAGATCGGTGGCAACCTGCAAGCCTTCCAGAACACCGGCGGGCTCCGGATCTTCACGAATAGCATCGACGGCAACCTCCAGTGCAAGGAGAACAATCCTCGGCCGGTCGGAGGCGGAAACGTTGTGCAGGGAAACAAAGAGGATCAATGCAGTCGCCTGTAGACGGCTCGAATCTCTAACGGCACGCCGATCCACGGGCACCGCGCCTCCTCCAATTGGTGGGAGGCACGGTGCCCGCCGGGAGTCCCGTATCTTGGTCGACCAGAACCATCTCGGGCAAGGTCAGATCGGCGCCGTGGTTTCGTAGAATCCGCTCGATGGGCATCACAGGCGCTCACGTATTGCTCTACACCTCCCAACCCGAAGCGTTACGCAACATGCTCCGGGATGTCTTTGGCTTCGAGCACGTCGACGGCGGCGACGGGTGGCTCATCTTTGCTCTGCCACCGGCCGAGTTGGGGATCCACCCAGCGGAGGGCCCTACCCACGACACCGGCACTCGCCACCAACTAACCCTGATGTGCGAGGACATCACTCAGACAATCCTGGGGCTTCGCGCGAAGGGTGTCGAGATACGCGGGGACCCGATAGACGAAGGTTGGGGCATCACCACGACCATGCTCCTGCCGGGAGATGTCGAGGTCATGCTCTACGAGCCCCGGCACCCGACGGATCTAGAGGGGCGGGAAAATAGCCTCGACGGCTCTTTCTGTCCGCAGTCATGCGTTGTCTTGCGAGCTTGCAGTTGGCGCCTCAGAGGTTTCCGTTACTGCTCTTGTCGATCACGCAGAAGAGGTTGCCTTCGGGGTCCTCGAGGACGATGAAGTCCTCATCCGGCTCGGGCGTGCGGGGATGGCGGGTAGCACCAATCTCTGATAACCGCTCCACCTCGCCCGCCTGGTCGTCCGTGTAGAGGTCGAAGTGCAATCGGTTCTTGCCTGAGCGCTTCTCCGGAACCTGTTGTAAAGAGACGTTGACGTTTGGACCTCGAGGGTCCTTGAGAACCACCCAATCGTCGTCGGCCGGCTCTCTGGGGACGTATTGAAGCGCCTCCTGCCAGAACGCCGCCATCCTTTCGAAGTCATTGCAATCGATAACGACGGAACCGATCCTCAACATGACCCTCTCTCCTCAGAACGCTGCCGCCGTCCCGGCGTGACGGTACCAAGTTCCTGGGGCCCGAGGGCGCGGCCGCCTCGGTGGCTCGGATGCTGGCGAATTGTTAGACGGCCATTTCCTGCAGAACCTGAATAACCTTCCCGATATTGTGTCTCTCTGCAAGCCGGATGAGTCCGAGGCCGCTGTTTAGTACCCAGCCTGGAGGGTCTCGGATCAGCCGGGCAAGGGACGTCGTCGTTCGGTCGAGCACGTCGATTCGACTCGGCCAGGCACTCGAGTCAAGACACGCGAGCAGCTCAGCAACGGTCCACGCCTGGTCTCGAGCGCGCTCGATGCTGAAGTTGATAACGGCACGGTCGGCGTTCGGATCGACCCGCTCAAGCAGAGAGGTCAACGGTGAGACTCGAGCGATCTGAGCTCGAACCACGCTGACTCGCGAAGCCAAGATGTCATTGATTGTTCGGAAGTCACGCTGGAGCGTAACGAGCTCGCCGTCCTGGGCGACCTCCGCGGCCGCCACACCGAGATCCAGGTTGATGTGGGCATTGATACCGAGCAGCAGATGCTGCAGCACGACAGGCCTGGTTCCTTTCGTACTTTCGAATGCAAAGAACCAAGAGCGAGTCGGTCGCCCACCGGCTCGATAGGCGCGCAACGCATCCAGGTATCGGTTGGCGAATACCACGTCGAATCGTTCCAGCCGAGCGCCGTCTTCGAACCGCCCGCTCGCGATGGCCTCACGCACATCAACTGTGACGCCTTTGTACAGGGCCGCGAAGTAACCAATGCGGCTTCCTTCGGTGGCGGCCCAATGGAGGATCTCGTCCAACCGTTCGATCACCTCATCGATCGTGTTGGACTGCCAGCTTTCCGGCTTGCTCATGAATGGGACATTAGTCAAATCGGGTAGTCGTTTCTGATGCCGGACAGCGACGGGCGGTGTGCCGACCGGCCGCACTCCGCACAGTTCCTTACCGGCGCTGTGGCGCTAGCGCCGTCGCGGTGATCAGGCTTCGGGCGAGTCGCCTTCGCCTGACGATGCGCCGGCCAGCTCGACCGGCGGATGGTCGGGGGTCCTCTCCGCCTTGCGGAAGACGATCTCGTTCTTCCCGTCCGGGTCCGGCTCGGTGTCGACTATCACCGTGTCGCCGGCTTCGAATTCCTTCCACAGGATCTTCTCCGACAGCGGGTCCTCGACCAAACGCTGAATCGCGCGCCGTAGAGGACGTGCTCCCAGTGCCGGGTCGTAACCCTCCGAGCTGAGAAGGTCCTTGGCGGTCTCCGTCATCTCGATCGAGACATCCTGGCTCTCGAGTTGCTCGGCAACTCGCTTCATCATCAGGTCGACGATAGCGTGTACTTCCGCCCGTGCGAGCTCGTGGAAGACGATGACTTCGTCGATCCGGTTGAGGAACTCGGGCCGGAAGTTGCGCTTCAGCTCTTCCTGCACCCGCTCCTTCATCTTTTCGTAGCTGAGCTCCTCGCTCGCCTGCCCGAAGCCCATGGCCGGCTTGCGCAGGTTCTGGGTGCCGAGGTTCGAAGTCATGATGATCACCGTGTTCTTGAAGTCGACCGTCTTGCCCTGCGCATCTGTCAAGCGGCCGTCTTCGAGGATCTGAAGCAGAGTGTTGAAGACGTCCGGATGCGCTTTCTCGATTTCGTCGAGCAGGACGACCGAGTAGGGGCGGCGTCGCACCGCTTCGGTGAGCTGACCACCCTCCTCGTAGCCGACATATCCGGGCGGGGAACCGACCAGTCGGCTGACCGTGTGCTTCTCCATGTACTCGGACATGTCGAGCTGGATCAGCGCGTCCTCGTCGCCAAACAAGAACTCTGCGAGCGCCTTCGCCGTCTCGGTCTTCCCAACACCCGAGGGGCCGAGGAAGATGAACGACCCGGCCGGACGCTTGGGGTCCTTGAGCCCTGCACGCGTCCTTCTTATCGAACGGGATACGGCTGAGATCGCGTCCTGTTGTCCGACGATTCGCTTGTGGAGCTCGTCCTCCATGCGCAACAGCTTGGCGGTCTCCTCTTCGGTCAGCGATGTGACCGGGATCCCCGTCCACGACGAAAGGACCTCGGCAATCTCCTCTTCGTCGACTTCGGCGAAGGTCTCGCCCTGCTCCGAGCGCCACTCGAGCTCCTTGGCCGAGCGCTCTTCCCCGAGACGCTTCTCCTCGTCCCTGTGAGTGGCCGCGCGCTCGAAGTCCTGTTGCTCGATGGACTCTTCCTTCTTGCGCCTGACGTCGGCGATCCGGTCCTCGAGCTCCTTGTAGTCGGGCGGCGCGCTCATGCGGCGAATCCGCAGACGCGAGCCGGCCTCGTCGATGAGGTCGATCGCCTTGTCGGGAAGGTAGCGGTCGGAGATGTAGCGATGAGCAAGGTTGGCGGCTGCGACGAGACCCTGGTCGGTGATCTGCACGCGGTGGTGGGCTTCGTAGCGGTCTCGGAGTCCCTTCAGGATGTCGATCGTGTGCGAGACCGTCGGCTCGGGGACCTTGATCGGCTGGAACCGCCGCTCGAGGGCCGCGTCCTTTTCGAGATGCTTACGGTACTCGTCGAGGGTCGTTGCCCCGATCGTCTGCAGTTCGCCGCGCGCAAGCATCGGCTTGAGGATGCTCGCTGCGTCGATTGCACCTTCGGCAGCGCCGGCCCCCACGAGCGTGTGCAGCTCGTCGATGAAAAGGATGATGTCGCCGCGCGTCTTTATCTCTTTCAGAACCTTCTTGAGGCGCTCCTCGAAATCACCCCGGTAGCGAGATCCCGCGACCAGAGCACCGAGGTCCAGTGTGTAGAGCTGCTTGCCCTCGATCGTCTCGGGAACTTCACCTTTGACGATCGCCTGCGCGAGACCCTCGACGATTGCGGTTTTCCCGACGCCTGGCTCACCGATGAGAACCGGGTTGTTCTTGGTCCGTCGCGACAGCACCTGCATGACCCGCTCGATCTCTCGTTCGCGACCGATCACTGGATCGAGCTGGTTCTCGCGTGCGAGCTGGGTCAGGTTGCGCCCGAACTGATCGAGCACGAGCGAACCCTGCGCGCCCTCCCCGGGCCCCCCGCCGGTCGGCTCCTTGCCTGCGCCCGAGTAGCCCGACAGCAACTGGATGACCTGCTGGCGAACCCGGCCGAGGTCGGCGCCGAGCTTGACGAGCACCTGGGCGGCCACTCCCTCGCCCTCGCGGATCAGGCCGAGAAGAATGTGCTCCGTACCGATGTAGTTGTGTCCGAGCTGCAACGCCTCGCGAAGACTGAGCTCGAGGACCTTCTTGGCCCGAGGAGTAAAGGGGATGTGGCCCGACGGCGGCGACTGGCCGGCGCCGATGATCTCCTCGACCTGCTGGCGAACCTTTTCGAGAGAGATCCCGAGCGACTCGAGCGCCTTGGCGGCAACGCCCTCGCCCTCGTGGATCAAGCCGAGCAAGATGTGCTCGGTGCCGATGTAGTTGTGGTTGAGCAGCCTCGCCTCTTCTTGGGCGAGCACGACAACCCTCCGGGCCCTGTCGGTAAATCGCTCAAACACTGTGGGGCCCCGCCTCCTTCTGTTGCCCCCGGAGCCGTCCGATGGCCCCGGCCTTGTGGGAGCCGAAGCCCCCGCCGACATCCAATTATACGAGGGGAGGTGTTTTCTACCCCATCCTTTCGTATATCAACTGAAACGCTGCGGCCCCCGGGGGCGTTCCCGAAACGCCGTACTTCTTTTCTTCCTTCTTTGATGCACGAGCCGCCCGAAACGTTGCTCTTGCCCGGATCATCGGCACCACGGCGCTAGTGCATAAGGGAAGGAGGGCGAGATCGCGATGAAAAATACGGCGTGATGGGCCCGGGTCCCCCACGCTGTGCGCGCCGGCAGCCGTACGGCGCGCCAGGTATCCATCAAGACGAGGTTGGCGCCCATCCGCTCGCCCCGCCGGTCAGTGGATGGGGTCGCCCCGTCCGGTGGCGACTCCGAACCTGAGGCGCCCGACCGCCGGCGGCGGCGCCTGGGGCGGAGGGGCTCCCCGTACTAAGAATCTCCAGTCTCGGGACGAGAAATCCAACTCGTCGCCATCGATCGAGAACCCACGGGCGAGGGGGACCCACGGGAGGGCGGAGTAGACCGCTTCGGGGAGTCGCTCTCGCTCGGGCACCGCCCGGCTCGCGGCCGGGACGGTCCAGATGCCCACTGCGCTCTGGTCGACTGCGGTGTGATCGTCGGGGCCGAGGGTCACCTCGGTGCCACCGAAGCGTGCCCGCCGAAGCCGCTCGAGCACAGAGGCGAGATCCTGGCCGGCGTCCGCATGCTCGTAGGCCCACCCGGTCATGCGGACGGCGTCGTACGCGCGCAGCTGCCAACCCGTCGGAAGGTTGCCCCACCAGCCCCTAAACGATCTCCTGAATCGTTGGAAGGCCGGGACCGGCAGATAGTGCGCCCCGCGCCCGTAGGAATCGGAAGCGACGGTGCCGGCCGGCAAGGGCTCATTGACGCGTGGGCTAAAGCCCTCATCGAGGGCCACCACCTGGGGGTGCCACTCACCCGTCGCCACGCGCTCTCGGCGCACGCGTCGAGAGGCAGTCGCAAGCCGGGCGCGCGGCGTCGATATGTAAGTGGAGCCCATCTCGCGAAGGGTCCTGGTCACCGCGGACAGGACGCGCGGCGGCCCCTCGACGACAATCGCCTCAACGCGCGCCCGGCGCAAACGCGCGACTAGCGGTGCGAAGGTCGTCTCGTCGGGGTCGTAGCGCACCACCCTCGGGCCGCGATCGCCCGACCCGCCCGCCGCTTCTCGCAGCGCGCTCACGGCACCGGAGCCGGAAAACGACTTGCCGGCAAGCAGGCCCACCGTCTCGTATCGGCGATCCGAAAAGAGATAGGTGGCGATCCGCCGCGCCTGCCACACGAGTGACGGCGCCATCTGGAACACGTGCTGAGTCAGGCGCCGGGCTCCGTAAAGGTCACCGTAGATCAGCATCGCCGGAATCCCCCTTCCGGCGAGCGCCGTCTCGGCGCGCGGCAGAACGCGGGGCGGTCCCGCATAGAGGATCCCGACCGTGCGCGGGAGACCGACGAGCTCTTGGATCTGGCGCAGAGCTCGGTCCGGAGAACCGCGGTCGTCGCGCGTGACGAGCTCGAACGGAGGTGACTCCTCGTCCCTGGCGACATTGATTCTGTGCACCGCGAGGTCGGCGCCCTCGAACGCGTCCTCGCCGCGCCAGGCGTCCTCCCCAGTCATGGTCCCCACCAGACCGATGACGAGTGTGTCCGACGCTGTTGGGCGTCCCCTGGGCGTGTTCTGGGTGGAGCCGGGGCCGTCGTCGTCCGATGTACACGCGCCTGTCGCTACGAGCAATGCGACGAACGCACAAACGATTCGAAAAGTCACCGGTCCGGCTTCAGCACCGGAAAAAGAATCGCCTCACGGATGGACCCCAGTCCGAGCAGAAACGCTAGGAGCCGATCGATGCCCAGCCCAAATCCGCCGGCGGGAGGCATCCCATAGCTCAGGGCCTCGAGGAACTCCTCGTCCGGAAGCGCCACCTCCTCGGCGCCCTCCTCGCGGGCGCGAACTTGCTGCTCGAAACGCCGCCTCTGCTCTTCGGGATCGTTCAGCTCGGAATAGATGGGGGCCATCTCGACTCCTCCCATCACCAGGTCTGCGTGCTCGGTGAAGCCGTCGATCTCCCTGTGGTCCTTGGCCAGTGGTGACACATCCTTGGGAAAGCCCGTCACGAAAGTCGGTTGCAGCAGTTTCTTCTCGACCACAGCCTCGAACAGCTCGGCCACAAGGACACCGGTGGGCAAATCATCTCCCACGTTGGCTTCGCGCGCGGCAGCTCGCAGCGCATCACGGTCTCCTCGCTTCCATGCTTCTTCGAGATCGATGCCTGCCGCCTCGCGCAAGGCGTCGAACATCGAGATCCTGCGAAACGGCTGCGCGAGGTCGATTCTCTCTCCGGCCAGGTCCACCGTCGTCGTTCCAATGACGGCAGTCGCGATCGCGCGCACGAGCTCCTCGACGAGCGACATCGTGGAGTGATAGTCGACGTAGGCCTCGTAGGCTTCGAGCATCGTGAACTCGGGATTGTGACGCGCGGAGACACCTTCGTTGCGGAAACTGCGGTTGAGCTCGTACACGCGCTCCGCACCGCCAATCAAGAGACGCTTGAGATACAGCTCCGGCGCCACCCGCAGATACAGGTCGATGTCCAGCGCGTTCAGGTGGGTGACGAAGGGGCGAGCGACGGCGCCGCCGGCGACTGGCTGTAGCAGCGGAGTCTCGACCTCGAGGAATCCGCGCTCGTTGAGAAATCGTCTGATCTCGTGATTCGCCGCCGCGCGTGCGTCGAGGGTGGCGCGCGCCTCCGGATTGAACAAGAGATCGAGGTAGCGATGGCGGTGGCGAACCTCGACATCGGTCAATCCGTGCCACTTCTCGGGCAACGGCCTCAGGCACTTTGCCAGCACGGCGGTGGACGTGACCCTCACCGACAGCTCGCCCCGGCGCGTGATCACGATCTCACCTTCGGCCCCCGCGATGTCGCCGACATTCAGACGGGCGAAGGCCTCCATGCCGTCATCACCCAACAACGCGTGCTGAGCAAAAAGCTGAATTCGTCCCGACCCATCCTCCAGATCGGCGAAAGCAACCTTGCCGTGCGTCCTCACCGTACGCACTCGCCCGGCGACGCGCGCCTGCTCGCCCGTGTCCGAGGACGGCTCCAGGGACCCGAAGCGCTCGCGTATCTGCGCCGCCGTGTGCGATCGCTCGAATGAATACGGGTAGTCGTGGTCCGGCATCTACTCCTCTGAATTCCGCTCGTAGACCTCGCGCAGGCCCAGCAGCGTCAGAGCCGGCTCGACCCGCTCGACCCGGCGGCAGTGCTCCACCACGGTCGCGGCTCGACCACCCGTCGCCACGACGCGCATCGGGCCACCGAGCTCCTCGCAGATGCGGTCGATCAGCCCGTCGATCATCGCCGCACTCCCGTACATGATGCCCGACTGAACACACGTCACCGTCGTTTTGCCGATGACCGAGGGCGGCGCAACCAGCTCGACCCGTCCGATCTGCGCTGCAGCGCGGAACAATCCCTCGGCAGATGAGTCGATTCCGGGGGCGATGGCGCCTCCCAGGTACTCCCCCCGCGTCGACACGACGTCCAGATTTGTCGCGGTTCCGAAATCGACGACGATGACCGCCTCGCCCGGCCACAGGGCGTGCGCAGCAACCGCGTTTGCGATTCGGTCGGCTCCGACCTCTCGGGGGTTATCGGTCAACACCGCGATGCCGGTGCGCACCCCGGGCTCGACGACAACGGGGGGGAAGCCGAAGTAGCGATTGGTCATCTCGCGGAGCTCCCCGGTGAGGCGCGGTACCACCGACGACATGACGACTCCGCTGATCTGGCTCGTGAACGAAAGATCGGCTAGAGCGAGGAAATCGCCGAAGAGCAGGGCCAGCTCATCTGCTGTTCTCGCCGGGTTGGTGGACGCCGACCATTCGTGCTGAAGCGCGCGCCGGTCGAATACGCCCAGGTGGGTTTGGGTGTTGCCGACGTCAACGGCCAGCAGCATCGGCGGGCTCCCAGTGCAAGTTGTCGATGAGCCGCGTCGACCCCACGCGCGCGGCGACTGCAAGTAGGACCGACCGTCGGGGCGCCGGATCTTCGAAGGTGTCCGGATCCACAATCCGGGCATAGTCGGCTTCGACTGTCTCCCCGCCCTCCAGCATTTTCAGCATCTCCTTTTCGGCCGTCTCGAACCCAGCGCCTCCGTCCAGAGCCGCCCGTCCCGACTGCAGGGCTCGATAGAGGACGGTCGCCTTCACCCTCTCCTCCGTCGACAGGTGTGCATTGCGGCTGCTCATTGCAAGCCCATCCGGTTCCCGAACGATCGGACAGACCGCGATATCGACCCCAAAGTTCAGATCGAGCACCATCCTCTTGACGACCGCGACCTGCTGAGCGTCTTTCTGCCCAAAGAATGCGACGTCCGGCTCCACCATGTGAAGGAGCTTGGCAACCACCGTGCACACGCCATCGAAGTGCCCCGGGCGGTGTTCGCCCTCAAGCATGCTGCCCAGCGGCCCCACCGAAACAACAGTCGACGCACCCTGCGGGTACATCTCCTCTATCGATGGTGTGAACACCACCTCGGTCCCGGCAGCGCGCAGCACCTCCAGGTCGCCGCGCTCGTCGCGCGGATAGGTTGCGAAGTCTTCCTGCGGCCCGAATTGAAGAGGGTTCACGAAGATGCTCACGATCACCACATCGCAGCGGGCACGCGCAGCCTGCACCAGCGATAGATGACCGTCGTGCAACGCGCCCATCGTGGGGACGATGCCGATTGTTCTCCCGTCGACGCGCGCGCGATCGAGTGCCCGGCGGAGATCTTCGCCCGTGCCCACAACCTTCATCGACCCTCCAGAACGTTCTCCAGCTCTGCGTCGGTGCTCACATCGAGGTTCCCGCTGCGACGCGCTGCGTCAATTGTGAGCCGCGCGGCGAGCTGGTAAGCGTCGCGCAGGTCGGGCACCCGTTGCCTCAGCGCTTCTAGGTGGAGCCGAAGGGTTGCAACGTCACCGCGGATTGCCGGCCCGGTCAGAACCGACGCGGCGTCCCCGGTGTCGCGGGCGTTCTGAACGGCGCCGGATGCCAGCGGGCCCAGCACGTCCAGTGGTCGCTCGATGCGAATGGCCCGGAGCATTGCCTCCGCGCCGGCGAGAAGCGCCGTGATGCCGTTCGCGGTCGTGACGGTGGCCGCATGCCACAGGGGTCGGTCCTCCTCGGACACGGCGACCGGCCTCCCGCGTAGGTCCGCCTCGACAAGTTCATGCGCCCACGCCTCGAGGCCGGGGGAGCATGTGATCCCCCACGCGGAGCCGGGTAGGCGCTTGATCGCGAGGTCGACGTCGGGGCACGCCTGCACCGGGTGCAGGGCGCACACGCCTTGACCGTTTGCAATCGGTGCCAGGACATCGAGCCCGAGGGCTCCGGAGAAATGGCACGCCACGGCTCCGTTCGATCCGCCCGCGTCGATGCGCTCGGCGACTGTCCGGATCTCTCTGTCGGGAACGGCCACCAGGATCACGTTGGCGTGGGGAAGCCCGGCTTCGATGTCGAACACATGCGCTCCCAATCGCTCGGCCGCCGCCGACGCCGAGGCCGGTGTGCGCGACGCGACACCGACGATCCGGTGGCCGGCGTCCTGAAGGAGTAGAGCCGTCGCAGTCCCCACGCGCCCCGCGCCGATGAGGGCGATCCGAAGTGGTGACGCCGGGGGCTTGTAGTCGGTCACACTGCGCTCCAGTCCACGCTGGGTACCGGTCGGGACCGAAGCATAAGCGGATCGCGTCCGCCGGGCGGAACGTCAGTGAAGTCGCTTGACCGTCAGCGTGTAGTGGCCCTTGCTGAACCACGACGTCACGTGAAAGAAGTGTCGTCCCGTGTGGCTCGCAGTGAACCTCTTGCTTTCATCGGCTGAGTTGACCGTCGCGATGTAGTACCGGAGCTGACAGGGTCCGTTGCCGCCGACCAGTCGGCAGGTGGCGGCAAGTTCCCAGATGTCCTTAGTCCCGGGCTTGTAGATGGCGAGATCGAAGTCCTTCGGGCGCGGGGGGCCGTCTAGGACTACCTCGTATCTCCTGCCCTTCACGAGCCATTTCTTGTAGACATCGTTGACGTCGTTGGGCCACGACACCCACCCGCGATCCCGTGCGACCAGCTTTCGGGCCCCCGGAATCGTGCCGTCCGTGCGCGGATAGAGCTCCTCGGTTGAGGCAGACAGTGTGGACAAAGCGTTCAGACGTCCGCTGGTGCGGGTGAAGTTTCCGGTGTCGATGAAGCCGGGGAACGCCTTGAGGGTCTTGAGCGTCGCCGGTTTGTCGACCGAGTTCATAAGGGCGCTCTTGAGCTGACGCGGCGTGTATTGCGGATGCAAGGACTTCAGGTAAGCCGCTACCCCGGCCGCGTGAGGAGCAGCCATCGACGTGCCATCGAAGGTCGCATATCCACCGCCTGGAACGGTGCTCGTCACATCCACTCCCGGTGCGGCAAGGTCGATGGACTGCCGGCCCCAGTTCGTGAACGTGCAGGGCCATTCCGAATCGCCCTCGTTGATTGCACACGCCGTGTCGTACGCGTACTCGTCATTGTGATTGCTCGCCGCGACTGCCAGGATCGCGGACACGTCGTAGGCGGCCGGATAGCCGGGAGCGAACGAATCTGGATCGCGGTCACCGTCCAGATCTAGGCCCGGCATGAGCATGTCGCTGTCACCGTTCGCGTTGCCCGCGGCCACGACCGAGAGCACTCCGGCTCTGCCCAAATCGACGAACGCAGCGCGCTGAGCGCGAGACGTGACGATCTCGCTGCCGTAGCTTCCGTTGAGGATGTGGGCGCCCATCCTGGCGGCGTAGTCGAGTGCCTCGAGCTCGTCGGACAGCCTCAGACCCATTGCGTCCTTAATGCCGTCGCCGTCGAAGTCGAACGGCTTGAAGCCCTTCAGCACCATGATGCTGCAGTTCGGACAAACCCCGGCAACGCCGGTGGCGTTATTGGCCTCCGCCGCGATCGTTCCGGCAACGTGGGTACCGTGGTCCCATCCAAAGATCGACGCATTGGGCTCCAGCAGCGTGGTGTCCTCTTCCGCGAAGTCGTACCCGTTGTAGTCGTCCACGTAGCCGTTTAAGTCGTCGTCGATGCCGTTGGCCGGGACTTCGTCATCGTTGGTCCAGATGTTGGCGTCGAGATCCGGATGGGTGATGTCGACGCCGGTGTCCAGCACGGCTACTACCACTTCCGCGGAGCCCATCGGCGTGTCCCACGCCTCGGGAGCATCGATATCGGCATCGGGAGTCCCGGCTGCGGTTGCCGGTGGCGGGTTGGAGAGAGCGTGATCCTGTCCGGTGTTGTCGAGACCCCACAACTGTCCGAACAGCGGGTCGTCCGGCACCGCCGCCACGGGTCGCACGATGTTGGGCTCAACGCCCGTCACAAGGGGGTTATCGCGGAATGTCTCTAGTGCCTGCGCAACCGAGACGCCGGCCGGAACGCGCGCGACCCGGATGTCGAGGCGCCCGATTGCGTCCACCGGTTGGGCACCTGCCTTCTCCAACGCATTCTCTTCGACTGCACGGCTCACCCCGGGACGAAAAGACACCACCAGCTCACGCGTGGCTACAGGAAGCTCGAGCGAGGCCGGTCGGGTCCTGGTAGGAATCCGGGTCGGCTCACGATTGCGCGCGTGTAGAGGGTGAGCCGTGTGACCTGCGCCCACAACCAAGGCGAGCGCGAACAAGAGTGTGATCCTTCTCACGATGGTCGCGTCGGCGCATGCATTGTCGGGCTTTAGCTCCTCGAGGAACGACTACTCAGAGAACTGTACGAGACTTATTGAAAGGGCTCCGCAAGTTTGACTTCGCCCTCAGCTTCTTCGACCCGATCTCGATACGGCGAGCCCCACGGATCCGTGACGTCGGGGCTGATCTCCAACAACGGAACCAATACGAACGCGCGCTCGGCCATTCTCGGATGAGGGATCTCGAGATCCGGCTCGCCGATCTTCTCGTCTCCATAGAGCAAGATGTCCAGATCGATGACGCGCGGCCCCCAACGCTGTTCGACGGGCTCACGTCCGAGTCGCCGTTCGATCCCTTTGCTGGCCACGAGGAGCTCGCGCGCATTGAGGCTTGTCTCAATACGAGCGACGAGATTGATGAAGGATCGCTGCGGAGGCCCGCCGACCGGCGATGTCTCGTAGAGGCTCGACACGCCGACGACGTGGATGCCGTCCGTGCCGCGCAACTCGGCGACCGCGCTTCGGCAGAAGGCCTGACGGTCTCCTACATTTGATCCGATCCCCATGTAAGCGGTTGTGGTCACGGTTCTTCCCCTATCAGGGACGCTCGATTCTGACTGCAACAGAATCGACGTCCGCCTCTACGGGCGGGCTCTCCTTGCTCACTTCTACCGCAACGCGCTCCACGAATGCGGTATTAAGCACCAATTCGGCAATCTCGGCCGCAAGATGCTCCAGGAGATGGATCTCCCTGCCGGCCACCGAAGCGGTGATCGACGAGATCACGGCACTGTAGTCGACCGTGTCGGACAGATCGTCGCTCTTACCCGCTCGTGACGTGTCGGTATGAACATCGATGTCGATCGCAACTGGGCGGGGCTCCGTGCGTTCCTCCTCGCTCACGCCAATGCGGACCATGACACGAAGCCCGGCGATCCGAATCAGATCGCTCATGTTGATTCCGCATCCTTGATCGCCTGGGTCATTCTTACGACACGGGCCATCTCAGCGACGTCGTGGACACGCACGATGTGTGCGCCCTTCGCAACCGCCCACGCAACCGTGGCAGCCGTCCCCTCTTGTCGCCGATCCTCGGGAAGATCGAGCACTGCCCCGATAAACGACTTGCGCGACGTGCCGATCACAATCGGATAGCCGACGTCGGCCATCTCGTCGAGGCGCTGGAGCAGCAGAAGGCTCTGCTCGGGTGACTTGGCAAAACCGATCCCGGGGTCGAGAGCAATCGACTCTGCACGTACACCCTTACTCTCCAGTGAGCTGGCGCGTTCCTTCAACCAATCCACCACTTCCCCCACGACGTCCGAGTACTCCGTCAACGAACGCATAGTCGCCGGCGTCCCGCGTGAGTGCATAACGATGATCGCCGCCCCCGAGGTCCGCGCGACCTCATCCATTCGCGCATCGAGTGCCTCCCCGGCGGTGTCGTTGATGATGGATGCCCCCGCCGCAATAGCTCGCGATGCCACCTCGGGCTTGCGAGTGTCGATCGAGACAACGACACCCGCGGCTGCGAGCTTCTCGACGACCGGCATGACGCGCCTCACCTCCTCGTCGAGCCCAACTGCGGTGGCTCCAGGCCTGGTCGACTCTCCCCCTACGTCCACGATCGCCGCGCCCTGTTCGATCATCTCGAACCCGTGATCGACGGCTTTCCCCTCCTCGAACCACAGGCCCCCGTCGGAGAACGAATCCGGGGTCACGTTGAGGACACCCATCACTAGTGGGCGATCGAGCGACAGCAACTGATCCTTGAAACGAAGTTTCATGTTCCCTCTCGCTATCCGCGTTCAGCCGCGTGCGATGAGACCCATCGCTTCGGCGCGGGTCGCTTCGTTGCGACGAAAGATGCCTCGTACGGCAGAGGTGACCGTCTGACTTCCCGGCTTGCGGACGCCGCGCATCGTCATACAGAGGTGCTCGGCCTCGATCACGACTAAAACCCCGCGCGGCTCCAATGCGCGCTCGATCGCATCGGCGATCTGGGTTGTGAGGCGCTCTTGGACCTGTGGGCGTTTGGCGAGCAGATCCACGACCCGAACGATCTTGGACAACCCGGTGATCTGACCCGAGTCGTTGGGGATATAGGCGACGTGAGCCCTCCCCATGAACGGGATGAGGTGATGCTCGCAGATAGATTGCAGGGGGATGTCGCGGACCATGATCATCTCGTCGTGGTCCGCCTCGAAAACGACGTCGAGCAAGGGGGCCGGGTCGCGCCCGATGCCGGCGAAGATCTCGGCATACATATCGGCAACGCGCTCCGGGGTGTGCCGGATGCCGTCCCGATCGACGTCTTCTCCGATGGCGCCGAGGATGGTCTTCACGGCATCCACCACCGCGTCGCGATCGAAGCGCGACTCGGGGCGCAGATCTCGGACGACCTCGTTATGCATGGCTTCGAAACGTTCCGTCATGGAGTGCTCTCCGGCGTGGCCGAGTGTCCCTCAGGTCCGGTATAGCCCACGTAAAGGGACAGTCACCGCAGGGGATCAGGCTTCGCCGAGCGACGGGCGCGGAGCGGGCCGGGGGACGCGCCCCTTCTTGCTTCGCTCGGACCCTGGGGCCGTGTCCTCACGATCGCGGTTCTCGCGCCGCAGCCGGGCGCGCTCCACCGGATTCTCAGGCGACTGCTTGGCGACCTCGGCGAGGATCTCGGCAACCTCTTCTTTCTCGAGGGACTCCTTCTCGAGTAGGCGCTCGGCCATGAGGTCGAGCTTGTCGCGGTACTTCTCCAGGATGTCGCGCGCCTCGTCGTGTGCCTCGTCGACCAACCGGTGGATCTCGGAATCGATCCGCGCCGCGACGCTGTCCGAGTAGTCCTTTATGTGGCCGAAATCACGCCCAAGGAACGGCTGTGATTCGTTCTCGCCGAGCGCCAGCGGGCCGAGGTCGGACATCCCGAACTGTGTCACCATCTGCTTGGCGATGCGCGTGCACCTCTGGATGTCGTCCTGCGCGCCGGTCGTGGGCTCATCGAAGACGAGCTCCTCGGCGACCCGGCCCCCGAGCAGCATCGCCAGCTCGTCGATCAGCTCGGAGCGGGTGATCAGGAAGCGGTCCTCGGTCGGAAGGGTAAGCGTGTATCCAAGCGCGCGGCCGCGCGACACGATCGACACCTTGTGAACAGGATCCGCATTCGGCAACGCATGTGACACGAGAGCATGGCCGGCCTCATGATAGGCAATCACGCGCTTCTCCTTGTCGGAGATCACGCGCGTGCGACGCTGCGGACCGGCGAGTACGCGGTCGATTGCCTCTTCGAGCTCGGTCATTCCGATCTCATTTCGGGAGAAGCGCGCGGCGAGGAGGGCTGCCTCGTTCACGACGTTGGCGAGATCCGCGCCGGTGAACCCGGGGGTGCGCCGCGCCAGGACCTCGATCTCAATCTCTTTGGCGATGGGCTTCCCGCGCGTGTGCACCTTGAGAATGCCCACCCGGCCGTGGAGGTCGGGTCGATCCACCACTATCTGCCGGTCGAACCGGCCCGGTCGTAGGAGAGCGGGGTCGAGGATGTCCGGCCTGTTGGTCGCCGCGATCAGGATCACGCCGCTCTTGACGTCGAATCCGTCCATCTCAACGAGGAGCTGGTTGAGCGTCTGCTCGCGCTCGTCGTGGCCTCCGCCCAAACCTGCGCCGCGATGGCGTCCGACGGCGTCGATCTCGTCCATGAACACAATCGCCGGGGAGTTCGCCTTTGCCTGCTCGAACAGATCGCGAACGCGGCTGGCCCCCACCCCGACGAACATCTCGACGAAATCCGAGCCGGAGATCGAGAAGAACGGGACACCGGCCTCGCCGGCGACCGCTCGGGCAAGCAGCGTTTTGCCGGTGCCTGGGGGTCCGTAGAGCAGGACTCCCTTGGGAATCTTGGCCCCCATTGCCTGGAACTTCTGCGGGGCTTCGAGGTACTCCTTTATCTCCTGCAGCTCCTCGACCGCCTCATCGAGGCCGGCGACGTCGGTAAAAGTGATCTTGGGCTGATCCTTAGTCACGAGCCGGGCTCGCGACTTCCCGAAAGACATGACCCGGTTGCCGCCGCCCTGCATCTGTTGCATGAGGAAGAAGAAGAACCCGACAATGATCAAGATGGGGAGGAACTGGAACAGCACCGATAGGAAGACCGACCCCTGCTGAGGGTCCGCGCTTACCTCGACTCCGTTGAGCTTCGCGAACTGCGCAGCCGAATCGACTGTGTCCTTGGGTAGGAAGACTTCGTACCTGTCCTGGTTGGCATATTCACCGACCGCCTTCTCGTCTTTGGACAGGAACTTCGCCGTGGCGATCTCACCGTTCTCGACCTGTTGCTCCCACTGATTGACGGAATCGAGACGCTGAGGTTGATCCGCGCTGCTCCGGTACAGGCTGAATACCCAGACGACCGCGACGATGAGAATCAGGTAAAAGACGGCGGACCTAAATATGCGGTTCATGGTGGTTAAAGGTTAGCAGTCCCCTACGTCTAACGGCCCGGTCAGCCGGACGCTATCCCGTTGTTTCGGCACGCGCCCATACGCTCTTTAAGCAGGTGGAGACCTATGTTGCGCTGTAGGCCTCTTCTTTGAGCACTCCGATATAGGGGAGATTCCGGTACTTCTCGGCATAGTCGAGCCCGTAGCCGACGACGAACACGGGCGGGATCTGAAAGCCCGGATAACGCACTTCGAGGGGGACGGCCTCCTGACCCTTCTTCCAGAACAGCGAGCAGATCTCGAGGGAGGCGGGCCGGCGGGCCTCCAGATAGCGCAATAGATAAGAGATCGTCAGGCCCGAGTCGATGATGTCCTCGACGAGCAGGACATGGCGCCCCGTTATCTCGTAGTCGAGGTCCTTCAGGATCCTGACGACCCCGGATGACTTCGTCGACGACCCATATGAGGACACCGCCATGAAATCGAACTCAATGGGCAATTGGATCTGCCGTGCGAGATCGGCCATGAAGACGAATGCCCCCTTGAGTACACCGACGAGCAACAGATCCCTGTCCCGGTATTCCTCAGTTACCTCTTTGGCAAGCTCTGCGATCTTGTCCTGGATCTCCTCGGCGGTGATGAGGATTTCCGCAATGTCCTCGTGAACCTCTACGCTCATGTTTGCTGTCTTTCCGCGGCGGCCTCCTCATCGGAGCCCTTGCTCCACCGGCAGCGTGTATTCGGCACGCTGCCTCCGACAATTCACGCGATCCTCGAGAGGATCGCTGTTGTTCCGATCCTAGTCCGTTCGCTCTGCGCCGGTTACGAGAACGCGATCCTTTCGAACAACTATTTCGATCCCTTCGGCGACCGAGTAGCGCAGTTCGCGTCCTTCTGAAGTCTCTAGTCCGTCGAGGGCCGCCTCGATACCGCCAGATCGATCGCGCACACGTCCGACGGCGCGATCCAGGAGCCGGTGTTTCAGCGCGCGCGGAATCCCCGAGAAGCTCTCGCGATCAAAGCTCGTTCCCTCTGAGCTCACCTGGGCAAGCTCGGAGTAGAGCCGCTGCGCCAGGCCGTCCAGCGCAATTGCGTCCTCGCGCAGAAGCTCGGCCGAGCGAGCCATCGCGCGCACGGCGCCCTCCCCCCAGTGGTCTTCGATGGGCGCGAGCACTCGGGACCGAATGACCGTCCGCTCGAATCGCTCGTCGTCGTTCGCCGGATCAGCGTCGAAGGCGAGGCCGACCTCTTCGCAGTAACGCCTGGTCTCGGCCCGTCGCACGGCGATCAGCGGACGAATCCGGTTGCCCTCCACCGGAGGTACGCCCGCCAGCGAACTCGTTCCCGCACCGTGCACCAGGCGGGCCAGGGTGGTCTCTACACGATCATCGAGCGTGTGGCCGGTCGCGATCCGGTCGGCGTTCGTCTCGGAGGCTACGATCTCCAAGAATCCGTATCGGAACTCACGCGCCCGCGCGTGCAGATTGGGCCCAGTGAGGTCCGGGGCGCGCACGGTGTGGACGTCGAAGCCGTCGGTCGCACCCTGGCGCGCAACGCGGGCGGCGATGGCGCCGGACTCGTCCGAGAGGCCGTGATCAACGTGGGCGACGGCAAGGGTGATGTCCAAGCGTGATGCCAGGCGCCACAGAACATCGAGAGTGCAGGTGGAGTCCGGGCCCCCCGACACCGCGACGACGACCGTGTCTCCCTCCTTCACCATCTCGTACCGGCGGATGGTCGCCAGCGCAGACTCGACGATCTCGAAGCCGGGGCCACCAAGTTGCCGTCCGGGGGTTGCCATCGAGAGGTTCCTCACATTGGTGCGGGCCTCAGGCGACCCGCGCCAGCCATTTCTTGGGGGTTCGGAGCTCATCGAGGGTCGGCAGCCGGTCCTCCGAAGTCCAGAGGTCGCTCAGCACATCCATCCCGGCGGTGGCGACGACCTCATCGCAGAACTCCTTTCCCAGTTCGTACTGGCGAAGTTTGAGTTCGAGCCCGATGGCGTGATGGAACGCGCGTTGCAGGAGGTTCGTCTGCCTGCGCCTCGTCTCGAATACCCCGCGCATGCGCTTGAAGGATGGAATCACCTGCGCGCCGACGTGGTCCATGACGAAGTTGCCGTGCCCCTCGACGACCGCCATGAGGGCCTGGACCTGGTCCATGATCGCGCGCTGCTCGGGAGATGCCAGGAGGTAGACGGGGGAGCGCTCCTCGGGGGCCAGGGAGCGACGCGCCAGACGGGACGCTCCCTCGGCGAACCGGCGAGCCAGGCCTCGGGCGTCGAGGTCGATGGCGTCCAGATAGCTCCGCATGAGCGAGAAGAACCTCTGTCGCACCCACGGGACACCGTCGAACTGGAATCGGTGGGTCACCTCGTGCACCGCGACCCATAAAGCGAACTCCTCCGGGATAAAGCCGAAACGCCGCTCGGTTTCGACCATGTTCGGGCCCACGAAAAAGAGCATCGAGTCCCGGGCCGGGCCATCTCCGTCCTCAGGCGGGCCCGAGATGAGCAGGTCGTACTGCCCGAGCACGCGTCTGGACACATACCCGAGCAACGCCCCCACCTCGGCGGACACTACCGTTCGCTGGGCGACGCGCACTGGCATCGGAGCCGCGTCGAGCCGCTCCTCGATCTTTGTCGCAAGGGGGCCCAAGAGAGTCGTCATGCTGCGGATGTTGGCGTCGGCCCACGCGGCGCGGTCGATGATTCGCCACTTAACGGGAGGAGGCGACGCAATGCCGCTCGCGTCCGCCACGAGCTTCTCCGCGCGGGGGACGGCATCGGCGAGGTCGCGGTGAAGCCTGTCCAAGAGGTATGAGCCGGCCAGCCGGGAGTCGCCGGTCAAGCGGCGCGCAACCGACCGAGCGATCCACGGTTCTATCAGACGAGCCATGACCCGACGCTAGATCTCGCCGCGCTGGCGCCTCACGACCAGACGGTAGTACCACCAGCCGATTCCGGCGAGCAGCAACAATACGAGGACGCCGCCGATGCGAGCCATCTGGTATGTCCACGGGGGCCCGGCCTCGGCCGGAGTTTCCTGCGTCTCGCCCTGGCCGGCTCCAGTCTCTTCCTCCGCACCGCCACCGTCCTGGCCCTCGGTCTCCTCTTCTTGGGCCACGATATCGGTGGAACTCGGCATGTGGCCCCCCTCGGCCACCGCGACCGAGCGGGTAAAAAGCGGCGCGGCAAGCACGGCGAACAGCAGAATGGCTAACCGTGCGGACATGGACGCGCCTCCAGGAGATCGTGGGCGGTAACGGGCGTCAGGATATCTCGGCGTATGCCGGGCGCGCCGCAAGCGCCGGATCGGGCGGTTTCACCCCGGACTCAGGCCGACCCGGCCCCCGGCGCCGGCTTTCGCCCGCGCAGTCGAGGAACCTTCATCTCGGCGTGGGCCCAGCACTTGTCGCGCCGGTTGTAGGTCGACATCCGCGTCTCGCAGCCGGGGTGGGAGCAAATGCGCCCTTTCGGATATTTCTGCGATGCTCGCGGGAGACCAACCGGACGCTCCCCCCGGATGGCAAACTTCTCTCCCATCGGAGCTCCTTCCGTGTGGGCTACGCCGCACCCTCCATACGGCGGCCGAACCCACTGTGCTCGTCCATTATTCGGCTGGAGTTGCCTCTTTGGTTTGCCCCTGCGATTACAAATGAGTGAACGTCAAGAGCGCGTAAAAAGTTCCCGAGCCTCGGTCGTCTTCCACTGGGTGGGGCTGGCCGCCCGGGCCGTGCTCGGCCCCCCGGCGCGGGCGGTTCGGGGCTCCGCGCGCCGCGTCGCCGACCCCGGTCGCCAGGTGGTCGACTACTGGGCGTCGGAGCGGGTCACGATGCGCCAGGGATTCGTGGCCGTCACGATCGCCGCTCTCACATCGCTCGTAGCCGGGATCACGCTCGCAGCCATGGAGGGGCGGCTGGCCGCACTCCCGGGCCTTCTCGTCCTCGTGCCCGCCTCCATTGGGATGAGAGGCAGCATCTTTGGTGCCCTGTCGGCGCGCCTCGGGACCACCATCCACTCGGGTCTGTTCGAGGTGTCGTGGGACCGGGAGGGGGCCCTGTACCAAAATGTCTACGCGGCCGGCCTCCTGACGATCGCGACCTCCGCTGTGATGGGGGCCCTGGCCCGGTGGATCTCGATGCTCCTCGGCCAGGAAACGGTACCCGTGTGGGACATGATCATCGTGGCGCTGACCGGAGGCCTCCTGTCATCGGCGATCGTCCTGATCGTCACGGTGGCCATATCGGTGCGCTCCTTCACCAGGGGTTGGGATCTCGATTCGGTCGGATCCCCCCTCATCACGGCCATCGGCGATGTGGTGACCCTGCCGTGTCTATGGATTTCCTCGTACCTCGTCGAACTCGAGGTTCTCAGCCGGCTCGTGGGCGCGCTCGGCATCGGCATCGCGATCGTCTCTGTGGTGGGTGGGTGGCGGAGCGCCCGGCAGACGGTGCGGCGAGTGGTTCGCGAGTCCTTCCCGGTCCTCTGTCTGGCGATCGTGCTGGCGGTTCTGGCCGGGGCAATCGTTCAGCCGCGAGCCGGGGAGATCTTCACCGCCTTTCCTGCCTTTCTGATTCTCCTGCCGGGGTTCTTGGGGATCACGGGTGCTCTCGGTGGCATCCTGTCGGCGAGGTTGGGGTCCAAGTTGCATCTCGGAGCCGTCACACCTTCTGCTCGACCGGAGCCGGCGGCCCTCCTGGACGCCACCATCGTTCTTGCTCTGGGGTTCGTCGTGTACGCGGTGACCGCCGGAGCCACCCTTGGAGTGTCCGCTCTTACCGACCGCGCGTACCCGGGAACCCTGCGCTTCGCGGGGATCGTGATGGTTGGGGGTGCCCTGGCAACCATCGCGGCGTCACTGATCGGCTACTACGCCGCGATTGCGACTTACAGGTTCGGCTTTGATCCCGACAACCACACAATCCCCCTGGTGACGAGCGGCATGGACCTTCTCGGAGTTATCTGTCTCGTTATCGCTCTGGGTTTGTTCGGAGTAGCCTGAAGGAGGCCGCATGGAAAACGGTGACCAACCGAATACCGTCAAAGGGCTCCTTGCCCAGATCAAGGACTCGTCAGAGCTCATGGTTGATCTGGCGTACGCGGCCGTATTTTTCTCCGACTCCGATCTGGCCAAAGAAGTGCGCCGGTTGGAAGAACGAATGCGAGTCCACCTCCATCAGTTGCGGAAACTTACAATCCTTGCCGCGCGCAGTCCCGAGGATGCCGAGCACATGGCCGGCGTTCTCCAGATCGCATCCGCGGTCGAGAACATCGCCGATGCGGCGGAAGACATCGCGCATGTGATCGCCTCGGGCATGGGCATCGTCGACGACCTGCGGCGTGATTTGCGACACGCCGACGAGATGGTGTCTCGAATCAAGGTTCGAGAAGGTGCTACGGCGATAGGTCAGTCGTTGCGCGAGCTCGCCCTTCCGGTGGAGATTGGTATGTGGGTGATCGCGGCCCGGCGCGGGGGCGAGTGGGATCTCGACCCCGACGCGGACTTCGTGGTCGCCGAGGGTGACGTCCTGCTCGTGCAGGGCCACGAGGACGGAGTCGGGCTTGCGCGGAAGCTCATGGGGGCACCGCCGCTTCCCGAGACTCCAGACGAGCCCGACATCGTGCTGTCGGACTTGGATCGCGCAGTTGATCTCCTCGTTGAGATGAAGAACTCCGCTGAAGTCGCAGTCGGGCTTGCCTACTCGGCTCTCCTTTTCAACGACCAGGCCCTGGCGGCGGAAGTCGCTAATCTCGAAGCGCGCTCGGACGCAATTCACGACGAGCTCGAGTCGTGGGTGATGCGAAGCGCGCTCGAGGCGCGGAACCCCGACGAGCTGCGCGGGTTGATCCGTCTCGGGAGCGCATCCGAGACGATCTTCGATTCGGCCCGTGAGATGACGAGACTTGTGGAAGCCGGCGAAGAGCTCCATCCGGTGATCGCGGCGGCGCTCGTCGAGTCAGACGAGGTGGGCTACGAAGGGGTCGTTGCCACCGGCTCGTCCGCCGACGGAAGGTCCATCAAGGAGCTGGCCGTGGAAACCGAAACGGGCATGTTCGTGCTTGCCGTTCAAAGAGGACGCCGGTGGACGTATAGGCCCAAGCCGGGGTTCGCCTTCGAGGCCGACGATCGAATCGTCGCAATAGGCCCGGCCGATGGCGGCGAGGAGCTTGATCGCATTCTCGGAATTCAGCGCGAGCTCGCCGGTATCTAGCCACTATCTGGGGTAGAAAGAGAATCCCTGTCGGCCCCGTGAGGAGACATCGTGGGAAAGAAGACAAAGCCGGACGTTGACACCGCCTCCGGGCTTCCCGCCCAGAAACCAAGCGTCTTCCAAAACATGGGCGCGATCATCGCCGGAGTCGTGGCGGTCAAGGCCGCAACGTACCTCGTCACGACCATGTGGCGCCTAGTTACGCGGGAGAACCCACCGCAGGTTGACGAGCCGGTATCGGCGGGAAAGAAGGCTGCCTGGCTCGCGCTTGTGGGAGCCGCCACCGGTGCGGCCCGTCAGACCGCGCGCGACAAGATCAAGCCGCCGACCGGCAAACCCGCCTGAGCTCCCGGCACCAGGCCCGCCGGTGAGTGTTCCAGGAGCGCTCTATGGCGACGCGTGGCGAACACTCAGCGATGTTTCGAGAAGTCAGCGCTTGCGACCGGACTTCTTCGATCGACTCTTGGCCACGACCTCGAGATTGAGACGCTCCGCCCGTCTGTAGCGGCGGATGAAGAACCACGTGATCGGGACCCCGACGACCACGAGGCCGATGAGCGCGCCGATAACTCTCTCCCCGTTCCTGGCGGTCGGGTCGTTGAGCCAGCGCCACGCGGGAAATCCGACGAACCATATGACGAGCCCGGTGACGCTGACGATGGTGATCCTGAGCTGCTGACGCGCCAGCGCGACCACTATTGCCGCTTTTCCTGGATCCGGCTCCGGCAGCCCGCGCCGGGCAGCGCCCGCCAGCCGCCACCGCTCCTTGGAATCGAGCGCCCTCAGTTTCTCTTTGAGCTCGTTGCCCTGTGGTATCGACGTGGGCACCTGTCCCCTCCCGATCGCAATAGGAACTCGATTCTAGGCAGGGCGGGCGCGTGTGTCCGGCAGATGACAATGCGCCGCCGGGGCATGTTGCCCCGGCGGCGCAAGAACTTCCAATCCGCGCGCTAGCCGCGCGGCCTCGTATGTTGCTCGGCTTCTGGAACCCGGATGACCTCTGCGGGCTTGTCCGGTGTCGCGGGGACCGCATCCGGGACCTCGTCCCAGATGCGGATGTGATGCGTCTCCTTCAGCGTCGCAAACCCGACCACCGTGGTCATGAGAGCGATTCCGATGGGATATAGGAGTCCCTGGTAGTCGACGCTGTTCTCGCCACTGCCGAGCCTTGTGACGAGGAACGTGGCCACAAGCGGCACCGCCCCACCGAACCATCCGTTACCGAAGTGGTAGGGCACGGACAGCGAGGTGTAGCGGACTCGCGCCGGGAAGAGTTCGACCAAATAGGCCGCGATGGGCCCGTACACCATGGTCACGTAGATCATCTGGATGAAAACAAGCAGCCACAGCATCGGGTAGTTGCTCGAGAACGTATTCATCAACATGTAAAGCGGCAAGTAGGTCACCGCCGCGAGCAAACAACCGGCCAGAATGATCGGCTTGCGCCCGATCCTGTCCGACAGGCTCCCGAACACCCAGAAGAAGGGGGCCCCGGCGAGCAGCGCCGCGCCCACGATGAGCGCCGCGGTAGTCACGCTCAGGCCCAGCTCGGCTTGCAGGAACACGTATGCATAGAACTGGCCCGTGTACCAGACCACGGCCTGCCCGGCGGTCGCCCCGAGAAGCACCATGAGCATCCGCCTGCCCCCGCCGTGTTCTAGCGCGTCCTTGATCGGCGCCGTCGACTGCTGCTTTGCTTCCTTGATCCTGGTGTAGAGCGGCGTCTCGCTCAGGCTCAGGCGAATGTAGATGGCCATGGCGACAAGAATTCCGGACAGGAAGAACGGGATCCGCCACCCGTAGTCGCTCATCGCCTCCTCGCCGATGAGCTGCTGGATTCCGACAACGGCGAGCAGGGCGAGGATCAAACCAAAGGTGGCCGTCATCTGGATCCACGATGTGTAGCGGCCTCGCTGATGGTCGGGCGCGTGCTCCGCAACGTAGATGGCCGCTCCCCCGTACTCACCTCCCAGGGCGAGGCCCTGTATGCACCTCAGCAACACGAGGATCATCGGCGTGATGATGCCGACCTGTTCGTACGTGGGCAGGAAACCGACGGCGAGGGTCGAGAGCCCCATGAGTGTGATCGTGAGCATGAACGTGTACTTCCGGCCGATAAGGTCACCGATCCGGCCGAAGAAGAACGCGCCGAAAGGCCTCACCAGGAAGCCCACGTACCACAGCGCGAACACTCCCATGTAGCGGAGCGTGACGTTGCCGGGCGGGAAGAACTTCTCGCTCAGAATCGTGAACAGACTTCCGAAGATGTAGAAGTCGTACCACTCGATCGTCGTTCCGGCCGACGATGCGGCAATCACCTTGCCCAGTTTGTAGTCGTACACGTCGTGGCCGGGAAGCCTTTTAGCTGCGGCTGTGGCCATAAAGTCCCCCTCCCTCTTCGACTACTGTCAACGACCCTCCCTCACGCCTGCTCTGTTCTCCCCGCTCGCCCCAGCGAATCAAACCGCCTTTCCCGTATTTGTCCCCCGCAGCCCATTGGGCTGGACGCAGCTGGCTCTCTCCGCCCTGAGAGTGCCGCTAACGTTGGCCGCCAGAGCCAAGAGCCGATCCGGCCATTGAGAAATTGACCGCCGGATCTCGTCGCTTTTGGCGCCCGCGGGCGGGTGCCATACGCGCCTGAGGCACGCCGCCGGAAGCCCGGGTCGAGGGGCGGGTTTGTCTTTGTGATCCCTCTTACTCACGGCCAAGTGCGACACCAGAAGCGACAGACTTCTATCCCGTGCCGCCGCCTCCGAAGTCACCGCCTCCGAAGTCACCGAGGTCCGGACTGGGACTGGGGACTATCCTCGCTTGCTCCTGGCAGGCGCAGAGAGGCGCCCTGGGACCATGCGCCGCGTCAAGACCGATGCAGAAGCGACGCGAGCATCGGGAGCTAGTGCGGTCGCAGTCGCGCCTATGGCACCAGCACAACCGGAACGGTGACCTTGTTCGTCTCCGATCCGTCTTCCGCGGAAACCTCGAACAGCTCGATCGCCCCTCTTTGCTCGTGGTCGACGTCGAACCGGATCGACTTCGAGTAGTCGCCCCGACACCCGGTCCCGCATGTGGCGGTGGTAAACCCGTCAAACAGAATGTCTCCGCCTTCATCGAGCAGTCTGATCGAGACGTTTGCCTCGAAGACGTTGGCAGTCCCGGCGACCGCGTCGCCGCTCGCGAAGTGAGCACCGAAATGAGGCACGCTCACGACTATCGGCGACAGAGGATCCCGTTCGTTGCGTTCAAGGGGATGCTCCTCATCGATGATGAATCCGTGCCCCATGTAGTGATCCTTGAACTCGCCATCGATCTTCACTCGGACTCTGTCCACCGTGGGGAATTGGGTCAGCGTCCACGCGAGCTGCTCGAGGAGAAGGGATTCGCCGGAGGTGCCCATGTTTGTGTTTTCGAACTCGGCGCTGAGATCGACGATTGCGGTGCCGTCGTCGATGTCGAGACCCAGCAACTCCACGCCTTCCGGCACCGCGCCGTGTACCCCTACCGCCTTCTCCTCCGCGCTGGGCCCTTCGAGCCATAGTCGCAACGCCGCGGCCCCTATACCCGGCGTCGATGGAATATCCCGGTGAACAACGAACAGAGCCTCACCCATGTGAGTGGCGGTGATCGAGTACCACAGCTCGACCGTCGTGGTCGCTTCGTCGGGCACCGGCTCCGGTACGACCGTCGGGGTGGACATCGGGCCGGTGGCGGGAGATGGTGCATCCGAAGTGGTCGGAGTCTGGGCGTCCGTCGTGCCGCATGCGCCGAGGGTGGCCGCCACCAACATCACCGCAAGGATCCGTCTCATGGTCAAAGTGACGCTCCTGCGCCTGGTTGCGTTGCCCGCGCCGGGCACCCGATTCGGTCTCTCCCCGCCGGGCGGCAACCTCAAAGCGGGCTGTTCCGACTCGCTCACTTCGTTCGCAGAGCCGGGGAGGGGAATCGAACCCCTGACCTGCTCATTACGAGTGAGCCGCTCTGCCGACTGAGCTACCCCGGCGAGTTCATCGAGTGTGAGTTTGACCGCGCATACGGCCGTGAAACTAACAGTCGACGCTAGCCGCGCGCCACGCGCCGGAAGACCGCGTCCATCCGGGCCCGAAGGTTGGCCTCGTCGAAGGGCTTGATCACATAGTCGTCGACTCCGGCGCGCAACCCGGCAAGCTCGCTCGTCTGATCACCGGTGATCATGATCAACGGAATCATGCTCGTCGCGGCGGTGCTGCGGAGCTTGTCGGCGATCTCCAGCCCGGAGATGTCGGGCATGTGCAGGTCCAAGAGGATTAGATCGGGGCGTTCGAGCCGCGCTCGCCGTAGGCCGTCGTCGCCGGTCTTGGCGACAAGAACCTTGTAGTCCTCACCGAACATCGTCTCCACCAGGGCGCACACGCTGGGGTCGTCATCGACGATGAGAATGCGCTTCACATCGCCCGGGTCGGCAGCAGAAGGAAGCAGATCGGTCCGGCAGTAGGGGCACACCTTCCAGTCCGGACGTACATCCTTACCGCATCCCTCGCATTTGCGAGCGGACAGATCGTGCTGACAATAGGGGCATACCAGCCATGTCGAATCGATCTCTTCGCGACAACTGGGGCACTTGAGAACTTGGTCTCGCTCGACGTAGGTGACTCGGAGGACCTCCTCGAGAGTGGTGACGCCCGCCTTTACCTTCTCGAGACCGCCTTCTTGTAGGGCGAGACCTCCGGCATCGCGCAGCGCATAGCCGAGTGCAGAATCGGATACCTGCACAGCCAACTGGTCACGCAGCTGCTTCGTGATCGGAAGCACCTCGAAGATTCCGGTTCGACCTCGGTATCCCGTGTAGTCGCATAGCTCACAGCCGGTGCCCTTCTGAAGATTCGCGTCCGCAAAGTCGGCCACGGTGAGGTTGAACAACGCGGCTATTCGCTCCGATACCTCAGTGGGCTGGGCGCAGTTCCGACAGACAACCCGCACCAACCGTTGGGCGACGACGAGAATCAAGCCCGACGCGATCATGTACGGCTCTACGCCGAGGTCGATCAAGCGGGTTAACGCAGACGGCGAGTCGTTAGTGTGCAGGCTCGACAGCACCATGTGGCCCGTCAAGGCGGACTGCATGACGATCTGCGCGGTCTCGAAGTCACGGATCTCGCCCACCATTATCACGTCCGGGTCCTGACGGAGCAGCGTACGTAACCCCCGAGCGAAAGTTATGTCGCTCTTATCGTCGATCTGAGTTTGATTCAGCTGCGGGATCTGATACTCGATTGGGTCCTCAAGGGTGACGATGTTCCTTTCCGGGGAGTGAAGATGTGAGAGCGCCGCGTACATTGTTGAAGTCTTGCCGGCCCCGGTAGGGCCGGTGAAGATGATCAGACCCTGTGGTTTGTCGAGATGCTCTTTCACGATGGACATCTGCGAACTCTCCATCCCCAGGGAGTCCAACTCGACGAACTGTTGGCCGGATGGCAATAGCCGTATGACTATCTTTTCTCCGAAGTAGGTGGGGATCGACGATACGCGCGAATCGACCTCGCGACCGTCGACCGTGTATTTGGCCCTGCCGTCCTGAGGCCGCCGCCGTTCCGCAATGTCCATCCCCACGACGATCTTGACTCGTGAGATCACGAGCGCCTGGATTCTTTTCGGGAGCGAGACGACCTCGCGCAGAAGCCCGTCGACGCGGTAACGAACCTTGACCTCCGCTGGCTGAGGCTCGATGTGGATATCAGTTGCACGTGCGCGCACAGCGTCGGCGATGATCGCGTTGACGAGACTGACGATGGGTGCCATATGAGCAGAGCGCTGCAGGGACTCGGCGTCCTGGCCGTCGATGTCTGCTTCCGGCTCCTCTTGAACGACCTCGATCTCGCTCGCAACGCCGAAGCGACCCAGGACATCGGTGGCTCCAAGCCCCGGTGCGTAGAAGCGTTCTTCGGACTCTTGGATGGCGCTTGCCGTAGCGACGACAACGCTGATCTCCTTGATGCCCGACGCCGTCCTGACATCGTCCACGCCAACAACATTGGTCGGGTCCGCGATTCCGACCACGAGTCCGTCGTCATTCTGCCGGATGGGGATGAGCTGGTGCTTGCGGGCCAGCGATCGCGGAACTAGCTTGGTGACCTCCGGATCGGGAACGACCGACGCGAGGTCGACGTAGGCGATCTGGAGCTGCTTGGCAATCGCCTGGGCGATCTCCTCTTCGGTCGCAAACCCGAGCTCCACGATGACGGCGCCCAGTCTCGGCTTACGTCCCTCCACTCCTTGTTGATACTTCAAGGCCGCGTTTAGGTGCTTGCGGGAAATCGTCTTCGCCGCAACAAGCACTTCTCCGAGGCGCCTTCTCTTGGGGGTCACTGATTCAAATTAGGGTCCGGTCCCCATTGCTACTCGGGGATCGGAAGCCCTTTCTTTAGCGCTCGGTAAAGATCTCGGGCCTCCGGCGAGAGATCGCACCTGCGAGGCTCGAGAATGAGCTTGCGTTGATCGAAGTCCGGTTGCTGACTAAAGTCAAAAGCTCCAAACATGTCGTCTGCTATGCAGTCCCGTTGTGTCATGCACGGCAGCCCGTGCAATCTTTCGATGAACTTCAAGATTGACGCGAACTCGTAGGTAGTGTGGTCGACGTAGCCTTGCTTGGCCCACGGCGAGATGACGAGGGCCGGCACTCGGGGGCCCAGTCCCATTACGTCGTAGTGGGGTGGCGGCACGTGGTCGTAGAAGCCGCCGAAATCATCCCAGAGAACGAAGATTGCGGTTTCCTTCCAGTACTTCGAATTCATCAGCGCGTTGATATGGGCCACCGTCCAGTTCTCGCCCATGCATACGCTCGGCCCCCCGGGATGCTCATTGAATCCTCGGGCCGGGACCACCCATGTGACCTCTTGGAGGTCTCCGCTTTTGATGTCCTCCATGAGGTTGTCCGTAAACTCCTCCTCCTTAACGGCGTTCGGTCCCCAATACTTTGAGTAGCGGATATGCCGGATGGCTCTCAAGGCATTGAACCAGAGACCATCCTCGCTGTAGTGATAGCGCCACGAGACGCCGGCATCGTTCAGCAGATCGGGGAGCACCTCGAAGTCGAAGCAGGCCCTCACGATCTCCCAGTACTCGCTTATCTGGTCCGCCGCCGCTTGCTCTTCAAGCGTCATCACCCGTTTCTTGTCTTCTCGGGTCAGCTTTCGAAACGCGTTCAC
This sequence comes from Actinomycetota bacterium, assembly GCA_050694175.1. Taxonomy (GTDB): domain Bacteria; phylum Actinomycetota; class CADDZG01; order CADDZG01; family WHSQ01; genus JBOGXA01. Next base: position 115,441 of record JBOGXA010000007.1, read on the forward strand.
GATGTCCCCCGGATCGTCGCAGTACGCTCCCTTTCGTCCTTCGTCCGTTGGAAGCAGGTTGCTTACTGCGCCGGCGGACTGTGCCCCCAGCAAGTAAAGATGCTCGGGCAACGTCGGTCCGTACACCGATGAGAACATCCTGTCGGTGAGCACAAACTCATCCGCGTAGGCCCAGTAGGAAGGGATTCCCCGCCGCGTGAAGGACGAGTAGCCGCGCAGATCCGCGCCCTGAGACACGAGATCGAAACCATCCATCCTTCCGCCGTTGACTGCAACGACGCCGTCTTCGAAGTCGTGCCCCAGATCGGGATCCTCGACGTCGCGAGCAACCGTGAGGCGCACCCTCTCTCCGCTCGATGTCATCCCGCTGGTAGCTCCGTCCGCCCCGGGATAGCGCCCGAAGAAATTGTCGAAGCTGCGGTTCTCTTTGATGAGGATGACCACCCGCTTTATGGGAATCTCGCCGGTACGCGTCGATCCGGGGGTTTCTTCCGGTAGCCCTTGCTGGATTCCGGGACGACTCGCCGTGCCGTCGTCCTCTCTCAAGACCATCCATCCGGTGAGTAGTCCGACCAGCAACAGTGCCCCGAGCACAACGACTCCCCGTTGCGTAAGCCGAAGTTGCGATCGCCGGTACGACACTCTCAGGTTGGTCCGGCCACTCGCGCCGGAGCGGGCACGAGCCGCGCGATCTCCAACAATGTGGACTCGACGGCGACTACTGAGTTGGCGTTCTTCGACAGAGCGCCGCGCGTTTCGATGCAACGTTCGACCGCCCGGAGGAGAGCGCCGTCGGAAATCCCCTCAGCTGCAGCCCACGACTCCAGCTCCTCCACCATGTCGATGTTCGCCACGGCGTCGACGCCCCCGCGGCGGAACACCAGCACGTCCCGATAGAAGCCGGCCAGTGTCTGCAGGGCTTCTCCTAACATCTCCTCCTCCAGGCGACGCAGCTCACGTCGATGACGCTTAGCGAGGGCGTTGCGCGCCGCGGCGGTTCCGCGCCCTTCTCCCATCGCCTCGGCGAGCTCCACGACCTCGGATCGCTGTACGCCCTCGCGCGCCTTTACGGTCTCCGCCACCTCGGCAATGATCTCAGCCGCCGCGTCAAGTGCATCGACGGGTGACGCCAACCGGCGCGGCATGCTCTGCCACACTCCCCGCCGTTGCCTCGTGTGCTCGTCAATCGCGAACGCACGTGACCTCGCCAGATCGCCGTCGCCAACGCGTGCGGCGAGAAGAGCCGTCGATTCGGGGACGCCTTCCGTCGTCAGGAGCCTTACGGTCCGCTCCTCCGGCACGGCTTCCAGGCGAGCGACCCGGCACCGCGACACGACAGTTTCGAGAAGCTCTTCCTCGTGATCGGAGATCAATATGAACACGGTGTCGGGTTGCGGCTCCTCGAGTGTCTTGAGCAGCGCGTTCTGGGCCGGCTCGTTCATTCGGTCGGCCTCTTCGATCACAAACACCTTGTAGGTGCCCTCGAACGGTGACCGGGCGGCCTCAGGAAGCACGGATTCGCGGACGATGTCCACCGGAATGAGAGGGCCTTCCGGGACGATGTGATGGACGTCGGGGTGCCGATGACGCAAGATGCGCAGGCAGCTCGAGCACTCACCGCACCCCACCTTCGGAGTGGTGGTGCAATTGAGCGCCGCCGCCATCGCGACCGCGGCATTGCGCTTCCCCGACCCCGTCGGGCCGATCAGCAGCCAGGCGTGCGCCGGCGCTCCGTCGGCGAGCTGACGAGCGAGCCAGTCTGCCGCACGAGAGCCCTTGAGGCGGTCCCAGACGGTCATCTAGGTACGGGCCGAGGTGGCCCTAAGTCGGTGGGTATCGGTTCGGAAACCTCCGCCGCCCGCTGTCGGTAGATACTCACTATCTCCGTATGGACCTCCGATTTCGGTCTGGCCGCATCCACGACCACAAAACGGGCGGGGAATCGTTTGGCGAGCTGTAAGTAAGCGGCCTTGACCCTGGCGTGAAAGTCATCGCCCGCGTTTTCGATTCGATCCCTGTCGCCTTCCGCGCGCGCGAGCCCTGCGTCCGGGTCCACCGACAGAAAGAAAACAAGGTCGGGCAGCACGCCTCCCGTCGCCCATTCGCTAATCCGATAGATCTCCTCGAGCCCGAGCCCCCTGGCAAGGCCCTGATACGCCAAAGAAGAGTCTACGAATCGATCGGAGACCACGACCTTCCCCGATCTCAGGGCCGGCGCAACCACTTCGTTCACATGCTGGGCTCGGTCGGCGGCGTACAAGAGGGCTTCTGTGCGCTCGTTCATTTCGGCGGCGTCCGAATCGAGCACGATCGACCGAATCCTTTCACCGATCGACGTCCCACCCGGCTCCCGCGTCGTTACCACGTCGACGCCGGTGGTGGTCAGCCACTCAACGAAAGCCTCCATCTGGGTGCTCTTTCCCGCCCCCTCCCCCCCTTCGAAAACCACGAAGTAACCGGGGAGCCTGCGCGCCACGGTTCGGTGGCCAATGGCTCTCATGGAGAGTAATCCTCCTCCGATGGGCAGCAGACCGGCAAGCAACAGGGTCACGCGACTGTCGGGAAGGTCGATCGGGCCGAGCTCGTAATTGCCGACGGCGCCGGCAAGGAAGGGGAACAGGCTGAGACCGACGAGCATGCCGATGCGGATAACCGTGTAGGCCGCACTGAAGGTGCGCCCTCGCAGTTCGTCGCTGGTCGCCTCGTGCATCAACGAATAACCCGTCGCGTACGCCGCGCCGCCGAAGAATCCGAGGGCCGACGCAATCGGGATCGCCTGATTGAGACTTCCCATGCTCGCCAGCCCTATGAGTCCTAGTCCCAACAGGAACATCGAGGACGAGAACAGAATGTCCTTCTGGATCCGTCGGGCGATTGCGCCGACGGTAAGAAGGCCGATGATCATGCCGGTCGCGAGAAAGCCGACCAGGAAGGCGAAGCCTCCACGACCCCCTGCCAGCACGTTATCGACGAAGCCGATGCCGACCGAAAAGACTGCGCCCGCAGCCATGAATGTCAACGCGATGCCCAGCAGCCAGGGACGAACCTGCCGGTGGTCTTTGACGAACGTCAACCCCTCCGCCAGATCACGCCGTGCCGCGGCAAGGTCGAAGCGACCTGTCCTCCGACGGGATGAGGGAAGCGTCAGGGTAAAGATCATGAGCGCGGAAAATGCGAAGGTGATCGAATCGATCCACAGCGCGAGCGCCTCGGGTGTGTCCTCCAGTCCCTGGAGCACGGGAACCCTGTCCCCCAGGAACTCGCCCAGCTTGGCCATGAATCCGAACAACACCGCCCCCAGGGGCCACGGTCCGTAAACCGCTATGAGGTTCAGTGAGTTCGCGTGAGTGATGTGCTCCGCAGCAACCACGTGCGGGAGCGAGGCATCCTTGGCCGGCCCCCAGACGAGTGTCAGCACCTCCAGCAGCATGGAAGCGACGAGCAGGTACACGAGGTTCTGGAAGAACGGCAATGAAAAGATGAGTCCCGCACGCGCCACGTCCGCGTAGAGCATCAGCTTCCGGCGGTCGAACCGATCCGCCATCACACCTGCCAGCGGCCCGGCAATGAAGCCCGGAAGTACGCGAGCGCCCATCACCGCACCAACCGCGACGTTCCCCCCGATGTCGTATGCGAATGCGGCAATCGCGAATACGCCAATCCAGTCACCCAGACTCGATACGAATTGGGCGAGGAAGAGCTTGAGGAAGTTTCGGTTGCGGAGTAGTACGAAGAAGGTGTTCCTCGTCTCTTCGGACGACGTCAGAACGCGGAGGTCTGGGCGGTTTGTTGGCTGCTGAATGGCACTCTTTCCTTTCGCCTTATCGCCGCGCCATCCTATTGGTCCGCAACCAGAGTCAGGCTCCGGAGGCCTTGGTTCTCGGCGCTCTCTTTCTCGTCGTCTTCTTGGTCGCCGACTTCCCTTTAGCGGTCTTCTTGGTGGACTTCTTCCGGTCTTTCTTTATGTACTTGCAGTCGGGGTAGTTGGAACATCCAACGAAGGGGCCGAAGCGCCCACGCTTTTCCACGAGGGGTGATCCGCATTCGGGGCAGGTCTCGCCCGTCTCCTTCGGTGGCTCCTTCTTTATGTACTTGCAGTCGGGGTAGTTGGAGCATCCGACGAAGGGGCCGAAGCGTCCCGTCTTGGCCACGAGCTCCGAGCCGCATTCGGGGCACTTCTCGCCCGTGCCCTCGGGGTCGGGAAGGGGATTGCCCTCCTCATCGAGCTGCTTCGACCACTTGCACTCGGGCCACCCGGAGCACGACAGGAACCAGAGGCCGTGCTTGCCGAACTTCTCAACGACCGGGCGGCCGCACTCGGGGCAGGTCTTGTCGGTCGGGCGCTCCGGACGAGCCATCTTGTCGGCTTGTTCATCGACGTGAACCGAGAAGGATTCGAAGAACTCCTGGACGACGGGGGCCATGTCCTTAGAACCCTCCGCAATCTCATCGAGTGTCTCCTCCATCCTGGCGGTGAAATTGAGATCGACGATCTCGGGGAAGTGTGCTTCCAGCTGCTCGGTAACTACCTCGCCACGCGGCGTTGGGAAGAGCCTCCGGCTCTCAGTGCGCACGTATTCTCGATCGATAAGGGTCCGCACGGTCGGCGCATACGTCGACGGCCTGCCAATGCCGACGTTCTCCATCTCACGCACAAGCGTCGCCTCTGTATAGCGCGGCGGCGGTTGCGTGAAATGTTGTTCTGGTTCGAGGGCGCGAAGGTCAAGGATCTGGCCCTCGGTCAGGTCGGGAAGCAGGCTGTCGAGTTCCTCGGGCTCATCGTCGCCGCGCACCAGGTAAACCTTCAGGAAACCATCGAACTTGAGGAGTTGGCCCGTCGCGCGGAATTCGACACCGTCGGTATCAATATCGACCGAGGTTGCGTCGTAGATCGCTTCGGCCATCTGAGACGCAATTGTGCGCTGCCAAACGATCTCGTAGAGCTTCAGGTCGAGGCCGTGCAGCTCACCCGCCATCTCCGAGGGGAGTCGGTGCGCGCTCGTCGGTCGCACCGCCTCGTGCGCTTCTTGTGCACCTTTGCTCTTGGCAACAAAGCGGCGGACCTCATGATACTTCCCTCCGAACTCGGCCTCAACGACCCGGCCGATCTCGTTAAGAGCGTCCTGCGACAAGGTTGTGGAATCCGTTCTCATGTATGTGATGTGGCCGGCCTCGTAGAGGGACTGAGCGACCTGCATCGTTTTCCACGCCGGCAACCCAAGCTTCGAGGACGCAGCCTGCTGCAACGTCGACGTCCGAAAGGGTGCCGGTGGCTTGCGCCGGCGCTCGGTCCTGCGGACACCCGTCACCCTCCACGGGCCGGGCCGCACGCGATCGGCGATCTGGTGGGCGGAAGCCTCGTCGGTTAGTGAGAACTTCGCCTTCTCGCCTACGGGATGGAGCGCATCGAAGACCTCTCCATCCTCCGTCGCAAGGGTGGCCGTGATGTCCCAGTACTCCTGCGCCTCAAAGGCGCGGATCTCTCGTTCCCGGAGCACGACAAGCAAGAGCGCCGCGCTCTGCACACGACCTGCGGAGAGATTTGGTCCCACCGTCCGCCACAACAACGGCGACAACTTGTATCCGACGATCCGGTCGACTGCGCGTCGCGCCTGCTGAGCATCGACGAGATTCATATCGATGGCGCGCGGGTTCGCAAACGCATCTACTACTGCCTTCTGCGTAATCTCGTTGAAGGTCACACGGCGAGACTTCTCGGGCGGAAGCTTGGCGAGTTCGGCAACATGCCACGCAATCGCCTCGCCTTCTCTGTCGGGGTCGGGAGCGAGCCAAACGAGTTCGGCATCCTTCGCGGCTGCCCTAATCGCGGTCATGGCCTTCCTTGCCGTTGCTCGCTTGATGGGCTGGTAGGAGAACTTGATCCCCCCGTTGACTTCGATCCCAAAGTTGGATTTCGGCAGGTCCCGGACATGGCCCATCGAGGCAAGGACCTTGAACTCCTTGCCCATGTACTTCTCAATCGTCTTTGCCTTCGCAGGCGATTCGACGATGACCAGGTTGCTTGTCACTAGGCTCCTTCGGAATCTCCAGCACGCCGCCCCCGCGACGCCCTTCTGGCACCAAGGCGGGTCTGGTCGAATGGCGGTGTCTCGACGGCCGGGAAGCCGACCTTCAAGGTCAACGCTTATGCACCGAAACGGCGCCGCTGTCAAGCCAAACGATCACGGCGCCGTTCCTCTTCCCGGACCCACATTACGTGCAAACGGGACAAATGGGAACGCCTGACCCCCGTGGGGCGAGGGAACGTAACACGGCTCCGCCGTAGTGGGAATTGGGAGTCGTTATCCTCGGGCGCCGTGGACGCAATCGTCGAGCTGATGGAGCGGTGGGTCGTGGACTACGGCTACGCCGCCATCTTCCTGCTCATGCTTGCCGAGTCGGCCTGCATCCCGTTCCCGAGCGAGGTAACGATGCTCGTCGGCGGCTGGTACGCGGCAACGGGCGACCTCGACTTCTTCTGGGTGGGGACGGCGGGAGTCCTCGGCAACCTCGTCGGGTCCTGGGTCGCCTACGCGGTCGGACGAACCACCGGCCGAGAACTGCTCGATCGATACGGCAGGTACGTGCTCATTCGCTCCCACGACATCGATCGGGCGGAGGTGTGGTGGGAGAAGTACGGCGAGGCCGCCACTTTCTTCAGCCGGTTGCTGCCCGTCATTCGCACGTTCATCTCATTGCCGGCGGGGATCGCGCGCATGCCATTCGGGAGATTCTCGGTGTTGACGTTTCTCGGAGTCATTCCGTGGACTTTCGCCCTCACCTGGGTTGGCGTCGTCGTCGAAGACAACTGGGAAAAGGTACTCGGCTACTTCGACATACCGACCCTGATCATCGGAGCGCTCCTTGTCGCAGCCGCGGGCATCTGGTACCTACGCCGCCGAAAACAGCGAAAGGTACAAGAGGCTGATAAGGCTAGGTAAGCCCTATCTCTCCGGCAACCTCCTGCAGGCCCGTAATCGATACGGCGATGAAATCGTCCATTGGAACACCGATGGATTCCTCCACCCCGTAGATCTTGTCGCGCTCGACGCCGGGTGCGAACGACTTCTCCCTTAGCTTCTTCTTCACGGAGGACACCTTCATGCCGATAGCCTTGTTCGGACGCACGAGAGCACACGCCACCAGCAACCCGGATATCCCATCGGCGTGGACGATCGACTTGGACATTAGATCCGTCTGGTTCTCCTCGTACATGTGAGCCAGTACCGCGTTGAGAACCTGCTCGTCTTCAAAGCCCTCGGCACGTAACCATGCCACCGACTCACGTGCGTGGCGGCTGAGGTCTCCGTGGGTCTGATCCTGATCGAGATCGTGAAACAGACCTGCCAGCCCCCATCGCTCTTCGTCCTCACCGAAGTCCCTGGCAAGCGCACGCATTACGCCTTCAACGGAAATCAGGTGGCGTACCGTTGTGTCCTTCTGCGAGTACTTCCGAACCATTGCGCGCGCCTGGGCGCGATCCATCAACCCTCCCCCGACAGCGCTCTGAGAAGGTCGCTCTCGGCTTCCGGCGCGGCTAGTGCCAGCACTTCATCCCCGATATGCAACGGCGTTTCTGCGCTCGGACTGATGACGTGGCGATCGCGCACGATGGCGACCAGGGTGCAGTCGGGAGGCATCCTCAGGTCACCGACGGTCTTGCCATCTGCAGGGGAACCCTCGGCCAGGGTCAGCTCCAGCAACGCGACCTTTCCTTGCTCGAGCCGTAGCAGCCTGACCAGATCGCCGACCGACACGGCCTCCTCGACGAGCGATGTCAGCAGGTGCGGTGTGCTGACCGACACATCGACACCCCACGTCTCGGTGAAAAGCCATTCGTTGTCGGGATGGTTGACGCGCGCAACGATGCGCGGAACCGCGAACTCCTGCTTGGCAAGAAGTGAGATAACGAGGTTGTCCTCATCGTCCCCCGTGGCTGCCACGACGACGTCGCAGGACGACAGAACGGCGGCGTCAAGCGTGTACAGCTCGCACGCGTCACCCACGACCCAGTTCACTTCGAGATCCGACTTGAGCGTTTCAACCAGATCCTTGTTCTGCTCGATGAGAGTTACTTCGTTGCCCCGCGCAAGCAGGTCGGAGGCGACGTACTGACCGACGTTCCCCGCCCCGGCGATCGCGATCCTGAGTTTCTTGCTCACTCAGGCCGCCCGACCTTCTTCAGTTCCTCGCCGAGATCGGCCAGGCCACTCCGCACGACCGACACGTGAAGGATGTCCCCATCCTGGACGGTCATGGAGGCATCGGGGATGCGTGGAACACCGAAACGACTTACCGCGATTACATGCCGCTGGCCGTCGGCATCAAGATCCCGGGCCTTCTTGCCAATGGTTTCGGACGGAGCCTCGAGGGCGGTGACGACCACTTCGCCGTTATCGACTGTGAACTCAACGGGGACATCGTGCGGGAGGAGGAATCGAAGGATCTGATCGGTCGTCCAGCGCACGGTCGCCACGGTCTGGATCCCGAGACGCTGATAGATCTGGGCTCGCCGTGGGTCGTAGATGCGGGCGACCACCTCGGGAACCCTGTAGTGCTCCTTGGCGACCCTCGCAGACAGGATGTTGGAATTGTCGCCGTTCGTTACCGAAGCGAAGGCTTGTGCCTCCTTTATACCGGCCTCCTCGAGGATGTCTCTGTCAAAGGCAAAGCCCTTGAAACGGTTGCCGCCAAAATCTGCCTTCAGTCGATCGAAGGCTTTGGCGTTCTTGTCGATGATGGCGATCGAATGGCCCAATCGCTCGAGGTTGCTTGCCAGTTCCGAGCCGACCCGACCGCAGCCGGCAATGACCACGTGCACCCTAGTCTCCTTGTTAGTAATCGCTCTCAACGGGCGCGGCGATACTGCCATACTTCCACTCCATGGCACTGTTGGGTCGGTTGATAGACCGGCTGTCCCGGCCGGTAGAAGACCTCCGAGCCGAGAACTGCCGGCAGTGGGTTGAGTCCATCCCGAACACGAGCCGGATCGAGAGTGTGCAGCCGCGGGAGCGGTGCCGTGTCGCCGGGGTGATCCAGAACATACGCATCGATCCTCGCCAAGGGAGCGGCTCAATCGAGGCCACGATTTCGGACGGTACGGGCCAGATGGTCGCTAAGTGGCTCGGCCGATCGACTCTTTCGGGTATCAAACCGGGTGCGGGACTGGTAATGGAAGGGACAGTCGGCGTCGACGCGGAGGGAGACCTGGTGGTCCTCAACCCAGACTACGAACTGGTTGAAGGTCCCGAGCACTCGTGAAGCGGTACCCAGAGAAACCGCTTCTCCGGGATCTGGGTCCCGCTCTCCAATGAAGGTGCAAGCGGCTTTCAAGCGCCTCGTCGTCGGCACGCCGAAATCCTCGGGGGAGCTCGAGCACACCCTGCTCCCGAAAGTCATAGCCTTGCCTGTTTTCGCGTCCGATCCTCTTTCTTCAAACGCGTACGCAACCCAAGAGATCATGCTCGTGCTCATCGCGGTGGGCGCCACCGCGATGAGCCTGGTGGTGCCAATCGCACTCGCCGTCGCTGCGTTGCTGGCGATTGTGGTCACCTCCTATCGCCAGACGGTCCGCGCTTACCCACAGGGTGGCGGGGCCTACAGGGTGGCGCGCGAGAACCTGGGCAAATACCCGGGGTTGTTCGCGGCGTCGGCCCTCCTGATCGACTACGTCTTGACCGTCGCCGTCTCGATAGTCGCCGGGGTCGCCGCCATCATCTCGGCCGTCGAAAGCCTCGCGCCTCATCGCGTGACACTCGCGCTGCTCTTCGTAGCCTTCGTCACGCTGATGAACCTGCGCGGAGTCAGGGAGGCGGGAGTCTTCTTTGCCGTTCCCACTTACGGCTTTGTCCTCTCGATCTACATCCTGATCGTCACGGGTTTCTTCAAATGTCTGGGTGACTGTCCCACAGCGGACAGCGCGAGCAATGCCGTCGCCGCCGAGCACCTCGTAACACTTACGCCCTTCCTTGTATTCAAGGCGTTTGCGGCCGGCACGACCGCTCTCACCGGGGTCGAGGCGATCTCAGATGGGGTCCCGGCCTTTCGTTACCCCCAATCTCGGAACGCCGCCACCACGCTCGCGATCATGGGAGTGCTGGCGACATCGATGTTCCTCGGGATCTCGATACTCGCCGATCTCACGAATGTGATTCCGTCGCACGATCCTTCGGCGCGAACCGTCGTCGCGGACATCGCCGACGCCGTTTTCTCGGATGGTCCGATGTTCTACGTCGTCCAGGCGATGACGGCTGCGATCCTCATCCTCGCAGCCAACACTGCGTACCAGGACTTCCCCAGACTCTCCTATTTCCTCGCCCGCGATAACTTCATGCCGAAACAGTTTGTGAATAGGGGCGATCGCCTCGTCTTTTCGAACGGAGTCATTGTTCTCGCGGCGCTGGCTTCCCTACTGATAGTGATATTCGACGCAGACGTAACTCAACTCATACAGCTCTACCTGGTCGGTGTCTTCATCTCGTTCACATTGTCTCAGTTCGGCATGGTCGCCCGATGGCGTAGCACGCGCACTCCGGGCTGGAAGCGAAGCATGCTGATCAATGGCTTCGGTGGCACCGTGACCGGCAGTGTGTTCTTCATCGTCGTTACGACGAAGTTCCTGGGCGGAGCATGGATCGTGATAGCGGCGATCCCGATTCTCATCTTCGCGATGAACTCGATCAGCCGTCACTACGAAGAGGTCGCGGGGCAGCTCGGCCGGTCCGAAAGACGGCCGGTAGACAGACGGCCGGGTCATCAGAACGTCGTGCTCCTCGTCGACAAGGTCGACGCAGCAGTGGCGCGAGCGGTCGGGTACGCGCGATCAATTCGTCCGGCCACGATTCAAGCGGTCGCGTTCGACCCCTCTGTGATGGGGGCATGGGACCGGATGGCTCCGGGCATCAATCTCACCGTCCTGGACAGAGGCGGCTCGAACACCGATCGCCTGAAGTCGTATCTGAAGGAACGACGCGGTGACCTTGACCTTGACGACTTCCTTACGGTCATCGTCCCGGAGATACTCAGGTCGCGCAGCCTGCTCGAGATCCTCACTCGGCCTCGGACTCATCGACTCAAAGCCGCGCTGTTGCCGATGAGGGGGGTCCAGGTTCTCGACATTCCGATAGTGCAAGAAGACATCGCCTCCGGCGTCGATTGGACATACGAACCGGCACGCAACTACGCGGTGGTTCTCGTGTCGGGTGTGCACAACGCGGTCCTTCAGGCGATTGAGTTCGCCGAAACCCTTCGTCCGACAGATCTCAGAGCAGTGACTTTCGGGCTTGATCCGGAAGAGATCGAAAGGTTGGGAGACCAATGGATCGAGACCGGCATTCCCCATCCCCTGGAAGTCGAAGACGCCCCCTACCGAGACATCGGCGCGGCGCTAAAGCGTTACCTTCGCCAGTTCGACGCGGACGGTGTAGATCGGGTCGTAACGCTCGTGATTCCAGAGTTCGTGGTTTCTAAGCGCCGCCACCAGCTGTTGCACGGCCAGACCGCGCTCGTTATCAAACGACACATGCTCTTCGAACCCGGCGTCGTACTAGTAAGCGTGCCCTATCACATTGAGAAGTCGGATCCCGTCATTGCGGGGGCCCGGCGCGAATGAGGGAGGCCGTCTTAGGACCCCCCTCACTCTCTCCCCCGGAGATCGCTACTTCTTGCTCGAAACATGCTCCTCGTCGATTGTGACCTCGCCGGACACACGCGGAGAGGGCTTATCGGGTGACGCCTCAAGGGTCATCGACTTGCGCTTGGAGAACCAGATCGAGATGCTGAGCACGATCAAAGCCGCGGCCGCGACCGAGTAACGGGCGGGGTCGTTGTCCTGTAAGTTGATGACCGCCGGCAAGATCAGCAGGGAGATCAGGTTCATCACCTTGATCAAGGGGTTGAGCGCAGGCCCGGCCGTGTCCTTGAAAGGATCGCCCACGGTGTCACCGATGACGGCGGCCTTGTGAGACTCCGATCCCTTGCCTCCGTAGTGGCCGTCCTCGATGTACTTCTTCGCGTTGTCCCAGGCACCGCCTGAGTTCGAGAGGAACACCGCCATGAGCTGCCCGGTGAGAATCACCGCGGCCAGGAACGCCCCCAAGGCAAAGTAGTTGATGCCGAAACCGATGATCACGGGTGACAGCACCGCCAGAAGCGCGGGGGTTGTGAGCTCTCGCAAGGAGGCGGCCGTGCAGATATCGATGACGGGGCCGTACTCGGGGCGGTCGATCCCCTCCATGATCCGCTTCTCACGGAACTGCCTGCGGACTTCCTCGACCACGACCGACGCCGTCCGGCCCACGGCGCGGATGGCGAGGCCTGAGAACAGAAACGCAATCGACCCCCCGATGAGCAGACCTATGAAGGTCGTCGGATTGGCGACGTTGATCTGGGTCTCGGGCAACGTGAAGAGGTCTTCACCACCGGTGAGTCCCAGTTCGGAGCCGATGGTCTCGATGTACGAGGCAAACAGCGCTACGGCCGCGATTACGGCCGAGCCAATTGCAAATCCTTTGGTCACGGCCTTCGTCGTGTTGCCCACGGCGTCGAGGCTCACCATGACCCGCTCGGGCTCGCCCCCGAACTCGCCGGACATCTCCGCGATCCCGGCCGCGTTGTCGGCGACGGGACCGAAGGTGTCCTCGGACACGACCACGCCGGTGGTCGCGAGCATGCCCATTCCGGTGAGGGCGACGAGATATAGCGAGAACTGGAGATTGCCCCCACCAAGTCCGATGGCCGCTCCGATCGCAACCGCGATGGCGATTATTGCGTAGACCGACGACTCCAGGCCGGAGCTGACCCCGGACAGGATCGTCGTCGCGGGACCTGTTCGGGTCGCCTCGGCGATTTCCTGCACCGGCGCATTCTCGGTGGACGTGAAGTACTCGGTCAGCCGGCTGACGACCTGCGCAAGAACGAGTCCGATGACGACTGCGAAAAATACCTTCGCTCCCTCATGTCCGCCCCCCGCTCCCTTGTCTCCGACGTAGGTGAACGCGACCGCGCCGGTGCCCACCACCGTCAGTATTCCCGCCGTGAGGAATCCTCGGTTGATGGGCGCCATCGCGCTCTTGTCCCGGGGCGTAGCGCGCACCATGTACACACCGACGATGGAGGCGAGCACGCCGATGGCGCGAGCAATCACGGGGAAAATCAATCCCAGCGCGGGGTTGGCGCCGATGGAGTCGAACGCTGCTACCCCCAGGATGATCGACGCGACAAGCGTCACCTCATAACTCTCGAACAGGTCCGCCGCCATCCCTGCACAGTCGCCAACGTTGTCGCCGACGTTGTCTGCAATGGTTGCGGGGTTGCGCGGATCGTCTTCGGGGATACCGGCCTCGACTTTGCCCACGAGATCGGCTCCGACATCCGCGGCCTTTGTGAAGATGCCACCGCCCACCCGCATGAACAGGGCGATCAGGGATCCGCCAAATCCAAATCCGACCAGTATCGCCGACGAGGTGTTCTGGAAGACCAGGATGATGATGGCGGCTCCCAGCAGACCCAAGCCGACCGTGAACATGCCGGCGATACCTCCGGTACGGAATGCGACCTTGAGGGCGGCCGGAAGCGATCCCGCGCGCGCAGCGGCCGCGGTCCGCACGTTGCCGCGCACGGCGAGGCTCATCCCGATGAAGCCGGTCAGACCCGACATCAAACAACCCGCCAGGAACGCAAGCGTCCTGAACAACCCCGACTCGGAAAAGCTCAGCGCTTCGGACCCGCCTGGTCTGAGCACCGACGTGGAGGTGACGAAGACGATCACGATCAGCGGCAGGAGGATGAGTGCGATCGTCTTGAACTGCCGCTTGAGGTACGCCAGGGCTCCCTCCTGGATGGCGGCGGCGATCTCCTTCATCTTGTCGGTTCCCTGATCGGCGGCGAGGACGCCGCGCATCAGGGCGAAGCCGACCATGATCGCAAGGACCGCAGCCCCCACGGCGAAGAGCAGCCAGAAGAACTCGCCCCCCTTGAGGTCGAAGGCCTGGTATCCGCCTTCCGACGCGAGAAGGTGGTTCATGCGGTTCGCTCCTTTCTTGTTTCCTTCTTGACGAAGATCTGATTTGCGACTTTCTCGCCCACGGTTCGTTTCTTGCCGGCCACGCGCAGCACGAGCGGCCCGTCGAACGGGTGTTTCTCAGTCACCTCGACCCGCACTCCCGGTCGCAACCCCAGGGCCTCGAGAAACTCGATGACCTCGGGATCGGTCGAACCGGGTACGGCCACCACGGCAACGTCGCCGGGCTCGAGTGCATACAGAGGCGGCATATCGGGGATGTCGGCCACATCGGGTTCGGGAATCGGGAACCCGTGCGGGCACGTTTGCGGGCGATCGAGCGCGATGTACAGGCGCTCCTCCACTTCCTGGGGCAGATCGTGCTCGAAGCTTCCGGCGAGCCGGTCGGCCTCGTTCCACGCATAGCCGAGCATGTCCGAGAGGAACCGCTCGACGATCCGGTGCCGGCGGATGGCGGCGACGGCGGATCGCCTGCCCTGCGGTGTCAGCTCCACTCCGTGGTAGGGGCGGTAGTGGAGCATCCCCTTCTCGTCGAGCCGCTTGATGGCCGCCGTCACCGTCCCCGGCGTGAGTCCGAGCGACTCGGCCAGCGCCCCGGTGTGCGCGTCGGAGCCGTCCTTGCTCAGGCGGTGGATGGCCTTCAGCAGCTCTCGATCGGATTTGGACAGAGTGTCGACCATGATTTCGTTGATGGAGAATAGTAGTTTTGGGCTCCCAAAACTGTCAAGCGGGTCCCCCGGCGCGGCCGAGTGTCCCTGAGAGCCCGTATAGCCCGCTCAGATGCACAGTCGGCGCGCGGTCCGGGCCGCGGAGACAATGAGCCGATGTTCGATTACGCGTGGCGACTCCTCAAAACGAGAAGGTCGCTGTGGGTTCCTGCGGCGGGGTGCGCGCTGCTCGCGGCGGTGCCGGGGAGCCTGATCGCGATCTTCTTCGCCCTTCCGGTCATGGTGCTCGTCCTTCGCGGTGACCCCGTCCTGGCCCTCGAGCTTGCACCCGGCCCCTTTGATCGGCCGGCCGTGGCGGTGACGGGAGCGGTGGCGATGTTGGCGGTGGGTCTCGCCGTATGGTCGAGGCTGTACGCGGCCGCGGTGTGGGCGTCCGACGATCGCAACGACCCGGGAGTGCTCAGAGCATTTCGTGCGTCGCGCCGCAAGTGGCTCCGTGTATTCGCGCTCTACTCGTTCGTCTATTGCGTGTTGATTGCCGCGGCTGCAGCCGTAGCGGTCCTGATCGCGGCCACTGCCGATGCATCAGCCGTGCTGACTCTCGGATTCGTGGCCGGCTCGATCCTATTGATCGGTCGCGTGATCCTGAGAGTGGCACTCACGCTCGCCGTTCGCTCGGTCGTTCTTGAAGGCACTTCGCCGAAACAGTCCTGGAGCAAAGCACTCTCGGTTCTTCGCCACCGGCGGAGGGAGGCTGTCGCCGTCTGGGTGTCTCTGGTTGCCGCCGGCGCAGCTGTGTGGATCGGCGGCCGTCTCATCGCGCCGATACTGCAGGACACGGCCCTCGACTTCCCCTCGGGTAGCGGTTACGTCGCGTATCGTGAAATCGCCCAGCTCGCGCTTGCGGTTCCGCTCGAGGCCTTCCTGCTGACACTGTCTCTCGGGGTCTGGACCGCGGTCTATCTCGAACGGGAGGAACGTTCCCGTGCACCAGTCGCAGGCGCGCGCGGCAAACGAAGTACAGACCCCTGGGTCCTGCGCGCGCTGGCGCTACTTGTCGCTCTGACTGTTGTCGCCAATGGGGTGCCGACGCTGATCGAAGACAGATTGAACGACCGCGTCGCCCGCCAGGAGGTAGCGATCAGGGCCGAAGAGATCGACGCGACCGACGCGCTGCGAACGACATCGGCCGGCGACCGCGCCGGGAGAACCTCGTACACGGTCGATGCAACCCTGGTCGATGACCGCTTGCGGTGGACAACAGACATTGTTTACAAGAACGAGACCGGCGAAGTGCTGGAAGATCTCGGGATCAATATCTATCCCGCGGCGTACACGCGGGATGTAGAAGACATTTCCCTTGCGGCGGAGCTCGCCCGGACCGACGTGAGCGGTGCCTTTCGGTCGGCGGTCCGTCCCGGCACTCTGTCGGTCCAGGCTGTCAGCGTCGACGGAACGCTGTCTCGGTTCGCGCGCGACGAGACTGAGCTTGTGATCGATCTCCCGCGTGCCATTCCTGAGGGGGGACGGGTGAGAGTCGAAATCGTCCTGACGGCTCGGCTCCCAATGTTCCCCGAGCGTTTCGGGAGATGGGACGGCACCACGATGCTGGGCAATTGGATTCCTGCGGTCGCGGTTCGCCACAGCGGCTCATGGAGACAGGACGGCTTCCCGAAGGTCGGGGATCCGTTCGTTTCCGAGGCCGCCAGCTACCGGGTCTCGATCGAAGCCGACGAGTCTCTGTCCGTGGTTGGTTCCGGCGTCCTCGAATCCGTCGAGCAGAGCAACCCCGACACACGGATTTGGCGTTTTGCCGCCGCCGGGGCGCGCGACGCGGCTTTCGTCGCGGCTCCATTCCTTCACGGGCTGGAAGGCAGAACCGGATCGCTGGTGGTGCGGTCCTGGTACCCGGCGCATCGCGCGCTCGATGGACGGCAGCAACTCGAGGTCGCTATTTCGGCGGCGACCGATTACCAGCGCCGGTTCGGACCCTTGCCCTTCGATGAAATCGACGTTGTTGCCACGCCCGGATTTCTGGGCGGAATGGAGTACCCGGGAGTCGTCTTCATCTCGGATCCGGCGACCTCCCTGGCCGGTGTGCCGTTACTGCCCGATATGTATCGACACGCCGGACTGGAGGAGGCCGGACAGCGCTACACGATCGGACACGAAGTTGCTCACCAGTGGTGGTACGCGAGTGTGGGCAACGACCAAGTAAGAGAGCCGTGGCTAGACGAGGCATTCGCCGAGGTCTCGACGCGGCTGTGGCTCCGATCCGTCGAGGACGACGATCGTGTGTGGCAAATGACGTATCTGGAATCGGGAGCCGCACCGCGCCGGGTTGTGGGGCGCGGAGTCGACACCTTCCGCTCGAATGACGAATACAGCGACGCCATCTATCTCGCGGGGGCCGAGGTTCTCTTTGATTTACGCAGAACGGTGGGAGCGGAAACCTTTGACCGGATCCTGGCGCTTTGGCACGAGCGCGCGCAGTTGCGCATCGCGACGATTGACGAGTTCATCGCGACGGTGGAGGAGGTCGCCGGCGAGGAGGGCGCCGACCTGATCAGCCGGTATCGCTAGCGCTCCGCTATCGGTTGAGTACCAGGCGGGCGCAGGTTCCACCGCCATCGCGTTTGCTGAAGGTGCACTCATCGACGAGCGACGCCATCAACGCCGCCGACATCGTCAGGCGGGTTGAGATGCCATGGCTGTCAAGTTCGCTTCCGGGCTCGATGTCATAGCTTGAGGCCCGATCACAGACCTCGACCACGACGTGGTGGGAGTCTTCCGACCACGAGACGCCAAAGGGTTCCGCGAGCTTCAGCTCATCGTGCGCCAGCACCGCGTTGGCACAAGCTTCCGATACGGCGATCTTCAGATGGTCGATCGTCTCTTCGTCGATACCAGCATTGCGCGCCATGGAGGCTAGTGCGAGGCGAACCACACCCACATACACAGAGCGGGGAGGGATCTCAAGCTCGACCGCTGCCATCGCAGCCCTATCCAGACGCAGTGCTCCCAGTCGCTTCCTCAACCGAGGAGTGGATCGGGAACACCTTCGTTAGGCCGGTGATCTTGAATATCTTCAGAATCTTGTCTTGCGTGCAAACGAGGGCGAGGCTCCCGTCATGAGCCTTCACCCGCTTGAGCGCGCCGACGAGCACTCCGAGACCGGTCGAATCCAGGAAGTCGACACCCTCGAGGTTCACGACTACGTCGTACGACCCCTCGGAGACGAGCTCGATCAGCTTCTCTCGCAGTTTCGGCGCCGTGTACACGTCTATTTCTCCCTTGACGTCGACGACCGAGTGCGAATTCACTTTGCTTACATCAAGACCTAGCTCCACTAGGGTGCCTCCTGTTCTTTTGGCGCTCCCCCTACAGGCAAATTAGCCTCGCATCCTAACCGCCCTGTTAAAAGCGCCCGAATGCGAAAGTCACGCCGCGGGGCGAAATCCGCTACCCTCGCTCGTCGGTCTTCCGATGAGGCAGCGAACAGCGCAAAT
Source organism: Actinomycetota bacterium (assembly GCA_050694175.1). Classification (GTDB taxonomy): domain Bacteria; phylum Actinomycetota; class CADDZG01; order CADDZG01; family WHSQ01; genus JBOGXA01. The sequence continues at coordinate 133,638 of JBOGXA010000007.1, forward strand.
CCGCTTGTTGTGGACATCCTTCGCTACCCTCAACTCTGCTAGCCGTCAGGAGGTCGAGACCGGCGTGGGACGGTCACGTTTTGTAGATGAGCAGGTTCCCAGACCTGCCCGGATCATCGCGGCCGCGGTGCTCGTGGGGCTCCTCGGTGTCTCGTGCACCGAGGTCACTGCTGTGCGACCGCGCGCTCAGATACCCGAGGTGTCGACGAGGGACATCGACCAAGCGCCGTGGCGAATCAAGATCAAACCGACGGGCACCGTCGCCAAAGTCACGCGCGCCGACAGGAAGAGATTCGGGGCGCAGCGGCCCCGACTCGCGAATCTTGTCAGAGACGTGTACGACGCGCTGTTCCTGTTCCCGAGCCGTCAGAAGAAAGTGATTCACAAGCATTTTGCCAGGCATGCCGCGCGCGAGGTCATGTCCTCGAAGGTGGGCGTTCCTGGGCGCGCGGACTTGGTGCAAACGCGCAAGCGTGTTGCGTCGATCGGACTGCAACCAAACGGTGCCCATGTGGCAGCGGCAAGAGTGGTGGTGCGGGTCAAGGGACGAATCGGCGCGAGGGTGTTTCGCCTCGCGCACAGGGGGACCCTATGGGTCGAGCGATCAAAGCGCGTCTGGAAAGTCGTCGGCTTCGAGGTGAGCCAGACTCCCGTCACGAAATCGCGTGCTCAGAAGAACAAGAAGGCTAGAGACGACGCGGAGAAACGGGACAAGAAGAAGCGCGACCCACGCCGTGAATCGCCCCGGCAACGGAAGCGAGAAGCATGATCCGACGAGTAGTCGCCCTCGTAGTCGTCATCGGTGCGGCGTGTGTGCTTATTCCGGCGACAGGTGCGGAGAGGGCCGAGAAGTCCGCAATCACGATCGGCCGAGTGCACAGGTCCCACCAGCCGAACAACGGAAAGATCTTCGTGCTGGTGATCGGGAGCGACGCGCGGACAGGCAATCCCAATCTGCGCGCCGATGCGATCCACATCGCAGGCATCAACACAAAGACGATGCGGGGCGGCATCCTGAACTTCCCGCGGGACTCGTACGTGAGCATCCCTGGGTATGGGTCGGGCAGAATCAACGAGGCTCTGTACCAGGGAGGACCGGACCTGCTGGCAAGGACGCTCCAAAACCTAACGGGCGTGCGAATCGACTACTACGTGATGGTGGGGTTCCAGGGATTCGAGAGAATCATCGACGGGATCGGGAGAGTGCCCATGACTCTCCCGCACGCCATTAACGATCCCGGCGGTTCCGGTGCACACCTGCGGGCCGGGAAAATAAAACTCGGGTCGACTTCTGCGCTCGCGTATGTCAGAACACGCAAAGCCTTCGCGGGAGGCGATGTGACTCGGACGACCAATCAGGCCCGCTTCCTGCTGGCGCTCCTACGCAAGCTGCGAGCGCAGGTCGACCGCGATCCCACGGCTCTTTTGAAATGGATCGCAGTCACGCGGCGCCATGCACGGCTGGACATTTCCCCGGAGGAGCTCTTCAGGCTGGGCATCCTGACCTCGCAAGTGGAGCCGTCGCGCGTCAAGAGCGTGACCGTGCCTGTGAGCCTTGGCTCGGTAGGCGCCGCAAGCGTGGTGTTCATCCAGTCCGGCGCTCAGCGCATCTACGCGCGCTTTAGAAAGAGGGGGAGCTTGTAAGGTCGGCGGCGAACTCATCGGCTCGCAGTTCTCGGCCGGTGCTTTCCTCGATCAAGGAATCCCAGCGCAACAAGGCTCCGGGATGGAAGAGCCGCTCGACGAGCAGCCCACCCACCTCGGGTCGACCCACAAACCCACCACATTCGCGTTCGCAGGTGGCACGAATCTGCGACGCAAGCAATTCGCCGAGAAGATAGTTCTGGTAGTAGACGGGCGCCGTCGCGACGTGGACCTTGGCCGCCCAGTCGGGGGCTGCGCGGTCGGGCGGTGGCGGAATCAGCTGGAATCGCTCGACGAGCTCCCACCACAGCGCGTCCAGATCGGCCTCCGGGTTTCGGTACAACTCGCGTTCGAAGTGACAGACCACCAGTGCCCAACGAACGAACAAGAGCATGTGCGCGCGTCGCGATCCATCGAGGTCGGCGGCAATCCCGGCGATCTTCCGCGAATCGGCACCTGCAACCTGCACGAGCCACTCGGGATCCCGCGCCAGCCGGCCCGACAATATGGCCGCGGCCTCGGTGACGAATGTGTGGGTAGGACGCCGCAAGAGATAGGGCAGGTGCCGGTCGATGGACACGTCGTAGGCCGCGTGGCCCGATTCGTGAAGCATGACCTCGACCCACCGCTCGCCGGGAACAATGTTGGCAAGAATGCGAACGTCCCTTCCCGATCGGTTAACGTCCAAACAGAAAGCATGTTGGCTCTTGTCCGCGCGAGGATAGAGGTCGCTGGCCGCCACGACGCCGGACAAATCAATGCCCCACGCCTTGAACGTGAGATGTGCAAGCTCCGCGGCGTCGGCTTCTCCAAAAAGTGGGTCCAGCGACACGCTGCCATCCTCTGGAAGTTGTTGAAAGAACGGGTCCGCATAGTGCCAGGGCCGAACGTCCTTGGTTCCGAACCTTGCGCGTAGTTGATCGTCGAGCTCCTCTTTCCAGATGCGGAAGGGCTCCTCGGTGAGTTTCTCCACATCGACGAGCAGCTCGAACAGCCACTCTTCAGGAACCTCCTGCAACTCCAGAGCCATATTGTAGAAATCGGCGTAGCCGAGGTCGAGGGCCACCGAGTTTCGAATCCGCGCCAGCTCCCGTACTCTCGAAGCTACGATCGCACCGATTTCCTTAGATGCCTCCCATGCTCGTCGGCGAAGCGCATCGTCTTCCGACATCCGGAGGATGTCCTCGATCTCGTTGTCGTTGAGGGGCTTGCCATCTACCGTCGGGCGGTGGGTGGCGAAATCCGACTCGACGGTGCTGGAGATCTCCACGAGCCGTGCGCGCCGGTCATCGTCCATTTGATTGGAGATCATGGATAGGCGAAGCACCTCCAGCTGCCGGCGCAGGCTGCCGTCGTGTAACTCTTCCTCGAGAGCGACTTCCACAGCCTTGAGACGCACAGGGTCGCCCTTCAACTCGCGCAGCTCCACTTCGAGATCGACGCGGCGACGAGTGTTCTCGGCCGTTGATGCGGTTTGGGCATCCCAGTAGGCCGAGTGAAACCGCGTCTCGAGCTCTTCGATCTCCTGTTCGAGCGTCTCGACGAGACGATGAGGCGATTGATCCATGTCGCTCCTGAGATCGTGAAACGTGCGTTGCGGCATCCTAATCGTCCGAAAGCGCTCTGAACACGCTCAATCTAGGGGCGACTCCCCACCAGCTCGAAGTGCCAGGGCTCGTTCGGCAGGGGGCGATACATAGGTAAGCCGAGCTCATCGATAAGACGAACAGCAAGGTCGAGATCGCCCCCAAGATCAACGGCGAGCCCGCGGTTATGCATCGAACGTCCGGGAGGAGCCACCCAGTCGTCCGCGGTCTCGGCGTCGCCATAGCGAGCGAGGGCCGCGGCCCACAGCTCGGCCTGTCGACTCGGCGGCCGGTATCCCGACCGCAGGTATACCCGGCCCCCTGAAGCCTCCGTCACTTTCTCGACGGCACGGGCCAGCCTCGGGTCGAGGCCGCGTGAATCAAATGCCACGCTCGCCGGCGCTACCTCCTCGGGATCGATCACCGCACGCGCCTCTGCTCTGACGGTCCCGATGGCAACCGTGACTTGCATCACGGTCGTCCCCGGGGTGCACCGGCAATCGAGGAGTCGTGCTCCGTTTCGCGACGCGTAAAACCGAGCTGCCTCCTCGGGTGACGCGCGCCCGTAGTGGCTCGACTCGGCGACCGCCGCAAGAGCGGCGGCGTCGGCTGCGACCTGGGCGCGCGTCCTCTGGGTGGCGGCCTGCGACTCGAGTCGTGCCACGGCGCCGAGCACGAAGGCGAACGCGACCACGAGGGAGAGCACGAACGCGCTCATGTACGGTTCCTCATGGCTGTTCGATCCGCATCGTCGCCCGGGCACGCAACTCGAGACCGTCGATGACACTCCCTATGACCGGAATCCGCGAGGGGCGCGGGTAGGCGACCGAGACGGTCAGGGGTTCGCCACCACGCCGTTCCGCTGGCGGCGGTATGACGTTCACATCCGCGCTCGAAAAGCCCTGATCGGTGACCATTCGATCGGCTGCCTTCGGGTCGGGGTCGACGACGGCCACGCGCGCGGCCTCTCGCGCCGCGTGCCACAGCCGCAATTGATCGCTCGCCACTAGGGTGATCTCGACGACCGCGGCGATGACCACCATGACGATGGGTAGAGCTAGAGCCAGCTCCACTGTCGCCTGACCCCCGTCCCCGCCCGTTCCAGGAGACGTGCGCGCACCAGTTGGCATGCCGGGTCAGCCGTTGAATCGCTCGCGGATCGTCTTGACGAGATCCTCGAAGAGACCGTCGAGACCTCCGCCCTTGACGAAAGCCCCGAGCGCGAGTGCCACCAGACACACGATCAACAAGATCATCGAGTACTCGGTGGTCGCCTGACCGGTCTGGGCATAGAGGATCGACTTGATGCGCTCCACAGGCACCTCCTTGCGAATGAGGCCGGGCTCGATGACCGGCCTGGTGCCCATATCTCAGCGCGGGAAGGCAAGTGACGCTGTGGCGTGCGCCACTACCGACGCACGTGGATGATGTCTCCCTCCACCACTCCCCACTCCTCGAACGCCCCCTTATTGACCTCGAGCGCGCCCATGTACTGGACGGCCGGGTCGTAGCTCGGGCAGGGATCCTCCGTGCAGGGCTCCATATGGAGAATCTTGAGGATCTTCCCGTCGACGTCGAAGAAGGCGATCGACAAAGGAATACGGGTGTTCTTCATCCAGAACCCACCCCATGTGGGCTCAAAGAAGATAAACACCATCCCGGAGTTCTCATCCAACGACTCTCGGAACATGAGCCCGGTCCGTCGTTGATCGCTCGTCTCGGCAACCTCGACGTCGATCAGCTTGGATCCCTCATCGGTCTCGATCAGGACCTTTCCCCGCGGAAACTCCGGGTCGTCCCCGTAGCCACATGCGCACAGGAGCAGAAGCAACGCGAGAGGAACGGTCCAGATCCGAGATCGCATGGCTGGAAGCTTAGTGTGACGTCGAGGCACCTCAACCGGCGCGTCATGGCCCGCGCAGGACAGGTCCCAGACCCAGAACGATGTAGGCGGGCAGCACACATACCGTCAATGGGATGACCATGAGGACCGGCGCCCGCGCGGCCGCCCTCTCGAACTCGCGCAGACGCTCCAGGCGCCGGGCGTCGCCCCACCGGCGAAGAGAGCGCGCCAGAGGGATTCCAAGCCGTCGGGCGTGGGCCACACAAGCGGCCAGCGCGGTCAGGTCGCGATGGTCGCTGTGGGCGAGGGCGTCGGGCCAGGGCACTCCGAGACGCGCCAGGCGGTGGGCTCTCTCGAAGTGAGGTCGGATCTCGGGGGAGCACGCACGAAGGGCGGCCGCGAACGCTCCGTTCAGTGAAGCTCCGGCCGACAAGACGCAGGCCGCAACATCACACACGGTTGCCACCGGATCGTCGACGGCCTCTGGTTTCGGTACGAGCCGGCGCATCCATGCCATCCCCACGGCGATCAGGCCTCCGCCGACCCCAAGCATCATCATGCCGCCCGCGCCCCTCAGCGAATCGCCCGTCCCGGGCGCGAGAAGCAATAGAAGGAGAGGAAGTCCCGCGACGAGCCGGCCCGACAGCATCGCTCCGGCCCCCGCTCCGAATGCGGCCCGCAGAGCATCGTTGCGCGCATCAATGCGATCCGCGAACGCTTCGAGCATGCCCGCCAGATCCCCTCCCTCGCGCTCGTGAACCGCGATCAGGGCCCCAAGCGCGCCCTCATCCTCTTCTCCGAAAGCTGCTCCGGCGTGCGTCAGGGCGCGACCGATGTCCTCACCCAAAGCGAGGCGGCGCGACAGCATCGTCAGCGGCCTTGCTAGCGGAACGGGCGCATTCAAATGGGCACTAGATAGCGCGTCCCTGGGCGTTGCTCCGGCGCGCACACTCCCCGCCACCGCGCGAAGCACAGCCGCCGTGACGTGAGCGTGGCGCGCGTCAACGGAAGTCGATGACTTCGGCAACGCGACGAGAGCTCCCCGACCGCTCGAGGTGAATCGCCATGTCGAACGCATGATCGATTTGTCTGCGAAGAGACCGCTCGGTCGCCCCCGATCCGGCTTGTAGGGCTAACGTGACCATCCGCTCGACGGCGTCTGCCGCGCTGCGGGCATGAAGCGTCACCATCGATCCCTCGTGCCCCGTGGCCATGGCTCCAAGCGCGGCGAGCGCCTCGGGACCTCGTACCTCTCCGACGATGATCCGGTCGGGGCGCATGCGCAAAGCGGCCCGGACCAGTGTGGCGAGGTTCACGGCACCGGTTCCCTCCAGATTCGGGCCGCGCGCGGCGAGAGACACGGCGTGAGGACAGTCGGGCGAAAGCTCACGCGTTTCTTCAATCAACACCACCCGCTCGGAGGCATCCACATGGGCGAGCAGGGCATTGAGCAGGGATGTCTTTCCCGTGCCCGTGCCGCCGGTGATGGCGATCGTGCGGCGACGCCTGACCGCGTCGACGAACAGCGCCGCCCGCTCCGAACTCATCGCCCCCACCTCAGCAAGGTCTTCGAGCGACCAGCCCGAGCGAGGAAACCTTCGGATGGAAACGAGGGGGCCGCGCACTGCAATCGGAGGAAGCACCACGTGGATTCGCGACCCATCCGGGAGGCTCGTGTCGGCAACAGGGCGGGTCGCGTCGACGCGCGCTCCCGAGTCACCAAACAACCGATCGATGAACGCGCTCAGATCGTCGTCGTCCACGAACGTGACCGCGGTGCGCTCGAGCCGGCCCCCCCTTTCCACCCACACTTCCTCGAAACCATTGATGAGGATGTCCGTGACGTCGCGGTCTCTGATGAGATCTCCGAGTGGCCCCAGGCCGTCCACCCAATCCGCGATGCGAGGCAGTACCTCGGGGAGCTCGGCCGGTGCGTCGCGAGCAACTATTGATCTGAGCGCGAGCCGCCGTTGCGCCGGATCAAGATCCGCAATCCGGTCGTGATCCAGAACCGAGTCAAGAATTCCTCGGTTCATTGATCCTCCAGGGCTCGACACAGCCGCTCGAGTCGTCGAGACCACCGCACGAACCTCGGGGGCAGCAGCGTGAAGGTCTCCTCGCAGTCCCGGAGAGCGGGGGTGCACGGAAGCTCAATCGCGATCCGGTGACCGAGTGTGCGCTCGAGCGCGCGGCGATCGAGCTCACCTCCAGGTCCGAGGCGGTTCAGCACAATCGCCGATCGTGTGCACTCGCACGAGTCCAGGAGGGCCTGTGCGCGGCTGATCGACGTAGGTGAAGGTGTAACAACGATCACCGCGTTCTCCGCGCGCCGAACAATACCGGCCCTCTCGGCTCCGTCCGGAACATCGACCACAACGCGCTCGAATGCGTCGGCGGCGGAGCCGACCAGGTCCTCGCCGGGGTCCGGCGATCCATAACCGGACAACAAGCGAAAGCCTCCCGCCACGGGCACTGCGGCCAGCCGGATATCGTCGGCGCGACCCACTCCAGACAGCGCCTCGTCAAGCCCAAGCCGGTGAACCGCGCCACACGAATGGTCGAGATCTACAAAGCAAGTTGAGAACTCCTGGGCCCGCACCGCGGCAAGGTGCACCCCAACAGTCGTAACACCGACCCCCCGACCTCCACCGGTCACCACAGTCACCCGGGCGCGTCCCACGAGCACGGCGATCTCCTCCAGGACACGTTCCGGATGCATCGGGTCGAACACCATGCCCTCGCCGGGCACGACATCGGGCCCCCACACCACGACATCGGCGCCACGCGGTTCCTCTTCGTACAGTCGAACGAGCCACGAAGGTGGGGCCGCATCGAATGCTCGAGCGGCCTCCAGGCGCACGGAGGGATCGCGGCTGACGATCGCCACCTTCAACTCGGACACGGCACAAGATTCGCGTGCGTCGGGGACCGCCGTTGTGGCGCGCGCCACACTCACGGGCGACAATACAGACGTTATGGAGGCCGCTTTCTTCGATTTAGACAAAACCATCATTGCCCGGTCGGGTCCGCTTGCCCTAAGCCGATCGTTCATGCGTGAGGGCTTGATCGGGAGATCGACTTTGCTCAAATCGATGTACGCGCAGTTCGTCTTTCAGCTCATGGGCGCGGACGAAGCCAAGATGGATCGCGTTCGCGCCGAAGCAGCCAAGCTGACCTCGGGGTGGGAAGTCGACAAGGTCAAGTCGGTGGTGGCCGAAGTGCTCGAGGAAGTGATTTCACCATTCATGTACTCGGAAGCACTCGAGCTGATGCACGACCATCGGGCTGCCGGCCGTCTGATCTGCATCATCTCGTCGTCCCCAGAAGAAATCGTGGAGCCCCTGGCGCGCCTCCTTCATGTGGACCGCTGGATCGCGACGAAGTCGGTCATCGCAGACGGTAGGTTCACCGGTGACTTGGAGTTCTACGCGTACGGCCCTCACAAAGCCGAAGCGATGACGGCGCTGGCCGAAGAACTCGACATAGATCTCGCCTCTTCGTTTGCCTATTCGGATTCGAGCACGGACCTGCCGATGCTCGAGGCTGTGGGGCATCCGGTCGCCGTGAACCCGGATCGTGATCTGCGGCGCATTGCCGCCGAGCGCGACTGGCCGACGGAGTGGTTCCGTAACCCCGTTCAAATGCGGGATCGCCTGCCGCAGCTGAGGCGGCCGGAGGTGACCCCGGTGAACGGCGCGCTGATAGCCAGTATCGTCGCGGCTTGTCTTTTGGTTTGGTGGCTGATGAAAAGAGAGCAACGATCTTGACGACGGCGAGGCGGAGAGCAACGAGGAGAAGAGTGATTCGAATCGGCGCGGCCGCAGCACTCTGCTCTGCCCTCGCGCTGACCCAGGTGCCACCCACCGCCGCCCGGCCCCCCACGCGTTCGGATCTGGAGGCGGCCGAGGCCCGCCTCATGGAGATCGAAAGGGACGTCGGGCTCGTCGTCGAGCGCTACAACCAAACCGACGAGCAACTCGAGTCAATCCGGGCGGAGATCGGAGCCACCAGGCTCGAGGCCGACTCCGTTGAGCGGCGCATGATGACCAAGCAGCGGGTGGCCGTGCGAATCGCCACAGAGCTGTACAAGGCCGGGCCGGCGGCCACGCTCGAACCGCTGTTGAGCGCGACGTCGATCGGTGACATCGACCAACGTCTCACGTATCTGGACAGCTCAGAGGCGGCCCAGCGGCGCGTCTTCGAGGGCTTGCTCGCCGACCGCGACGAGATGCAAGCAGTGCTCGCCCGGCTGCATGAACAGCAGGAGAGGGTCGCCGCCGCGGCCGCGGAGTTGCAGGATCTGCGCGCGACGATCGAGGCGAAGCTGGCCGACCAGCGGGACGAGATCACCGAGCTGACCGCGGCCATCGAGCGATCCCAGGCGCGCCGGGCGGCGCGTGAAGAGGCCGCGCGCCGGGCGGCGCGCCGGGCGGCGAGTCTTGCGGCGGCCGAGCAGACCGACCCAGCCGATCGGGGCCGAGGCGGAGGT